>DATNJB010000035.1:0-9130 GCA_035604135.1 Caulobacteraceae bacterium | reverse complement strand
CGGCGCCCGCCGCGTTCGGGCCAGCGTGCACACGATCGAGCGGGCTGGCGCGGGCTGGCGCCTGTGCGACGCTGCCGGGTCGGAGATCGCTTCGGCGGAGCTCGTCTTTGTCGCCAACGGCCTCGGGGCCGCGGGGCTGAGTCCCGGCGTCTCGCTCGCACCGCTCAGGGGGCAAGTCAGCTTCGCGGCGGTCGACGCGCCACCGCCCATGATCGCCGCGAGCTATGCCATTCCCACCCGCGACGGGGTCCTGATCGGCGCCACCCATGATCGCGGCGACGCCAGTCCCGAGGTCCGCGCCCAGGATAATCTGCGCAATCTCGAGCGGCTCGCGTCGAGCGCTCCGGCGCTTGCGCGACGTCTTCAGGCGGCGTCGCTCTCCGGGCGCGCCAGCGTTCGCGCGGTGACGCCCGACTTCATGCCGCTGGCGGGCGAGGCGGAGGCGGCGGGCCTGTTCATTCTCGCCGGGCTGGGCTCGCGGGGATTTTGCACCGCGCCCCTGCTCGCCGAGCACGTGGCGTCGCTCGCGCTTGACGCGCCCTCGCCGTTGCCCGCCGCGCTGGCGGCAATCGTCCGCCCCGACCGATTCGCCATGCGACGCACACGCCGGCTCGCGCGTTCAGGCGGGGTTCAGCCTCATTCGCTCTGAAATGGAAAAGGCGGCGTGCGCCGCTCTCGATTGACGGAGACCCACCCCCCGTGTCCAGCAATGCCAATTCGGTTCGGTTCGGGCTCGCGGCGCTCGCGTTGGCGGCCTCGGCGCTGGCGGCGGCCACAGCCGCCGCCCAGCCGCAGCCGCGCCAGCAAGAGTGCCTTTTTGTGCGCAACATCAACGGTTTCAATGCGCCCAACGACCACACGATCTATGTCCGGTCGAGCGTGAGCGACATTTGGCGCATCGACCTCATGACCGATTGTGTCGGGCTCTCGTTCAAACAGGGGTTCCGGCTGCGATCGGCGGGCGGCGACCCCTGGATCTGCGAGCCGATCCAGGCGGAGGTCAGCATCCGCGATATCGGCATGCCGCAGCGCTGCCCGGTGAGCGGGCTGCACAAGCTGACGCCCGACGAGATCGCGGCGCTGCCTAGGCGCGACCGCCCTTGACGCACGGGTAGACTTGCGCGGAGGCGCAACCGATCCGACAGCCTTCTTCGATCAGGCTTTCGCTGGGCGACCGTGACTATCTGATAGGCGACTTCACCGGAGCGGCCGCGTCCTCAGTTCGCTTGCGCCGCGACGGCGGGTGGGACCGCAACCGCGCCAGGGCGGCCGACGATGTGCGGCGTGACCACGATGTAGAGCTCGGTCTTCGACCGGGTCCCGGTCCGCAGCCCGAGAAGGTTCGACAGTATCGGCACCCTTCCGATACCCGGCAGGTCGGTATTGGACGTGATGTCGCTCTCCTCGGTCAGACCGCCGATGACGAACGTCTCGCCGTCCCGCACCGTGGCGGACGTCTCCGCCTCGCGCTGGCTGATCGTCGGGTAGCCTTGCGAGGTGCCGGTCACGCTCGAGACGACGCAGAACACGTGCGAGGTCACAAAGCCGTCGTCGCTGACCCTGGGCGCGATCTGCAGCGTGACGCCGACGTTCACGTACTGAACCTGTTGCGAGACGGCGTTCACGCCCGAGAGCGCGATCGACGTCAAAATCGGCAGGGCGTCACCGGTGATGATCTTCGCGGTCGTGCCGCTCTGCGCCGAGATGCGGGGTTTCGAGACGATCCGGCCGTGGCCCGCCTGCACCTGGGCGGAGATCGCCGCCTGCAAGGATACGCTGGTCAAGGGGTGGTCGGTCGGCTCTCCGGCCGGGATGAAGGCTCCGGCCTGGAAGGTGGCGACGGCGATCTGATTGGTGGTGTTGTTGAAGTCGAGACCGACGTTCTTGGCGCCGGATTCGTCCAGCTCGACGAACACGGTCTCCAGCAGCACGCTCTGCACGGGCACGTCGATCTCGGCGATCTTCTCCTTCAGACGCGCAATTTGCTCCGGCGATCCCTTGAGAATGATGGCGTTGAGTCGGCGGTCGATCGCGATGTTGTCGTCGACGGATTGCGCGAGCGGATCGGTGGATGCCTCGTCGGTCTGCGAGGGCGCCGGTACGAAGGCGGTCCCGCCCATCCCCGCGGAACCGAACGCCGGCTCGTGGGGCACGAAGACGTCGTTGGACTTCACGCTCAGGCCTTCGGTCAAGAGGCCAACCACCTCGCTGACGTCCGCGTACTTCAGGAACACCACCTCGAACCCGTCTTCGCCGGGCGGCCGAGCGCTGGTCGCACCCTGCGCAACCGACTGGACGGCGGTTTCGGCGGGAGCGGCGCCCCCCGGCGCGGGCGCGAACGTGAGGCTGATCGCACTCGACCCGACCGGGGCGACGGTGACCCGCACCTTGGTCGAGGTCGAGAAGTGCAGAATCTCGACGGTGTCCTGTTGATCGAAGGCGACCGATCGCAGAAGGCCGTGCAGCCCCTGCGGCGCGGTCGCTCCGATCCCGCGGGAGGACAGCGCGAACGCGATCGAGGGCCGCGTCGTGTCGTTGTCGATGATCGAAAACCGCGGTGCGAGGGGCTGGAAGGTCAGGAGGACCAGCGCTTGGCCGCCTGGCTGCTCGGCGGCGGAAACGGCGGTGAGGACGGCGGGAAGCTGTGGCGTGTGCGTTTCAGTGCGCGCCCGGTCGGCGTGGGCGAGCGCGGCCAGGCAAACCAGGAGTGCGCTGAAGACGAGCCCCGCCGCGCGGAGCGGGCGCGACCCTGCTTGGCGGCTTTCAAGAGGCATGACTGGACGCACCCCGCGATCGAATCGCGACTATGGCGCCGTTCGGTCACGATGTCGTCGTGAGCGCGGGGTAGCCCTGACCGCCGTGGCGGTATTGGTCCTCAGAACGCCGTGACGCCCTTCGGGGTGCCAAGCCCGGTCGGTCCGTCGTAGCCGGCGCCGGCGGTGCAGAAGTAGGTGCCGCCGCAACGCCCGTTGCTGCCGCTCGTGACGTCGTTGAGCGCCGAGGTGTTGGCGTAAGGGCTCCCGAAGGTCACCGGGGGGCCGTTGTTGGCATAGAGCGACCCGACGAGAGGCGCAGCGACGCTGGTGCCGCCGAAGACCATCCAGGCCGAGGTTCGGGAGTTCTCGGGACCATACACGGCGACGCCGGTATTGGGATCGGCGACGGCCGACACGTCCGCCTCCATGCGCATCGTGCACAGCGTGTCGCTCTGCCAGCTGGGCTTGGCGTACACCTTGCTGCAGCCGCTGCCACCGTCGCTCCAGGCCGTCTCGGTCCAACCGCGGGCGGTGTTGGAGGCGCGCGAGAGACTGGTGCCGCCGACGGCCGTGACGTGAGGCGCGGTGGCCGGGAATTGGGGTCCCGCCCCGTAGCCGCTGTCGCCGGTGCTCACCGTGATCGCGACGCCCGCATGGTCGTAGGCGGATTCGAAGCTCTGCGAGCCTGACTCCCCGCCCCCGTAGCTGTTCGAGATCACGCGCGCCCCAAGGCTTACGGCCGTGTTCTCGGCCGCCGCCAAGTCGTTGTAGCTGGCGGAACTGGCCTCGACGAGGATGATCGTGCAGTTCGGGCACATGGCGCTGGCCATGTCGAGATCGAGCGCCGTCTCCTGCTGCCAACCGGTGTTCTGCGCCGGGTAGTTCGCCTTCTGGCCGCGCTCGTTGTACTTGGCAAAGCAGCCGTTCGCCGACGTGCAGGCGGGCAGTCCGTAGGTGGAACGATAGACCCCAAGATCGGACTCGGCGTTGGTATAGCCGTAGGCGTCCACGATCGCCATGATCGTGGTGGAGCTGCCGGTCGAGGTGACCGCGTAAGCGGAGCGTAGGTCGGCGGGGCCGTAGCCCTGCGGCACCACGGCCTTCGCGCCCGGCTGGGTGCGGTTCGGCATGAAGCGGTTCAGCAAGTGGTTGCCGCGCGCATCGCTGACGATGTGCGCATGGCAGCGCGCCGTCCCGGGAGCGACAGGCCCCGGGCAGGCCCGCACGTGAAAGACATTGCCGGAGATGAAGACCGATTGTGCGGAAGCGGCGCCGCCCAAGGCAAGCGCGGCAGCGAACCCGGCGACTGACGCAATACGGAACATGCAGAACCCCTTACCTTGCCGCCGCAGAGCATTCGCATCGCGACCGTCGCGTCAACGAGAATGTACGCCGTCAGGCAGGCAGTCTCAACCCAAACGGTTAAGGTTGGGTCCACGCGACTGGTTAATCTGGATTCGGTTTAACGCCCGAAAATCCTAGCTTCCGGGCCTGTCGTCGTCGCCAACGGCCGCCACCATTGGAGTCTGCGTTCCGATCAGTTTGACCGCCTTCAGCCCGTGCGCGGGATAGCGGGTCCAACGGAGCGCGGGCACGCTGACATCGGGACGGTAGATCATCGAGCACATGACGCCGGCGCCCTCTTTGGACTCCGCGACGATCAGGATCGGAACCACGCCGTTTGCGTCGGGCCGTACGCCGCGCGCCGGCGCCTCGAAGCGCGGATTCGACCAGCACGAATTGGGCAGGTCGATCGTGGCGCGGACGACAATGGTCCGCGCGGGGCCGTAGGCTGCCGAGGCGCTGTGCACGACCGCGACGGGTTGCTCCGCCGCCAACGCCGGCTCTCCGAAGACTAGGACGAGCGCCGCCCAGGCCAGACCTCGCATGGGGTCCTCCGTATGTGGTCCGCCCAATCTAGCGGCGAGAACGTTTTAGGAAAGCGGCCGTTGCGCCAAGATAGGCCCGGAAGGCCGCGAGTGATTCGCGCGTCGGAGTGGAGTCCTTGCCCGACAGCGGCGCCGCAGTCCGCTCGTTCGCACCGAAGGCCCGCGTTCTGGAAGGCCAGGTCGTGCTGGTCACCGGGGGCACGGGCTCATTCGGCCGACGTTTCGTGCGGCGCGTGTTGGCCGAGCATGCGCCGCGCAAGCTGATCGTCTTCAGCCGCGACGAGCTCAAGCAGTACGAGATGCAGACCGAGCTGCGCGCCGCCTTCTCCTCGGCCGACTTCGCGCGGATGCGCTTCTTCCTGGGCGACGTGCGCGACCGCGAACGGCTGACGTTGGCGCTGCGCGGCGTCGATGTGGTGATCCATGCCGCGGCGCTGAAGCAGGTGCCGGCCGCCGAGTACAATCCTTCCGAGTTCGTCCACACCAATGTGCTGGGCGCCGAGAACGTCGTCTGGGCCAGCCTCGCGAACCGGGTTCGCCGCGTGGTCGCCCTTTCGACCGACAAGGCGTGCAACCCGATAAACCTCTACGGCGCGACCAAGCTCGCCTCCGACAAGATCTTCGTCGCCGGCAACAATCTGGCCGGTGACATCGGCACGCGCTTTTCGGTCGTCCGCTACGGCAATGTCGCCGGTTCGCGCGGCTCGGTGGCGCCTCTCTTCCTCAAGCTCGCCACGGAGGGTGCGGCGGAGCTGCCGATCACCGATCCGCGCATGACTCGCTTCTGGATCTCCCTCGACCAGGGCGTGGACTTCGTTCTCTCCTCGCTCGAACTCATGCGCGGCGGCGAGATCTTCGTGCCCAAGATCGGCTCCATGACGATGACCGAGGTGGCCGATGCATTGGCGCCTGGCGTGCCGCACCGGACCATCGGTATTCGCCCGGGCGAGAAGCTGCACGAGACGATGATCTCCGCCGACGATGCGCGGATGACGACCGAGCTCGCCGACCGCTACGTCATCGAGCCGGAGTTCGTGGAATATCTGCGTATGCCGTTCAGCGCCGCCGAAGGCCGCGCGGTCGCCGACGGCTTCGCCTACGCCAGCGACACGAACGCGGAGTGGCTGGATGCGGCCGGGCTGAAGGCGCTGCTTGCCGGCCATGGCTGAGTTCCTGCCCTACGGGCGCCAGATGATCGAGGACGACGACGTCGCCGCCGTCGCCGAGGCGCTGCGCGCGGACTTCCTCACCACCGGCCCGCGGGTGGCGGCGTTCGAGCAGGCTTTCGCCGAGGCTGTCGGCGCCCGCCATGCGGTCGCCTGCTCCAGTGGAACCGCGGCGCTGCACCTGGCCATGCTGGCGCTGGATGTCGGTCCCGACGATGTGGTGATCGCGCCCGCGATCACCTTCGCGGCCACCGCCAACTGCGCGCGTTACCAGGGCGCGGAGGTCGTGTTCGCCGACGTCGACGGTGAGACCGGGCTCATGACGGCGGAGACGCTCGAGCGGGCGCTGGGCCGTCTGGATGGGCGGCGGCTGGCGGCCGTGCTGCCCGTGCACTTGGCGGGGAACGTCGTCGATCTGCCGGCGCTGAGGCGGCTGGCCGGTCCAGCCCCGGTCGTCGAGGACGCCTGCCACGCGCTCGGAACGACCATGACCTTCGGCAATGTCGCCGAGCAGGTCGGCGACGGCCGGCACGGCGCGATGGCCTGCTTTTCCTTCCATCCGGTCAAGACCATCACCACCGGCGAAGGCGGCATGGTGACCACGCCGGACCCGGCGCTCGCCACCCGGCTCAGGCTTTTCCGCAGCCATGGGATCGTGCGCGATGCGGCGGCGTTCGAAACCCCGCGTCCGACGCCGGAGCCTTGGGCGTACGAGATGCAGGCGCTGGGGTTCAACTACCGCCTGCCCGACGTGCTCTGCGCGCTCGGCCTAAGCCAGCTTGCCAAGCTGGCGCGGTTCGCGACCCGCCGGCGCGCCCTCGCCCTTCAGTACTGGCGTCTGCTTGCCCGATTGGCGCCAGCGGTCCGGGCGGTCGCCCCGCCGAGCGGCTGCAACCCGGCGCTGCACCTCTTCACGGTGCTGATCGACTTTGACAGCCTCGGACGGACGCGAGGCGCGGTCATGAACGCGCTGAGGGAGAAGGGGATCGGCAGCCAGGTCCACTACATCCCCGTCCACCGGCATCCCTACTATCGCGACCGCTACGGCGAGATCGAACTGCCAGGCGCCGACGCCTACTACGCTCGCTGCCTCAGCCTGCCGCTCTATCCGGCGATGGCCGACGAGGACCCAGGTCGCGTGGTCGAGACGCTCGTCGACGTGCTCGGGCTCTGACGCCTAGACCGCCTCGTCCAGGGCAACGTCCAGCCCCTGCTCGCGCACCTTGCGATAGAGGGTCGAGCGGCCGATGCCGAGGCGCCGGGCAACCTCGCTCATGTGGCCGGAATAGATCTCGATCGCGAGCTGGATCAGGTCGCGTTCGATCTCCTCGAGCGTTCGCAAATGCCCGCGCTCGTCGAGGATTCGCACGGGCGAGTCGGCCGGCAGATCGCCCAGGAGATCCTGACCGCTCGGCGCGGGCCCGCCCTCGAGAGCGTCCGACGCCGGTGCGTTGATCCCGGAGATGGCCGGGAAGTCGTACGGCTGCAGATAGGGGGCGTCGGCCAGCACGATGGCGCGATAGACGGCGTTTTCGAGCTGGCGGACGTTGCCGGGCCACTCGTGCGCCTGCAGCAGCGCCATCGTCTCCGCGCTTGCTCCCTGCACGCGCTTGCCCTCTTCGACATTGAAGCGGCGGATGAAGAGTTCGATCAAGCCGGGGATGTCCTCCCGCCGCTCGCGCAGCGGCGGCAGATCGATCGGGTAGACGTTCAGGCGATAGTAGAGGTCCTCGCGGAAGCGCCCCTCGCTCACCTGCTGGGCGAGGTCGCGGTTCGTGGCCGAGATGATCCGGACGTCGACCCGCGTCGGCCGCTTCGACCCGATCGGGTCGATTTCGCCCTCTTGCAGCGCGCGCAGGAGCTTGACCTGCATGTCGAGCGGCAGCTCGCCGATCTCGTCCAGGAACAGCACGCCGCCATTGGCCTCCTGGAACTTGCCCAGGTGTTTGTCGACAGCGCCGGTGAAGCTGCCCTTCTCGTGTCCGAACAGGATCGACTCGACCAGATTTTCCGGAATGGCGCCGCAGTTCACGGCGACGAAAGGCTTGCCGACGCGGTCCGAGCTCCCGTGCACGGCGCGCGCGATCACCTCCTTGCCCGAGCCGCTCTCGCCGAGCAGCAGGATGGGGATCTGCGACTTCGCCGCCCGCTCGCCCAAGCGCATGACGTTGGCCATGGCAGGCGAGGAGCCAACCAGGTCAGCGAAGCTGATGCGTCCGGAGGCCTTCTTGTTCAGGCGATCGACCTCGCCCTTCAGGTCCCCCATCTGCAGGGCATTGCGGATCGAAACCATGATCCGCTCCGGGGACGCCGGTTTGACGAAAAAGTCCTGCGCCCCGGCCTGCATGGCCTTGACCACGGTGTCGATGCCGCCGGTGGCCGTCAGCACGATCACGGGTTGGCCAAACCCGCGTCCGCGAAGTTCCTTCAGCGCACCGAGGCCGCCCAAGCCCGGCATATTGAGATCGAGCATGATGGCGTCGGCCGCGCCGCCAGCGACCAGCCGGTCGATCGCCTGTTCGCCGGTCTCGGCGTGGGCAACGCTCAATCCCTCGCGCTCGAGCACGGCCTGGATCAGCCGCCGTTGCGTTGGATCGTCGTCGACGACGAGAACCGTTTTGGCCATCAGAAGCACACCCACCAAAATGCGCCGTCCTGCATTGGGACAGCGATTGACATGTCCCGTTTTAGGCCAACGGGGGTAAAGGCCGGGTTTCGGAGACCTGAGCGGGAGGTTAACGGCGAGGCTGCGTTTCGTTTGCCGCGCGGACGCCTGCGCGGCATTAGGAAGGCCATGACCGCGCACGCCAAGATCCAATCCCGGGACGAGACTCTGCCTCAGTGGCGGCTGGACGACCTATTCTCGGGTCGGGACGATCCTCGCATCGAAGCCGAGCTTGCCGACGCGGCGAAAGTGAACGCCGCGCTGGGCGGGCTCAAAGGGGCGTTCGTCGGGGCGCGCGGCGAGCCCGAGCGGCTGGGAGCGCTCATCGCCGAGGGTGTCGAGCTCTATGAGCGCGCGACCACGCGGCTCTGGGCCGTCGGCGCCTATGCCTCGCTCGCGGCCTCGGTCGCCCGCGACGATTCGCTCTGGTCGAAGTTCGAATCGGACATACGCGCGCGCGGTGCCGCGATCGCCGGGGAGAGCCTGTTCTTCACGCTGGAGCTGAACGCGCTCGACGAGGCGGAGATCGAGGCTGCGCTGGCGGTCGATTCGATGGCCGCTCGTTATCGGCCGTGGCTCAGGCGCGTTCGGCTTGGCCGACCGCACGAGCTGGACGCCGAGCTGGAGCGGATGCTGCTCGACCGCGCGCCGGCG
>DATNJB010000034.1:0-12507 GCA_035604135.1 Caulobacteraceae bacterium | reverse complement strand
TTGCCCGTGAACTCGACCTCGATCGGCCCGGTCATCAGCACGTGGTCGTCCTCGCGCCGCCACTCGATCACGAGGTCGCCGCCGTCCATCTCGACCGTCGCCTTGCGGTCGGCCATGTTGCGCCGGCTGGCGGCGACCAGCGCCGCGCAGGCGCCGGTGCCGCAGGCGCGGGTGACGCCGACGCCGCGCTCCCACACCCGCACCCTGAGCCGGTCGCGCGCCTTCACCTCGCAGAACTCGACGTTGGTTCTTTGGGGAAAGAGCCTGTGGTGTTCGATCATCGAACCCACCTCGCGCACCGGCGCGGTCTCGGCGTCCTTGACGAAGAAGATCACGTGCGGATTGCCCATCGAGACGGCGCCCGGCGTGTGCAGCAGCGGCGCGTCGATCGGGCCGACCTGAAGCTCGATGCCGCGGGTGTCCATCGCCTCCTCGAGCGGGATGTCGCGCCAGTCGAGGCCGGGCTTGCCCATGTCGACGGTGACCTCTTTGGGTCCCGCGCGCTCCACCGTCACGAGCCCAGCAGGCGTATCGAGCCGGGCGCTGTCGTGGCCCGTGGCTTCCATCAAGAGCCAGCCGACGCAGCGCACGGCGTTGCCGCATTGCTCCACCGCCCCGCCGTCGGCGTTCCAGATGCGCATGAAGGCGTCGGCGGTGGGCGAGGACTCGATGGCGATGAGCTGGTCGCAGCCGATCCCGGCGCCCCGGTCGGCGATCGCGCGCGCCTCCTCAACCGTTGGTGAAAACGGCTGGGAGCGGGCCTCGACCACGACGAAATCGTTGCCGAGCCCGTTCATCTTCAGGAACGGACGGCTCATGGCAGGCCCATATAGCGGCTCTGCTCTGGACTCGCACCCTGCCTCAGGGGCATGGCGTTGCGGCATGCGTCTGATGATTGCAGCGGCCCTCGCCGCCCTCGCCTTTCCCGTCATCGCCCTTCCCGTCACTGCGGAGACCCCGTCTGTGTCCCAGCCCACGACCGCCGCCGCCGCGTCGCCAGCGGAGGCCGGCCCCGACGATCCTTACCTCTGGCTCGAAGACATCCATGGCGCGCGCGCCATGGCCTGGGTGGAGCAGGAGAACGCCCGCTCGCTGGCGGTGCTGAAGGGCGATCCGCGCTACGAAACCTTCCACCAGGAGGCGTTGAAGATCGTCAACGCCACCGACCGGATTCCAGACCCGGACCTGATCGGGAACACGGTCTACAACTTCTGGCAGGATCCGACCAATGTGCGCGGACTGTGGCGGCGGACGACACCGCAGAGCTACGCCACCGCTGCGCCGGCGTGGGAGACAGTGCTCGACCTCGACAAGCTGTCGGCGGACGAAAAAGCCAACTGGGTCTGGCACGGCGCCAACTGTCCGCCGCCGCACTATCGCCGCTGCCTGATCGGTCTTTCCGACGGCGGCGAGGACGCCGACACGGTGCGCGAGTTCGACCTCGCGACCAAGTCGTTCGTGGACGGCGGGTTCAGCTTGCCGCGCAGCAAACAGACCGTCGACTGGCTGGACGACGACACCCTGATCGTCGCCCGCGACTGGGGTCCGGGCACCATGACCGCCTCGAGCTACCCGTTCGTGGTCAAGACGCTGAAGCGCGGCCAGAGCCTCGATCAGGCGACGGAGGTGTTTCGCGGCAAGCCGGACGATGTCGGCGTTTCTCCGATCGTGCTGCACGACGGCGATGGCCACAAAGTGGTGCTGATCGTTCGCAACGTCGATTTCTTCCACTCCGAGACGTACGAATTAGTCGATGGTCAGGCCGTCCCGCTGGCGCTGCCTGCGAAGGTGACACTTCACGGCCTGTTGCACGGGTTGCTGATCTTCAGCCCCGAGCAGGACTGGAGGTTTCAAGGCCGCGTGTTCAAAGCCGGATCGATCGTGTCCGTCGAGCCTCCCGAACTCGCGCCGCCCCCGCCGGGTGCGACTATGGTGTGGTCGGACCAAACGCACCTGATCTTCGAACCCAACCCACGCCAGTCGGTCGAGCAGGTCGCGGTCACGGCCAGCCGCGTCGTCGCCGCGATCTACGACGATGTCCGCGGCAACTTGAGCAGCTTCACGCCTGCTGAAGGCGACTGGAAGGTCGCGAGGATCCCGACCGAGGCCAATTCGTCGGTGGGCGTCGCCACTGCGAGCGATGTGAACGATCAGGTCTACTACAGTGTTGAAGGATTCCTCGCGCCCAGCCACCTGTGGCAGGCTGACGCCGCCAGTGGGTCCCAGGCCGACATCAAGGACCTGCCGGCGCGCTTCGACGCCTCCGGCGATACGGTCGACCAGCATGAAACGACGTCCGCCGACGGAACCAAGATCCCCTACTTCGTGGTGCATCCGAAAGGGATGAAGCTGGACGGGTCGAACCCGACCGTCCTCTACGCCTATGGCGGCTTCCAGGTGTCGATGCTGCCGGAATACTCCGCCTCCATGGGCAAGCTGTGGTTGGAGCATGGCGGCGTCTTCGTGCTGGCCAACATCCGCGGCGGCGGCGAGTTCGGGCCGAAGTGGCACGAGGCCGGTCTCAAGACCAAGCGCCAGGCGATCTACGACGACTTCGCCGCAGTCGGGAAGGACCTGATCGCCCGCGGGATCACCTCGCCGCGGCGGCTTGGCATCCAGGGCGGCTCCAACGGCGGCCTGTTGATGGGCGTCGAGTTCAATCAGCACCCGGAGCTGTGGCGCGCCGTGGACATCCAGGTGCCGCTGCTGGACATGCTCCGCTTCGAGAAGATCGGCGCCGGCGCCTCGTGGGTCGGCGAATATGGCAGCGTCACCGTGCCGGAGGAACGCGCCTTCCTGGAGAAGATCTCGCCGTACCAGAACCTGAAGGCCGGCGTCGCCTACCCTGAGCCGTTCTTCGTCACCGCCACCAGCGACGACCGGGTGACGCCGGTGCACGCGCGCAAGATGGCCGCCAAGATGGCAGCGATGGGCCTGCCGTTCCTCTACTTCGAGAACACCAACGGCGGCCACGCTGCCTCGGCCAACCAACAAGAACGCGCCGAGCGGGTGGCGCTGGAGTTCACCTACTTCACCCGCAAGCTGATGGATTGATGGACGAAGCTTCGATCCTGGCCCGCTACGACGCCGAGATCCGCGCCGATCCGCCAGCGGAAGTCGGCGTCGAGCGGGTCTGGGCGGACGGGGTGCTGCGCACAACCGGCGCCTACAACTTCATCGGCTGGTGGACGTTCGGCTCAGGCGAGGCCGCCGCGGCGGTGGGGCGCGAGGCGGCGTTCTTTCGCGAGCGCGGCGTGCAATGGAAGGTGTTCGACCACGATGGCCCGGCGAACCTGACGGCGGCGCTGGTGGCGTCCGGGTTCGAGGAGGACGAAGCGGAGACCTTCCTGGCGCTCGACCTCGATGCGATCTCACCGGATTTCGCGCCGCCGGCCGGGATCACGGTGCACGAAGTGAGGGACCTCGCCGGGATCGCCGACTTGGTGGCCGTGAGCGAGGCCGCGTTCGGCCGCGACGAGCCATGGCGCACCGAGCAGCTGGCGGGGCGGCTGGACGATCCGACCCAGGCGCTGTTCGTCGCCTACGACGGCGGCGTGCCGGTCTCGTCGGGGCGGCTGGAACTGGCGCCCGGCAAGGCCTTCGCCGGCCTCTACGGCGGCGGCACGCGGCCCGACCACCAGCGCCGTGGCGTTTACCGCGCCCTGGTCGCGGCGCGGGCGGCGGAAGCGCGGCGGCGCGGCCATCGCTTCCTCACCGTCGACGCGCGCGAGACCAGCCGGCCGATATTGGAGCGGATCGGCTTCGTGCCGCTGACGAAGATCCGCGATTGGACCCTGCCGGCGGGGTAGCGTCCGGACTCAGTTCCGGTCTCCAACAATGTCATCCCGGCCGCAGCCGCAAAGCGGCGGAGAGCCGGGATCTACCTGTCGCAAGCGGGGAAAAGTAGGTCCCGGACGAGTCCGTTGCTCGGCTCTCCGGGATGACAACTACATGTAACGGGTCGTCCAGCTGGTCAGTGCGCCCGGGCATCCGGGAAGATACGCAGGAAGTTCTCGGCGTAGAACTTGTCGCGGACGGGCTCGGCGCGATCGCCAAGCGAGGCCTCGAAGCGGCCGATCGGATTTCGGCCGCCCTCGATGTGCGGGTAGTCGGTGGAGAAGCAGTAGAGGTCCGGATTCGACTGGTCGATCAGATCGCCCACCGCCTCGAACACGAACGGGGTGAACGCAAGCTGCTGGGTGAGCTGCTCGGACGGCGTGCGGGTGAAGCCCTGCAGGTTGGCGTCGGTGCGGCGCCAGTTCTTCACCACCCAGTCCAGCCGCCGCAGCAGTTCCGGGACCCAGCCGGCGCCGAGCTCCACCGCGGCGCCGCGAAGGCGCGGATGCCGCTCAAGCACGCCGTCGAGCAACATCATGGTCAGGAACTGCTCAGGTCCCTCGTGCAGCAGGGCGATGTCCTTGGTGCGCAGGTTCTCGCCGCCCCCCAGCCAGTCCTTGGTCGGCGCGCGGCCGTTGTTCATCCAGGCCCTGGCCAGCTGCAGCGGCGCGCCGCCGACATGCAGCACGAACGGCATGCCACTCTCGGCGAGGCGGGCCCAGAACGGGTCGAGGTCGACGTGGCCGGGCGAGCGCTCGCCGCAGGGACGATGCGGGATCCAGGCGGCGCCCAGCCCGTGCTCCAGCGCGAACTCCAACTCCGCCATGGCCAGCGCCGGGTCGTCGAGCGGGACCACCGCGACGCCGATCAGGCGCTTATCGTGGGCGCAAAAGTCGGCCATGTGGCGGTTGTGGGCGCGCGCGGCGCCGTAGCGCAGCCCGAGCTCCAGCTTGCTGCTGGCCGAGAACGGCATGGCGACGCTGTGGGTGGCGAACACCAGCTGCTTCTTGAAGCCGAGCAGATCCAGCGCCTTGGTGCGGTCGTCGCGATTGAAGGCCCCGAGCGCCTGGATCTCCTTGGAGGACTCGATCAGCTTGTCGCCGAGGCCGATCTGGGCGGCGACATGCTCGGGCGAATGGCGACCGCCTTGCCGCACGATCACGGCCACCTCCTCGTCGGTGACGATCGAGGCGGAATAGCTGACCTCGGGAATGGCCTCGCGCAGGGCCGGGTCGGCGTAGGCCTTCAGGAAGTCAGGCAATTCCATGATGTGGCTGTCGGCGTCATAGAAGGCGCGGGTCGCCGGCGCGTAGGTCATGGTCGCTTCTCCCTGGTCTCGTTGGCCGCGAGTATGCGCCCGGCGCCGCCGGGCGTCACGCGCCCGGCGATGCGACCGCAGCGTCGGAAGGCGAGGACGACGCTGCGGAGTCTGGGTAAGCTGGAAGCCGGGCCCGGCGTCTGCCAAAGTCGCGGGCGCAGCAGCGGAGCGTCTTCCATGACCGTGGCCGAGCGACTTGCCGATCATGTCCACCCGCTCGTCGCCTCCCTTCGAGATGGCGCGGTGGGCGAGGCGGCGTTCTGGGCGCAGGTCGATCAGCTGCGAACGCCGCTGATCGAGCCGCACCCGACGTCGACGGGCCGCAGCATCGTCACCTATGTGTTCCCAGCGCCGCCCGAGGCGCGGCACGTCGTGGTGCAGTCCGGTGTCGGCGATGCGCCGCGCAACGTGATGGACCGGATCGCCGGCACGAGCGTCTGCCATGCGAGCTACAGTTATCGCGACGATGCGCGCACCAGCTACAGCTTCGCCCCCGACATGCCGTTGATCTCGTTCGACGACGCCACCGAGGCGGAGCTGAAGCAGCTTCACGCCTTCTGGGAGGGATTCACGCCGGCGCCCGACCCGCATGGCCGCGAGGTGTTCGTCAGCCGCGCCGGCGAAGGCCGCCCCGACGACCACACCTCGTTCGTCTCTCTCCCGCAAGCGCCGGACGACCAGCTGGCCTGCAAGCGCCCCGACATAGCCCGCGGCTGGATCGACCGGCTCGCTCTGCGCAGCGAGCTGATGGGCAACGAGCGCAACATCTGGGTCTATACGCCGCCGGGCTACGCCTCGGGCGATCAAGTCTATCCGTTGCTGCTGGCGTTCGACGGCGGCTGGGCGCTCACGCGGGTTCCGACCCAGCGCCTGCTCGACAACCTGCTGGCCGACGGGCGCATCAAGCCCGTGGTCGCGGTGTTCATCGACAACCCCACCCCCGACTCGCGCAATCTCGAACTGCCGTGCAACGAGTCCTTCGCCCGCTTTGTCGAGGAAGAACTGCTGCCCTGGCTGCGTGGGCGCTATCGCATCTCCGACAGCCCGGCGGATCACTTCGTCACCGGCGCCAGCTACGGCGGGCTGGCCGCCATGTGGTTCGGCTATCGGCTGCCGCACCTGTTCGGCAACGTGATCAGCCAGGCGGCGTCGCTGTGGTGGGGACCGGGCTTCCGGATGGACGTCCCGCGCAGCGCCGGTGGCTACCCGCCGGAGTGGCTCATCGAGCAGTACCGCGCCTCGCCCCGGCTTCCCGTGCGGTTCTGGATGGAGATCGGGCTGATGGAGCACCCGAGCCTGATGATCGAGCCCAACCGGCGCATGAAGGCGCTGCTGGAAGAGAAGGGCTACGACCTCACCTACAGCGAACCCTGCGGCGGCCACGACACCGCGCTCTGGCGCGGAACCCTCGGGAGCGCCCTGGCGAAGATGCTGGCGCCGGCGAGCTAAACCCGCGACATCGCGCAAGAAGTTAACCGCGGAGATACGCGGAGCGAGCGAGTATCCCACGAAGGCTGGTGACTTCCGTGCGCGGCGCCCTCCGCGTATCTCTGCGATCTCCGCGGTTATACCTTATGACCGCGCGATGAAGGCCGACTGGGAGCTAAACTCCCTCCCCCCGGAACACTTCCGCCAGCAGTTTGCCCTCGGCCGCGCGGCTGGAGCCGGCGCGCCAGGCGACGACGATCTGGCGGGAGGGGTGGTCGGCGGCCAGCGGGCGGACGGTGACGGCCGCGGCGTCGGCAAGGCCGGCCTCGACCGCCATGCCCGGCAGGAACGAAACGCCGAGGCCCGATCCCACCATCTGCACCAGCGTCGGCAGCGAGGTGGCGGCAAAGGCGGCTTCGTCGCGCGGCCGGTCGGAGCTGAGACCGCAGGCGGCCAGCGCGTGCTCGCGCAGACAATGGCCGTCCTCCAGCAGGATCAGGTCCTCGTCGTCGAGCCGCGCCGGCGAGACGCGGACCTCCGCGGTCAGCGGATGGTTGGCCGGGAAGGCGGCGAACAGCTCGTCCTCCTCGACTTCGGCGCATTCGAGGCCGGTCATGTCGTACGGCAACGCGATCAGGGCGGCGTCGAGCGCGCCGGCCTTCAGGCCCGCGATCAGCCGGCCGGTCAGGTCCTCGCGCAGGAACAGCCGCAGCTTGGGGAAGCGCCGGCGCAGCGCCGGCAGCGCCTTGGGCAGCAGGAACGGCGCGATGGTGGGGATCACCCCCAGACGGAAGCGGCCGGCGAGCGGCTGGCCGGCGCCCCTGGCCGCCTGCACCAGATCCTCGGCCTGGGCCAGGATGGTCTCGGCGCGCGCCACCGCTTCCTCGCCGGCGGCGGTGAGGATGACGCCGGCGCGGCCGCGGTCGACCACCGCGGCGCCGAGGATCTTCTCCAGCTCCTGCACGCCGGCCGACAGTGTCGGCTGGGTCACGTGCGCGGCCTCGGCGGCGCGGCTGAACGAGCGGTGCTCGGCGAGCAGTTTGAGGTATTGCAGCTGGCGCAGGGTGGGGAGCATGGCTCTCCAGATAGGCGAGCTCGATGGAAACGCCAATTTCCATCGAGTAAACTCGACTGGCCGCGTGGCGCGGCGGCCGGTATGTCTGGACCGGTTCGACCACTCAAAGGACGCCGCCCTGCCCGAGCACCAACACGGCCCGTGGAGCGTGCCGCCGACCCCGCCGCAAGAAGCCAAGGCGCGCTGGCGGCCGACGCGCGGCCTGATCATCTGGATGGGCCTGCTGGCCGCCGGCGTCGCGGCCTACCTCGCCCTGACCTTCCTGTTCCCCGGACAGATCTCCGGCATGGATCAGACCAGCGCCCTGCAGGCGCTGGGTCTGCTCGCGCTGGTCTCCAGCGGCGTCATCTACGCCCGCGGCGTCAATCTCGGCGAGGCGGCGCGCAACGTGGCGATCTGGATCGGCATCGCCGCCATCGCCCTGGTCGGGTACAGCTTCCGCGTCGAGCTGAACGACGCCTTCGTCAAGGTGCGCGGTGAGCTCATCCCCGCCTACGCCATCTCCACCACGCCGCACGAGATGAGCGTCACGCGCAGCGCCGACGGCGGGTTCTACATCCTGGGCTCGGTGGACAGCGCCCCGGTGCGCTTCGTCATCGACACCGGCGCCAACGGCGTGCTGCTGAGCCCGGCCGACGCCAAGCGCGCCGGCATCGACGTCGAAGACCTGAAGTTCGCCTCGCCCGCCGAGACCGCCAACGGCGTCGGCTACATGGCGCCGGTGACCGTGCCGACGATGCAGGTCGGGCAGATGAAGCTCAACAACGTCGCGGCGGCGGTCAACCAGGCGCCGATGAGCTCGTCCCTGCTGGGCATGGCCTTCCTGCGCCAGATGGATGACGTCGAGATCCACGGCGATACGCTGACGCTGAAGTGGAAGAGCCAGACCTCGGCTTCGCCCTCGCCAACGCAAGCCCCGAGCGCCTGACCTGCTCTCTTCCCCCTTGCGGGGAAGGGTCGGGGATGGGGGTGTCAGCTCGACGGGAACAGTGGGCGCTCCCCAAGGACAGGGAAGCGGGATAGAGGAAAGCCTTCCCGCGCCAGGAGTAGCCTATGTCCCTCGCCGACAATCCCGTTTTCGCCGAATGGACCGGACCCCACGGCGCGGCGCCGGCGTTCGACCAGGTGAAGACGGAGCACTTCATCCCGGCGCTGGAGGCGGCGATCGCGCTGAAGCAGGCCGAGGTCGCGGCGATCGCGGGCGACCCCGCGCCGGCCACCTTCGCCAACACCCTGGAAGCGCTGGAGGCGTCCGGTCCGACCCTGACCCGGGTCGGCCGGCTACTCAACATCTACACGTCGACCATGAACACCCCGCAGATGCGGGAAGTGCAGACCTGGGCCTCGCCGAAGCTGGCGGCGCTGCGCGACGAGATCACCCAGAACGGCGCCCTCTTCGCGCGGATCAAGCTGGTCTACGAGGCGCGCGCGACCAGCGGCCTGACGGCCGAGCAGCAGCGGCTGGCGTTCGTCACCTACGACCGCTTCGTGCGGCAGGGCGCGGCGCTGTCGGACGCGGACAAGGCGAGCCTGGCGGCGGTGAACCAGACGCTCGCCGGCCTCTACACCCGCTTCAGCCAGAACATCCTCGCCGACGAAGAAGGCCAGGCGCTGGTGATCGAGCACGCGGCGGACCTCGAGGGGTTGAGCCAAGGCCAGATCGACGCCGCCGCGGCGGAGGCCGAGGCGCGCGGGCTGGAGGGCAAGTGGGCGTTCGCCAACACCCGCTCGTCGATGGAGCCGTTCCTGACCTTCGCCGCCCGCCGCGACCTGCGCGAGAAGGCGTTCAACCTGTTCACCCGGCGCGGCGACGGCGGCGAACACGACAACCGCCCGCTGATCACCGAGATCATGTCCTTGAGAGCGCAGAAGGCGAAGCTGCTGGGCCATCCGACCTTCGCCCACTGGATCGCCGACGGCCAGATGGCCAAGACCCCTGACGCGGCGATGCAGCTGCTGACCGCCGTCTGGGGCCCGGCTAAGTCGCGCGTCGCCGAGGAGGTGGCGGAGATGGAGGACCTGTCGTCCGCCGAGGGCTCGAACGCGCCGATCGCGCCGTGGGATTACCGCTACTGGGGCGAGAAGGTGCGCAAGGCCAAGTACGACCTCGATGAGACCGAGGTGAAGCCCTACCTGCAGCTTTCGCGCATGCTGGAGGGGATGTTCTGGGCCGCCGGCGAGCTGTTCGGGCTCAGGTTCGAGCCGGTCAGCGACCTGCCGGTCTACCACCCGGACGTCACCGCCTATGAGGTGACCAAGGGCGGCCAGCGCGTCGGACTCTGGTACTTCGATCCCTACGCGCGGGCCGGCAAGTCGTCCGGCGCCTGGATGAACGAGTACCGCACCCAGGAGCGGCTGGGCGGCGTCGCGACCACCCCGGTCATCTCCAACAACGAGAACTTCATCCCGCCCAAGCCGGGCGAACCGTGCCTGATCTCCTGGACCGACGCGGTGACGCTGTTCCACGAGTTCGGCCACGGCCTGCACGGCCTCAACTCCAATGTCACCTACCCCTCGCTGGCGGGCACCGCGGTGCTGCGCGACTTCGTCGAGCTGCCGAGCCAGCTGTTCGAACACTGGCTGCCGACCCGCGAGCTGCTGGCGAAGTTCGCCGTGCACTACCAGACCGGCGAGCCGATGCCGGTCGCGCTGGTCGACAAGGTGCTGAAGGCCGACACGTTCCACCAGGGCTTCAAGACGGTGGAGTACCTCTCCAACGCGCTGCTGGACCTGAAGGCCCACCTCAAGGGCGACACCCCGATCGACGCGGCCGAGTTCGAGCATACCGCGCTGGCCGAGATCGGCATGCCGCCGCAGATCGTGCTGCGCCACCGGCTGCCGCACTTCTCCCACATGTTCTCGTCCGAGAGCTATGCCGCCGGCTACTACAACTACATTTGGGCCGACACGCTCTCCGCCGACGCCGCCGAGGCGTTCGCCGAGGCGCCGGGCGGGTTCTACGACAAGGATCTGGCCGCCAAGCTGCTGGCCGACGTGCTCAGCATCGGCAACACGGTCGAGCCCGGCGAAGCCTACCGCCGCTTCCGCGGCCGCGAAGCCGGCATCGACGCCCTGATGCGCGACCGCGGCTTCGCCCCGGCCCTGACGTGACGCTCAAGGTCCGAGGTCTCGACCATCTGGTGCTGCGGGTGAAGGACCCCGCGGCGATGGAGCGGTTCTACGTCGAGGTGTTGGGTCTGACGGTGGAGCGGCGCTCGGAGACGATCGGCCTGCTGCAGCTGCGCGCCGGCGCCCAGCTGGTCGACCTCGTCGCGGCAGACGGCATGCTGGGCAAACCGGGCGGCGCGGCGCCCGGGCCCGAGGGCCGCAACCTCGACCACTTCTGTCTCAACCTCGACGACTTCGACCTCGCCGCCGTGATCGCGCACCTCGAGGCGCACGGCGTTGCGGTCGGCGAGAGCGGACGGAGGTATGGCGCGGGCGGGTTCGGGGTGTCGGTCTACCTCACCGATCCGGAAGGCAACGGGCTGGAGCTGCGGGGCTGACCGCGCTTCAGGTCGCCTTCTTCACCCGCAGCATCGCGGCGATCACTAGGCCGGCGAGCAGGAATTTCACCAGCTCGATGAAGCCGTTGGCCAAGGTGTAGTCGAGGCCGAAGCCGTACCAGTTCCAGTAGGAGAAGTTGGTGGCCATGCCGGCGATCAGGCCGACGAGCACCGCAATCGCCACGCGCCGCCAGACCCCCCCGCCAGCCAGCGCGGCAATCCCCGCCATCAGCAGAGATTCGGTCACCTGGAGCACGAGTTCGACGCCCAGTTGGCGCGGCGTCACGCCGCCGGTTCCATGCGGTGTGTAGGCGATCAGACCCTCGGGGCCGGTCTTGGACGTGTCGGCTGTGGAGGGTGACGGGTAGACGTAGAGCCCGCCCTTGTCGCCGAGGCTGAGCTGCAACGCCGCCACGAGGATCCGCTCGCCGGGAATGCTGTGGACCCCGACCATCGCCAGCGGCGACAGGTGCGCGACGGTCGACCAGACGTACATGGCGACGGCGCCGAGAATACCCGCAATCAGGACACGCATCGTCAACTCCCCGATGGCTGCGGAACGGCCCTGGCGCGGAACCTATGCCTGGAACGGATGGCGGTCGAGGTGGTCGCGCCTCGCCAGCCGGCCTTGAACGGGCCGGTCGCTAGGTCGCGATCTGCAGCGCCAGGACGAGCGACATTGCGGCCAGCGATGCCAGGTGGTCCGCGAGGATGCGACGCGCCAACAGGCTTCGGACCTCGACCGAATCCGTGACGGCCCCGAGGCGGACGGCGTTGCGGACGGTGCGGACGAGCGCGAGGCCCATGCCGATCAGCGCTGCGGCGAGCGAGACGACGCCCGCCCAGAGCGGACCTTCGCTGCGCACCATCCCGGCGACGATCGCCGCCACCGTCGCCAGCATCACCAACGAGATTAGGCGGCCCATTGGGCTCGCTTCGGTTGTCACGCGCCGGTAGTAGGCCGAGATAGACGCCAGCGCCGCGGCGGACGCCACCGGGCCGCCCCGCGACTGCACATCGAACATCAGGTCGAACCACAGCACGGCGATCAGGAACCCGGCCCCAGCGGCGGCGATCGTGTGCATGCTGGGCCCCAGCGCCCCCTCAGATCGCCGGCCAACCCTGAGGCATGGTCAGCTTCATCATGCGTTGTCCGGTCATTGGTCTTCGCCCACTGGGTCTTCCTCGGCCTGCTCTTCGTCGGACCTGGCCGCCGGCGATGTCCGTCGCGCGTTGTACAGGCGCTCACCCTCGGCGGCGAGCGGCCGTGACGCCACGATGTGGCCAAGGGCGGCGCCGATCAGCACCGCGGCCACCGGCAGCAGCAGATCGACCTCGTGGGT
>DATNJB010000033.1:0-17344 GCA_035604135.1 Caulobacteraceae bacterium | reverse complement strand
TCACCTCCACCAGCTCGTCGGCTTCGATGTAGGCCATGGCCTGCTCCAGCGTCAGGCGCCGCGGCGGGGTGAGGCGCACGGCCTCGTCCTTGCCGGCGGCGCGCACGTTGGTTAGCTGCTTGGCCTTCAGCGGATTGACGTCCAGGTCGTCTTGCTTGGCGTTCTCGCCGATGATCATGCCCTGGTAGGCTTTTTCGCCGGCGGCCACGAACATCACCCCGCGCTCCTCGAGGTTCCACAGCGCGTAGGCCGCCATGTCGCCGTCGGCGGTCGACACCAAAACCCCGTTCCGCCGCCCGTCGATCGCGCCCTTGTAGGGCTCGTAGCGGGCGAAGACGCGGTTTAAGACGCCCGAGCCGCGGGTGTCGGTGAGAAACTCGCCCTGGTAACCGATCAGGCTGCGCGACGGCGCCTCGAACACCAGTCGCGTCTTGTCGGCCCCCGAGGGCCGCATGTCGACCAGCTCGGCCTTGCGCGCCGCCAGCGTCTCGATAACCACGCCGGAGAAGGCGTCGTCGACGTCGATCACGACCTCCTCGATCGGCTCCAGCCGCTCGCCATCGTCGCCCGTCTGATAGACCACGCGCGGGCGGCTGATCGAGAGCTCGAAGCCTTCGCGCCGCATGGACTCGATCAAGACGCCCAGCTGCAGCTCGCCGCGGCCGGCGATCTCGTAGGCGTCCTTTTCGGCGGTCTCCGAGAAGCGTATGGCGACGTTCGCCTCGGCCTCGCGCATCAGCCGCTCGCGGATGACCCGGCTCTGCACCTTGTCGCCGTCGCGGCCGGCGAGCGGGCTGGTGTTGGCCGAGACGGTGATGGCGATGGTCGGCGGATCGATCGGCTGCGCCGGCAGGGCGACAGCCACCTCGGGCGCGCAGACGGTGTCGGCGACGGTGGCCTTCGAGAGCCCGGCGATGGCGACGATGTCGCCGGCGAACGCCTCCTCGATGCCTGTCCGCCTCAGGCCGCGAAACGCCAGGATCTTGCTGATCCGCCCGCGCTCGATCTCGCGGCCGTCCCGCGACAGGGCATGCACGCTCATGCCGGGCGCCAGCCGCCCGGCGTCGATGCGGCCGGTCAGCAGGCGGCCGAGGAAGGGGTCGGCCTCGACCAGCACCGCCAGCATGGCCGCCGGCTCTTCGGCGTGCGCCTCCGCCGCTGGCGGGGCGACGTGGGTCACGATCAGGTCGAACAGCGGCGCCAGCGTCTCGCGCGGATCGGCCAGGTCTTTCACCGCCCAGCCTTGCTTGGCGGAGGCGTAGAGGTGCGGGAAGTCCAGCTGCGCGTCGGTTGCGCCCAGTGCTGCGAACAGGTCGAAGGCGTCGTTCAGCACCTTGTCCGGCTCGGCGTGCGGCCGATCGACCTTGTTCAGCACCAGGATCGGCTTCAGCCCGATCTTCAGCGCCTTGCCAAGGACGAACTTGGTCTGCGGCATGACGCCTTCCTCGGCGTCGACCAACAGCACGCAGCCGTCGACCATGCCCAGGATGCGCTCGACCTCGCCGCCGAAGTCGGCATGGCCGGGGGTGTCGATGATGTTGATGCGGGTCTCGCCGGCGGCGCCATGCCAGAGCACCGACGTGCACTTGGCAAGGATGGTGATCCCGCGCTCGCGCTCCTGGTCGTTGGAATCCATCGCGCGTTCCGCATGCGCTTCGTTGGCGCGGAAGGCGCCCGACTGGGCGAGCAGCTTGTCGACCAGCGTGGTCTTGCCGTGGTCGACGTGCGCGATGATGGCGATGTTGCGGAGGGACATCTGGGGCGGGAGGCTTCTAGACGACGGCGCGGAGTCGCGCCATCACATTCGCCATGCTGCTTGTGCAGCGCAGCGTAAATCGGCGAACGCTGATATGGTGAGAAAATCTAATTAAGTCAAGATAGTAAGCAAAATATGCGAAGGAACCTGACGCTTGGCTCATCTTTTTGGTTGCGCAATGGTGCGGTGCACCCTATACATGACGATGTAAGGCGTCTCTGGCGCCTTTGCCCTTCCTGGGCGTTTCCTCCCTATGAACTGGCCGCGCCTTCGGGCGCGGCCGTTTTTCTTTGCGCCTCAGCTCAGGCGCTGCCGCGCGAGCCTGGCCAGGGCCGCGAAGACGCGCTCCAGGTCCCTCTGCAACCGGCTGTAGCCCTCGTGCGGCTCCAGCGTCGCCTCGTCGAGATAGAGGCAGCGGTTGATCTCCACCTGCAGCGCGTGCACGCCGGCTTGCGGCCGTCCGTAGAACTCGGTGGTGTAGCCGCCAGCATAGGGGGCGTTGCGCGCGACGCGGTAGCCCATGGCCTCGAACTCGGCCTCGACGAGCGCGGTGATCCGGGGCGCGCAGGCGGCGCCGAACCGGTCGCCCAGCACCAGATCGCAGCTTCCCTGGCCGGCGAAGTCGCCGCTCTGCCCCAGCGTGCGCGCGGCCGCCTGCGGCATCGAATGCCAGTCGACCAGGAGCGCCAGCCCGAAACCCGCCTTCGCCTCGTTCAACAGCCCCGCAAGGGCGGCGTGATAAGGCCGATGGACGGCCTCGATGCGCTGGGCCGCTTCGGCGAAGGTGAGCTTGCGCGCGTAGATCTCCTGCCCCTCGGCGACGATGCGGGCGATCGAGCCGAGGCCCGCCGCCACCCGCGCCGAGCGCCCGCGGGCGAAATCGGGCAGCTCGTCCTCGAACATCGAGGCATCCAGCTCGTAGGGCTCGCGGTTTACGTCGATGTAGGCGCGCGCGTAGGCCGCGGCGATCACGCTCGCGCCGTGGGACGTCGCGGCGTCGATCAACCCGTCGACCAGAGCGTCTTCGGAGCGGCGGATCGACGCAGCGTCCAGCGCCGAGGCGGCCATCATGTCCTTGGGGTAGAGCCGGCCAGAGTGCGGTGAAGCGAAGACGAGCGGGGCGGCCGCATGCGCCTCCGGCCGCCGGATGCTGAACGGCGCGGGCGCGTCCGGCCAGGCGGCGATCTCGGTAGCGGCCTGGGCGGCCGGGGGCGCGGTCATGCGTCGCACTATCGGCCGGGCGCCCGGCGGCGGTCAACGCGGGCCGGCCGCGCAATGCGCGCTCGCTTGCTTTATCGGCGGTTTACACATGCGCCCCTATGGTCTCGTCTTTGCCATAGCCGCCGACCCGCCGGGATCTGCATGACCAAATCCGCCGCCCTTGCCCGCATCCTGCTTGCCGAAGACGACGACAGCCTGCGCGGGTTTCTGGCGCGCGCGCTCGAACGAGCCGGCTACGAGGTGGTCGCCTGCCCGGACGGCGAGACCGCCGTCGAGGCCCTCGAGCAGACCTTCCACGTGCTCCTGACCGACATCGTTATGCCGGGGATCGACGGCATCGAGCTCGCCCGCATCGCGGCGGCCAGGCAGCCGCAGATGCGCATCATGTTCATCACCGGCTTTGCCGCCGTTGCCCTCTCGGCCGGCCGCGCGCCCGCCGGCGCCAAGGTTCTGGCCAAGCCCGTGCACCTGCGCGAGATCGTGGCCGAAGTGGA
Organism: Caulobacteraceae bacterium; assembly: GCA_035604135.1. Lineage (GTDB taxonomy): Bacteria > Pseudomonadota > Alphaproteobacteria > Caulobacterales > Caulobacteraceae > Poindextera. The sequence goes on along the minus strand of DATNJB010000033.1, from coordinate 13,873 downwards.
GCGGATGATCGCGGCCTGATACGAGGCGCCGCATGGTCCCCGATCCCATGCGCCGAGCCCTTGTCGCGACCCTCGCCGCGCTCGCCGTCGCAACGCCCGCCTTTGCCCAGGCCCCGCCGCCGCCAAGCTTCGAAGGCGCGTGGGGCGGCGCCGCCGGCGACGAAACCGCCCAGGTCATTGTCGCCGGGGGCGAGGTCATCGGCTTCTACTGGCGCGGCGACTACGTCGAGACGACCAACCCGCACCTGTCTGGCGACGGGCGCGTTCTGACCTTCGCCTTCAACGGCGGGCAGGCGACCTTGACCCGAACTGGCGAAGCGACCGCGACGATCGTCGTCGCCGACGCCAAGGGGACGGTCCGCATTGACCTCAAACGCGACTGACCCTCGGCTTGCGGCCCCGCGGGGCCGCCGATATACCGCCATCCCCGCGAGCGGACGCGTAGCTCAGTGGGAGAGCACCTCGTTGACATCGAGGGGGTCGCTGGTTCAATCCCAGCCGCGTCCACCATCTCCCCATCGGTACGGGCAGAGGCCTTAAGCGCCCGGCCGCGCTTTGATGGTCTCGAGCACGGGCAGCAGATAGGTGAGGAACGCCTCCGGGTTCTCCGACATCGGAAAGTGGCCGACGCCAGCCATGCCTGACCAGGTCGATCCTGGAATCGCCGCATGCGCCGCCTGCCCGCGCTCCAGGGTGCCGCTCGAGTCGTACTCGCCCGATAGGATGTGAACCGCGACCTTTTCGGTGTCGATCGCACCGGCGGTTGCCCGCAAGTCGTAGTCGACCAGGTAGTAGCGGAGGTCGCCCAGGAAGGCGGGCGGCCAGCCCGCCGCGTAGACTTGGCTCGTCTCCTTGCGAAACGCCTCCGGCGAGGTCGGGCTCATCAGCGCGTTCATCGCGCGGGCCTTGTATTCATTGCTGACCTGAGGATGCCAGAGCGCGTCCAGCGTGGTGATGTCGCCGTCGATGTGCAAGGCGCCCTCGAGCGAGATCACCGCCCGAAAGACGTCCGCGTGGTGAAGCGCCAGGTCGAGCGCCAGCAGGCCGCCGACCGAGCAGCCCATGAACACGGGCCGATCGAGATCGAGCGCGGCGGCCAGACGCACAGGCACGGCGCGGAGGAAGCCGGCGGTCAGTCGATAGGGGCTCGCCCACCACTGCGGGCCGACCGGCGGCAGCGACTTGCCGTGGAACGGCAGGTCATAGGCGATGAGGCGGAAGTGGTCGGTGATTGCGCGGCACTCGAACAGATGCCGCCACTGCGAGCCGTGGCAGCCGGCCGTGTGCTGCAACAGCATGGGGATGCCCGATCCGGCTTCCTCGAAATAGACCCGGTGGTCCTGGCCCTCGAGCTCGAGATGGACATAGCGGCCGACGGCGCTGTCGAACGTCCCTGGCCGCGGCGCGACAACCGCCGGCGCTGCGGCGGCCGGATCGGCCGGGCGCATCAGCTCCAGCGCCCGCATCACGGCGGGATAGTATTGCGCGTAGAGGACCGGATCGGCGCGGACGGCGATCAGTCCCATCCCGACCAGGTTGAAGATGTCGTTGTAGAAGCGGGGCGGGCGCGCCGCGAGCAGCGACCGCCAGACCGCGTCGGCTCCGGCCAAGGCGATGACGCCTGGCGCCGCGGCGCGAGGTGCGCCCGCCGCCGGGACGCCGTCGACAACCGCCAAGCCGAGCGTGCGCTCGCCGATCTCCAGGCGCAGGCCGCCGCTCCAGAACCGCGCCGCGATCCGGAACTCGCCATCCTCGGCGCAACGCGCCGCAAGCTGCTCGGAGGTCCAGGGTTCGTGTGTCGCCATTAGGCCCCTCACCGGTCAGATATCGCTGAAGTCGCGGCGCGCCGACCTTAAGCCACGGCGGCAGGCGGTCGAGACCCCTATCCGATCCCGACGCTGGCCCCGATGCGGCGCAGGCCCAGCTTGCGGGTCACCGCGATCGACGAGGTGTTGGTCCATTGGGTCGAGTAGAACAGCGTCTTGCCAGCGAGCGACGGCAGCCTTGACCAGGCTGCCGTGACGGCGGCGCCGAAGCCTTGGCCGCGATAGGGCGCGAAGGTGTAGAGCCCGGCCTCGGCGGCGCGGTCGCCCAGCCGCGCGGCGCAGCAGAGCGCCGCGATCTCCTCGCCCGCCATCGCCGCGCACCAGGGCGCCCAGAGCTCGCCAACATCGACGTAGCCCGCTTCGAAGAGGGCACGCGGCATGCCGCGGGCCGCAAAGCGCGCCAGCATCGCGGCGCCTTCCTCGCTTTCGCCGGCGACCATGCGGGCCGCGTGGGCGAAGGTCAGGCCGTTCGGCAGCAGCCAGGCCGGCCCGCCCGCCAGCGTCTCCGGACCCACCCGGACGATGGCGGCGAGCGCGCCGATCCAGGGCGGCAGCCTCGCTCCGTCGACCCACGCCGGCGCGGCGACGACGAAATCGAGCGCCCGGCGGGTCAACCCATCGTCCAGGTCTGCGTGCGCGGCCGCGACGTTGCCGTCCGCGCAGCCGGCCAACGCGATCAGCGGTCCGTCTCTCGCGTTGGGGCTGTTCTCGCGCACGAACCGATGCGGCCCGGCCATGACCAGGCCGGTTTCCATCTCGAGCGCGAGCAGCTCAAGGTCGTCCACTCAAGCCTCGCGCAACAGCCGGCCCATGACCTCAAGTCTAGGACCGGTGGGCCCGGCTTGCCATCGCGGGGCCGATCGCCCAGGCTCGCCGGCGCCATGATCGAGCTGATCAAGACCTCCAATCCGGTGCGGATGTCCTATCTGCGCGCCGTCTTGAAGGACGCTGGCATCGAGAGCGCCGTGTTCGACCAGGGCGCGGGCACGCTCTGGGGCGCGGCGATAACAACCCGCCTGATGGTCGACGAGGCGGATCTGGCCCAGGCCAGTCGGGTCATCGCCGACGCCGAGCGCGGGCGGAGCGAAGCCTAGACGGCCGCCTCATGAAGCTCCTGCTCGTCGAGGACGACAAGGAAGGCGGCGCCTACCTGAAGAAGGCGCTGGCCGAGGCTGGCCATACCGTCGACCACGCCGCGGACGGCCGGCAGGGGCTGCTGCTGGCCGCCGGCGAGCCCTACGAGGTGATCATCCTCGACCGCATGCTGCCGGGGGTGGATGGGCTGGCCATCCTGCGCACCATCCGCGCGTCCGGGGTCAAGACGCCGGTCCTGCTGCTGACGGCGCTGGGCGGCATCGACGATCGGGTCGAGGGGCTGGAGGCCGGCGGCGACGACTACCTGGTCAAGCCGTTTGCCATGGCCGAGCTGCTGGCGCGGGTCAACGCGCTCGCGCGGCGCCCGCCGCCGCAGGACGTGCAGACGACGCTGGAGGTGGCCGATCTGAAGCTCGACCGCCTGAGGCGGACCGTCACGCGCGGCGGCGCGCGCATCGAGCTGCAGCCGCGCGAGTTCCAGCTGCTCGAATACCTGATGCGGCATCGCGGCCGCGTGGTCACCCGCACGATGCTCTTGGAAAGCGTCTGGGATTTTCACTTCGACCCGAAGACGAACATCGTCGAGACCCACATGAGCCGGCTGAGAGCCAAGGTCGATCGCGGGCACGGGCTCGAGCTCATCCATACCGTGCGCGGCGCCGGCTATTGCATGAGCGAGCCCGACTAGGTGTTCCGCTCGACCAGCCTCAGGCTCGCGGCCGTCTACACCGCGGCGTTCGCGCTCTCGGTCGTCGTCTTGGGCGCGATCACCCTCTTGGCGACGCGGGCGGCGCTCAGCCGGCAGTTCGACGCGCGCATCGACGCCGAGGCCTCCGCGCTGGCGCAGGAGTTCCGCACCGAGGGTCTGACCGGCGTCGTGCAGGCCGTCGAGGAGCGGGAACGCACCCCCGGGGCGCTCGACTATGGGCTTCAGGCGCCGAACGGGCGACCGGTGGCGGGCCGGCTCGCGGGCTCGCAAGCGCCGCTGGGCTGGTCGACGCTCCGCATGACGCCGCCGGGCGGCGGACCGGAGTCGCTGCGCGTGCTGACCACCACTCTGCCCGAGGGCTACCGGCTGGTTATCGGCGACGACGACGAGCAAACAGAGGCGTTGGAAGGCGCGGTCCTGCAAGGCTTCGGCTGGGCGCTCGCCGGCGTCGTCGTGCTCGGCGCCCTCGGCGGCTATGGCCTGAGCTACGGCGTCCACCGGCGCCTGGCGGCGATGACCGGCGCGGCCGAGGCGATCATCGACGGCGACCTCGCCAGGCGCATCCCCGTACGCGGCTCCGACGACGACCTCGATCGGCTGGCGGTGACCTTCAACCGCATGCTCGATCGCATCTCTGCCCTGATGGAGAGCCTGCGCCAGGTCTCGAGCGACATCGCCCACGACCTCAGGACCCCGCTCACCCGGCTCCGCCAACGCCTGGAAGCGAGCCGCACGCTTCGTCGTCCCGCCGATCGCGCCGAGGCGCTGGGCGGCGCGCTGGAGGACGTCGACGCCATCCTCGACACCTTCGCGGCGCTCTTGCGCATCGCCCAGATCGAGGGCGGCGCCCGCCGCGCGGCCTTCCGTCCGGTCGACCTGACCGCGCTCGCCCGCGGCGTCGTCGACGACTTCGCGCCGTCGGCCGAGGACGCCGGCCAGGCCCTTGCCATGGAGGACGGCGGGCCGCTCGTGGTCGAGGGCGACCCGGAGCTCTTGACCCAGATGCTGGTCAACCTGGTCGAGAATGCGCTTCGCCACGCCCCCGGCGCCCAGGTGCGCGTGCTGACCGCCAGCGAGGGCGCCGACGCCATCGTCTCGGTCGCCGACAACGGCCCGGGCGTTCCCGCCGACGAGCGGCGCCGGATCTTCGACCGCTTCTATCGGCTCGAACGCAGCCGCTCGACGCCCGGCAGCGGGCTTGGGCTGGCGCTGGTCGCGGCGGTCGCGCGACTGCACGGGGCGGCGGTCAGCTTATCGGACGCCAAGCCGGGCCTTGGCGTGCGTGTCGTCTTCCGCGGCCGACCGAGCGGGGGCACATTGGCGTTTCCCAATGAAGCGGAAAGCTCGCGGTCAACTTCGGGCGTGTAAGGGGAAAGGACCGCCCCGATGCCCGAACCAGACCCAAGCCGCAGACGGATCGGCGCCGCGATCGCCGCCTGCGCCGCGGGCGCCCTGGCGCTCGCCGGTTGCGCGAGCTATCGCCCGGCGCCGCTGCCTTCCGCCGCCGATCTCGCGACGGGCGCCGACGCGCTCACCACCGACGTCGCCGCGCTTCGGGTCGCCCCGCTGAGCGCCATCACCATCGATCCCTCGAACGGCTTCACACCGCTCGACGTCGCGGTCCTGGCGGTGCTGAACAGCCCGGACCTGAAGGCCCGGCGGGCGGCCCTCGGCGTGCCGGCGGCGCAGGTGTTCGCCGCCGGCCTGTTGCCGGATCCGCAGATCAGCCTGAACCTCGACCGGCCGATCGCCGGTCCCGACCACGCCACCGCCTACGGCGTCTCGCCGGCGCTCGATATCGCCGGCCTGCTGGCCGTAGCTGACAACGAGCGCGCGGCGCGCTTCACCGCCAGGCAGGCCAACCTCGACGAGCTGTGGGCGGAGTGGACGACGGCGCAGGAGGCGCGCCAGCTGGCCGAGACGGTGCTGACTGACGAGGCGCGGGCGGCCTTCCTGCGCGACATCCTCCGCGTTGCAGCCGACCGCGCCGACCGCTCGAGCAAGGCGCTGGGCCGTGGCGACGTCACCGCCCCGGCCGCGGCGGCGGACGTCGCGGCCAAGCTCGACGCCGGAACGGCGCTGGCGAGCGCCGAGCACGACGCGGCCAAGGCAAGGCGCGACTTAAATGCGCTCATCGGCCTGGACGCGAGCGTCGCCCTGCCGCTCCGCCACGACGGCGCGCCGGTCGCCGACGACGCGGCGGCGGTCGCGCAGACGCTGGCCAGCCTGCCCCAGCGCCGCCCCGACCTTTTGGCTCTGCAGGCCGGCTATGGCGCCGAAGACGCCAAACTCCGCCAGGCGATCGTCGCCCAGTTTCCGCTCGCCCAGATCGCCTTCGCCTACGCCCGCGACCCGACGCCGACCACCACGCTGGGCCTGGCGGCGGTGGTGGCGCTGCCCATCTTCAACGGGCAGCGGGGCGCCGTGCGGGTCGAGGAAGCCACCCGCGCGCAGCTCAGGGCGGAGTACCAGGCCAGGCTCGACCAGACCGACGCCGAGGTGCGGGACGCCGCCGCCGAACTGGAGAGCGCGCGGGCGCAAGCGGCGGTCCTGCGCGCCGACCTGCCGAGATTGGAAGCCATGCTCGCGCCGGCGCCGGCCGCGCTCGCCCGCGGCGACCTGGACAGCGGAACCTACCTCGCGCTCGTGCAGACGGTCGTCTCCAAGCAGGCGGATCTGGAGGATCGCGAGCTCACCGCGCGCATGGCCGAGATCCAGCTCGAGACCTCGCTCTTCGTCCCGCCGCAGGCGCTGGCGGGCGCCTCGTGACGCGCAACCGCATCGTCGCCATCGCCGCCGGCGCGCTGGTCGTCCTGGCTGTGGCCGTGCTGCTGCTCACGCGCGGCTACCGCGATGCGGACCAGGATCAGGACGTAACCCCGACCGCCGCCATCACCACCGCGCCCGTGCAGAGCGAGCAACTACAGGACGTCGCCACCCTCTACGGGGTCGTCCAGGCCGACCCATCGGCGACGTCCACCGTGTCCGCGCCGCGGGCGGTGATCGTCACCAGCGTGCTCGTGCGCAGCGGCCAGACCGTCGCCGCCGGCCAGCCGTTGGTGGTGATCGCCAGCGCCCCGGCTTCGGCCATGGCCTACCGCCAGGCCGCCGATGCGGCGGCCGCGGCGGCGAGCGACCTTGCCCGCGTCCAGCGCCTGTTCGACGCCCGCTTGGCCGCCAGCGACCCGCTGATCGCCGCCAGGAAGACGCTGGCCGACGCCCAGGCCGCGCTCGCGGCGCAACAACGGCAGGGCGGTGGGCTCGCGAGCCAGACCCTTCGCGCGCCCAGCGCCTCGGTGGTGACCAACGTGGCGGCGGCGCCGGGCGATCACGTGGCCCAGGACGCGGCGCTGGTCTCGCTCGCCCGTGAAGGGGCGGTGAGCGTCAAGCTCGGGCTTGAGCCGGGCTTCGGCGTGTTTTCGGTCGGCCAGCCGGTGACCATACGGCCGGTGAACGGCGGCCCGCCGATCGCCTCGCGCCTGACCATGGTCGGGGGCGCCGCCGACCAGACCACCAAGACGCTGGATGCGGTGGCGCCGTTGAGCGGCGCGGCGCCGCCGATCGGCTCGGCCGTGCAGGCGGACGTGGTCACCGGCGCGCGCCAGGGCCTCGCCGTGCCGCGCGCCGCCGTGGTGTTCGACGAGACCGGCGATCATGTGTTCGTCATCGCCGGCGGCAAGGCCAGGCGCGTCTTCGTCAGCGTCGGCCACGACTACGGCGACCAGGTCGAGGTGAAGGGAGGCGTGGCGGCCGGCCAGGCCGTCGCGGTCCAGGGGGCCTACGAGCTCGAGGACGGCATGGCGGTCAAGGTCGCCGCCCCATGAACCTCGCCGCGTTCGCGTCCAAGCGCCGGCGCTCGCTCCTCACGCTCATCGGCTTTTTGGTTGCGGGCGGGGTCCTCAGCGCCTTCATCATGCCGGTCAGCCTGTTCCCCGAGGCGCACTTCCCGCGCATCGCCGTCACGGTCGATGCCGGCGATCGTCCAGCCGACCAGACCGAGGCGGTGATCACCCGGCCGGTCGAGCAGGCGATCCGCGCCATCCCCGGCGTCCGCGACCTGCGCTCGACCACCGGCCGCGGCGCGGTCGAGATCTCGATCAACTTCGGGTGGGGCTCGGACATGGATCTGGCGCTCCAGCGCGTCCAGTCCGCACTCGCCGGCGCCCAGCAGACCCTGCCGGCGGGGGTCACGTTCGACGTCCGCCGGCAGGACCCGACCGTCGACCCGGTGGCGGCCTACAGCCTGACCTCGGACAGGGCGACCCGAGTGGAGCTTCGCCGCTTCGCCGACCTGACGCTCGCGCCGGTGCTGTCGACGATCGACGGCGTCGCTCGCGTGCAGAACCAGGGCGGCGCGCCCGGCGAGTACCGCATCGAAGCCGATCCGGCCAAGCTGTGGGCGAACGGCCTCTCGGTCGCCGATGTCGCCGCCGCGGTCGCCGGCGCCAACGTGCTGACCGCCTCAGGGCGGGTCGAGGACGAAGGCAAGCTGCTGCTCGTCCTCACCGAGTCGCGCCTGACCGAACCGCGGCAGATCGCCGATGTCGTGGTCAAGACCGTGGGCGGCACGGTCGTCCGCGTCGGAGACGTCGCCACGGTGACCGCCCAGCCGGCGCCGCAGTGGATCCGCGTGTCCGCCGACGGCCGCGACGCTGTGCTGGTCAACGTCTATCAGCAGCCGGGCGGCAACACGGTCCGCATCGCCAGGGAGGTGCGCGCCGCATTCGCCCGCGTGCGCGGCCAGGGCCCCGCCGACATGCAGGTCAGGGCCTGGTACGACCAGAGCGACCTGATCCTCGATTCCGCCGCCGCGCTCACCAACGCGATCATCATCGGCGTGGTCCTGGCGGCGCTTGTGCTGCTCGTCTTCCTGCGCAACTGGCGCGTGACGCTGGCCGCCGTGGTCGCGGCGCCCGTGGTGCTGGCGGCGACAACGCTGGTGCTCACGCTGCTCGGTCAGAGCTTCAACATCATGACCCTCGGCGGCATGGCCGCGGCGATCGGGCTGATCATCGACGACGCCATCGTGATGATCGAGCACATCGAGCGCCGGCTGGCCGAAGAGGTCGTGCGCGGCCGGCAGGGCATCGAGCGCGCGGTCCAGGAGTTCATGCGCCCGCTCGCCGGGTCGTCGGCGGCGACGACGGTGATCTTCGTCCCGCTCGCCTTCCTGACCGGGGTCACCGGCGCCTTCTTCAAGGCGCTCTCCGTCACCATGGCCGTCTCGCTGGCGCTGTCCTTCCTCGTCGCCTGGTGGCTGGTGCCGGTGCTGGTCGAACAGCTCGCCACCCACCACGGGCGGGTCGCGGCGCTCGACGAGCGCGGCCGCTTCCTCTCGCGCTACCGCCGCCTCTTGGAGGCCAGCGTGGCCAGGCCGCTCGTGACGCTGGGCGCGATGCTGGCGCTGGCGGCGCTCGGGCTGGTCTGCTTTCTGAACGTCGGCTCCGGCTTCATCCCCAACATCGACGAGGGCGGCTTCGTGCTCGACTACGTGGCCCCGCCCGGGATGTCGCTCACCGAGACCGACCGCCTGGTCCGCCAGGTCGAGGCGATCGTCCGCGCCACCCCCGATGTCGACACCTACTCCCGGCGGACCGGAACCCAGCTGGGCGGCGGGCTGACCGAGCCCAATACCGGCGACATCTTCATCCGCCTGAGACGCGGCGGCCGCCGGCCGATCGACCAAGTCATGGACGACGTGGCCGGCCACGTGCAGGCGCAGGTCCCGGGGCTGGAGATCGAGACCGCCCAGCTGATGGAGGACCTGATCGGCGACCTGACCGCCGTTCCGCAGCCGATCGAGGTCAAGCTCTATGCCCGCGACGCGGCGCTCGCCAACCAGGCCGGCGCGCAGGTCGCCGCCGCCATCGGCCAGGTCCGCGGCGTGACCGAGGTGAAGAGCGGCGTCGTCATCGCCGGCGACGGCCTCGACATCCAGGTCGACCCGGTGCGCGCCGAGCTCGAGGGCATCGACGCCGGCGAGGCCTCCAAGCAGATCGACGACCTGCTCTCCGGCGATGTCGCCACCCAGGTGCAGTCGGGCGCCAACCTCGTCGACGTCCGGGTGTGGACCCCGGCGGCGGCCCGCGCGCGAGTGGACCAGATCGGCGGGCTCATGCTGAAGTCGCCGGCCGACGGCCACGCGTTCCCGATCGGGCGCATCGCGACGCTGAAGGTCGTCAACGGCCAGGCCGAGATCGATCGCGAGAACATGCGCCTGATGGACGCTGTCACCGCCCGCGTGGAGGGCCGCGACGTCGGATCGACGGCGAGCGAGGTCGAGCGCCTGGTCGCCCGGCCGGGCTTCCTGCCGGCCGGGGTCACCTTCGAGATGGGCGGCCTCTTCGCCGAGCAGCGGGCCGCGTTCCGCGACCTGATGCTGGTGTTCGCAGCCGCGGTCGCCGCGGTCTTCGTGCTCCTGCTCGTGATCTACGAGCGGTTCCGCGTCGCCGGCGTGATCCTCGTCATGCCGCTGGTCGCCGCCTCGGCCGTGGCCATCGGCCTCTTCCTCGCCGGCGTCGAGCTCAACATCATGGCGCTGATGGGCACGACCATGATCGTCGGCATCACGACCGAGGTCGCCATCTTCTACTTCACCGAATACGAGGCGCTGCTCGCCGAAGGGGTCGCCCCGGATGCGGCCCTGGTGCAGGCCGGCGTGAACCGTCTGCGGCCGATCGCGATGACCACGCTGGCGGCCATCCTGGCGCTGGCGCCGCTGGCGCTCGCGCCGGGCGGGGGCGCGTCGATGGAGCGGCCTCTGGCCGTCGCCATCATCGCCGGCCTCGTCGCCCAGGGGCCGCTCGTGCTGCTGGCGATGCCGGCGCTCTATCGCATCGTCGGCGGCGTGCGCGCCGACCAGGCCGGCGCCGCGTCATGAGTTCCCCGCCATCCGATTCAACCCACCCTCACTGGAGAAACGCCCCCATGAAACGCCTGCTGCTCGCCTTCACCGCCGCCACGGCTCTCGCCGCCGGGCTGGCCACCGCCGCATCCGCCGCGCCCGCCCTCAGCGTCATCCAGCGCATCAACGGCCCTGACGGCGGTTGGGACTACACGAGCTTCGACGCCGCCCGCGGCCGGGTCTACGTCGCCCACGACACCAAGGTGCTCGCGCTGGACGTGAAGACCGGCCGGCTCAACGCAAACTTCGCCGACGGCGCCCGCCTGCACGCGGTCGTGCCCGTTCCCGGTTCCGATGTCCTGGTCACCACCAACAGCGGCGACAAGAGCGTCAAGATCCTGAAAGGCTCCGACGGAACCCTCATCAAGTCGCTGAGCGTCGACGACGACGCCGACGGCGCGACCTATGACCCGTCGAGCGGCCTTGTCATCGTGATCAACGGCGATCCCGGCATCGTCACCCTGGTCGATCCGAGGGCCGAGAGCGTCGTCGGAACGATCAAGGTCGGCGGCTCGCTCGAGTTTCCCGCCGTCGACGGCAAGGGCATGCTGTTCGTCAACGTCGAGAGCACCGGCGAGATCGCGGTCGTCGATTTGGACAAGCGCGCCGTCGTCGGCCGCTACGCCATGGCCGACTGCAAGCGGCCGACCGGCCTGGCCTATGTCGAGGGCCACAGGCTGATCTCGTCCTGCGGCAGCGGCGTCGCCAAGATCCTCGATGCGGAAACGGGCAAGGAGATCGCCAGCCTCAAGATCGGCGGCTTCCCCGATGCGGTGATCTACGATCGCACCCGCAGCCTGGCCTACATCCCGACCGCGCTCGACGGCCAGCTGAACGTGATCGCGCTCTCCGGCCCCGGCGACAACACCATCGTCGAGACCGTGCCCACCCAGATCGGCACGCGCACCGGCGCGGTCGATCCGCGGACCGGCCGTCTCTACCTGCCGACCGCTCAGTACAATCTGCCGGTCCCCGCCGGCCAGCGCCCGACCACCAAGCCCGGCACCTTCCAGATCCTCGTCGTCGGGCGGCCGTAGCGTAGCCGAGCCAGGGCGGCCCCGAAGGGGTCGGACGAGGGGTCGCGCTTCGGTCGGAGACGTTCTGCAGGCGGCGCCGCCTTGTCCGATCTCGTTCGTGTTTTTTCGTGTTTTTCGTGGTTCCTTCTGGAGTACGCCTCGACGATGCAGGAGATAGGGCGCGCTTGGTTCCTTCATTCCGCGTAGCTTTGGCAAACATGAGCCCCAACCGCCGTCAGTTCGCCACGATCGGCGCCGCCGCCGTCTTCGCTGGGGCCGCGTGGCCCCGCCTGGCCCGCGCCCAGGACGACGACCTGCCGGAGAACCTCTTCATCAGTCCCTGCGGCCAGCCGTTCCGCGCGCCGCTGTCCGCGCCCTATCCGGTGGTCGACTGGTTCAAGCAGGCGAACAAGAAGGGCGACGGCCAGCTGACCCACGCCGAGTTCACCGCCGACGCGGCGGCCTTCTTCGACACGCTGGACCTGCAACATCAAGGCGTGCTCGACCCCCTCGACATCGAGGTCTACGAACGCAGGGTCGCGCCCGAGATCCTCGGCTACCGCGTCCCGATCAGCGCCCTCGTCCTGCCCGGGCTCAAGCTCTGGCGCGCCCAGTACGGCGGCGGCCCTGGCGGCGCGGGCACGCTGCCCGTCGAGCCCGAGGGCGTTGCCGGCCCGACGCCGGATAACCCCAAGCCGAATGTGCTCGACGAGTCGGGCGCGGGCGCAGCGCCCTACAGCCTGTTCGCCGCGCCCGAGCCGGTCACCGAGGCCGACGTCAACTTCCGCGGTTTCGTGCGCAAGGCCGACTTCCTCGCGCTGTCCGACCGCCACTTTGGCGAGCTCGATACGGGCGGGCGGGGCTACCTCACCCTCGACCGCCTGCCCAAGACCAGGGCCCAGGAGGAGATCGAAGCCTCTCGCCGCCGCCGCCGCTAGAGCTCACGCCCTGCGGCGCAAGATGGCGGCCCGTGGTTCGCGCGCCGCCTGAATGGCTGGGAAGCACGGTCCCGCTTGCGCGGGACGAGCAGAAATCGGCGCCAGCGACGGAACCTGGGCGCTCGCGCGTTCGAACACCGGGGCAAAACCAGCGTGGCGCCATAAACCGGGCGCACGCAATTTGTCGGGAACACCTATGAACCACATCTTCAAGGCCTCGGCCGCCGTCGCGGCGAGCGCGGCCCTTCTTGGCCTCGCCTGCGCCGCGCTCGGCCAGGACCAGCAGCCCGCCCCGCGCCAACCGCCGACGGCGGAACAGCGCGCCCAGTGGCGGGCTGATCGTCAGGCCGAACACGCGCAGCGGCTAACCGCGCTGCTCAACCTCAGGCCAGACCAACAGCCGGCGCTCCAGTCCTTCCTGGCCGCCATGGCGCCGGCACAGCATGAGCACGGCGGACCGCCTCCCGGCGGGACGCAAGCCCAGCTGACGACGCCGCAACGCCTCGACCGCATGGCAGATCGCATGGCCAAGCACGAGGCGCAGTTCCACCAGCGCGCCGACGCCATCCGCAGCTTCTATTCGGCGCTGAGCCCGGAGCAGCAGAAGGCGTTCGACGCCATGCCGATGCTGATGATGGGCGACCACCAGCGCGGCGGCCACGGCGAGCAACACGGCCATCACGACGGCCCCGAGCACGGCCCGCAGGGCGACGCCGGCTAACTCGGACGGAACGAGCGCGGCCCTGCTTCTCCGCCTTGGCGAGAAGGCGCAGGCACGGTCGCGCTCACCGCTCCGCATGGCCGCTCATCCCCGCGCAAGCGGCCAGTCAGCTTTTCACCACGAAGGACACAAAGGACACGACGGGCAGCGCAAGCCGCTGCGCCGACGCCCTCTCGGGCGTCTTCGTGCCCTTCGTGTCCTTCGTGGTCGATTTGGGCCTCGCCGCTGCGCGGCGGTTGAGCAGAACACCTGCACTCCCGCTAGCGCGAGGATGAGCGGGAGTGGGGGTCGGTAACCGGCTACGTCTGGCGGGGGCTTTGCGATTGGGTCACCATTTCGCGTTACCGCCGAGGCCGCGTTGAGGCGAGTCACTCGCCACGATAAGGATTCGCCTGTTACGTGACTCGGCGCGCGCGGGGAGCGGGGCCATGGACCGAGGGTTGGGTTTGCGTTGGGCGCGGTCGAGCGCGCTGGCTCTCGCGCTCTTCTCTGGCATCGCGGTGACCGCCTGCGCCGGCGGCGGCGGAGGCGGCGGTCCTTCGCCGACGCCGACCCCCACCCCCACTCCGACTCCCACGCCGACACCAACACCGACGCCGACACCGACACCGACGCCGACGCCGACGCCGACCCCAACGCCTACACCGACACCCACGCCGACGCC
>DATNJB010000032.1:0-14614 GCA_035604135.1 Caulobacteraceae bacterium | reverse complement strand
GGCCATGTTCGGCATGATGAGCGTGTTCTCCGAGTTCGAGCGCGCCATGATCCGCGAACGCGTGATGGCGGGCTTGCGTCGCACCACCAAGAAGTCCGGTCGCAAGCCCATGGCTGCCGCCCGTGTGGAGGCGATCAAGGGATCGTTGGCGAACGGTGTCGGCATCCGCGCCACCTCGCGCCTGCACGCCGCCTCGCCCATGACGGTGACGAAGATCGCCCGCGCCATGACGACGCCGCCAGAGCCGCTCGCTGCATGAAGCGACAGTCGTTCACGGTCACATCATCATGTGCATGACCGGCGCCTGAGCGGCGCGCTCATCATCAACGGGCGACCGATAGAGCGCGCTACCGGTCACCGTCGTGGAGATCAGACGGTCGCTGCACGATGGCGCCGGAAATCGTCGGGAAGACCGTCGCAGCGTGATCGGCGACCGTCGAAGACTGTGACCACTCCACCGTCAAAACCACGATCCGCCCAAGAGCGTTGAAAACAGGCTCAACGCCTTGTGCCGCAACGCTTCATCCATCGTTGTCGTTGGCCGGAGCCGTTCTACGAATCTGGGGGTCGGGCGTTCGAATCGCTCCGGGCGCGCCATCTCTTCCCGTGACGCCACGTTCAGCCGTCGGCCATCCAGCGTTCGAGGCCGAGCGAGAGGCTGAACACCTCCTCCTTGACCCATTCGAAGAGGGTCTCGGACGCCTCCGGGTGCTGGTCGATCTCGACCAGGCGCGGTTGGGGCTCTTAGCGGTCGCGGTAGAGCATGGCGAGCCGGCCCGCCGCGTGCGCCTTTCTCGAGGTCGGGTCCGTCGCGGAGCAGGATCTCCGCATGTCACGTTTGGTGTTGCAGTGACATCAAAATGATGTCACTGTGGCGCACATGGACATCACGAACCTAATCGACTCCCTCAGCCAGGATCTCAGCCGCGCCGCGGACGTGGGCGGTCCCGACACCAAGGCGGCGGCCGACCGGCTGCTGCTGGCGCTGGACCCGGCGCTCAGGCTCGTCCTCATGGACGCGCTGTCGCAAGCGGCGACCGAAATCGGCGAAGCGTTGCCGGGCGTCGTCATCGACGTCAGGGTCAAAGGGCGCGAACCGGTGTTCGTCGTCGAACGGGCGACGGACGCGCACGCCGCCGACGAGCCGTTCGAGCCCGACGACGGCGACAACAGCGCCCGCATCACCCTTCGCTTGCCCGAGGTGCTGAAGGCTCGCGCCGAGGCGCTCGCGGCGCGGCGCGGGCAATCGCTGAACGCCTGGCTTGTCGCCGCGGCCCGCGCCGCAGCGTCCGATGAGACCAGCGAACGCCACAGAGGCGGCCGGCGCGGGCCTGGCCACCGCATGCAAGGATGGGTGCGATGACCCTCGAAATACGCTCGCAAACCTTTCAGACGCCGGCGCCTGTCCGGCTTCGCGTCGAGATCCCAAAAGGCCGGATCAGCATCACAGCCGCGGAAACCGCCGAGACCACGATCGAGCTCGCCGCCGCCAATGGCGACAGCCTGGCGCGCGAGATGGTCGCCGAGGCCGAGATCTCCCAAAGCGGCGACGAGATCGTCGTGCGCATCCGCCGCGAGCGGCGGACTCTGTTCGGCTTCGGCGGCGACGTAGAAGCCGAGATTCGCGTCCCTCTCGGCAGCGGCGCCCAGCTCGGGACGGGCGCGGGCCGCATCGAGACCCACGGCCGCCTGGGCGCGCTCGAGGCCCAGAGCGGCGCTGGCGCCGTCTGGGTGGACGAAGCGGCGGAGGCGCGCGTGCGCACGGGTGCCGGCTCCATCTCGATCGGCGCGGTGGCCGGATCGGTCGACGTGAAGAGCGGCTCGGGCAAGGTCAGGGTGGGCAAAGTGGGCGCCGACGCGCGCATCGCTACCGGCTCGGGCAGCGCGGAGTTGGAGGGCGCAAACGGCGAGGCCAAGCTGACCACCGGCGCCGGCGATATCGAAGTGGGCGCGGCCGGTGACGGCGTCGAAGCCTTCACAGCGGCCGGCTCCGTCAAGGTCGGACGGGCCGACCGTGGCCGCGTCCGGGCCAAGACCATCGCCGGGCGCGTCTTCGTCGGCGTGGCCGACGGAGCGGCGGCCCTTCTCGACATTTCGACGATGAGCGGGCGGGTGAACTCCGAACTCGAGGCGAGCGCCCCGCCTGAGGAGGGTGACAAGCGCCTCGAACTCATCATCCGCACCATGAGCGGCGACGTGAACCTCGCGCGCGCCTGAAGGACACTGAAAGACCATGAGCCCCATGATCACCATCGCCTGGATCGCCGTGAGCTTCGCGATCGCGCTCTCGCTCTCCATCATCATGGCGGGCCGCACGGAGCCCTGAGGCGCCGCCACAGCGGCGCTAGTCCCCTCGCGGAGCGCTCCTCGCCCTTTTCGGTTGCGACCTCGGATCGCCGCCCGCTCTGATTGGAGAACGCGCGGGGCGGCGCTACAGTCGACACATGCGGGAAGGTCCAACGGGGGCGCGGACCGAGGCCGATCTGCTCACCGATCGTGAGTGGGACTGCCTCTGCTATGTGGTCGAGCGCTACAGCAGCAAACAGATCGCCGCCCGGCTCGGGGTCGCGCCGAAGACGGTCGACAGCTACCTCGACACCGCGCGCGTGAAACTCGGCGCGCGCACGCGCCAGGAGGCGGCGCAGATGCTGGTCGCCCGCTATGGCACCGTCTACCCCCGGAAAAGATTCCCGGGGGAATCGCTCCCGGGCGACGGGCTGCGCGAAACCGGCTCTGATCACCGCTTCTTCGCCCAAGGAGCCGGCGGTGGACGAGATTTCGGCAGTGAGCCTGGACGCTCGCATCGCACACGCGATTTCGCGCACGTTGCGGATCGAGGCGTTCCTCGCCCGCTTTCCACCGCCCGATCCGAGCCAGGCCGAGCTCCTGCCGTCGATCAGCTGGGAGCAGATCGAGCGGCAGCTGCGCAGCCTGGCGGGAGCGGACTTCGAGCGGGCGCCCTGCGAGGTGGAAGTGCTGAAGGCCTCGGCGCGGACGGAGCCGCCGGAGATGTTCTACCGCGAGCTCCTGACGCTGGCCTGGAGCCTGATCGACGGGACGAAGCCGTGGCCCGAGCCGGAGGCCGCGATGGATTAGACCCCGCCAAGACGCTGGCCGCGATCGGGCTCATCGCTGTCCTTTTCGCGCTGGCCGCCGGGGGCGTGCTGGCCGGCCTCGATGCGCTCGAGAACCTGCTCGACCGCCATGGCCCGCCGGCCCACCCCCACCCGCCACCTTTGTTTCAACGGCCGCACTCCTAAGACCGAGCGCTTGCGGCCTCAATGAAAGAGGACGTGAGATGCTTTCAAAACGCCGCACCGCCATGGAGGCCGTCGCGCCTGAGCTCTTCGCGATGGAGAGCGCCATCGACGAGGCCATCCTGCAATCCACCCGCCTGACCGCCTCGCTGATCAACGAGCGGCGGAACGCCGGCCTTTCCGCCGTCGTCGGCCATGACGCGATCGAGCGGTCGGGTGCGACCTTCTCGACCCTGATCGCCGCGCGCCGCGAAGTCGTCGCCACCCATGCCGAGCTGGGCAGCCTGAAGCAGAAGGTTGGCCTGGGCGCGGTTATGGTCGGTGGACTAGGCGATAAGCCTGACATTGACGCCGGCGAGGACGCGGGTCCGAGCATCCGCGTCGTCGCGTAGGCGGGGCCCACAGCTCTTCCAGGCCCGACGCGTTTGGTTCAGCCTCCCGCGAGGGAGGTCGGGCCTGCGATGACCCTCGTTCAGCTGGTCAATGCAGCGGCGCTGGTGCTGGTCAGCGCCATCGCGTTCTGGCGTGGGCGCGCGCCGGAACGGGTGGGGATGGCGATCGTTGCCGTTGCGTTCCTGGTTACCCCGCTGGTCGAGCGACGCGACAGTTGGCTGGCGCCGCAGATCGGCATCCTTGTAGTCGACGTCGCGACGATGGCCGCGCTGATCTCGCTAGCAGCAGCGTATTCACGCTACTGGCCGATTTGGGCGTCCGCGTTTCAGGCCGTCGCCGTCCTGACCGACCTCGCCTTCGTGATCGATCCGAGAGCCGTCTACCGCGCCTACTACTTCGGCAACTTCTCGATCGGCTTTCTGTTGCTCGGCGCCATCCTTGGCGGCGTGGTCATCGAACGGGAGCGTCCGTTTCGGCGTCTGCCTCGTCGATCGCCTCGCTCGACGCCACGGCCCGTATAAACTGCAGGAGCGCCCGCCGGACGCGCGGCGAAGGCACGGAGCAGTAGGCGTTCACGACCTCGGCGGCGCCGCGCACGCCGCCGAGCTGCCGGACCATCTCTTGCGGCGACTCGACGCTGTCGTGCTGCGGCAAGAGCTCGACCGGGCTGATGCCGAGGAAGCGAGCGCCCCGGATCAGCATCGACGTCGACAGCCGATTGACCCCGCGCTCGTACTTCTGGATCTGTTGAAACGAGATGCCGAGCGCATCGCCCAGCTGGGTCTGCGACAGCTTGCGGAGCAGACGTGCGCGGCGAAGATTCAGCCCGACCTCGACATCGATCATGTCCGGAACGCTCGCTGGCTGCGCACCGCTACGCGACTGTCTCGCCACGATGTTCCTTTCGCGATGGCCTAGCCGTCGGCATCCATACGCGGCCTGCGCCGGCTGGCAACACCCCATGCGGCGCAGAGGGGCAGGAGCGGGTTACGCGGCGCCGCGCCTTCCGCTGCGCGAGCGAACGGCGGCAGGCGACTGGGCGGTAGGCGACTGGGCGGCGCGCGCCCATGCCAGGTGCACGATCTCGAACAGGCGGCCGACCTCGATCGGCTTGGCCAGGTGTGCATCCATGCCAGCCTGGCGATAGGCCTCGACCTGGTGGGTGAGCACATTGGCCGACAGCGCCACGATCAGCGTCGGCGAGCGTCCTCTCAGCACCTCGCCTTCGCGGATCCGTCGCGTGGCGGCGAGCCCGTCCATGACTGGCATCTGCATGTCCATGAGGATCAGGTCGAAGGCGCCGGTTTCCCACGCCTCGACGGCGAGTTGGCCATTCTCGACCACGACGGGCTCGACCCCGACCTGGGCGAGCAGGGTCTTGAGCACGAGTTGGTTGGTGGCGTTGTCCTCGGCCGCCAGCACGCGCAGGGCGGCAAGTTGCGGGGTCTCCTGCCGGCGCGCCGGCGCCGCGACGTGTTGCCGGGCGTCGCCGAGGCGGATCAGCGGCAGGTCGACGGTGAACGTCGAGCCTTCTCCGGAGCGGCTTTCGGCCCAGATCGCGCCGCCCATCATCTGGGCGAGCTCGCGGCAGATGGCGAGGCCTAGACCGGTCCCGCCGAAGCGGCGCGTCGTCGAGGCGTCGGCCTGCACGAACTTGTCGAACAGCTTGTCGAGGGCCTCGGGCGCGATCCCTTCGCCGGTGTCGCAAACCTGGATGCGCACCCCCGCCTCGAGCGCTCTCAGCGCAATGCGGACCTCGCCTGCGGCCGTGAACTTGAGCGCGTTGGAGGCGAGGTTGTGCAGGATTTGGCGCACGCGGGTCGGATCACCCTCGTAGGTTCCAAGCGCGGCCTCATCAATTTCGAGGCTGAACGCCAGGCCACGCTCCTCGGCGATGGCGCCGAAGACCGCGTGCGCCCCGCGCGCCAGCTCTCCCATGTCGAACTCGGTCGTTTCGAGGGTGAGCCGCCCGGCCTCGATTTTCGACAGATCGAGGATGTCGTTGAGGATGGCGAGCAGGGTCTCCCCTGACTCGCGAACGACGGCGATGCGAGTGCGCTGGACGTCGCTGAGCTCGTCGGCTTGCATGGCCTGCGCCATTCCGAGCACGCCGTTGAGCGGCGTGCGGATCTCGTGACTCATGGTGGCGAGGAAGGCGCTCTTGGCCGCGTTAGCCGCGTCCGCGGCCTGCTCGCCCCGTCGGGCAAGCGCGCGGGCCTCGCGCAGCGCCGTGCGCGACTGGTCGAGCTGCTTGCGCCCATTGCGCAGGAAGTTGCCCAGCCCGACTGCGCCGGCGGCGACGGCGACGCAGATCCACGGCCGGCCGGCTTGCAGCCGGTCCCAGGCCAGGCCGCCGGCGATCAGGGCCAGCGTCGCCAGATAGGGCGAGATCAGCGCCGCGAAGATGCGGGGCGTCGCGTAGTACTGCATCAGGAGATAGGTGAAGCCGACGAAGACCATGACCAGCGCGAACAGCTGGGCCGCGTCGTCGCCCGAGCGCCATAGGCTGACGAACCAGCCGGAATAGACGCAGCTCCCGAGAATGGTCACCAGAAAGAGGGCGCGAGCGGCGGTGGTCCGCTGGCGGGCGCTGGCCGCCTCGCCGACGCCATTGGCGATGCGCGACGCCGTGAGCGTGAGTGCGGTCGCGGCGGCGAACCAGACGTAGGTCTCGAACCCCTTCAGGAGGACCGCCGAGCCGACAAGCATGGCCAGCGCATGCACCATCCGATTGCGAATGTTGCGGCTGGAGGCGACAAACAGGCGCAGCGATGCTTCGACGTCGGCGAGAAGGCCGATCGACACGCGCGGCTCAGCGCTTGCAGCTGGATCCTGCGCCGTCGCCACCTGTCCTTCCCCCTACGTCAGCCGAGGACTGTGCGGGCATATGATTAAGGATGACTTGCCGGCGCGCGCGGGCGCCCATCGGCGCGCTGGCACGGGCCGCGCGCGGCCGGATATGATGCGTCACGCGACGGCGGCGTGGAGCGGCGAAAGATGCAGACAGTCAGGCTTGGGCGCACCGGCGCCGAGGTGAGCGTCGCGGGGCTGGGTTGCGGCGGCGCCAGCCGGCTCGGCATGGCCCGCGGCGCGAGCGCCGAGGATGCGGCGCGGGTGGTCAGCCGCGCGCTCGACCTTGGCGTCACCTTCATCGACACGGCGCGCGCCTATGGCACCGAAGACGCGGTGGGGCTGGGCATTCGCGGCCGGCGCGACGGGCTGTTCCTCTCCACCAAGGTCAGTCCTGGTCGTGGCGAGCGGCTGCTGACCGCGGCAGAGCTCGCCGAGAGCCTGGACCAGAGCCTTAGGCGCCTCGGGACCGACCACGTCGACGTCTTCCATTTGCATGGGCTTGCGCTCGATCACTATGACCGGGCGGTCGAGATCCTGGTTCCGGAACTGAAGCGACAGCAGGCGGCGGGCAAGATCCGCTTCCTGGGCGTGACCGAGGGGTTCGGCCGCGATACCGGCCACGCGATGTTGACCCGCGCGGCGCCCGACGACCACTTCGACGTAATCATGGTCGGCTTCAACCTGATGAACCCGTCGGCCAGGACGCGCGTCTTCCGCCAGACTCTCGAGCGGGATGTGGGCACGCTGATCATGTTCGCGGTGCGCCGCACGCTGAGCGACCCCGCCGCATTGCGCGAGGCGGTGGCCAGCCTGGTGGCGGGCGGCGAGGTGGACGCGGGCGCGGTCGATGCGGAGGATCCGCTGGGGTTCTTGCGCGCTTGTGCGGCCTCCGGCGCACTGACCGAAGTCGCCTACCGCTTCTGCCGCCACGAGCCGGGCGCCCAGGTGACCCTGACCGGCACCGGCGACATCAACCACCTCGAGGCCAATCTGGCCGCGATCCAAGGACCACCCTTGCCGCGCGAAGCGGCCGACCGCCTCGAGCGCTTGTTCGGCGCGGTCGACAGCGTCTCGGGAAACTGAGGGCTCGCCGCCCCGACCGCGATCAGTCGGGGACGTATTCCAGCGACATGGCGCCGATCCCGGCGGCGAGGTTGAGGCCGTTCATGCCCTCGACGCTGAGCGGCTGCAGAGCGATGGAGCGGTCAAGCCCGCCGACCAGCACATTGGCTGAGGCGCCGACGCCGACTGCAGCGCCAGCCGTGAGGCCGGCGTAGCTGCCGTTCAGGGAGCCTGGCTTCGCGCCGCTGGTCGGCGCGACCACGGCCCAGACCAGGACTCCGCCGCTCTGGTAGCCGATGTCGACGCCGAACTTGTCGATGTGTCCGTTGTAGCGCGCGACGATACGCCCGTTGGTGTCGAGCGTGCAGTGGATCTCGTGGCTCGAGCCGAAGATCACCCCCCAACCGCTGGCCTCGTTGCAGGTGAGAACACCTACGCGGACCCCAGATTGGTCAGGTTGTTGGGCGTTGGCAGGCGCTGCCGCCGCCAGCGCCAACGCGCCGGCCGCCATTGCGCCCAGGATCGGGCGATGTGAAATTCTCATGGGTCGGTTCTCCCTGACACCCCGTCAGCTTAACAATAACGATGCGTCCGTCACGATGGTTCCGGCGCCGGCCTAATTTTGCCCGGCGGGTAATCAGCTGAACGCGCGCAACCGCCTGTGCTAGGTACGCTTGGCCGCACGATCCCGTTTCCGCTGGCGAGCGCGGGGCCGGCTCTTGGGGCGCCGAGGACCTGGATTTCCCCATGCACGACACCGTCGCCGAGGTTACCGACCGCATCGCCCGGCGCAGCCGCGACCGCCGCGCCGACTACCTTGAGCGGATGGACGAGGCGCGGCGCGCCCAACCGGGCCGCGCCAAGCTGTCCTGCGCCAACTGGGCGCATGCCTTCGCCGCGCAGGATCCGGGCGACAAGCTGAGGGTCATGGATCCGGCGTCGCCGAATCTGGCGATCGTCTCGGCGTACAACGACATGCTCTCGGCGCATCAACCCCTCGAGCGATTTCCCGAGCTGATCCGCGCCGCCGCCCGCGACGCCGGCGCGACGGCGCAGTTCGCCGGCGGCGTACCCGCCATGTGCGATGGCGTCACGCAAGGGCGGCCCGGCATGGAGCTGTCGCTGTTCTCGCGCGACGTGATCGCCATGGCGACCGCCGTCGCCCTTTGCCACGACGCCTTCGACGGCGCGATCCTGCTCGGCGTCTGCGACAAGATCGTTCCGGGGCTCCTGATCGGGGCGCTGGCGTTCGGCCATCTGCCTGGCGTCTTCGCGCCCGGCGGCCCGATGACTAGCGGCCTCTCCAACGGCGACAAGGCCAAGGTGCGGGCGCGCTATGCCCAGGGACAAGCGACCCGCGAGGAGCTGCTGGAGGCCGAGATGGCGGCCTACCACGGCCCCGGCACCTGCACCTTCTACGGCACGGCCAACTCGAACCAGATGCTGATGGAGATGATGGGGCTGCACCTGCCCGGCGCGGCCTTCGTCAATCCGGGGACGGCGCTGCGCGATGCGCTGACCATGGCGGCTGCGCGGCGGCTGGCCGAAATCGGCCCGCGCAGGCAGGGCTACACGCCGCTGGCGCACGTCATCGACGAGCGCGCGATCGTGAACGGCATGGTCGGGCTGCTGGCGACCGGTGGATCGACCAACCACACGCTGCACCTGGTGGCGATCGCGCGCGCGGCCGGGTTGGAGATCGACTGGGACGACTTCGCCGACCTGTCGGGCGTTACGCCCCTGCTCGCCCGCGTCTATCCGAACGGAGCCGGCGACGTGAATCACTTTCATGCCGCCGGCGGCATGGCCTTCATCGTCCGCGAGTTGCTAGACGCCGGCCTCGCGCACGAGTCGGTGTCCACCGTCGCCGGGCCGGGCTTGCGTCGCTACCAGCAGGAACCGTTCCTGGAGGGGACCGCGCTCGCGTGGCGGGACGGCCGGGACGCCTCGCTCGACCCCTCCATCCTGAGGCCCGTGCGCGACCCCTTCGACAGCCACGGCGGCATCAAACTCCTGCAAGGCGGCCTCGGCCGCGCCGTGATCAAGACCTCGGCGTTGAAGCCCGAGCACCGTTCGGTCGAGGCGCCGTCCAAGGTGTTCGACGACCAGGACGCGCTGCTGGAGGCCTTCCAGGCGGGCCGCCTCGCCGGCGACTTCGTGGCCGTCATCCGCTTCCAAGGCCCGAAGGCCAACGGCATGCCGGAGCTGCACAGCCTCACCCCGACGCTCGGCGTGCTGCTCGACCGCGGGCAGAAGGTGGCGCTGGTCACCGACGGGCGCATGTCCGGCGCCTCGGGCAAGGTCCCGGTGGCGCTGCACATGACGCCGGAGGCGGCTGAACAGGGGCCGCTCGCCTATCTCCGCGACGGGGACGTCGTCCGGCTGGATGCGGAGGCCGGCGTGCTGGAGGCGAAGGTCGACCCGGCCGTGCTGCGCGGCCGCACGCCCGCCAGCGCCCAAGCCGCAAGCCACGGCTTTGGGCGCGAGCTGTTCGCGCACATGCGGCGCGCTGTCAGCTCGGCCGAGGCCGGCGCCTCGGTCCTGTTCTGAGGCTCGGATGGCGGCGGCGCTGAGCGGGTTGGTCGGTGACGTCGGCGGCACCCACGCCCGCTTCGCCATCGCCACGCGCGCCGACGACGAGCGGCGCTTTCGGATCAGCCAAGCCCGCGTGCTGGACGCCGCGCGCTATCGCACCGGCGATGCGGCGCTTGTGGCCTATCTCGCCGAACTCTCGACAGCCCCGCCGAAGGTCGCGGTCATCGCCGCCGCGGGTCCGATCAGCAAAGGCGCGGTGAGTTTCACCAACAACCGCCGCTGGCGGTTCGACGAGCGCCGGCTGGCCAAGACCGGTGGCTTTGCGCGCGTAAGCCTGATCAACGACTTTACCGCCCAGGCGCTGGCGATTCCGCGCCTTCGCTGGAGCGACACGCGCTTCGTCGGACCGCCGTTGCGCGGCCTCGCGCACGCGACCCGGGCGATCCTAGGGCCGGGGACCGGCTTCGGCGCCGCAGCCCTGGTTGACGACGGGCGAGCGCAAGCGGTGATGACCGGCGAGGGCGGCCACGCCGGATTTGCGCCGGAAGAGGACATCGAGGTCGAGATCCTGCGGCGGCTTAACAAGCGCGGCATCGAACGGGTGTCGGTCGAGCACCTGCTGTCCGGCCCAGGCCTGCTCAACCTCTACAAGACCCTCGGCGACATCGCGGACCAGCCGGCGCCGATCGATGCGCCGGACCAGGTGACGAGGGCCGGGCTGGCTGGAGATGCGCTGGCGCGCGAGGCGCTGGCGCGCTTCTGCGCGATCCTGGGCTCGGCCGCCGGCAACTTTGCGCTCGCCACCGGCGCGCGCGGCGGCGTCTATATCTCGGGCGGAATCGCGCCTGACATCCTGGACTTCCTGGAGGCCAGCGACTTCCGTCGCCGGTTCGAGGCCAAAGACCGCATGGGCGACTACCTCAGCGTCATCCCGACCCGCGTGGTCGTCCAGCCGCACGCGGCCCTGATCGGAGCGGCGTCGCTGCTCGAGCCTGTGGGGCGCCCGTGATCCGCGAACGCCGCGCCCGGATCGTGGCGACGCTCGGACCGGCGAGCGCCGCGCCTGAACGCGTCATTGCGCTCGCCCGCGCCGGCGCCGATGTCTTTCGCCTGAACTTCAGCCATGGCGCCCACGAGGATCACGCCAGGGCCCTCGAAGCGGTTCGCGCGGCGGAGATCGCGGTCGATCGGCCGCTCGCGGCCCTGGCCGACCTTCAGGGTCCGAAGTTCCGGATCGGAACGTTCAAGAGCGGTTCCGTCGCGATCAAGCCCGGGCGCCGCTTTCGCCTCGACCTCGACCCGACGCCAGGCGGGCAACACCGGGTCAGCATGCCGCATCCGGAGCTGTTCGAGGCCCTCTATCCCGGCGCGGTGTTGCTGGTCGACGACGGCCGCGTGCGCCTGGCGGTGACCCGGCGCGGCCCGGACTTCGCGGAGACAGAGGTTCTGGCCGGCGATCACCTCTCCGACCACAAAGGGGTCGCCTTGCCAGGCGCGGTCATCCCGCACCCAGCGCTAACGCCGAAGGATCACGACGACCTGGCGTTCGCGCTGCGGCTCGGCGTCGACTGGGTGGCGCTCTCGTTCGTGCAGCGCGCGGCCGACATGGCCGAGCTTCGCCGCCTCGTGAACGGGCGCGCGGCGGTCCTGGCCAAGATCGAAAAACCGGCGGCGCTGACGGACCTTCCCGCCGTGCTCGACCAGTGCGACGGGGTCATGGTGGCGCGCGGCGACCTCGGCGTCGAGCTCGAGCCCGAAGAGGTGCCCGTCGCGCAAAAGACCATCGTGCGCGCCGCCCGCCGGCGCGGCCTGCCGGTGATCATCGCCACGCAGATGCTGGAGTCGATGACCGCCTCGCCGTCGCCGACGCGGGCGGAGGCGTCGGACGTGGCCAACGCCGTCTACGAGGGCGCCGACGCGCTCATGCTGTCGGAGGAAACGGCGGTCGGCGCCTATCCGATCGAGGCCGTGGCGATGATGGATCGCATCATCAGCCGCGTGGAGCGCGACCCGAACTGGCCGGGGCTGATGGACGCCGAGCATGGCGGCGTGGATGACGAGGACGCCGACGCGCTGGTGGCCGCCGCCCGCCGCGCCGCGGAGTCCGGCTCGACCGCCTGCCTCGCCGCCTTCACGACCACCGGCATGACGGCGCTGCGGCTGGCGCGCGAGCGGCCGCTGCAGCCGGTGCTGGCGTTGACCGCCAGCCTCAGCGTCGCCCGCAAGCTCGCGTTGGTCTGGGGGCTCGAGCCCCGCCTGGCCGAGCAGCCGAAGGGCCTGGATCACCTGACCAAGGGCGCTGTCATGCTCGCCGCCCAGCTTGGACTCGCGCCGCCGAACGGGCGGGTGCTGATCCTGGCCGGCACGCCGTTCGGTTCGCCCGGCGCCGCCAACCTGCTCCGCCTGGCGCACGCGCCGCCGGAGCGCCGCTAGCTGGACGCTTGAGGCGGCCTGGGGCCTCGACGACGAGGAAGTCACGCGCTCAGCCCGGCGTGACGGCGGCCGGGTCGTGGCCTTCGTCGGCGAACACGAACACTCGCGTCGGCCGAAGCTTGGCCGACGCGCCGATGGCGAGCTGCGGCGGTGCGCCCACCGGATAGTCGGCGTCGAATAGGCGTCCGTCGGCCGCGCGGCACTCGAACCGCACGAGCGCACCCTTGACCAGGATGTCGGCGACGGTGACCGCGAGCCCCGGCCCTTCGGCGGCCAGCAGGGTTTCGTGTGGTCGGAACCACGCCGTGGCGCGACCGCCCGCCCCGTTGGCGACGACGGCCGGCGCGTCGAAACCGTCGAAGGCGGCCCGCCCACCGTCACAGACGCCGTCCAGGCGGTTGGCGTCGCCGAGGAAGTCGAACACGAACGCCGAGGCCGGCCGCTCGGCCAGGTCCTGCGGCGAGCCCACCTGTTCGATGCGTCCGTCGCGCAGCACGGCGACACGATGAGCGATGTCCATCGCCTCCTGCTGGTCGTGGGTGACGAAGACGGTCGTGATCTTGGTCTCGTCGTGCACGCGCCGCAGCCAGTGGCGAAGGTCCTTGCGAACCTTCGCGTCGAGTGCGCCGAACGGCTCGTCGAGCAGAAGAACCCGCGGCTCGATGGCGAGCGCGCGGGCCAGCGCGACCCGCTGCTGCTGGCCGCCCGAGAGCTGCGCCGGATAGCGGTCGCCGAGACCGTCGAGTTGGATCAGCGCGAGCAGCCGTTCGACCGTTTGGCGGATCGCCCGCTGGTGCGGTCGTTCGCGGCCGGGACGGACGCTGAGGCCGAAGGCGATGTTCTTCGCCACCGTCATGTGGCGGAAGAGGGCGTAGTGCTGGAACACCATGCCCACACGTCGTGCGCGCGGCGTGAGCGACAGAAAGTCCTCGCCGTCGAACCGCACCTGCCCGGCATCCGGCGTCTCCAGGCCCGCGATGACGCGCAGAAGGGTGGTCTTGCCCGAACCCGAGGGACCGAGCAGGGCGAGAAACTCGCCGCTTTCCACGGTCAGCGAGACGCCGTTCAGCGCGGGGAAGCGGGCGAACCGCTTGGAGAGGCCCTCGACGATCAGACTCATCGAAACCTCGTCATCGGGCGCTCGTCCGAGCTGACCTCGCCCGCCAAGCGGCGCTCGAGCGCCGTCTTCAGCACCAGGGTCACCAGCGCCAGTCCGGCCAGCAGAGACGCGATGGAGAAGGCGCCGACGTAGTCGTAGTCGTTGTAGAGCAACTCGACGTGCAGCGGCATGGTGTTGGTCAGCCCCCGGATGTGCCCCGACACTACAGACACGGCGCCGAATTCACCCATCGCACGGGCATTGCACAAGAGGACTCCGGTGAGCAGAGCCCATGCGATGTTCGGCAGAGTAACCCGGAAGAAGGTCGAGAGCCCGCCGGCGCCCAAGGTGGCGGCGGCCAGCTCCTCCTCATTGCCCTGCGCCTGCATCAGCGGCACGAGTTCGCGCGCCACGAACGGGAGGGTGACGAGGATGGTGGCGAGCACGATGCCCGTGGTGTTGAAGATGATCTTGACGCCCCATTGATCAAGCAGCGGGCCGAACCAGCCGTTGGCGCCGAACAGCAGCACCCAGACCAGACCGGAGATCACCGGCGACATGGAGAAGGGCAGGTCGATCACGCTCACCAACATTGTCTTCCCGCGGAACTCGAACTTGGTGACCGTCCAGGCGGCGACGACGCCGAACAGCGCGTTCAGCGGCACGGCGATGGCTGCGACGAGCAGGGTGAGCCTGATCGCGGCCAGCGCATCGGGGTCGGTTATGGCGCCGACGAAGCCGGTCCACCCCTGCCGGAAGGCTTCGATGAAGACGGTGGCGAGCGGCAGGCCGATGGCGAGCGCGAGCCAGCCGACAGCGACGGCGACGAGCACCCAGCCAACCGGCGACGGGCGTTTTGGCGCGACGCTTCTCATCGCTGCCCCCGACGCGCCAGCGCAAGCTGGAACATGTTGACGATGAAGAGCGCGCCGAAGGAGAGCACCAGCATCGCGAGGCCGACAGCGGCCGCCCCCGCGTAGTC
>DATNJB010000031.1:0-5133 GCA_035604135.1 Caulobacteraceae bacterium | reverse complement strand
GAGGCGACCTTGGCGTTGGTGATCCACTTGATATCGCGGTCGCGCATCTCGCTCTCGAGAATGCCCTTGGTGTCGCCGACGCCGTCCAGGCCGAGATGCCCGATGTAGGGCTCGGCGGTGACGAAGGTCATCGGCACCTGGTCGCGGATCCTGCGTTTGCGGAGGTCTGCGTTGAGGATCATTGCGAACTCGTAGACCGGACCGAAGCAGGAAGCGCCCTGCACCGCGCCAACGACGATGGGGCCCGGCGCCTTGACGAACTCGGCGAAGGCGGCCGCCGCTCTCTCTGCGTGGTCGATCGTACAGATCGACTGGGTGTGGCCCGTGACCGGACCCAGGCCCGCGATCTCGTCGAAGGCGAGGTCGGGCCCTGTCGCGATCACCAGGTAGTCGTAGGCGAGCTCGGTCCCGTCGTTCAGGACCACCCGGTTGGCGGCCGGATCGACGTGCTTCGCGCCCGCCGGTTTGAAGCCGACGCCGCGCCTGGACATCACTGGCCCCAGCTTGACCTGGACGGCCTCGCGATCGCGCCAGCCGACCGCGACCCACGGGTTCGACGGCACGAAATAGAAGCTGTCGCCCTGCGAGACGACGGTGACATCGGCGCGCGCGCCCACCGCCTGCTTGATCTCAAAGGCGGCGATCGAGCCTCCAAGCCCGGCGCCAAGAATGATGATGGCTGGTTTGCTCACCTCGACCTCCCTGCCGGACGAAGCCTGTGCCGCTTCGCGCCGGCCGCATTGATCCAACGCAAGGCGTGGTTGCAGTCATCGGCTAGCGTCCGCTTGCGCAGGCGCCCTTTATATGCGAATAGGTGAATATGCGCAAGGTCGAATATAAATCCGCATGGGCGGCCGGGCTGGCGGGGGGCCTGGCCATGGCAGCGGCGTTGCTCACGGCCGCTTGCGGCGAGCAGACGACTCCGGCCGCCTCGACCGCCCCGCGCTATGCGGAGCGGCTCATTCTGCAGGAGCAAACGATCCCGGACCTCAAGCCGGTGACGGCGACGATCACCAGCCGCGACCAGGCCGAAGCACGGGCGCGTCTGGGCGGGCTGCTGGCCGTGATGAGCGTCCGGGCAGGCGACGTCGTGCGG
The DNA here is from genome assembly GCA_035604135.1 of Caulobacteraceae bacterium. Taxonomy (GTDB): domain Bacteria; phylum Pseudomonadota; class Alphaproteobacteria; order Caulobacterales; family Caulobacteraceae; genus Poindextera. The sequence goes on along the minus strand of DATNJB010000031.1, from coordinate 4,037 downwards.
CGCGGCCAGCTCATCGGCCGGGTGATCGATCCGCAAGTGGGGTTCCAGACTCAGGCATACGGCGCGCAGATCGCCGCAGCCCAGGCGCAAGCGGAGCAGGCGCAGGCGGAGCTCGGCCGGACCCGCGATCTCTTCGACAAGGGCGTCTACGCCAAGGCGAGACTCGATCAGCAGGTCGCCGCCGCACGGTCGGCGGAAGGCGCGCTGCACGCGGCGCGCGCGCAGCGTGCGGCCAGCGCCGCGCTCGGCGGCGAAGGCGCCATCCTTGCGCCGGCCGACGGCCAGGTGCTCAGAGCCGACGTCCCGGCGGGATCGGTTGTCACGCCCGGCCAGTCCGTCGCAACGGTCACGTCGGGGCCGATGGTCATCAGGGTCGAGGTCCCCGAGGCGGACGCGCACGCGCTGTCGGTCGGCGCATCTGTTCCAGTGAGCGCGCCCCAGCTCCGCCTTGCCGGCGCGAGCGCCGTCGTGACGCAGATCTATCCGGCGGTGGCTGGCGGGCAGGTGACGGTCGACCTCACGGCGCCCGGTCTGGGGCAGACCATGGTCGGCCAACGGGCGGTTATCAGCCTCACCATCGGACGCCGCAACGCGCTCGTCCTGCCGCGGCGATTCATCGCCACGCGGGATGGCGTCGACTACGCGCGGGTGCTGGGCGCCGACGGCGCCGCCATCGATGTACCGGTGCAGCTCGCGCCCGGCCCGACGGCCGATACTGCCGAAGCCCTCTCAGGCGTTGCCCCCGGCGATGTGCTCGTGCGCGGCGGGGCCGGCCAATGAAGCTCGGCCTCTCGGGCCGGCTGACCGCCGCGTCGATCGCCTCGCCGCTGACGCCGCTCTTCCTGATCGCGGCCATCGCGGTCGGGTTGCTGGCGGTGCTCACCATCCCACGCGAGGAGGAGCCACAGATCAGCGTGCCCATGGTCGACATCATGGTTCGCGCCGATGGTTTGAGCGCGCCCGACGCGACCGAGCTCGTCGCCAAGCCGCTCGAAGCGATCGTCAAAAGCGTGTCGGGCGTCGAGCACGTCTACACCCAGGTGGATGACGACCAGGTGATGGTCACGGCGCGGTTCGAGGTCGGCACCGATCCCGACAACGCGATCGTGCGCATCCAGGAAAAGGTCCGCGACAACTACGACAAGATCCCGGCTGGCATCCCAGAGCCGCTGATCGTCGCGCGCGGGATCAACGACGTTCCGGCCGTGGTCCTGACCCTTTCGCCGGCCCCGGGCGCGGCGGGGCGCTGGAACGACCAGGCGCTCTACGACGTCGCAACCAAGCTGCGCACCGAGATCATGAAGGTCGACGACGTCGGCTTGACCTTCATCTCCGGCGGCCGTCCCGAGGAGATCCGCGTCGAGCCGGATGCCGCGCGTATGAATCTGCGCGGCGTCTCGCTCCCCGCCCTCGTCGACGCCGTGCGACAAGCGGATCGCGCGTTTCCCGGCGGGGTGCTCCGTAACGGCGGCCGGGCCGAGGCGGTCGCCGTCGGCGGCACGCTGCAGACCCCCGACGAGGTCGGCGCGCTCACGGTCCCCTCGATTCTCGGGCCGCCCGTCTATGTGCGCGACGTGGCCAACGTCGTTCAGGCGCCGCGCGAGGACCAAGCCAGGGCATGGCGCTATGACCGCACCGCCCAGGGCTGGACAAACGCGCCGGCCGTCAGCCTCGCCATCGCCAAGCGCAAGGGCGCGAACGCCGTCGTGGTCTCGCAGGCGGTGCTGAAGCGGGTCGAGGCGCTGAAAGGTTCGCTTTTGCCCTCGAGCCTGACCGTCTCGGTCAGCCGCGACTACGGCGCGACCGCCAATGACAAGGCCAACGAACTCTTGCTGCACCTGGGGCTGGCCACGGTGAGCATCGTCGTGCTCATCGCCTTCGCCATCGGGCGGCGGGAGGCGCTGGTCACCGCCATCATCATCCCGACCACCATCCTGCTCACCCTCTTCGCCTCGAAGCTGATGGGCTACACCATCAACAGGGTGAGCCTGTTCGCGCTGATCTTCTCGATCGGCATCCTGGTCGACGACGCGATTGTGATGATCGAGAACATCGCCCGCCACTGGGCGATGAACGACGGGCGCACGCGGAGCCAGGCTGCGATCGAAGCCGTCGCCGAGGTCGGCAATCCGACCGTGGTGGCGACGCTGACGGTGGTCGCCGCGCTGCTTCCGATGCTGTTCGTCTCCGGTTTGATGGGCCCATACATGGCCCCCATCCCCGTCAACGCCTCGGCGGCGATGGTCTTCTCCTTCTTTGTGGCGGTCGTCATCGCGCCCTGGCTGATGCTTCGCTTTGCGCCGAAGACGGCGGCCGTCGCTCATCAGGAAGGCGAGGGTCGGCTGGGCCGCCTCTACCGCCGCGTGGCGACCCGGGTGATCGCGACGCGACGCGCGGCGTGGATCTTCCTGATCGGGGTTGGCGTCGCCACGCTGGTCGCCTGCATGCTCTTCATCACCAAGACGGTCACGGTGAAGCTCCTGCCGTTCGACAACAAGTCCGAGCTGCAGGTGGTGCTCGACATGCCCGCCGGAACCAGCCTGGAGACCACCGAGCGCGCGCTGGGCGACGCGGCGCGTATCGCTCTGGGGCTTCCCGAGGTCAGCTCAATCGACGCCTACGCCGGGACCAGCTCGCCGTTCAACTTCAACGGCCTCGTGCGCCACTACTACCTGCGCAACCGGCCGGAGCAGGGCGATCTGGCGGTCGAGCTCTTGCCGAAGGATCAGCGAAGCCGCGCCAGCCATGCGATCGCGCTCGATCTTCGCCGGCGCCTGGCGTCGCTCGCCCTGCCCGCCAACGCGTCGGTAAAGGTGGTCGAGACGCCGCCGGGGCCGCCGGTGATGGCCACCCTGCTGGCCGAGGTGTACGGGCCGGACGCAGGGACGAGACGGGCGGTGGCCGACCACGTCGAAGCCCTCTTCAAGTCGGTTCCCTTCATCGTCGATGTCGACAACAGCCACGGACAGCAGCGGCCGCGGCTTCGACTGACCCCGGAGCGCGACCAGCTGGCCTTCTTCGGCCTCACCGACCGCGAGGTGTTCGACTCCATCGCCACGGCCATGGACGGGACCCTGGTCGGCTACTCCCACCGTGGAGAGAACCGCACGCCGATGGAGATCGCCGTGCGCTTGCTGCAGTCGGATCGCACCTGGGGCCAGAGCCTCGCCTCGCTGCCGGTCGGCGTGTCGAGAACCGGCGCGGCGCCCCGCCTCGTCGAGCTCGGCGAGGTGGCGACGGCGAACGAGGAGGGCGGCTCCTACCACATCTATCGGCGCGACGGCCGCGACGTCGAAATGGTGACCGGCGAACTCGCCGGCGCCTTCGAGTCCCCGATCTACGGGATGCTCGACGTCGATAAGGCGATCCGCGGTGCGGACTGGGGCGCGATCCCGCCACCCGCAATCCGACTGCACGGTCAGCCGACCGACGAGACCCGTCCGACTGTGCTTTGGGACGGCGAATGGGAGATCACCTGGGTGACCTTCCGCGACATGGGCGCGGCCTTCGGGGTGGCGATCCTGGGAATCTACTTCCTGGTGGTCGCCCAGTTCCGCAGCTTCCGCCTGCCGCTCGTGATCCTGACTCCCATCCCGCTGACCCTGGTCGGCATCGTGATCGGGCACATTCTCTTCCACGCCCAGTTCACCGCCACCTCGATGATCGGCTTCATCGCGCTCGCAGGCATTATCGTCCGCAACTCGATCCTCCTGGTCGACTTCATCAGGCAGAAGCAGGGCCAGGGCCGTCCGCTGCGCGATGTGTTGCTCGAGGCCGGGGCGATCCGCTTCAAGCCGATCCTACTCACGGCGCTCGCGGCGATGATCGGTGCGGCAGTCATCCTGACCGACCCGATCTTCCAGGGCCTCGCCATCTCGCTGCTTTTCGGCCTGGCTTCGTCGACACTGCTCACCGTGCTTGTAATCCCCGCGATCTACGTCGCGCTCCGCGACGACGGCCGGCCAGCAACGGCCACCGGGGTGACGCCGCCCGAAGCCGCCGGCTAGATTGACCCCGGTGGCCAAGTCCAAACGATC
>DATNJB010000030.1:0-9586 GCA_035604135.1 Caulobacteraceae bacterium | reverse complement strand
GGCCAGCAGCGCAGCAGCCAGGCCGGCCAACAGACCGCGCGTGCGGGACGTCATCATCTACGGCTCTCCGATCAGCTTGGCCAACGCCGGCGGGCCTAAGCGATGCATGCGTCGGCCTGCTTCTCGGTCTTCGCCGCGCGGTTCTGGTAGGCCTTCTCAGCTTTGCCTTCGCCGAGGTTCCACCACGGGCTGTCGGAACGATAGATCGCATAGACCCGCTGGACGAACTGGGCCGGCGTCTCGCTGGCCGGCGCGGCGCTCGAGGCAGCTGCCGCGAAAAGGGCCGCCGCCAAGCCGGCCAACACGCCGGTGATGCCTGCGTTCAAGAGCGTCCCCGATCCGCCGCCGTTCCGTTTCGTCGACCTTACAGGGCGGCGCGCGCTGCGGCCAAGAGGCGCTAGCTCTGCCCGCCGTCGCAGCGGACGATGGCGCCGGTGGTGAAGCTCGAGGCCGGGCTGGCCAGGTAGAGGGCGGTGGTGACGATCTCCTCCGGCCGGCCGGGCCGCCCGAGCGAGTTGTTCGACCGCTGGCGCGCTTCCTCGGTCCAGGCCTTGGAGATGTCGGTCAGGAACGGGCCGGCCGAAATCGAATTGACCCTGACCTTCGGTCCGTACTCGCGCGCCAGCGACACGGTCATGGCGTTCAGCGCCGCCTTCGCGCCGGAATAGGCGATCACGCCGGGCAACGGGACGAGCGCGCCCGACGAGGAGATGTTGATGATCACGCCCCCGTCGCCGTCGGCCATGCGCTTGGCCACCTGCGCCGCCAGCCTGAACGGACCCTTGAAGTTCAAGCCCACGATCTTGTCGAACCAGGCCTCGGTCATCTCGTGCGACGGCATGGCCGGCGACATGCCGGCGTTGTTGACCAGGATGTCGACGCGGCCGAACTCGGCGTAGGCCGCCTCCGCCAGCCGGTCCATCTCAGACCAGCTGGAGGCGTTGGCCGAGAAGGCCATGGCTCGGCGCCCCAGCGCGCGGACCTCATCAGCAGCGACTTCGCAGGCGTCGAGCTTACGGCTGGCGATGATCACGTCGGCGCCGCGCTCGGCGAAGGCGCGCACCATCTGCAGCCCAAGCCCGCGCGAGCCGCCGGTGATGAGGGCGACCTTGCCCGTGAGGTCGAAGAGCTCGTCCATCCACTATCCTTTCGCCGGGATGCTGACCGCGGTCAGGTCATCGCCGAGCACGATCTCGCCGTCGAAGTGGGCGGCGGCGAAGCCCCGCCACTCGGCCTCCAGCCCCTTGGGCATGGCCGGCACATAGTGGGTCAGCACCAGGGTCTTCACACGATTGCGCGCCGCCGTCTGGCCGGCCTGGGCGACGGTCGAATGGTAGTCGAGGATGTCCTTGAAGCGCTGGTTCGGGACCATGCGCACGAGGTCGTCGCGGATCACCGTCTGCACATAGATGTCGGCTTCGGCGCACAGGGCGTCCAGGCCGGGACAGGGCACGGTGTCGCCGGCAATTGCACAAACGAGGCCGGCGTGCTCGATCCGATAGCCCAGCGTGGGCGCGACCGGCGCGTGGTCGGTGGCTTGCGCGGTCACCTTCACATCGCCCAGTGCAAAGGCGCTACCGGGCTCGAGCTCGGTGACGTCGACCTTCGGCGGATCGTTGAGGTCGGCGTGGTGGTCGATGCGGTACTTCACGTCGAAGGCCAGCATAGCCAGCGTCGCCTCGACCAGGGCCTTGGCGCCGACCGGGCCGAACACCTTCAGCGGCAGGGGCTGCGGCGCCATCACCCAGCGGGTGGTGATCACGTCGTTCAGGTCGGTGACGTGGTCGGAGTGCATGTGGGTCAGAAGCACAGCCGTCAGCGCCGGCGGGGGCATGCCGGCGGCCGCCAGCCGCATGACCACGCCGCGCCCGCAGTCGAACAGCAGGTTGGTGGCGCCTGCGCGCACCAAGGTCGCCGGGCCGGCGCGATCGGGGCTGGGCACGGGTGAACCCGTGCCGAGCAGGATGACCTCCACCGCCGCTTACGCCGCGACGCGCGGCTGCGAGGCGGCTCTGATCTCGCGCATCGGGACGTCGTTCGGCCCGAGCGCGCCGATCACGCCTTGCGGTTCGTAAGGCGCCTCGAGCGCCGCGATCTCATCGTCGCTCAGCGGATTGTCGACGGCCTTCAGGGGATCGTCGAGGTGCGCGGCCTTGGTCGCCCCGATGATCGGCGCGGTGACCGCCGGCTTCGACAACAGCCAGGCGATCGCCACCTGCGCCTGGGTCTCGCCGCGCGCCGCGGCGAGGGTCTTGAGCGCGGCCAGCACCGCCTGGTCGGCGGGGCGATTGTAGCGGTCGCGGCCCATGACCGACTTCGAGCGGGTGGTGCCGGCCTCGCGGCTGCCCGCCAGCACGCCCCCCGCGAGCGGGCTCCAGGGGATCAGGCCGACGCCCTCCTCGAGGCAGAGCGGGTTCATCTCCCGCTCCTCCTCGCGGTAAAGCAGGTTGTAGTGGTTCTGCATCATCGAATAGCGCGTGCGCCCGAGCTCGTCGGCGCGGTGCAGGTACTTGGAGAACTGGTAGGCGAACATCGAGCTGGCGCCGACGTAGAGCGCCTTGCCGGACTTCACGACGTCGTCCAGCGCCTCGATCGTCTCCTCGATCGGGGTCTGATAGTCGAAACGGTGGATTTGGTAGAGATCGACATAGTCCGTGCCGAGCCGCGCCAGGCTTAGGTCGATCGACTGCAGGATGTGCTTGCGCGAGAGGCCGCCGCGGTTCGGGCCCCGGCCCATGGGATTGAACACCTTGGTTGCGATCACGCTCTCGTCGCGGCGGACCTTCAGCTCCTTCAGCGCATGCCCGAGGATCTCTTCGCTCTGGCCGCGGGAATAGATGTCGGCGGTGTCGAAGAAGTTGATGCCCGCCTCGACCGCCTTCTGCACGATCGGCAGACTCTGGTCCTCGTTCAGCGTCCAGTCGGCCATGCCGCCGAAGCTCATGCAGCCGAGGCAGAGCCTCGACACCTGCGTCCCCGTCGATCCCATGCGAACGTACTTCATCGAGGCGTCTCCCGGCGTTTGTGCTCTTGGGGTCTGCTTAACCTAGCACTGGCTTCGCGGGCGCGCCCAGCGCGAACGCCACGCCAACCTGGCACGCCGGGCGCGTCACGTTGACATTCGGCCGTCCTCGCGCAACGCAGGCGCCAGATCAACCGGCGCGCGCGTCGGTTAGGCAATCCGCTTTGGAGAGACGTCCAAGTGTCACAATCGATCGATCGGCGCGCGCTGCTCGCGAGCTCCGCCGCGCTGGCCGGCGCGTTAGCCGCCCCCAGGTTTACCTTTGCGCAAACGCCGGCGGGTGGGCCGCCCGTCGCGCCGGTGCGGCCCGTCACCGAGACGCTCTGGGGCGTCGAGGTCACCGATCCCTACCGCTGGATGGAGCAGCAAGGGCCGGAGTGGAAGGCCTACGCGCTGGCCGAGAACGACTATGCGCGCAAGATGCTGGCGGCCATCCCCGGCCGCGACGCGCTTTATGCCGCTATCAGCAAGAACAGCGGCGCGATCGTCGCGCTGGCCGGCGCGCAGGTGGCCGGCGACTATGTGTTCAGCGAAGTAAGGCCAGCGCAGGCCGAGAGCTTCAAACTCTACGTGCGCAACGGGCTCGACGGCGCCGACCGCCTGCTGCTCGATCCTGACCGCTTCGCGCCGCCGGGAAGCCATGCCGCGATCGACCATTGGGTTGCCTCACCCGACGGCAAGCACCTTGTGTTCGGCGTCTCGCCCGGCGGCTCGGAGGCGTCAGTCGCCCACATCATGGTCACCGACACCGGTGAGCTTCTGCCCGAAACGATCGACCGCACCGAGGACGCTTCGTCCAGCTGGACAGACGACGGATCCGGGTTCTTCTACAACCGCCTGCAAGGCGGGCTGCCACCGGACAGCCTCGACAAGTTCAAGCTCAGCGCCTGCTGGTTCCACAAGCTGGGCTCAGACCCTGCCAGCGACATCAAGGTCTTGGCCAAGGGGACGAGCCCGGACGTAGACATCGCCGACATTGATTTTCCGGTCGTCGCTACAACCACGGGGTCCGATGTCGCGGTCGGGTTGCTGGTCTCTGGCGTGCAGAACGAGCTCTCGGCCTACGCCGCCAGCGTCGCCGACGCTCGCGCGGGCAAACCCAATTGGCGGCGAATCTGCACCCCGGCCGACAACGTCACTGACCTCGCCGTGCATGGCGACGACATCTACCTGCAGAGCCACGACGGTGCCTCGCGCTACAAGGTCCTCCGGACCACCGCGGCGCAGCCCGACGTCACAAACGCGAAGCTGGTCGTGCCGGAGTCCGCGTCGGTGATCCGCGGCATCGGCGCGGCGCGCGACGGGCTCTACATCACCGACCTGAACGCGGGGCTGGGCGGAATCCGCCGCCTGGCGTGGGACGGGACGCTGACCACTGTCCCCATGCCTTTCGACGGCGCGCTCGGCGGGGTCTTCGTCGACACCGCGAACGACGGCTGCTGGTTCGAACTCGAGGGTTGGGCGAAGCCGCCGACGGTGTTCTACATCGCGCCGGACGGCAAGGTGACCGAAACCAACCTCGCGCCCAAGCCGGCCATCGACGCCTCGTCCTATACCTCCGAGGAGACCTTCTGCACCGCCGCCGACGGAGTGAAGGTTCCGCTCTCCATCGTCTACAAGCAGGGCCTGAAGCGCGACGGCTCGGCCACGCTCTTGCTCGACGCCTACGGCTCCTACGGCATCACCGAGGACCCTGGCTTCCTCGCCCGCTTCTTCCCATTCCTCGACCTGGGCGGCGTATTCGCGACCGCCCACGTGCGCGGCGGCGGCGAGCTGGGCGAGGACTGGCATCTGGCGGGCAAGAAGGCGACCAAGCCGAACACCTGGGGCGACGATATTGCCGCGGCCGAATACCTAATCGCTCAGGGCTACACCTCGAAGTCCAAGCTCGCGATCGTCGGCGGCTCGGCCGGCGGCATCACCGTCGGCCGGTTCATGACCGAACGGCCGGATCTGGCGGCCGTCGTTATCGACCAGGTCGGCTCGTCGAACACATTGCGCGCCGAGTTCTCGCCGAACGGCCCGCCGAACATTCCCGAGTTCGGCACCGTGACCGTCGAAGCCGACTTCAAGCCACTCTACGAAATGGACGCCTATCAGCACGTGAGGGACGGCGTTGCCTATCCGTCTGTGCTGCTGACGACCGGCCTGAATGATCCGCGGGTGTCCTCATGGGAGCCGACCAAGATGACCGCGCGGCTGCAGGCGGCGACCGCATCGAAGAACCCGATCATCCTGCGCGTGGAGACCGACGCCGGCCACGGCATCGGCTCGACCCGCGACCAGCGCGACCGCGAGACCGCCGACGAGATCGCCTTCATCATGTGGCGAACAGGCGACGCGAGGTTCCAACCGACTTCTAGCTGAGCCGCGCCATGCCCGACTTCAGCGCCTTTGCCGGCCGCGCCTGCCCGGCCTGGTACCGGCGGCCGCAGCTGGGGATCTTCGTCCACTGGGGCGTCTTCGCCATGCCGGCTTACGCGCCGCGGGGCGAGCCGATCAACGAGATCGCGCGCAACGACTACGACAACCTGTTCGCCCGCGCGCCTTACTCGGAGTGGTACGCAAACGCGCTGCGCCTGCCCGGCAGCGCGACGGCGGCCCATCACGCCGAGGTCTGGGGCGATCGTCCTTACGAGAGCTTCAAGGCAGACTTCGAAGCCGCGGCCGCCGCGTTCGACGCCGACGCCTGGGCCGATCTCTTCGCCGGGGCGCGGGCCGGCTACGTCGTGATGGTGACCAAGCACCACGACGGCTACTGCCTCTGGCCGAGCGGGGTTGGGAACCCGCATCGCGCCGACTGGCGCTCGGGGCGCGACTTCGTCGGCGAGCTCGCCCAAGCGGTCCGCCGACGCGGCACGCGGTTTGGCGTCTACTATTCCGGCGGCCTCGACTGGACCTTCGAAGCCAGACCGATCGCCGACATGGGCGACATGCTGGCCTGCGTTCCGCTGGGCGAAGACTACCGCGCCTATGCCGCCGCCCAGGTGCGCGAGCTGATCGCCCGCTACCGGCCCTCGGTGCTGTGGAACGACATCGCCTGGCCCGATGGGCGCGACTTGCCGGGTCTGTTCGGCGACTACTACGCCGCCGTGCCCGATGGCGTGGTCAACGACCGCTGGACGGGCGAGCGTGCCCTGTTCGAGGGCTTGCGCGACGAGGGCGCGCGCAAGGGGTTCAACACCGCGATCAAGGCGGCGACCGCGGCGGCCAAGGGCGAGCTCGCCCAGCCCGCCCCGCCGCACTCAGACTTCCGCACCGTCGAGTACGGCGCCGGCGCGGGCATGGGCGAGACCAAGTGGGAATCGACACGCGGGCTTGGCCTCGGCTTCGGTTTCAACGCGAACGAACGCCCGGAAGACTACATGTCGAGCGAGGCGCTGAACGCACTTTACGACGACGTCACCGCTCGCGGCGGCAACCTCCTGATCAACGTAGGGCCGCGCGCCGACGCCTCGATCCCGCCCAAACAGGCAGCGCTGCTGCGGGCTCTGGGACAGCACCTCTCGGCCTAGCGGGGAGGAAATGTTGCCAGCTCGCGCTGTGCCGGAGAAGCTGCCGACACATCCCTATTTTTCCCTGCTAACAGGGAATTTTGCAGGGAATTTCCTCGGATTTGGCCGTTTTGGGGCTGTTTTGTCGAGCGCGGCGCCGCAGTTTCACGAGCCAAGTCTGAGACTTAAGCTGGAGGCAGCGTCAAATTCCCTGCGGCAACGGAACAGGGAAATTTTCCAGCCGAACAGGGAAATAACAGGGCATAAAAGGCTCATAACAGGAGGCGCGAAAGGCGGGCCGCCAGCGCCTACAGCACCCCTGCTTCGACGAGGTATCCCACGAGTGCGGCCGCCGGCTCCTGGCCCGCATTGAACGCTGCATAGAGGGCTCGGCAGAGGTCGAACGGATCGACGCCCAGACGCCGGAAGAATGCGGCCTCAGAAGCCCGGTGCTGGTCCTCGATGTGATGGTGGACGCAGCCCGGCCAGGCGAAGGCGTCGTCCGCCTTGTTGGCGAGCCCGGGGTTGGGACGGCCGGGGATGGACATGCGCAGGTGGCAGGCCTGGACGGGGCCCTGGCAGCCGCCTTCGATCAAGCCGGCGAGGCAGGGCGCGCGGCGAAGCCAGGCGAGGTAGCCGTGGTCGCGGACGCGGGGTTGGCGCTGGCCCTTGAAGGAAGGCCGAACCACCCTCAGCTCGCGCTCCTCCTTCGTGTAGCGGATCATGCCGCCGCGCCCGCGAGCATGAGCTCGGCAGGCTCGACGCCAAGGATGTCGGAGAGAAGCTCCAGCACCGCCCGCTTGCTCGCCTGGAAGGTCTTCTGATCCATCGCTTCGGTCGACTGCGACATCGCGGTGAGATGCCAGATCGTGCGCCCTTCGACCGAGACGAGCGCATAGGCGTCATTGGAGCGGATGATGGCCGCGATCGATCTGGCTTCGGCCCTTGAGCGGCAGACGACGGAGCGGGCGTGGCAGAAGCCGGTGTGGATCAGCGCCCACTTGCGTAAATGCTCCTCGGTGGCGAAGCGCTCGGCGTAGCCTTCCGGCAAGTTCACCCAGGCTTCGCGCAGTGAGGCGAAGTAGTGCCGATGGCTCGGCGAGGAGCGGTCCTTCGCTTCGGCGAAGGCGACGACCTCGCCTTGGCCGTAAGTCTCTCTCGCCAGGGTGCGGTCGCCTGAGAGCGGCCAGAACGCCTCTCCGTCCCAGGCGAGGGTGAGCGTCCTCATGCCGCTTGCGCCTCAAGGCTCTCAAGCTTGCCGATCACCGCATCGATCTCGGAGAGGAACCGTCCGACCTCGCGCTCGAGCTCGTTGATCATCCGATCGTCGCGCTCGATGCGCCGAACGAAGAGACGCATGGGAAGCGGAAGCCTTGGGTCGTAGGAGACGAAGTCGCACCAGAGGCGGCCCGCAACCGCCATCTGCCACTGCATCTGGGCGAGGTATCGGCCAGGCGGCGCCTGACCGAGCAGCGTCTCGATGTGGGTGGCGGTGAGCGGGCACTTGATCTCGACCAGGCCACCATCGCCAACGAGCCCATCAGGGCTGGCGCCGGCCATGGCGATCTTGGGGTGATCGAGGAAGCCGACCTGGGTTATGTCAGCGTCCTCTTCGAAGGCGTAGACCTCGAGCGCCTCGGCTTCCTTCTCTGAGCCCCAGCGCATGGCTGCGCTCTCGAACGCCTCGGCCTTAACCCCGGTCAGCCGCTCGCAGATGAGCTGGGCGGCGTAGTTGGCTCTTGAGGCGGCATAGCCGCTCTTGGTCTTGGCGATGACGTCGGCGATGCGCGAGGCGGTGGCCTTGCCGAGCCTGGCGCTCTCCCACTCCGCCGTGCGCTGGCGAACGATCCTCATGCCGCCGCCGTCCCTTGCGCGCGGACGCGGGCGAGGCGGGTGTTGTAGCAGCCGATCACCCGCTGGAAGGAGGCTGGCGCCATCTCCCCCAGCCGTCTTCGGTTGGCGCGCTTCCAGGCGGGGAAGGCCGCTTCGGTCGCAAGCGTGTTGATCTCGACGATGGCGTCCTGCTCGGCCCTGGTCTCGCCAGCCATCTGTCCGTCGTCGTCCCCCACCCTACGGCTGGCGAGGTTCAACAAGAGCTTGGTCACATAGCGCTGGCCGTAACTGAGGCTCGAGCCAACCGCCTGCACCGGGTTCTTGCCGCCGCTCACGTCGGCGGGCAGCACAAGCTCGGCCTCTTCCTTGTGGCCGGCTGCATGGCGAAGGACGCCAACCACCACCGGCTCGCCCTTAAGCGAGATCCCGGGACGGAAGCTCAAGGCGAAGCCGTGCCGGAAGAGGATCGGGCGCAGCGTCTCGACCGTATCCTCCCAGCAAGCGTAGGTGGACTTCACCTCCCCGCTCGCGTCGGTCACCTCGCCGAGCTCGTCCAGCACCGGCAGGCGTCGCTGCATCTGGATCAGGGCCAGAGCGAACTTCTGTTCGGCCTCACGGGCCAGCGCGCGCTCGTAGATCACGGCGACGCGGTCCAACCGGTCCAGATCGGCGCCCGGATCGGCCAGCGACCGTTCCATGAGCGCAAGCAGGCTCGAGGCGTCAGGGCCTGCGATGCCTCTGCCGCCGCTCAGCGCTCTTCTTGTGCGTGCCCTCATCAAAGACGCTCCCGCGGGACCTGACCAGGAGCGACAACCGCGGGCCTGCCGGCGAAGCGAGCCCGGAAGTAGCGGGCTACGCCCTCGACGTCGTGGGTAGCTGCACGGATCGACCTCAGTCGCTCCGGATCGTCGGCCCCGTTGAGGCCCCAACATGGCGTGGAATCGCAGATGGTATGCTGCCGACCGCTGAGAAAACCGATTCGGTGCGTGGATTCCATATAATGGTAACTACATTACCGGAAACGGTCAGTCAATGATTACTGGCCTCCAGATACGGTGCGCGAGAGCGGCGTTGAGGTGGACCGCGGCTCAGCTCGCCTCTGCGGCTGGAGTGGGGATTCAGACTGTGATGCGGCTGGAGGCGCACAACGGCGTGCCGCCAAGTCGGTCGTCGTCGCTAATCGCCATTAGATCAGCCTTTGAGGCTGCCGGTATCGAATTCATCGGAACGCCAGACG
>DATNJB010000029.1:0-22794 GCA_035604135.1 Caulobacteraceae bacterium | reverse complement strand
TGGGATCTGCGTGGCTCGCGAGCCAGTCCAGGCTCTCCATGATGTGGCTGTCGGCGTCATTGATGACGCGCCCGGCGGCGTAGGACATGGCGACGTTTCCCCAAGGTTATCCCCGAGCGTACCGGCGCGGGGATCGGGGGGTCAAGGCCGGCGGCGAGCGCGGCTGCCCGCCGCCCTCTTCAGCATCGGGCCGACCCCTCGCCTCCCAAATGGCCGATTGCTGGCACTGTGACGCTTTTGCAACGCTCCGGACTCTGATCGATCCGCGTGGCCTGCGACAACGGTGACACAGGTGTCATTTTTATCGCGCGCGTGTATGGCACGGATCGAGACGCCGTAAAAAAATATAGAAATTATAAAGGCGTGGGGAGGCTGGGTGCATCCATTGGCAAGACTGGGGACCACATGCCGAAGTCACTACTGCTCGGAACCAGCGTACTCGCGCTGAGCGCGGCGATCGCCGCGCCGGCCCTGGCGGCGGACGCCGCCGCAAACCCATCCTCGGCCCAGGTCATCGTGACCGGCACCCGCAGCACGGCAGGCCTGAAGGCGGTCGACAGTCCGGCGCCGGTTCAGGTCGTCGGCGGTAACGCCTTCAAGGTCGTCGGCCAGCAAGACGTCATGCAGGTGCTGTCGCAGACGCTGCCCTCCTTCAATGCGCAGGGCTACGGCGCCGACACCTCCCAGCTGACGCTGTCGGCGGCGCTCCGCGGCCTCAATCCGGACGACACCCTGGTGCTCGTGGACGGCAAGCGCCGCCATACGACCGCCGATCTGGCGGTTGACGGCGGCAGCCCCTACCAGGGGTCAGCCACGACCGACCTCACCTTCATCCCGGTCGGCGCGATCGACCACATCGAAGTGCTGCAGGACGGCGCCGCCGCCCAGTACGGCTCGGACGCCATAGCCGGCGTCGTCAACATCATTCTGAAGAACTCGCCCGAAGCCGGCGTGATCAGCGCGACGGCAGGTCAGTACTACGAAGGCGACGGGACCACCGGCGCCTGGTCGATCAACAAGGGCTTCGCCCTCGGCGACAACGGTTTCATCAACCTGACCGCTGAGGAACGCTATCATGACTTTAGTCAGCAGGGCGGCCCCGACCAGCGCCTCTTCAACCCCAACGGCGCCCTGAAGGCGAGCGACAATCCGATCGACGCCGCCGGCGTCGTGCACGCCCCGGGCTATCCGGACGTCAACCACATCTACGGCGATCCACAGTACAACGTCTACAACCTGTTCTATAATGGCGGCTATAACATCACGCCAGACGTTGAACTCTACAGCTTCGGCAGCTACGGCCACAGGGACATCTCGGCGTTCGAGAACTACCGCGTTCCGACGAAAGTCGAGGGCGTGACGTCCCTCGGCGCGCTCGTGGTTCCGCTGCCCAACGGCTTCGACCCGCGCGAGCAGATCACCGAGGACGACTACTCCTTCACCGGCGGCATCAAGGGCGTCGTCAGCGGCTGGAACTGGGACCTGTCCACCACCTACGGCGGCGACACCGACGCTGTCGCGACGGTCGACTCGGCGAACAAACAGCTGTTCCCGGTCCTGCAGGCCGCCTCGGCGACGCCGATCATCCCGCAGCGCGACTTCACCGACGGCCAGTTCGCGACGACCGAGTGGACGTCGAACCTCGACATCGACAAGCAGTTCAATGTCGGCATGGCCTCGCCGTTGGACGTCGCCTTCGGCGCCGAGTACCAGCAGGACAGCTTCAGCATCCAGGCTGGCGAGCCTTCGTCCTACTTCGGGGCCGGCGCCCAGTCCTTCACCGGCTACGGACCGACCGACGCCGGGAAGCACACGCGCAGCGACGAAGCGGTCTACATCGATCTCTCCGGCGACCCGCTCGCCAACCTGCACCTCGACGTCGCCGGCCGCTACGCGAACTTCTCCGACTTCGGCGACACCGTCGTCGGCAAGTTCACCGCGCGCTACGACTTCAGCCCGATGATCGCCATTCGCGGCACCATCAGCAACGGCTTCCGCGCGCCGACCCTGGCCGAGGAGTTCTACTCCGGCACCAACGTGTCGCCGAGCTTCGCCCAGGTGCAGCTGCCGCCGAACTCGCCGGCCGCCAAGGTGGCCGGGTTCGGCCCGCTCAAGCCCGAGAAGTCGGACAACTACAGCATCGGCATCGTCCTGCACCCCGTCGACCGGCTGCAGATCACGGCCGACGCCTACGAGATCGACATCACCGATCGCATCGTCGGCAGCGGCTTCCTGCTCGGCTCCGAGCAGATCGGCGTCGTCAACCACATCATCTCGCAGGCGGTGCTGAACGCGATCACCGCGCATGGCAACACGCTCGACTCCGGCATCAGCTACGCCGGCATCCAGCTGTTCACCAACGGGGTGAACACGCGCACCGATGGCGCCGAGGTGACCGCCTCCTATTCGTCGGACTTCGGCGACATGGGCCACGTCGATTGGTCGGCTGGCTTCAACTGGAACCAGACCACCGTCACCAAGGTCGCTCCGCTGCCGGCGGTCGACGTGAACGTCCCATTCGGCCAGACCAAGCTGCTCACCAAGCAGGCGATCTCGGCGCTCACCACCATGACGCCGAGGGAAAAGGTCGTCGTCGGCGCCTACTGGACCCTGGACCGCTGGAGCGTGAACCTGCGCGAGACCGTTTACGGCCCGACGTCGGAGTGGATCAGCATCAACCAGACCGGCTCGGGCAGGGGCGCGACCAACTTCACCGTTCCGACGAACGCGATCACCGACCTCGACATCGGCTTCAAGGTCACGCCACAGCTGCGGCTGAACGTCGGCGCCAACAACCTGTTCGACACCCGGCCGCCCGGCGTGCCGAACGTGCCGAACGGGTCGGGCGGCGTGCAGCCCGCCGACGGCAACAACGTCTACGGCGAGCCGGCCCAGTTCTCCCCATGGGGGATCGACGGCGGCTACTACTACGGGCGCGTGACCTTCACGTTCTAAGGCCCCAAGCAGCAAAACGGGCGGACGGAGTGCTTCTCCGTCCGCCCGCGTGCTTTAGTTGCGGACATGGTTGAAGCGCCCTCAGCGTCCCTCGCCGCCGCGATCGACCGCGCCGCGACGCTGCTTGGCGCCGACCCGGCGCGGGCCGGGCGCGATGCCGAAGCGATCCTGAAAGCCGCGCCCAACGACCCGCGGGCGCTTCTGATCCTAGCCTCGGCGCACCGGCGGCTCGGACGAGCCGAAGCCGCGCACCGCATCCTGGCCCCGCTGGCCGCCGCCCATCCCAACGCCGCGCGCACCCAGTACGAGCTCGGCGCCGTGCTCGCCGACCTCGGCGCCGCGGCCGCAGGCATTGCCGCGCTCCGCCGCGCGCTGACGCTGAACCGCGAACTCCCCGAGGCGTGGCGCGCGCTGGGCGAGGCGCTGTTCCGAGAAGGCGACGTCTCCGGCGCCGATACGGCCTACGCCGAATTCGCCCGCACCTCGGTGACCGATCCGGCATTGCGCCGCGCCGCGGACGCCCTGTTCGAGGGCCGCCCGGCGGCCGCCGAGGACCTGTTGCGCACCCGCCTGGCCGCGAACCCGACCGACGTCGCGGCGATGCGGCTGATGGCCGAGGCCTACCAGGCGCAGAACCGTCACGGCGACGCCGAGACGCTGCTTATGCTCTCACTCGAGCTCGACCCGACCCATGCGGGCGCGCGCCTGCGCTATGCCGAGGCGCTGTTCCACCAGCAGAAGGGCGCTGAGGCCATCGCCCAGCTCGAGCCGCTGCTCGCGGCCGAGCCCAACAATCCCGCCTACCTGAACCTGATGGCCGCCAGCCTCGGCCTGATCGGCGATGAGGACCGCGCGGTCGCCATCTACGAGCAGCTGCTCGCCGACTATCCCCGCCAGCCCAAGGTCTGGTTGAACTACGCCCAATCGTTGAGGACGGTTGGCCGTCGTGACGAGGCCGTCGCCGCCTACCGACGCTCGATCACGCTCGCCCCTGGCCTGGGCGCCGCCTACTGGGGCCTCGCCAACCTCAAGGTCGCCCAGCTCACGCCGGACGAGGAAGCGGCGATCGAACGGGCGCTAGAGGCCCGCGGCGTCCCGGCCGAGGAGCAGGTCCAGCTGCACTATGCGCTCGGCAAGGCGCTCGAGGACCGCGGCGACTATGCCGCCTCGTTCGAGCACTATACCGCTGGCGCCGCGATCCGCCGCGGCGAGGGCCGCTACGACGCGGATGAGACGACCGCGCTGGTCGAGCAGTCGAAGGCGCTGTTCACAACGGATTTCTTCGCGGCGCGGGCGGGCCAGGGCTCACCCTCCGACGCGCCCATTTTCATCGTCGGCCTGCCGCGCTCGGGCTCGACGCTGGTCGAGCAGATCCTCGCCAGCCACCCCGCGGTCGAGGGCACCATGGAGCTGCCCGATATCGGCTTGATCGCCTCCCGCCTGCGCGCCGCGCCCGGCGGCTACCCGGACGCGCTCGCGTCGCTCGGCGCGGACGCGCTCAAGGCGCTGGGCGAGTCCTATATCGCCACCACCGGGCCGCACCGGGGCCTCTTCCGGCCGTTCTTCACCGACAAGATGCCGAACAACTTTCAGCACGTCGGCCTGATCCAGCTGATCCTGCCGCACGCCAAGATCGTCGACGTGCGCCGCCATCCGCTCGCGTCCGGCTTCTCGGCGTTCAAGCAGCACTTCGCCCAAGGTCAGTCGTTCTCCTACGACCTCGCCGACATCGGCCGCTACTACCGCGACTACGTCGACCTCATGCGCCATTTCGACCAGGTGCTGCCCGGCCGCGTCCATCGGGTGATCTACGAGGACCTGGTCGAGGACACCGAAGCGGAGGTCCGCCGCCTGCTCACGTCTTGCGGCCTTCCCTTCGACGCCGCTTGCCTCGCCTTCCACGAAAACGCCCGCGCCGTCCGCACCGTCAGCTCCGAACAAGTCCGCCGCCCCATCTTCCGCGAAGGCCTGGACCGCTGGCGCGAGTACGAGCCGTGGCTTGGGCCGCTGAAAGAGGCGCTAGGTCCGGCGCTGGAGAATTGGCGGGGGTAGCTGAGCACCGGCGCGGCGGCAGAGATTGGCGCCCCCTCGGCGCGGCCCCTCATCCGTCTCGCTGACGCGAGCCACCTTCTCCCTCGAGGGGAGAAGGGACGCTCCCTGGCGCCGCCGCGCCCGATAGCCGCTTGCCCATCCTCAGCAATGGCACCGGCTCGCCGCCGCGGGCGTCTTCGAAGGCTTCGATGGCCTCGTACCCGCAGGCCTCGTACAGCGGCTTCCCGGACATCGTCGCCGCGAGCTCGACGCGCGTGAACCCCTCGGCCGCCGCCGCCGCCTCGCAGACGGCGAGGATCAGCGTCCCCACCCTCCGCCGCGCGAACGTCGGCGCGGTGTACATCGCCCGCACCCGCGCCGCGTCCTTGGTCGGGTCGAGCAGGGCCGCGCTGCGCCCCGGCGAGTGGTCGCCGCCGTAAAGCGTGTTCCGCCGGCTCCAGCCGCCGCAACCGGCCAGCTGGCCATCGATCTCGACCACGAAGTAGGTGCCGTCCTCGATCAGCTGCGTGTCCAGCCCCATCACCGTCCGGCTGGCCGCAATCTGGGCCTCAGTGAGGAACCCCTTCTGCAACTCCGCGATCGCCGCCTCCATCAACCCCGCCAGCGCCGGAGCGTCCTCCACACGGGCGAGACGATGGGTGAGGGTGGACATCAGGACGGTCTCCTTTCCGGCCGCGCCTCCCACACCTCTCCCAGAGGGAGAGGGAGGGGCCCCGAGCGAAGCGATGGGGAGGGTGAGGGGTTACAGCGCTTCAGGCAAATCTCCCATAACGCCGAGCGCGTTCGCGGCGTTGCTCGCCAGCCCGAGAGGCCGTAACCCCTCACCCTCCCGCTGCGCTACGCGCGCGGGCCCCTCCCTCTCCCTATGGGAGAGGTTTATGACTACCGGCGCCGGCTTACCGCGGGGGGATTCTTGGCAGCTTCCGACCAGACCGCCGCGGCCCCGCGTCCCCGCTTCACCGACCACCTCCTGCGCGTCTTCGGCCTCGGCTTCGGCCTCGCCGTCGTCATCGGCGGCGTCATCGGCTCCGGCATCATGCGCAACCCGGGCGTGGTCGCCGCCGGGTTCCCCTCAGCGCCGCTGGTGCTGCTCGCCTGGCTGGGCGGGGGCCTCTTCTGCGCCGTCGACGCCATGCCGGTGGTCGAGGTGGGCTCGGCCATCCCGCTGGCCGGCGGGCCCTATCCCCTGGCCAAGCGCGCGTTCGGCCCCTTGCTCGGCTTCGTCGTCGGCTGGGCCGACTGGCTGCAGCTCGCCATCTCCACCGGCTTCATCGCCGTGGCGTTCGGCGAGTACGTCCACCGCCTGGGCCTGCTGCCGCACGTCGACGGCGGCCTGCTCGCCATAGGGCTCGTCGCCGCTTGCGGCGCGCTCAACTGGATCGGCGCCAAGGTCGGCGGCTGGTCCCAGGACCTCGGCAGCGCGGTCAAGGCGATCGGGCTCCTCATCCTGGTCGCGCTCCTCTTCCTCGCGCCGCGCGGCGCGCCCGTCGCGTCGGCCCCGCCGCCCCCCGTCTTCACCTGGATCGCCGCCGTCATCGCGCTCCGCGCCATCTACGGCGCCTACGGCGGCTGGCAGAGCGCGATCTACTTCTCCGAGGAGGTGAACGCCCCCGAGCGCAACATCGCCCGCGCCACCTTCGCCGGCCTGGCGATGGTCACGACGATCTATGTGCTGGTCAACGCCGCCGTCCTCTACGTGCTGCCGATCGGCGTGCTCGCCCGCTCGACGCTGCCGGTAGGCGATGCGGCCAGACTCGTGCTCGGCCAGGCGAGCAGCGTCGTCGTCACCGGCCTCGCCATCGTCGCCGTCGCCACGCTCACCAACCTGCAGATCATGGAGCATGCGCGCAACACCTACGCGCTTGCCCGCGGCGGCATGCTGCCGCCCCGCCTGACCCACGTCTCGCTCTCGGGCTCGCCCCGGGTCAGCCTGATGGTCGTCCTGGCCGCGATCCTCATCATCATCGCCGCCGCCGACCTGGTGAAGGGCACCCTCTACGTGGTGCTGCTCAACCTCTATGCCCCGATGCCGATGATCATCTTCCTCGCCCTCGCCATCGCCTCGATTGTCCTGCGCCGCGCCGAGCCCGACCTGCCCCGCCCCTGGCGGATGCCGCTCTTCCCGCTCCCGGCTATCCTCTCGGCCACGGTCAACGTCATCCTCCTCGTCCTCTTCCTCGCCGGCGACTGGAAGACCGGCCTCTGCTCGGCGCTGCTGCTAGCCGCCGCCTTCCCGCTCTATGCGTACGGGCACAACCGCTGGCGGGGGCGGGAGCCGGCAACCTAGCCGCGCGGCTACTCGGCGGCGTGGCGCTTGCGACGTCCTTCGGACTCGAACCTACCAGCGCATAGGTTGTCGGGCGCCCGCTAGAGGGGCCGAGGCGCCGCGACCCCGGCGCTAAGCGTTTCGCTGAGCGCCCCTCCGCGTATGGTTCAATGCACTCAGTCCGCGGCGTTCGATTGTGCAGTGTTCCTGGTCGGCAAGGGTTCTCCCTTGCTGCTGGCTTTGGACACCCCCACCACCATCACCACCACCACCAACAGAGCCAAAGCCAAGTCAGGACCTTCCCAATCGACGCCGCGGCAACCCGCGGCGGCGCGGAAACGCGTGCACTTGCCCGCATGCGCGGCGGCGACGGCTTCCCTAATCCCCGTCCATCTTCAACGCCGCGATGAACGCCTCCTGCGGGATCTCCACCTTCCCGAACTGGCGCATCCGCTTTTTCCCCTCTTTCTGCTTATCCAGAAGCTTGCGTTTGCGGGTGGCGTCGCCGCCGTAGCATTTGGCGGTGACGTCCTTGCGGAGCGCGCGGACGGTTTCGCGGGCGATGATCTTGCCGCCGAGCGCCGCCTGGATCGGGATCTGGAAGAGGTGAGGCGGGATCAGCTCCTTCATCTTCTCGACCATGGCGCGGCCTCTGGTTTCGGCGCGGGTGCGGTGGACGAGCATGGAAAGGGCGTCGACCGGCTCGGCGTTGACCAGGATCTGCATCTTGACCAGGTCGCCTTCGCGGTAGTCCTCGAGCGCATAGTCGAAACTGGCGTAGCCCTTCGAGACGCTCTTCAGCCGATCGTAGAAGTCGAACACGACCTCGTTCAGCGGCAGGTCGTAGACCACCATGGCGCGGCTGCCGACATACGACAGCTCGCGCTGTTCGCCGCGGCGGTCCTGGCAGAGCTTGAGCACCGCGCCCAGGTAGTCGTCCGGAGTGAAGATGGTGGCCTTGATCCAGGGCTCGGCGATGGAGGCGATGCGCACCGGATCTGGCATGTCGGCCGGGTTGTGCAGCTCGATGGTCTCGCCGTTGGTCAGGCTGATGCGATAGACGACCGAGGGCGCGGTCGCGATCAGGTCGAGGTCGAACTCGCGGGTCAGCCGCTCCTGGATGATCTCGAGGTGGAGCAGGCCGAGGAACCCGCAGCGGAAGCCGAAGCCGAGCGCGGCGCTCGTCTCCATCTCGTAGGTGAAGGAGGCGTCGTTCAGCCTCAGGCGCCCGACCGCGGCGCGCAGGTCCTCGAAGTCGGCCGCATCGACCGGGAAGAGGCCGCAGAAGACGACCGGCTGCACCTCCTTGAAGCCGGGGAAGGGGGCTGACGTCGGATGGCGCTCGTCGGTGATGGTGTCGCCGATGGCCGCGTCGGCCACGTCCTTGATCTGGGCGGTGAGGAAGCCGATCTCGCCCGGCCCGAGCGTGTCGAGCTCGGTCCGCTTGGGGCGGAAGACGCCTAGCCGGTCGACCTTGTAGACCGCGCCCGCCTGCATCAGCCGCACCGACTGGCCGACGTTCAACGACCCGTCGAACACGCGCACCAAGACGACCACGCCGAGGTAGGCGTCGTACCAGGCGTCGACGAGCAGAGCTTTCAGCGGCGCGTCCGCATCGCCCTTCGGAGCGGGCAGGCGCTGCACGATCGCCTCCAGCACCGCGTGCACGCCAAAGCCGGTCTTGGCCGAGCATTCGACGGCATCGGATGCGTCGAGGCCGATCACCTCTTCGATCTGCTCGCGCACGCGGGCGGGCTCGGCGGCGGGCAGGTCGACCTTGTTCAGCACCGGCACGATCTCGTGGTCGTGCTCGATCGCCTGGTAGACGTTGGCCAGCGTCTGCGCCTCGACCCCCTGGCTTGCGTCGACCACCAGGATCGAGCCTTCGCAGGCCGAGAGCGAGCGCGAGACCTCATAGGCGAAGTCGACGTGCCCGGGCGTGTCCATCAGGTTCAGCACGTAGGCCAGGCCGTCGTCTGCGGTGTAGTCCAGGCGCACGGTCTGCGCCTTGATGGTGATGCCGCGCTCGCGCTCGATCTCCATGGAGTCGAGCACCTGCTCCTTCATCTCGCGCGCGGTCAGGCCGCCGGTCTCCTGGATCAGCCGGTCGGACAGCGTCGACTTGCCATGGTCGATGTGGGCGATGATGGCGAAGTTGCGAATACGGCTAAGCGGCGTCATGGCCGGCGGGGTCTAGCACGAATTCAGACGGCCAATCCTCCCCCATTGGGGGAGGATCTTGCCCTGCGTTAGGCGGTCCTGGCGGCCTCAAGGAACGAATCGCAGCAAGCTACGCTATACTGACGGAACGGCCGCATACTGGCCGTAAACCCGACGCATTGGCGCGTCAGCATTTGCGAAAGCTTTGGTGAGGAGACGGCGCGATGGATCGGCGCATCTTGATGACTTCGGGTCTGGCGCTGGGCGCGGCCCAGCTCGTGCCGGGGCTCGCGCGCGGCCAGGACCAGGGCCACGACCAGCCGCCGATGCCGGCGCCCGAGAACCATCCCGACTACCACCCGCAGCCGACTTACCGCGAAGAGGAGATCGTGCACGACGTCTCCGACTTCATGGGCGTCACCGCCGAGGCGGCGGGCGCCGCGGTCGAGCGCATCTTCCGCGATAACGGCCGCCCCACCGGCTACATCGCCGGCACGGAGACGGCGGGCGCGATCGTGGCCGGCCTGCGCTATGGGCGCGGCCTGCTCTACATGAAAGAGTTCCCGCGCCAGACGGTCTACTGGCAGGGCCCCTCGGTCGGCTGGGACTTCGGCGGCAACGCCGCGCGGGTCTTCACCCTCTGCTACAATCTGCAGTTCCCGGACATGATCTACCGGCGCTTCCCGGGCGTGGAGGGCACCGCCTACCTGATCGCCGGGCTGGGGGTGAACTACCAGCGCGCCGAGGACATCACGCTGGCCCCCATTCGCGCGGGCCTGGGCTTAAGACTCGGCGCCAACGTCGGCTACCTCTCCTACAGCCGCTCCCGCCACATCTCGCCGTTCTAGCTTTCCCCCTCCCAGAGGGAGGGGGCGAGCGCCAAAGGCGCGAGGGGGGAGGGGTTACGGCGCTTCAAGCAAACCGGCCACGCCCTAACCCCTCATCGTCCCCGCCTGTCGGCGGGGCCCCTCCTTCTCCCTCTGGAAGAAGTTCGATCTAGCGCCTGGCCGACTTGCATGCCGGGCCGCGCCAGCAGGCCCTGGCCGGGGACGTGATTGATCTCGAGCCGTGTCCCGTCCGGGTCCTCGAACAGGATCGAGTAGTAGCCGGGGGCGAAGCGGTCCTCCTGCGGCCCGTGGACCATCTTCGCGCCGATCTTGGTGAGGAAGCCGTGGGCCTCGTCGACGTCCTCTCTGGAGCGGGCGCGGAAACAGACATGATGCAGGCCGACCGCGCCCTGCTCGAACCGCTTGCCCCGATGTTCCGGCGTCGCCGCCTCGATCCCGAACCCGGTTCGTCCGCCGACGCAGTAGTAGATGCCGGGCCCGTCGGCGACGCAGGTCAGCCCCAAGAACGGCAACAGCTGAGAATAAAACTCCCGCGCCGCGGCAAAATCTCCCGCGCAGATAAAGATATGCGCAACCCCATTGATCTCCATCGTCCCTCCTCGGTCCCGATCCGGCAAAGCGCGCGAAACCTCTCCCATAGGGGGAGGGAGGGGCCCCGAGCGAAGCGATGGGGAGGGTGAGGGGTTACAGCGTTTCAGGCAAACCCCAACCGCGCCAACCCCTCATCGCCCCCACGCCTGCGGCGCGGGTCCCCCCTTCTCCCCGTGGGAGAAGTTCGCGCGCTAGCTCCGCAGCTTCGCTCCCACCGCCTTTTCCGCCGCTGCTACGATCCGCGTGGACAGGCCTTCGATCTCCGCGTCGGTCAGGGTGTGATCCACGGGTTGGATCGTGACCTCGAGCGCCAGCGATTTCTTGCCCCCTGGCACGCCTTGCCCCTGGTAGAGGTCGAACACCCAGACCCCGGCGATCAGCGCCTTGTCGGCGGCGGCGACGGCCTTGACCAGGTCGCCGGCGGCGACGCCCTCGTCGACGACGAACGCGAAGTCGCGCCTGAGCGGCATGAACGGCGAAAGCTCGAGCGCCGGCTTGGTCTTCGCGGGCTTGCGCTTGGCTTCCGGCAGCGCCTCCAGCCAGATCTCGAACCCCAGCATCGGCGCTTCGGCATCGAGCGCGGCCAGCGCGCCCGGGTGCAGCGCCCCGAACTCGGCGAGCACGGCCTTTGGCCCGAGCTGCAGCCGGGCCGAACGACCCGGATGCCACCAGCTCGCCGCGGCGCCTTGCGCGATCTGCAGCGAAGCCACCGGCGCGCCGAGCTCGGCGAGCAGCGCCATCACGTCGCCCTTCAGCGCAAAGAGGTCGTCGGGCGCCTGGCCGTCCCAGCGCCTGGGCCAATGCGGCGCGATCAGCCCGGCGATCGCCGTCCGCTGATCCTGCGGCCGGTCGCCGGCGAACACCGGCCCGACCTCGAACAGGGCGACGTCGGCGAAGCCGCGGTTTGCGTTTCTGGCCGCCGCCTCGATCAGGTTGGGCAGGATCGAGGGGCGCATGCAGTCGAGGTCGGCGCCGATCGGGTTCTCGAGCACGAGCTCGGCGGCGCCGCCGCCGAACCGCTCGGCGAACGCTCGGCGCATGAACGACCAGGTGATCGCCTCCTCGTAGCCCAAGGCCGCCAGCACGCGCCGGGCGACCGCCGCCCGGGCCTGGCGCTGGGTAAGAACCCCGCCGGCGCGCGCCTCGACCTCGGGCAGCGGCACGGCCGGCAGCTTGTCGTAGCCGAAGATGCGGGTGACCTCCTCGACGAGGTCGGCCTTGCCCTCGACGTCGCGCCGCCAGCTCGGCGGCTGGACGATGTAGGTCTTCGCCGCAGCCCGCGTCGCGAAGCCGAGGCTGGAAAGAATTTCCAGGCTTCTTTCCGGCGGTATGTCGAGACCACCCAGCTTGGCGACGTAAGCCGGGTCGAAGTCGACGGCGGGGACCGGCTCGGGCGGCTGGCCGGCGAGCGAGACCTCGGACGCCTCGCCACCGCAGAGCTCGAGCACCAGCTGGGTCGCAAGCTCGATGCCCGGGACCAGGAACTCCGGATCGACGCCGCGAGCGAAGCGATACTGCGCGTCGGAGAGCAGGCCGGTGGCGCGCCCGGTCTGGGCGGTGCGGATCGGGTCGAACCAGGCGCTCTCGATGAAAACCTCGGTCGTTGCGTCCGTGCAGCCGGTCGACAGGCCGCCCATCACCCCGCCCAGCCCGATCGCGCCGGAGCCGTCGGCGATCACGCAGTACTCTTGCGTGACCAGATAGGTCTCACCGTCCAAGGCCAGAACCTCCTCGCCCTCGCGGCCCAGCCTCGCCTCGAGGAAACCCCCGGTGATCTTCCCTGCGTCATAGACGTGCAACGGCCGGGCGCGGTCGTAGGTGACGAGGTTGGTGATATCGACGAGCGCCGAGATGGGGCGCAGGCCAATCGCGCGCAGGCGCGCCTGCAGCCAGGCCGGCGATGGCCCGTTCTTAACGCCGCGGATGAGGCGCCCCGCGAACGCCGGGCAGGCGTCGGAGCCGTCCAGCCGGATCTGAACCGGGCAGGGGAAGCCGCCCTTCACCGGCTTGATCGAGAGGTCCTTGAGCTTGCCCAGGCCGGCGGCGGCGAGGTCGCGGGCGATGCCCGCCACGCCCAGCCAGTCGGGGCGGTTCGGGGTGACCTCGAAGTCGATGACCGCTTCCAGGCCCAGCGCCTCGGACGCGCTCGAGCCCACCGCCGGCTCGCCGGCGAGCTCGATGATGCCGTCGGACTCCTCCGCGGTTTCCAGCTCGGCGGCTGAGCAGAGCATGCCGTTCGAGACCACGCCGCGCACGGCCCTGGGCTCGAGCGTGATGCCGGAGCCTGGAATGTAGGTCCCGATCGGCGCGTAGACGGTCAAGAGGCCCGCCCGCGCGTTCGGCGCGCCGCAGACGATCTCCTTCACGCCATCCTTGGTCTGGGCCTGGCAGACGCGCAGGCGGTCGGCGTTCGGGTGCTGGACCGCTTCGACGACGCGGGCGACCGAGAAGGCGGCGAACCGCTGGTGCGGATCGTCGACGTGCTCGACTTCCATGCCGATCATGGTCATGGCCTCGGCGATCTCGGCCGTGCTCGCCGAGGTCTCGAGGTGGTCCTTCAGCCACGAGAGGGTGAACTTCATCGGCTGAGCCCCGTCGCGGGATTCGGCTGCGAGAAGGCCGAGAAGCCGTAGTGGCCGAGCCACCGCGTGTCGGCGGAGAACATGTCGCGCAGGTCGGGCATCCCGTACTTGAGGGTCCCCAGCCGGTCGACGCCGAGGCCGAAAGCGAAGCCCTGCCACTCGTCCGGATCGAGGCCGACGGTGCGCAGGATGTTCGGATGCACCATCCCGCCGCCCAGGATCTCGAGCCAGTCGGTTCCCTCGCCGATCTTCACCACGCCGGCCGAGCGGTCGCACTGCACGTCCATCTCCGCCGAGGGCTCGGTGAAGGGGAAGAAGTGCGGGCGAAAGCGGGTGACCACGTCGTCGCGCTCGAAGAAGCGGCGCACGAAGGCGTCGAGAGTCCACTTCAGGTGCCCGAGGTGGATGGCGCGGTCGATGACCAGTCCCTCGGCCTGGTGGAACATCGGCGTGTGGGTGCGGTCAGAGTCGCGGCGATAGGTGCGGCCCGGCCCGATGATGCGGATCGGCGGCGCCTGGCCGTGGGCGAACTGCGGCGCCTCGACCGGCGCGTTCGACCGCTGCATGACCCGGATCTGGATCGGGCTCGTGTGGGTGCGCAGCACCTTGCGCTCGCCCAGGGCGTCCTCGGCCAGGAAGAAGGTGTCGTGGACCTCCCGCGCCGGGTGCTTGGGCGGGAAGTTCAGGCCGGTGAAGTTGTGGAAGTCGTCCTCGATGTCCGGCCCTTCGGCGACGGCGAAACCCATCCCGGCGAAGATGGCGACGATTTCGTCCATCACCTGCATGGTCGGATGCACCGCGCCCTTGCGCCGGGGCGGGGCGGGCAAGGTGAGGTCGACGCGCTCGGCGGCCAGGCGCTCGTCCAGCGCGGCGGCGTCGAGCGCCGCCTTGCGCTCGGCGATGGCGGCCGTGACGCGGTCGCGCAGGCCGTTGATCAGCGGCCCCTGCACGCGCCGCTCGTCGGGGCTCATGGCGCCCAGGGTCTTGAGCAGGTTGGAGACCTGGCCGGTCTTGCCGAGTGCGGCCACGCGCACCGCCTCCAGCGCCGCCGGATCGGCTGCGGCGGCGATCTGGGCGGAGAGATCGGTTTCGAGGGTGGAGAGGTCGGTCATGGCGGGCTTTGCTTTATCCGGATTGCATGCAGGCGCGAAGGCGGTCCGGCTCGCGGGCCGCCTCGATACCTCTTCCGAAGAGAGCGTCAGGCCAGCGCGGCGCGAACCTTGTCGGCGATGGCCTTGAACCCGGCGGGATCGGCGCCCGCCACATCGGCGAGAACCTTGCGGTCGATCACGACGCCCGCCAGCTCAAGGCCGTGCATAAATCGGGCGTAGGTCAGCCCTTCCGTCCGGGCCGCGGCGTTGATGCGCTGGATCCAGAGCGCGCGGAACGAGCGCTTCTTGTTGCGCCGGTCGCGATAGGCGTACTGCCCCGCCCGATCGACGGCGGCTTTGGCGGCGCGGATCGTGGTCCCGCTGCGGCCGTAGAAGCCCTTGGCCTGCTTCAGGACCTTCTTGTGCCTGGCGTGGGAGGCGACTCCCCGTTTGACGCGAGCCATCTCAGATCACCTCGCGCCGTACGGCATGTAGGACTTCACCGTCTTGGCGTCCGCGTCGTTCAGCACCTTGGTGCCGCGGTTCTGCCGGATGTACTTGGCGTCGTGGCTCATCAGCCGGTGGCGCTTGCCGGCGACGCCTGCCTTGACCTTGCCGGTCGCGGTGATCTTGAAGCGCTTCTTGGCGCCCGACTTCGTCTTCAACTTCGGCATTTTCCAGCGGGGCCGATCAGGCCCCGTCCTCTTGAGGGTGGTCAGTCAGAACCGCCATGGCATGCCATGGGCCAGGCGGCTCTTCGGAAGCCGGCGTGCATACGGCAAACGCCCCCGAAAAGCAACGCCGGCGGCTTGCCTAGCGCCGTGCAGCGGCGGTGGCGACGCCGGCGGCGATGAGGACGCCGCCGCTCGCTCGCCTGGACCAGAGCAGCGTCTTTGGCCGGCGGAGCAGCGCCGCCGCATGGCTGGCGGCCAGCGCGTAGGTCGTGTCCGTCGCGCCGACCACGCCGGCAAAGGTGACGATCAGGATCGCGGCCTGCGGCCAGTAGGCGGCGTGCGCGCTGATGAACTGCGGCGCGAAGGCCACGAAGAAGACGATGGTCTTCGGGTGGAAAATGCCGAGCGCGACATTGCTCATGAACGCCGCCCGCGAGGTGATCGGCGGCGGCGGGGCGATGTGCTCGTCGGTGAGCTTGCGCGCCTTCCACAGAGTCCAGAGGCCGAGCCCGATCAGGTAGAGCGCGCCGGCCCACTTCAGGATCTGGAACGCCAGCGCCGAGGCGGCGAGGATCGCGCCGACGCCCGCCATCGACAGCGTCATGCAGATCAGATTGCCGAGCACCATGCCGCCGACCGAGGCGAGCGCGACCTTTCGGCCCGAGCCCAGGGCGTATCCCACGATGCTGGTCACGGCCGGTCCGGGGATCACCCCGATCGCCGCTGAAGCCGCCACAAACGCAAGCCAGAGATGCAGGTCCATGCGTGGGGGAAAGCAGGAGGGCGGTGCGGCTGTCAACGGTCAAGATCCTCCACCAAGGGGGGGAGGATCTAGCCTCGCGGCTCCTGCACCTTCAGCTCGGCGACCTTGGCGAGGCGGCCGTCGGGGAGGCGATAGGTGGCCTCGAAGGAGGCTGGTTGCACCAGGCGCACACTCTCGCCCTGTTTCAGCATGACCGCGCCGTTGCGGAACCTCTGCGGGGTGGCGGCTGGCCCGCGGTAGCGACCGGCGCCGGGAACGAAGACGGCCCGGCAGGTGTCGCCTGCCTTGCGCCAATGCAATCCGAACCCGACCGGCGCTTTCGGATCGAAGGGCGTCATCCGTTCGGCCACGAACGCACGCGTGGAGTCGTAGGCCGCGCCGATCCCGAGCCGGCCTGCAAAGAGGACGGCCGACTTGATCTGCGCCAGCGTCAGCGCCTCCGGGTCCGGGTTCAGACGCTTCACCTTCCGGGCGAGCTTCGCGCCCTGGGCCGCATCGATGGGGCTGACGATGATCACCGCCGTGCCGTCGCCAGAGGCAGCCTGCCAGCACGCGTCATCCGGATTGAAGAAGACGACCCCGCGCCCCTCGATTGGCCGCCCGTGGTGGTCGACGAACGACTCGGCCGCCTTCTCGCCCGGCGGCGCCACCAGCGGCTCGCCGCCGCCGGCGAGCTTCGGCACCGGCAGGATGAACCGCAGCGTATCGGAATAGACGAGCGTGCTGGCCCGCTCGCTGAAGTCGATGTCGCTGGCCGTGATGGTCCGGGTCACGGCCGGCGTCTTGGTTGGGCGCTAGGCGTCGATCCTCGCCTCGGCGTAGCCGGTGACCACCGGGACACCGTCCTGGTTGGTGGTCGCCACGTCGAGCACGACGATCTTCTGGCCGTCCTCTTCCTTGATTTCCTTCACCGTCGCAGTGGACTCGAGGGTGTCGCCCGGCCAGACCTGGTTGGTGAAGCGGACGCCGTATTTGGTCAGCCGTCCGTCGCCGACGTAGTTGGTCAGCATCTTGCCGGTCATGCCCATGGTCAGCATGCCGTGGGCGAACACCGACGGGTAGCCGGCGACCTTGGTGGTGAAGATCTCGTCGGTGTGCAGCGGGTTATAGTCGCCCGAGGCGCCCGCATACTGGACGATCTGGGTGCGCTTCAGGTCCTCGACCAGGCGCGCGGTGTGGGTGTCGCCCACCTTCAGTTTGGATGCGCTGAGAGCCATGTGATTTCTCCTTAGCGCGCGGCGACAGGGCGTTCGGTGCGCACCCCGACGCCTCTTGCGGTGATGACCAGCTCGCCCTTCTGGTCGCGGTACTCGGTCACGCTCTCTGAGAACACCAGCTTGCCGGCGCGCTGGCTCTCGCGCTCCCAGGTCTTGCCGGGCTGGGTCGTGGCGGTGAGCACGTCGCCGGGACGCAGGTGCCGGTGGTATTCGAAATGCTGCTCGGCGTGCAGGCCGCCGCCTCCGCCACCGCCGCCTCCACCACCACCGCCTCCACCGCCCCCGCGGGGCGCGGCGCCGGTCGGGTTCTTGCCCGAGCCGAACCAGGGCTGGCCGACCTTGGGCCTTAGGAAATAGTCAGGATCGAACTGGGCGCTCGCCTGCGCGAAGGTGGGCGGCGCGATGATGCCGCCGACCTCGGTCTTCTTGGCGGCGTCGGCGTCGGTATAGACCGGGTTCTCGTCCCCGATCGAACGCGCGAACATCAGAATGTGGCTGGCTTCGATGGGGAATGACTTGGCGGCCATGGCGCTTCCTCTTGAAATTCTCTCGTGCCCCCGCCGGGAGCCGGGGCGACTTGAGCAAGGTTGGCCCGCTGCCGTCAACCGGGTTCGGGCCTGCCGCAAGGTCAAGTCTCGTCCGCCGGCCCTCCATCTGCTAGGAGCCTCTCGAAAGGCTCGCGCATAGGAGGAGTTCGAAATGGATGGAAGCCAGGGACGGTTGCGACCCGAGTCGGTGGGCCTGTCGGGGGCCAGACTCAACCTGCTCGATCGGGTGATGACCGAGCGTTATGTCGACTCAGGGATGCTGCCCGGCTTCATCGCCCAGGTCTATCGCCGCGGCGAGGTCGCCCACACGGGCATCGCGGGTTCCATGGACCTCGAGCGCGGCAAGTCCCTGCAAGAGGACGCTATCTTCCGCATCTATTCGATGAGCAAGCCGATCACGGCGGTGGCGCTGATGATGCTGGTCGAGGAGGGCAAGCTCGGGCTGGACGACGCGGTCTCCACCCACATCCCGTCGTTCAAAGACCTCGGCGTTTATCAGAGCGGCATTTCGTCGGTGCTGCCCGATGCGCCGCAGTCATGGGTCACGACGCGGCCAGAGCGGCCGATGAAGGTCGTGGACCTTGTCACCCACACGTCCGGGCTCACCTACGGCTTCGTGATGCGGACGGCGGTCGATGCCGCTTACCGCAAGATGCAAATCAACAGCCACAAGACCCCAGGCGGACTAGCCGGCATGATCGAGCAGGTCTCACAGCTTCCGCTCGACTTCTCGCCGGGCGCGCGCTGGAACTACTCGATCGCGATCGATGTGATGGGCTATCTGGTCGAAAAGCTCTCGGGCATGAGCTTCGGCGAATTCCTGCGCACCCGGCTGTTCGAGCCGCTGGGCATGAACGACTCGGCCTTCTGGGTGCCGCCGGAGAAGACCGACCGGTTCTGCTCCTGCTACCAGCCGAAAGACGGCGGCGGGCTCAAGATGCAGGACGACGCCGGAAAGAGCACCTTCGCCGCCCCTCCCCTGCTCGAGTCAGGCGGCGGCGGGCTGGTCTCGACCACCCACGACTACATGCGTTTCTGCCGAATGATGCTGGGCGGCGGCATTCTGGACGGCGTGCAGATCCTGTCGCCGAAGACGGTGGCGCTGTTCAGCCTCAACCACCTGCCGAACGGCGCCCAGATGGTCGACATGGCCACCCCCGGAAGTTTCAGCGAGTCGGGCTACGACGGCATGGGCTTCTCGATCGGCTGCGCGGTCAATCTCGACGTGGCCAAGATGCGGTTGCCGGGCACGGTCGGCGCGTACCACTGGGGCGGCGCGGCCTCGACCGCCTTCTGGATCGACCCGAAGGAGGATCTCGCTGTGGTGTTCATGACCCAGGTCATGGGCAGCGCCGCCCGCCTGACGCTCCGCCGCGACATGCGGACGCTCGTCTACTCGGCGATGACGGAATCGTACGCCTGAGCCTCGGCCTCGCGACGGCCTCAAAAACGAACGACCCGCCCCCAATGGCAATGAAAGGGG
Source organism: Caulobacteraceae bacterium (assembly GCA_035604135.1). Lineage (GTDB taxonomy): Bacteria > Pseudomonadota > Alphaproteobacteria > Caulobacterales > Caulobacteraceae > Poindextera. The sequence continues at coordinate 3,564 of DATNJB010000029.1, read as the reverse complement.
GCGGGTCGGTGGCGCGGCCGCCGGCGCGGGCGACGCCGGAGGTGGCCGTGCTTGTGGGGAAGGTTAGGCCCGAACCCGCGCGCGTGACTTGGACGGGGCGGACATCCAGCTTGGACGGAGCGGACCGTTTTCTTCAAGTCGCCGTGGGTCCGTGGTACGACCGGCCGGCATATTGCGTAGGGGAGGGGCGTGGATTCAGCGGGGAGTCATTTCGCCTCGTTTCGGCTTCCGACCCACGAGACGCCGCCGGCCGACCGGCTCGGCGTCTGGCGCGAGATCCTGGGCCGCACCGTCATGCAGCTGGACGTCCAGCGGCTGCCCGAGCGCGACTATTTCGCTGATCTGACCGTCACGACCCTGCCGGGCCTTCGCATCCTCGCCGGCGCGGTCAGCGCCTCCCACGTGGAACGGACACGCGCCAACTTGGCGGCCGACGGCAACGACGATTTCGGGCTCGTGATCAACCTCGCCGGGGATTGGACCGTCCAGTCCCAGGGCCGTGCGTTGGCGCAGGGCGCGGGCCAGGCCTGTCTGATCTCGGCCAGCGACGCCTTTTCCATCACGCGAGCCACGGCGGGCGCCATGCTGGCGCTTTGCGTCCCGCGCTCCGCGCTGGCGGCGCTCTCGCCGGTGGCCGAGGATGCCCTGCTGCAGCCTATTCCCGCGCAGTCCGGGCCGCTCAGCCTGCTTCGCCGCTACATCGGCTTGCTCGGCGACTCGGAGGTCAAGGCCGCGCCGGAGCTCCGGCACGCCGTTGTCACCCACGTACACGACCTGATCGCGCTGGCGGTGGGCGCCGGGCGCGAAGCCGAGGAGATCGCCGGCGCGCGCGGGCTCGCGGCCGCGCGGCTGCACGCGATGAAGGCCGACATCCTGCAGCACCTCGACCGCCAGGACCTGACGCTGGCGGCGATTGCGCAACGCCATCGCATGACGCCCAGGCACGCGCGGCGCCTGTTCGAGCGGGACGGGACGAGCTTCTCCGACTTCGTCCTCGATCATCGCCTGGCCCGCGCGCACCGGATGCTGAGCGATCCGCGGCAGGCGCAAAGAAGCATCGCCTCGCTCGTGTTCGATTGCGGCTTTGGCGATGTGTCCTACTTCAACCGCAGCTTCCGGCGCCGCTACGGGGCGACCCCGTCGGACATCCGGGCCGGGGCCCGCACGCTTCAGTAGCGGCGGCGTTCGTGCGCAAGAGCGCGCTCGGGCGTGAGCTTGCTCGCCGCTCGCCCAGCGCCGAGCGCCAGCAGGATGGCCGGCGCGGTCACCGCCGCGCCGACGAAGAAGGGCGCGTCCGCCCGCCAGTAGAACAGCGCGAGCGCCGCTTGCGGGCCGATCAGCCGGGCCATGCCGCCCATCGCGTTGTTCAGGCCCAGCATCTGGCCCTGCCGGTCCGGGTCGGTCGAGCGCGAGATCAGCGCCGAGGTGTTGGGGAACGCCACGGACTGGCCCAGCGACATCACGGACATGATCAGGATGGTCGTGGCGCCCCACGGCGAAAATGGCTGCAGCGTCAAGCAGATCACCGTCACCACGATGCCGAACGCGAGCATGGGCGCCTGGCCGTATCGCCGCGACAACGCCCCCGTCAGCAGCGACTGGCCGAGCGCCGAGGTGATCGCCGCCACGGTGAAGCACAAGCCGATGTTGGCGGGCGTCCAGTTGTAGCGGTGCGTTGCCCAGAAGCCGAACGTCGACTCGATTCCGTTGAAGGCCAGGCCAGCGACGAGCGTCAGGATCATCAGCCGCCCGACCACCGGGTGCCTGAGCGCGCGACCCGTCATGGTCCACCGGTTTGGGCCCTGGACGACGGCGTGGCCGACATGGGTGCGGCTCTCGCGCACGATGAGGAAGATGCCGAGCGCCGAGATCCCGGCGAGCGCCGAGGAGACCAGGAGCGGCAGCTGGAACCCGGCGGGACCTTCGCCGGGCCGCGCCAAGAGGCCTCCCAGGCCGGGGCCGAAGATGAAACCGATGTTGTAGGCGGCGCCCAGCACCGCCATGCGCCCGGAGCGGTATTCCACCGGCGTCACGTCGGCGATGTAGCCCTGCACCACCGAGCTGTTGCCGCCGGCCATGCCGCCCAGGAACCGCACAAGGCATCCGACGAAGATGTTCGGCGCGAACGCCAGCGCCAGGTAGCAAAGGCAGTTGGCGCTGACCGTCGAGACGAGCAGCGGCTTGCGGCCGATACGGTCCGAGAGCCGGCCCCAGAAGGGCTCGCCGAAGAAGGAGCCGGCGGAATAGGCGGAGAACAACAGGCCGATCTGCCAGCCGGGCGCGTGGAACGAGCGGGCGTAGAAGGGCAACAGCGGCACGATGACGCCGAAGCCCAGCATGTTGATCACCATCACCATGAGCAAGGTGGCGAGCGCCGCGCGTGACGAGCGCAGCGCCGCTTCATCGGGCGTGATGGCGGACATGTGAACGGAGGTAAGCTGTGCCGCCGCCGCGGGCAAGAAAGCGTGCTGCGCGGCGCGGCCCTACGGCCCGGGTCGGGCGGCTTTTCCTAGGGATCGGTACCGCGCGGCAACAGCCAGGCGGTCGCGCGGCCTACCGGGGCGCCAGGATCATGATCATCTGGCGCCCCTCCATGCGGGGCTCGTACTCGACCTTCGCCACGGGCTCGAAGTCGCTGCGCACCTGCTGCAGCAGCTTCATGCCGAGCTCGGGGTGGCGCATCTCGCCGCCGCGGAAGCGCAGGGTGACCTTCACCTTGTCGCCTTCCTCGAAATACCGGTGCATGGCGCGCGCTTTGACGTCGTAGTCGTGCGTGTCGATGTTGGGCCTGAGGCGGATCTCCTTGATCTCGACCAGCTTCTGCCGCTTGCGCGCGGCGCCCTTCTTCTTCTGCTCTTCGAATTTGTACTTGCCATAGTCCAGGATCTTGCAGACGGGCGGATCGGAGTTCGGCGAGACCTCAACGAGGTCCAATCCAGCTTCCTCGGCGGCTTCGAGCGCGGAGGCGGTGGGCATAACCCCCTGTTTTTCTCCGTGCTCATCGATCAGGAGCACGCGGGGGACGCGGATATCTTCATTGATGCGCGGGCCGTCCTTGGACGGCGGCGCGGGCATGGGACGACGAATAGGCTAGCTCTCCTTGAGCCGTTGATGGAACGAAACGTAGCGGCGAAAGCCTTACGCTTCTACTGACATATGACGAAGGGCTTTGCGCCGATCAAGGCGCTGCGCGCCAGACGAAGGGCGGCGGCGCCGGCGACAGAATCTCGACCGCGCGCAGCACCTGGTCCACGGGCAGCTCGTCGAGCTTGTCTGCCTGCAGCACCGCGACATGGCCGCGCGGCCCGCAAAGCGTCGGATCCGACGCGGAGGAGAACAGAACCAGCGTTGGCGCGCCGGCGGCGGCGATCAGATGCATCGGCCCGGTATCGTTGCCGACGGCGACGGTCGCGCGGGCCGCGAGCGCCGCGATCTGGGCGAAGTCGGTGCGCCCGGTCAGGTCGCGCGCCTGCACCTTCCGCTGAATCGCCCTGGCCAGCGCGCTTTCCTGCATCCCGCCCAGGATGATGATCTCGAGCCCACGCTTGCGCAGCGCTTCGCCGA
>DATNJB010000028.1:0-127841 GCA_035604135.1 Caulobacteraceae bacterium | reverse complement strand
CGCCTTACGGAAAACAAACACTGAAACTTTCAAGTTTCTTTTCAGAATGGCCTGAAAATACAGGATCGGATGAGGAAAATGGCACAGACGAAACTACGAAAAAGCCCGCTCAAGGGTGATCTATGCGAACTGCTGTTCCCGCCGACGCCTAGCTTTCGGTTCGTCGAGCTTGGAGCTTTTCATGCCCAGAAACAAACGGATGAACTGAAAACGCTTGAACGTCTACTCGTAGCTAATGACGAGATGTATCCGGGGATCGGGAGCTGGTACCAGGATAAGGTGATACCCGGACTGAAGAATTCTGAGCGAGTTGCATACGTCGCATTCGAAGATGATACTCCCATAGCATCTGCTGTCCTCAAGCGGGGAGATCATGCGAAAATTTGCCATTTGAGAATTCATGAGAATTTCCGGGATCTCGATCTGGGGCAGATGTTCTTTTCTCAGATGACACTAGAAGTTAGGCATACCGCGAAGGAGATTCATTTCACACTTCCCGAAGGCCTGTGGAGTGAAAAGGCAGAGTTCTTCAAGTCTTTTGGCTTTTCAAAGGCTGTCATGGCATCCCGTCAATATCGTCATGGGCAAGCCGAATTTGCTTGTAGTGCTCCAGTGTCCCTCGTCTGGTCCAAGGTGGTGGAGAAATTGCCACATCTGGCGGACAAATTTTCCCCGGGTGGGTGCTCTCTTGCTAATAAGCTCGTCATGAGCATACACCCAGAGTATGCAGATCGAATCTTCAGCAGACGAAAGAAAGTGGAATTTAGGAAGAAGTTCTCCGTGAAATGGCGCGGGTGCAAGGCCGTTGTTTATGGCACCAAACCTCTTGGTGCCTTAATGGGCGAAGTAACCTTACGCAATGTCACTTACGGCACGCCTAATGACATCTGGGAAACATTCGGTGCGATGGGCGGATGCACACGCGAAGAATTCTCCGGGTACGCGGGGAATTCGGATGGTGTGTACGCCATTGAGTTATCCGATGTGACACCCTACGTTTCACCAATTGCACTCGCACAAGTCTCACTTTTAATAAACGAGGATCTGCGCCCTCCGCAATCATTCAGCAGCATCAAGATCAATTCCGATGGCCCTTGGGGGCGAGCAATATCAGTTGCTGGACTTTTGCAAGGCAAATTTTGTATTCGCTGATTGCCGTCTCGATATTACGCAGGCAGTCCAGATTGTATTGCAAGGTCAGGATCGCAACTGATTTGTCCTCACAGGACACCGATTACTCCCGACAAGTCGCCTTAGCGTCAGTTTTCCGGCTAGAAACAGACGTGGACCGGGAGGTCGGCGCTACAGGTTGATGCGCCGAGGGGCGAGAAGCTTGAGCGCCGCGGCGAAGGCTGCTGGCCCCACCGCAGGTGACAGCGCGTTACGGTTCCAGGTAGATTTCCACGTCGGGCGGGGAGAAGTTGAGGGTGTGGGTTTTTGGATCGTAGTCCAGGTTGAGCGCCTTGCTTTTGCGGCCGTTGATGAGCGTGGCAGTCAGCAGGACGTTGCCGTACATGCGGGCGGCGGCGATCTTGTGGCTCTGAATGACGCCGTACTCGTTATCGGTGCTGGTGGGACTGAAGTCCTCCTGGAAGCGCTCGAAGGGGTAGGAACTGGCCTTGGTGGGGGGATGCTGCTGCCAGTTTTTGTCGTGAATCCAGATGCCGTAGGCCTTGGGCAGGTCGTTCTTCTCGACGGCGGAGAGGAATCCGTTGACGGCCATGCGGCCCTCGAAGTGATAAGCCCAGTGCCATGGCCAGTCCACAGGGCGGCCGGAGACCAGCCAGGAGGAGATGAACAGGAGCACAAACAGCGCCACGGAGCCTTTTATAATGAGCTGGTTGCGGCGGTCGCGTACTTCGTCGAACTGTGGAGCGTCGAGCAGGGTCATGGTGCGGGGTCTCCGAAAAAGGGACTAGGGAATCGGGATCAGAGAACAGGCAATAGCCCCCTGAGCCTTTGTCCAGAAACAAGCATAACTGCCGACTCGAAACATTGTCTCCCTGATTAGTTAGACACCGGGAGCTGGCTGGATGTTCCCTGGCGGTTCCTAATCCCTATGTCCCTGGTCCCCGGTCCCTAGTCTTTGCTGTACCGGGTGCGCTTCTTCTCGGCCTGGCGTTCTTGGGCTAGGTCGATGAGGCGGGTGATGAGGTCTTTGTAACTGAGTCCGGAGGCGGCCCAGAGCTTGGGGTACATGCTGATCTGGGTGAAGCCGGGCAGGGTATTGACCTCGTTGAGGAAGATGCGGCGCTTGCCGTCGGGTTCCATGAGGAAGTCGACGCGGGCCATGCCGGCGAGGTCGCAGGCGCGGAAGGCTGCGACGGCCATCTGCTGAATCTGCTTGGCTTCCGCGGAGGTGAGGAGCGCGGGGATGAGGGGGACAGAGGCCTCGGAGAGGTACTTGGCCTCGTAGTCGTAAAACTCCTTGCCGGGGACGATCTCGCCGACGAGGCTGGCTTTGGGGTCGTCATTGCCGAGGACGGCGACTTCGAGTTCGCGGGCCTTTGCGGATTTGCCGCCGACGCCCTGCTCGATGACCAGCTTGCGGTCGAACTTGGCGGCCTCGGTGAGAGCGGGGCCGAGTTCCTTGCGGTTGTGTGCCTTGGAGATGCCGACCGAGGAGCCGAGGTTGGCGGGTTTGACGAAGACCGGGTACTTGAGCGCGGCTTCGATCAGTGCGACGGTCTTGCGGGGCGAGTTTTCCCACTCCGCGCGCAGCACCGTGACGTGCTTGACGAGGGGCAGCTTCGCCTGGGCGAAGAGGCGCTTCATCACGTCCTTGTCCATGCCGGCCGAGGAGCCGAGAACGCCGGAGCCGACGTAGGCGATGCCAGCCAGCTCAAGCAGGCCCTGCATGGTGCCGTCTTCGCCGAAGGTGCCGTGCAGGACGGGAAAGACCACATCGACGGAGGGCTGGCCAGCCAGGCTGGACTGGCCGTCCAAGCTGAGTTCATTCTGGAGCAGAGCCGAGCCTTGCAGGGATTGAGCCGAGGATGCAGCCAGTTGCGGCACGGCGGTCCCTTCCAGCAGCGCCTGAGCGGCTCCGCCACCAAGCCAGCGGCCTGATTTATCGATGCCGATTGGCACCACGTCGAACTTTCTGCGATCAATTGCTTTCAGGATCGAGGCGGCGGAGAGGAGCGAGACTTCATGCTCGCCGCTGCGCCCGCCAAAGAGAATGCCTACGCGTAGTTTTGCCATTTTGTTATTTGATCACCATTCTGGGGACTCGAAAGACCGCCTTGATGCAGGCAAGATTCATGACTGCGATTTGAACATGCGTTTTTTCAAGAAAGGCCGAACCCGCGTAAATGGGTTTGCCTTCTGTAAAGATACCGCGAACCGTATCGATTGGCTCGGAGCCGAAATCGTGGAGAATCTGATGAAGGCAACGAATGACGGCGCAGTCCAACCGTCTTCGCCAGTTCTCTGGGCCGTTGACCGGCAGCGGGCCGCCCGCTGGAATGGTACCCAGCAGACTACGATTCGCATCTCTCAGGTTTTCAATAGACTCTTTCACCGTAAGATCAAGGCACAATCCCAGATCGATCACAGCGCCGACCACAAAAGGATGGTGGACAGTCTCGCCGCGCCCGAGTTTTTCCCGCGCAAACTCCAGGGCGCGATGGGGATTGGATTCCCAGAAATAGACGCCTGGACCAAGCCAATCGTAGTCATTATCACTGGGCATGAACGACTTGGAGCCGGAGAGGAGACTCTCCCCCAGGCTACGGTCGCAGCCATGATAGGCAAGCACGAAACTGGTGGAGAGACGATGCACTGGTTAGCGGTAGTTCTTTGTCAGTTTTCCGGCAGGTGTATAAATTCCCATCTCGACCAGAACCGCCAAGGCGTGCTCCGGGGACTGGGTGGCTTTGCGGGTGAAGGCCTGGGCGGCTCGTTTGAACTCGCGCGTGAAGCTGTCACTGCGCGGGTCAAGCTTGGGCGCGGAGCCATTCCGGGTTGAAGTGAGAGTTCTTTTTGCCATCCCGCCAGACCTCTAATCTGAATTGATTGTACGCCGCGAGCAAGAAACGATGAAATGCGCGGCGAAGGGCGCGGAGTGGGTCGCAGGTAATTAGCGACTTCTCATACTCTCGAATGATTCGGCGCACTCTTGATCGCTATCGCCGTCTACAACAATTCTTCAGCGGAGATTTTTGCACTTCAAAGTGAACGAACTCAGAGGGACAGCCGATAGGGAGGGCATGGACCCATCGAGAATGGGTCGATTGGCCATTGCCTGATGAAAAGATTGATTTCAGCAGTTGCGATTCTACTCGGATGCGCGGCAGTGGTTTGGGCGGCGACGCCAGCGCCGCTAACGACCTTGCACGAGATTCGGCAGCTCAGCAATGCCCAGGCCGACCACCTGCTGCCGGTGGCGTTCGAGGCGACGGTCACCTACTTTCGCGAGTACGAGAACACACTGTTTGTGCAGGATGGCGGCGATGCCATCTATGTATCCGCGCCGCGCGGGCTAAAACTGGTTCCGGGCGACAGGGTACTGGTCCGGGGAAAAACCAAGGGGAGTTTCAAACCCTACATTGCTGACGCAAGCATTACTCTGCTGAGTCACCAAGACCTGCCCCAACCACGACTTGCCGGCTTCGACGAGATGATGCATGCGGACACGGATTGCATGCTGGTCAGTGTGCATGGCACAGTTCGAACCGCCGACATCACGACGAGCTTGATGGCTCCGGTGCGTTCGATCAACCTTCAAATCAATATCGGCAATGGATTTGCGGATGCGAATGTGGATAACGACTCGCCGGAGGCACTCAATGACCTGCTGGATGCTGAAGTGGAACTGGTAGGCGTAGCAGCGGAAAAGTTCGACCCCAAGATGCAGCAGACGGGAGTCCTCCTGCATATTCAGTCTCTGAAAGATATCAAGGTTCTTCACCGCTCCGCAGTCAGTCCGTGGTCCGCGCCGGTTACGCCGATGAATCGGGTTCTGGACAAATACAGTGTGCAGGAGCTATCTCCGCGCGCCCGCGTTCACGGCACCATCACTTACTACGAACCCGGCTATGCAGTGGTGTTGCAAAACGGCGACAAGAGCATCTGGATATCAACCAATACCCGCATCCCTCTTCAGCTTGGAGACTCTGCCGACGCAATCGGATTCCCCGCGGTCCACGATGGCTTTATCAGCCTGGCCCACGCCGAGATTCAGGATGAAATGAAACAGGCACCAATTCAGCCCATAACGTCAACCTGGAAATCATTGACACCGGTCGGCCAGAGCGCTCCCGGCCATCATTACGATCTGGTTTCCATCGAAGGGCGGGTAGTGACCGAGGTTCGGGTTGAATCCCAGGATGAATATATTCTGGCCGCAGACGGAAAGCAATTTTCCGCCGTCTTTCGGCACCTGGATTTCCGTCCGGTTGCCAAGCAAGTCCCGATTGGATCCAAACTGCGCGTGACCGGAATCTGCATTCTGGAGGACTCGAACCCTTTCATCGCCGAAGTTCCCTTCAGAATCATGATGCGATCCTATGACGACATTGAGGTGATCGAGAGACCTTCGCTAGTGAACATCCGCAACCTGATGATCCTGATCGGGGTGCTGCTGGTTCTGGTGGCGCTGGCGGTGGCCCGGGGCTGGATGCTTGACCGCCGCGTGCGTCAGCAAACGGTGGCCACGGCAATCCGCGAGCAGCAGCGCAGCCGCATTCTGGAGGACATCAATGCCGCCCTGCCACTGACCGAGATCATTCAGCACATCTGCGAGATGATCAGTTTCAAGCTCAAGGGCGAATATTGCTGGTGCGAAATCGCCGACGGCGCGCGGCTGGGTTCGATGCCGTTCGAGGGCCACGGCCTGCGCGTAGTGCGCAAGGGAATTCCAGGCCGAGGCGGATCGCTGTTGGGTGTGCTGTTTGTCGCCGCCGATCCGCGCAAGAAGGCCCCGATCGATGAGCAGGACGCGCTGGCTGTTGGGGCGCGGCTGGCGGCGCTGGCCATCGAGACCCGGCGGCTCTACTCCGATCTGCATCACCGTTCAGAGTTCGATCTACTCACCGACATTCACAACCGCTTCTCACTGCACAGCCATCTGGAGTCGCTGATCGAGGAGGCGCACATGAATGCGGCTCTGATTGGCCTGATTTACATCGATCTGGACAAGTTCAAGCAGATCAATGATCGCTACGGACACCATATCGGCGACCTGTTCCTGCAGGAGTCGGCGCGGCGCATGAAGCGGCAGTTGCGCGGCCAGGATATTCTGGCGCGACTGGGCGGCGACGAGTTTGCCGCTCTGGTCTCGGTGGTGCGTAGTCGCAGCGAGGTCGAGGAGATCGCCCAGCGACTTGAACGCTGCTTCGATGCGCCGTTTGTGGCGGAGGGTTACCTGCTGCGCGGCGGTGCCAGCGTGGGTATCGCCCTCTACCCCGAGGACGCAACCACCAAAGATAACCTGCTGAACGCCGCCGATGCTGCCATGTACGACGCCAAGAACAGGAAAAGAAAGCTGGAAAAAGGCGCTGCCGAAGCAATGCAAGGCGAAACTCTTGTAGAAAACGCATCTATCATCGAGGCGGAGTGAGTGCCGATGGTTTGCTGGATGAGATGCCCTGCAAGAAAGGCGTGGCTTTCCGGCTGCGAAAAAAGGGGAAATAACAAACGATTTGTCCCCGCAAAGCATTGCTCAGGGGCTAAAGAGAAACAGGCGTGGACCAGGAGGTTGGCGCTACGGTTGGCTCGGAGGTCGGCGCTACAGTTTCATGTGCGGCAGGTCGGATACACCAGAGGGGAACTAAAAGTATTGTCCAAGAGGCTCCTGGATTCAAGTAATTCCTTCGCTCATTTTGCCGATAGGGATTCTCAGGAGCCGGAGGAAGAGCACTGGTTGACTCAGTGTGTTGCCAATGAACAGATCGATCCTGTTTCTCGTGATCGTTTTTGGATGGGCCGCCGCCGCGTCGGCGCAGTCGCCCGCCCCATTGACGACGCTGCGCGCCATTCACTCACTCAACGCAACGGAAGCCGCCAAAGGGCTTCCTGTCTCCTTTCAGGCTATAGTGACCTACAATCGCGCCTATGAAAGCACTCTGTTTGTGCAGGACGAGGGACTGGGACTGTTCGTGAATCTGCCCAACAGTAAGTTGGTACCCGGCGACCGGGTACAGATCGAAGGCAAGACCGCAGGCAGTTTCAACCCGGTTGTCGCCGCCAGCAGCGCAACGGTGCTGGGGCACAGTCCGCTTCCCCCGCCGGTTCCGGCAACCTTCGACGAGCTGAGCCGTTCCAAGTACGATTGCGAACTGGTCAAGGTCCGGGGTGTAGTCCGCGCCGCCAATCGGGTGCCGCGAATCGCAAACCGGGTTCCGCACGAAGTTGTATTCAGCATCCACTTGGAAGTTATCTCCGACGACGGCAAGATCACGGTTTTTCTGGACAGCGACGACCTGAACATCTCCGATCAATTGCTGGATTCCGAGGTGGAGTTCACGGGAGTCGCCGGCGGCACCTTTGACGGGAAGATGGAAATGACCGGCATCCTGCTGCATGTTTCTTCTCTGGAAGATATCAAGATTCTGAAGCATCCCGAAACCAGCCCCTGGTCGCTTCCGGTGATCCCCATGGGCACCATCTTCTCCAGCAACCGGGTCAAGGATCAGACGCAGCGTGCGCACATCCGGGGAACAGTCACGTTTTTCCAACCGGGAAGCTTTGCTGTGCTGCAGTTGGGCGGGACCAGCCTGCAGGTCATGACCAACCAGAAAACGCCGCTCAGGATAGGTTATTTGGCCGACGCCATCGGATTTGCCAGTGTACAAAACGGCTTTCTTGCCCTGATCGACGGAGAAGTGCAGCAGACCCCGATCTATGCGCCGATTGTCCCCATCCCCGTCACGCATCGGCAATTGACGGCAAGCAGGAATCTATTCGATCTGGTTACGATCCAGGGGCAGGTCGTCATGCAGAACCAAGAAAGCTCGCAAGATGAGTACGTTCTGCTCAGCGACGGATACAAATTCTCGGCCATCATCCGTCATCCCCCGAGTGTGGATACACCCATGCTTCCGATTAAGGAGGTGCCGCTGGGTTCGACAGTCAGCGTGACCGGCATCTGCATCTTGGAAGGCTCGAATCCGTACTGGGGCGATGTACCATTCAATATCCTGATGCGTGGTCCGGACGATATTACGGTCGTGACCAGGCCCTCGGTTGTGAACCTGCGCAACTTGATGCTACTGACCGGCGCTCTCTTGCTGGTGGTCATCGTCGTGGGTGGGTGGGGCTGGACGCTGAAGCGCAAAGTGCTGCGGCAGACCTCGACGCTATCGACCATTGCCCGCTTCGAGCAGAGGCGCAGCAGCATCCTGGAGCAGATCAACAGTGCCGCGCCCCTGCCGGAGATTCTTCAGCAGATCACGGATGCGGTCTCCAGCCGTCTGCACTGTGCCGCCTGCTGGTGTGAGTTGGCTGACGGTACGCGACTCGGCAATCCTCCTCCGCAGGAGCACAATCTGCGCATTGTGCGTAAGCAGATTTTCATGCACGGCGGCGCGCAGTTAGGTGGCATCCTGGGCGGCTTCGATCCCGATTCGAGGCCCACGGCGGAGGAGAGCGACTCGTTGATCGAGGGGGCGCGCATCGCCGCGCTGGCCATCGATACCCGCCAGCATCGCTCCGAGTTACGGCACCGCCTCGAGTTCGATCTGCTTACCGACATTCACAACCGCTTCTCACTCGAAAGGAATCTCGCCGATCTGGTGGACGAGGCGCGGCACAACGAACGCAGTTTCGGACTGATTTACATCGATCTGGATAAGTTCAAGCCCATCAATGACCGTTACGGGCACCATATTGGCGACCTCTATCTGCAGGAAGTGGCGCTGCGCATGATGCGGCAGATGCGCGGCAACGATATGCTGGCGCGCATCGGCGGAGACGAGTTTGCGGCCCTGATTCCGCAAGTGCGTGCGCGCGCCGATCTGGACGATATTGCCCAGCGCCTGGAACACTGCTTCGATCTTCCCTTCGCCATCGAGGGCTATATGTTGCGCGGCGCGGCCAGCATCGGCATCGCGGTCTTCCCAGAGGACGGCGACACCAAGGACAAACTGCTGCATTCCGCCGATGTCAATATGTATGCGATCAAGAACTCCAAACACCAGAACGAGATGGGACTCGACGGGACGACTAGCTCTGTCAACACCGCCTGAGCATTCCGCGTGTAAAACTAATCTCTGGAGATATTGCGATTGGAGTGATTTCTGGACGGATTGAGGTCTGAGGTCTCCCAGGTGCCCATCTTCTGTGATTTGAGCACTTTCCCTGGCACCTGGGGCACCCTGCCTGGTGGGAGGCTACGTGGACACAGACGTGGACCGGGAGGTCGGCGCTACAATTTCATGTGCGGCGGGTCAGAAACGGCGCTGGGGGCCTGAAATACAGATGGCATTGCAAGTCATTGAAAGGGCATTGCCTGGGTGGTTGTGAAGTTAGGATTTCCAGATTTGTATTGACATCGATGTAATCGCTGCACCACACTTGCCGATACAATTCTCGAGGATCAGAATTTGAACTCCGGTTCAACTCATTGCGCCTGGGAAAAACGGATTTTCCTGGCTTTTTTTCTTCTCGTGTGGGTGACTGCTGCCTTTGCGGCGGCTCCAGCACCGCTGACCTCTCTGCGCGCAATTCGAGCACTGTCAAACGATGAAGCAAGCAAGCAATTGCCTGTGGCCTTTGAAGGAACCGTTACCTACTATCGCAGCTATGAACGAACCTTGTTTGTGCAGGACGATGATCTGGCCATCTTCGTCAACCATCTAACAGATGCCAAAGTTTCCCCCGGCGACCGGATTCTGATTCGCGGCACGACGCGGGCCAACTTCACTCCTTACGTCAACAGCGACAGCATCACGGTGTTGAGACGTGTCCCCCTGCCCACCCCTGTGTCGGCCAGCTTCGATCAGCTGATCCGCGCGCAGTTCGATTGCAGGCTGGTCACAACGCGCGGCATCATTCACACCATCGATTTCACAGTAAGTGCGTTGGCCCCCGTGCGCTCGATACGCATGCAGGTGCTGGCCGACGGCGGCTACATCAATGTCAACGTGGACAGCGACGATGCAGGCTCGCTTGAAGATCTGCTGGATGCGGAGGTGGAGTTGACCGGAATTGGCGGAGAGACCTTCGACGGCAAGATGCAGCAGACCGGAGTTCTGATGCATATTCAGACTCTGGCCAACGTCAAGATACTGAAGCGCGCCAGCACCAGCCCATGGTCTCTGCCGCTCACCTCGATGGATCGCGTTCTGGCCGTATCTCACACGCAGGACTCCACGCCGAGAGTGCGGGTTCACGGAACCATCACCTACTACGAACCAGGAGTCGCCGTTGTCCTGCAGGACGGCAACCGCAGCATCTGGGTTGCCACCCAGACGAGAATCCCCTTGCGGATCGGCGACGCAGCCGGCGCGACGGGCTTTCCGGTCGCACAAGACGGTTTTCTCCGTCTGGCGCATGGCGAAATTCGGGACAGATTCACTCCTGCGCCAGTCACTCCCCTGGAAGCCACCTGGAGCACTCTCAGTCCATCAGGATTCGAGCGTATGGGTCACCACTACGATCTGGTTTCGATTGAAGGCCGGGTGGTGGCGCAGGTTCAGGAGGCTTCACAGGAGGAGTTTGTGCTGTCTGCGGATGGCAAACTGTTCTCCGCATTTCTTGGCCGCACAGAGAACCCGCTTCAGGAGGCCAAGCCGGTACCCGTTGGAGCCAGTATCCGCGTGACGGGCATCTGCATCCGTGAGAGCGCCAACCCGTTCATTGCCAATGTGCCATTTCGAATATTGATGCGCTCGATAGATGACATTACCGTCGTGGCCAACCCTTCGCCGCTGAATATTCGCAATCTGATTCTGGCAGTGGGGATGCTGTTGCTCCTGGTCTTTGCCGCGCTGACCAGGGCATGGGGTCTGGAGCGCAAGGTCCGACAGAAGACGGCCGCACTGGCGGTGAGCGTGGAAGCAGAAGCAGCACACGAACGGAACTCGGCCCAGTTAGAACAAAAACGCAGCCATATTCTGGAGGACATAAACGGATCAAGGCCGTTGGAAGAGATTCTGTTGCAGATCACAGAGATGGCCTCATTCATGTTGGATGGAGTTCCCTGCTGGTGCGAAATCGGTGGCGAAGCCATGTATGGAAATCGCGTAGCGGACGTGAACGGCCATCGAGTTGAGCGCGCCAGCATCCACGCGCGCTCAGGGCCTGCGCTCGGCACACTCTTTGCAGCTTTCGATCCGGCCAAGCCGGTTGACACCCGAGAGACGATTGCGCTGAGCAACGGCGCGCGACTGGCCGCATTGGCCATCGAAACCCGACGCCTCTACGCCGACCTGCGCCGCCGCTCGGAGTTTGACCTGCTGACGGACATTCCCAATCGCTTTGCAATGCAGCAACGTCTCGACCTTCTCATCACAGAAGCACAGCGAGATCAGACCATCTTCGGTCTTATCTTCATTGACCTGGACAAGTTCAAACCGATCAATGACCGCTACGGTCACCACATCGGCGATCTGTATTTGCAAGAGGTGGCCCGGCGCATGCAACAGCAACTGCGCGAGGGCGATATGCTGGCGCGGCTGGGAGGCGATGAGTTCGCGGCGCTGATTTCAAAGGCTCCCACTCAAACCCACATCGAAGAAGTTGTCCGGCGCATCGAACTCAGCTTCGATACTCCCTTTATCGTGGAGGGATTCCTGCTTCGGGGAACCGCCAGCGTCGGCATCGCCCTCTATCCAGAGGATGGAACGACCAAAGACAAACTGCTGAATGTTGCCGATGCCAGAATGTACGTCGCCAAAAATGACAAGCGGAAAAGAGAAGAAAGTCAGCTCGGCGATCCTCCCTGCGAAGTTTCTGCATAATCAAGAGGCCCGGCTTGCGCCGGGCCTCTTGATTTGCTGAAGCATTTCCGATGAGAACATCGCCAAACGACCCAAACGCCCTCTCCCGCGCCTTTTTACTGGCGCGGGCCAAGCCGAAGGCATTTGGCCCCACCGCAGGTGGTTACTCGGCGGCCATTTCTTCGGCTTCGCCTTCCTGGCGCATGAGTTCGAGTTCGCGTTCGGCGGCTTCGATCTCGGCGGTGACTTCCTGCTTGACGCGAGCCGCTGCTTCCTCCAGTTCCGGAGAGAGCTGAACGTTGCGGTAGTACTCAAGGCCCGTACCAGCGGGAATCAGGCGACCGACGATCACGTTCTCCTTCAAGCCGCGCAGGTTATCGATGGCTCCGTTGATGCTGGCTTCGGTGAGAACACGAGTGGTCTCCTGAAAGCTGGCGGCGGAGATGAAGCTATCGGTCGAGAGCGAGGCCTTGGTGATACCCAGCAGCAGCGGACGCCCGATAGCCGGACGGCCTCCATTGTTGAGTACGCGGTCGTTCTCTTCGCGGAAGCGGAAGCGATCCACCTGCTGATCGAGCAGGAAGGCGGTATCGCCCACCTCGTCGATGCGCACCCAGCGCAGCATCTGGCGAACAATCACTTCGATGTGCTTATCGCTGATCGCCACGCCCTGCAGGCGGTAGACTTCCTGGATTTCGTTGACCAGGTAAGCCTGGAGAGCCTTCTCGCCGAGCACGGCCAGAATATCGTGCGGGTTGAGAGGACCGTCCATGAGCGGGTCGCCGGCACTGAGGCGCTCGCCTTCCTGAACGTTGACGTGAATGCCGCGCTGCACCGAGTATTCCTTCTCGTCGCCGTTGTCGGCCGTCACGTAGATCTTGCGCTGTCCCTTGGCCACTTCGCCAAAGCGCACCACGCCGTCGATCTCGCTGATGATGGCCGTCTCATGCGGTTTGCGGGCTTCAAACAGCTCGACCACGCGAGGCAGACCGCCGGTGATGTCCTTGGTGCGGGTGCTCTCCTTGGGGATCTTGGCCAGCACGTCGCCGGGACCCACTTCGCTGCCGTCTTCAATCATCAAGTGAGCGCCGCGAGGCAACAGATAACGCTTGTGCCCCTTGGCATTCTTGACCATGAAGGCGGGCTGACGCTTTTCGTCGGGAGCATCGGCAACCACCCAGCGCGAGAGGCCGGTGACTTCATCGACTTCCTCGTTGAGCGTGATGCCTTCCTGCAAGTCCTTGAACTGCACGGTGCCGCCGATTTCAGTCAGGATCGAGTAAGTATACGGATCCCACTCGGCCAGCAACTGACCCAGCTTTACGTGCTCGCCGTCCTTCACGCGCATGCGCGCGCCGTAGACCACCTGATAGCGTTCCTTTTCACGGCCACGCTCGTCCTGCACGGCGATGGAGCCGGAACGATTCATGGCGACCAGCGTTCCGTCCTTGCTTTCGACGTAGTTCAGGTTGATGAAGCGCACGACGCCGTTGTTCTTGGCGTCGAGGCGCGACTTGTCTTGCACGCGGCTGGCGGTACCGCCGACGTGGAAGGTACGCATGGTCAACTGCGTTCCCGGCTCGCCGATGGACTGCGCGGCGATGACGCCGCAGGTTTCACCCAGCTCGACCATGCGGCCTGAACCGAGGTTACGGCCATAGCAGAGCGCGCAAACGCCGCGACGGGATTCGCAGGTGAGCACGGAGCGAATCTTGACCCGCTCCACGCCTGCGCCTTGAATTGCCGAGGCGATTTCTTCGTCGATGCCCTGATTCACATCGACCACGATATTGCCGTCGTAGTCCTTGATGCGATCCAGCGTGACGCGGCCAATTATGCGGTCGCGCAGCGGCTCGATGATTTCGCCGGACTCGACGATTGCACCGACGTAAATGCCCTCGACGGTACCGCAATCGTATTCGGTGACGATCACATCCTGGGCCACATCGACCAGGCGGCGGGTCAGGTAGCCCGAGTCAGCGGTCTTGAGCGCCGTATCGGCCAGGCCCTTACGCGCGCCGTGGGTCGAAATAAAGTACTCCAACACCGTGAGGCCTTCGCGGAAGTTGGCGGTAATCGGGGTCTCGATGACTTCGCCGGAGGGCTTGGCCATCAGTCCGCGCATACCGCTGAGCTGACGAATCTGCTGCTTGGAACCACGAGCGCCG
The DNA here is from genome assembly GCA_035604135.1 of Caulobacteraceae bacterium. GTDB lineage: Bacteria > Pseudomonadota > Alphaproteobacteria > Caulobacterales > Caulobacteraceae > Poindextera. The sequence goes on along the minus strand of DATNJB010000028.1, from coordinate 113,791 downwards.
GAATCGGCCATGATGTAAATCGGGTTCATGGTCCCTTCCTGGTCGGCGCGCTTCATGTTGTTGAACATCTCATCCGCGACGCGCTCGGTGACTGCCGACCACATCTGAATGACCTTGTTGGAACGCTCGCCGTTGGTGATGGCGCCGTCCATGTACTGCTTCTGGACCTCGACAACCTTCAGATCGGCATCGCGCACAACGGTGTACTTGCTGGCGGGAATGACCATGTCATCCAAGCCCACGGAGAGGCCGGAGCGCGTGGCATAGTTGAAGCCCAGCGTCTTGATGCGATCCAACATGCCGACCGTGACCTCGAGACCGAGGTTCTGGTTGCAATAGTTGACCAACTGGCCGATGCCCTTCTTCTTGAGCAGGCCGTTGACGAACGGCATACCCGGCGGCAGCGAATCGTTCAGAATGACGCGGCCCACGGTGGTGGAGATGTACTGCTTGTTGAAGTCCACCGCCTCGGTATGCGTCAAATCCTGATCGTCGTATGCCGTGGTCATATCCAGCACCTGGCCGGTATAACGCAGACGGATGGGCGAGAGCGTCTCGACCTGCTTGGCTTCGAGCGCCATGAGAATTTCTTCCGTATTGGCAAAGACGCGACCTTCGCCCTTGGCACCCTTCTTGGCCTTGGTCAGGTAATAGAGACCGAGCACCATATCCTGCGTCGGAACGGTGATGGGCTGACCGGAGGCCGGCGACAGAATGTTGTGCGAGGCCAGCATCAACACGCTGGCTTCGATCTGCGCTTCGGGCGAGAGCGGAATGTGGACGGCCATCTGATCGCCGTCAAAGTCGGCGTTGAAGGCGGTGCAGACCAGCGGGTGAATCTTGATGGCCTTGCCCTCGACCAGCACCGGCTCGAAGGCCTGAATGCCCAGACGGTGAAGCGTAGGCGCGCGGTTCAGCAGCACCGGGTGATCCTTGATGACTTCCTCAAGAATGTCCCAGACCACTGGGTCCTGCATCTCGACCATCTCCTTGGCCTGCTTGATGGTGGTGCAGTGGCCGGTCTGCTCCAGACGGTGATAGATGAAGGGCTTGAAGAGTTCGAGCGCCATCTTCTTGGGCAGTCCGCACTGGTGCAGCTTGAGGTCCGGACCCACGACGATGACCGAACGGCCCGAGTAATCGACGCGCTTGCCGAGCAGGTTCTGACGGAAGCGGCCCTGCTTGCCCTTGAGGGTATCGGAGAGCGACTTGAGCGGACGGTTGTTGGCACCGCGCAGCACACGGCCGCGACGGCCGTTATCAAAGAGCGCGTCCACCGCTTCCTGCAACATGCGCTTCTCGTTGCGCACGATCACTTCCGGCGCATGGAGGTCCATCAGCTTCTTCAAGCGGTTGTTGCGGTTGATGACGCGACGATAAAGGTCGTTCAAATCCGAGGTGGCAAAGCGGCCACCATCCAGCGGCACCAAGGGGCGCAGCTCGGGTGGGATCACGGGCAGCACGTCCAGGATCATCCACTGCGGCTTGTTATCGCTCTTGCGGAAGGCCTCGACGACCTTGAGGCGCTTGGAGTACTTGATCTTCTTCTGGACCGAAGTTTCGGTCTTGAGGCGCTCACGCAGCTCGATGCCCAACTCGTCAATCTGTACGCGCTTGAGCAACTCCTTGATGGCTTCCGCGCCCATCATGGCCTTGAAGCCGGAGGGGCGGTACTGCTGGTCGAGTTCGCGGAACTTGACCTCGTCCTTGATGATCTCGCGCTCCTTGACGGGCGCGTCGCCGGGATCGACCACGACGTAGGACTCGAAGTAGAGAATGCCTTCAAGATCGCGCAGCGAAATATCCAGCAAGTGGCCGATGCGCGAGGGCAGGCCCTTGAAGAACCAGACGTGCGAGCAGGGCGAGGCCAGCTCGATGTGGCCCATGCGCTCACGACGGACCTTGCTGACCGTCACTTCCACGCCGCACTTGTCGCAGATGACGCCGCGATGCTTCATGCGCTTGTACTTGCCGCACAAGCACTCCCAGTCGGTGACCGGGCCAAAGATGCGCGCGCAAAAGAGGCCATCGCGCTCCGGCTTGAAGGTGCGGTAGTTGATGGTTTCCGGCTTGGTGACCTCACCATGCGACCAACTGCGGATCTTCTCCGGCGATGCCAGCATGATGCGGATAGCGTCAAAGTCGGTAATGGGGCTGGAAAGCTCAAACGGGTTCGAACGGAACAAAGCGACCCTCCTTGGCGGGCCTCATCGGCGCCTGCCGCGGCTTTTCCCGGGATTCTTGAAGGGTTCTTCCTTCCCGGGAAGCGGTGTTTGCCGCTTTCAAGAAGAACCCTCGAACAGTGGTCAGTTTTCAGTGGTCAGTGGTCAGTTCGACTGTGCTGCTGGTTGCTTTTGCTGCTTTTCACAGACTGTCGAAGACTGAATACTGACCGCTGAGGACTGATGACTAAAAATGCGTTCGCTAATCGGCCACCAATGCGACTTCCGGATCGGGCGTCTTGTGGATCAGGTCGGCGCGCTTGATCAGCTCGACGTCCAGGCACAATGACTGCAACTCGCGAATCAGCACGTTGAACGACTCCGGCACGCCCGGCTCGATAGCCGCCTCGCCCTTGACGATGGCCTCGTAAATCTTGGTACGGCCATACACGTCATCCGACTTGGCGGTGAGCAGTTCCTGCAAGATGTAAGCCGCGCCGTATGCTTCCAAGGCCCAGACTTCCATCTCGCCGAAACGCTGTCCGCCGAACTGCGCCTTGCCGCCCAGCGGCTGTTGCGTAATCAGCGAGTACGGTCCGATCGAACGAGCGTGAATCTTGTCGTCAACCAAGTGCGAGAGCTTCAACATATAGATGTAGCCCACCGTGACTGGCTGCTCGAACTGTTCGCCGGTCATGCCGTCAAACAACGCCGTTTTGCCGGAAGAAGGCAGACCGGCCGAAGCCAGCAACGCCTTGATCTCTTCCTCGCGCGCGCCGTCGAAGACCGCGGTTCCGAACCACACGCCGCGCTTCATACCGGCACCGACGCGAAGGATCATCTCATCGTCGAGTTCCAGCAGTTGGCGAAGCGTTGCCGTACCTGCAAACTCCTTCTTGAAGAGTTCGCGGGTATAGGCCGCATCGGTATTGGCTGCGATCAGATCGGCAATCTTCTTGCCCAACTCATGCGCGGCCCAACCCAAGTGCGTTTCCAGAATCTGTCCGACGTTCATACGAGAAGGCACGCCGAGGGGATTGAGCACAATCTCCACCGGGGTTCCATCGGGCAGGTACGGCATATCTTCCTCGGGAAGAATGCGCGCGATCACGCCCTTGTTACCGTGACGACCGGCCATTTTATCGCCCACACTCAGCTTGCGCTTCATGGCGATATAGACCTTGACCAGCTTGATGACGCCGGGCGGCAGTTCGTCGCCCTTGGCCAGCTTGCCGACCTTCTCATTGGTGATCTTGCGCAGCACTTCGATCTGGCGCGAGGTCATCTCTTCGATCTCATCGATCTGCTCGTTGACGCGGGGGTCCTTGTCGGCGTAGCGGATGCGCTTGAGGTTCTTGGTGGAGATGCGCTCGATGGTCTCACGGTCCAGAATCGCCGCCTTGGTCAGCAGGCGCTTGTTGGTCCGCTCGTCGTGCAGATCGGCCAACACTTCCTTGCCGCCCAGGATGCCATCCAAACGCTTGAGGCGCTCGTCGGTCAAAATGCGGATTTCGTCGCCCAGGTTCTTTTCCAGCTTGGCCACATACTCGGACTCAATCTGCTTGGCGCGCTCGTCCTTTTCCTGTCCCTTGCGGCTGAAGATGCGCACGTCAACGATGGTGCCCTCGATGCCCGGAGGGCACGTAAGGGAAGCGTCGCGCACGTCGCCGGCCTTTTCACCGAAGATGGCGCGGAGCAGCTTTTCTTCCGGTGTAAGCTGGGTTTCGCCCTTGGGCGTTACCTTGCCGACCAGAATATCGCCGTGCTTGATCTGAGCGCCGATGCGGATGACGCCGCTCTCGTCCAGATCGCGCAGCGCATGCTCGCTGACGTTGGGAATATCGCGCGTGATCTCTTCCGGTCCAAGCTTGGTATCGCGCGCTTCGATCTCGTACTCCTCAATGTGAACCGAGGTGTAATAGTCCTCGCGCACCAGCTTTTCGCTGATGAGAATCGCGTCCTCGAAGTTGTACCCGCGCCAGGGCATGAAGGCCACCAGCACGTTGCGTCCCAGGGCCAACTCGCCCTGCTCGGTGCAAGGACCGTCAGCGATGACCTGACCCTTGATGACCCGATCTCCCTCGCGAACCACCGGCTTCTGATTGATGCAGGTGTTCTGGTTGGAGCGCTTGAACTTGATGAGTGTGTAAATGTCCGAACCCACCTCGCGCGACAACTGCGTGGGGTGATGCTCGCCCTCGACGCGCACAATGATGCGCTGCGAGTCGACCGAATCGACGATGCCGTTGCGCTTGGCCAGAATCACCGCGCCTGAATCGCGCGCGGTCACGCCTTCCATGCCGGTACCCACCAGCGGCGCTTCAGCCACCAACAGCGGCACCGACTGGCGCTGCATGTTGGCGCCCATCAGAGCGCGGTTGGCGTCATCGTGTTCCAGGAACGGAACCAGCGATGCGGCCACCGAAACCAACTGCTTGGGCGAAACGTCGATGTAATCCACGTCGGTGCGGTTGACCAGAACGAAGTTGCCCTGACGACGCGCATTGACCAGATCCTCGGTAATCACGCCCTCATCGTTGAACTCGATATTGGCCTGAGCGATGGTGTGCTTGTCCTCTTCCCATGCGGAAAGATAGAAGCTGAACGGAATCAGATCGACTCCGCGCTTGCCTTCCTTCTTCAGGCGCTCATTCAGGCGCACGGACTCTTCCTTCTCGATGTGATCGCCCACGCGCAGGCCGCTTTCGCCCGCGTTGGCAATCTCGACGAAGTCCAGAATGCGCGAGTCCTTCACCTTGCGATAAGGCGACTCGATGAATCCATACTCATTGATGCGCGCAAAGCAACTAAGCGAGCTGATCAGGCCGATGTTCGGACCTTCCGGCGTCTCAATCGGGCAGATGCGGCCGTAGTGGGTGGGGTGCACGTCGCGCACCTCGAAGCCGGCCCGCTCACGGGTCAGACCGCCAGGGCCAAGCGCCGAGAGGCGGCGCTTGTGGGTGATCTCGCTGAGCGGATTGGTCTGGTCCATGAACTGCGAGAGCTGCGAGGAGCCGAAGAACTCGCGCACCGCGGCTGCCGCCGGCTTGGCGTTGATCAGGTCGTGCGGCATGACCGTGTCGATGTCGACCGAACTCATGCGCTCCTTGATCGCCCGCTCCATGCGCAGCAGGCCGACGCGGTACTGGTTCTCCAGGAGCTCGCCCACCGAGCGCACCCGGCGATTGCCGAGGTTGTCGATGTCGTCGATCTCGCCGCGGCCGTCGCGCAGCCCGACCAGCGTCCGCAAGACCTCGATCACGTCCTCCTTGCGGACGACGCGCATGTCGTCGGGGCAGTCGAGCTCGAGCCGCATGTTCATCTTCACGCGACCGACCGACGAGAGGTCGTAGCGCTCCGGATCGAAGAACAGGCCCCTGAACATGGCCTCGGCGGCTTCCACCGTCGGCGGCTCGCCCGGGCGCATGACGCGGTAGATGTCGAACAGCGCGTCCTCGCGGACGGCGTTCTTGTCGACGCGCAGGGTGTTGCGGATGTAGGCGCCGATGGTGACGTGGTCGATGTCGAGCACGTCGAAGGTGGTGAAGCCGTTCTCCTCGAGCGTGGCGATGATGGCCGGATCCAGCTCGTCGCCGGCTTCGGCGTAGATTTCGCCGGTCTCGACGTTGACGATGTCGCGGGCCAGGTAGCGCCCGGCCAGCGCCTCGCGCGCGAGCAACAGCGTCCTTAGGCCATTGTCGGCAAGCCGCTTGGCCGTACGGGCGCTGATCTTGGTCCCGGCCGGCGCGACCTCTTCGCCTGTGTCGGCGTCGATGAGCGGCAGATCGGGCTTCACGCCGCGCCAGCGGTCGGCTTTGTAGGGCGTGGCCCAGCCGCCGTCGCGCTTCTCGAAGGGCACGACGTCGTAGAAGGTGGTGAGGATCTCCTCGCCGTCCATGCCGAGCGCATAGAGGAACGTGGTCGCGGGCAGCTTCCGGCGGCGGTCGATGCGGACGTAGACAATGTCCTTGGCGTCGAACTCGAAGTCGAGCCAGGAGCCGCGGTAAGGAATCACGCGCGCGGCGAACAGAAGCTTGCCAGAGGCGTGCGTCTTGCCTTTGTCGTGGTCGAAGAAGACGCCGGGCGAACGGTGCATCTGCGAGACGATGACCCGCTGGGTGCCGTTGACGACGAAGGTGCCCTTGTCGGTCATGAGCGGGATGTCGCCCATGTAGACGTCCTGCTCCTTGATGTCCTTGACCGAGCGGGCGCCGGTCTCCTCGTCCATCTCGAAGACGATCAGGCGCAGCTTCACCTTCAGCGGCGCTGCATAGGTCATGTCGCGCTGGACGCATTCCTCGACGTCGTACTTCGGCTCCTCGAACTCGTAGGAGACGTATTCGAGCGTCGCGCGCTCGTTGAAATCCTTGATCGGGAAGACCGACTTGAAGACGGCCTCGATTCCCTCGTCGCGTCGCTCGGACGGGCGGACTTCACGCTGGAGGAACTGTTCGTAGGAGGAACGTTGAACCTCGATGAGGTTCGGCATCTGCACGGCTTCGGGGATGCGGCCAAACGACTTGCGGATCCGCTTCTTGCCGGTGAACGATAGCGCCATCAGGGCTCCCTTGGGTGCGCGGGCGCATCAGCGCGCTCGCGCGGGTGTTCGGTCCATGCGTCCGCCCTCGGACCGGACGGCCAGCCCCAAAATTGGGCCACGCCGTCCGCCGGACGCTGGAATCCCTGAACGGCGAAGCGTTCAGGGCGCCCCTTCGCGCTGGTCAGAGGGCGGCCGACCGCGCCTCGGGGCGGAATCGGGCGCGGCCGGACTCCGGGCGCGCCGATACGAATCATCGTCTCTGGCTTGAGAGGAAGGCGTATTTAGACGCTCGCTGCGAACATGGGAAGAGGCGTCCGCGCGATTTTTCGCCCTTTCGCCATGGAAATCCCGTTTTGTCGCGGCTGGCAAGCCCAATCGTCCAATCGCGGCACGGTCAAGGTGTCGCGGACGCCGCCGTGTTGGACGAGTCAAGTCACGGGCTTGGCCGGTCGCCGACCGCTGCGCTAAGCCGAGGGCCATGGCGCGCGTGATCCTCGTCCGGCACTGTGAATCGGAGTCCAACCGCGGCGCCGGCCTGGACCGGGAGAAGAACTCGCCGCTCAGCGCCCGCGGCCGGGCGCAGGCCGAAGCGGTGCGCGCCGCCTTCGCGGCCCTAGGGCTGACCGAGACGGTCCTGATTTCGAGTCCCCTCGCCCGCGCGGCCGACACCGCGGCGGCCATCGGAGAGGCGCTCAGCATCGCGGTCGAGCACGATGCGCGCCTGGGGGCTGGCGAGACGTGGGCGGGTCAGCGGTTCGACCTCGACGACCCTGCGACCTTGCTCATCGTCGGCGCGACGGTGGCCGACGCGCTGGCCGAGCGCATCGACGCCGGGGCCGAGACCCTGATCGCCGTCAGCCACCGCTATCCCATCTGGGCGCTCCTCGTGCGCCTCTACGGCGACCGCGGCTCCGATATCATGGACGAGGTGCTTGATCTGGCCAATGGCGACCGGCTCGAGCTGACGATCGTGGCCGGCGCCGCGCTGGGCGAGCCTCTCCATCGCCCGCTCGAGGGCTAGCTCGCGGCAGCCCGGCCGCCCAGCTCTGCCCAGGCAAGGCGCTCGCGTTCAGGCTTCACTTGCCACGGTCTCGCTTGGCTCCTGCAACCGAAAGGCAGTACGATCCTGTCGAACCCAAATGAAATGGAGGAAGCCATGGCGCAGTCCGGCGATGTGACCACCCTTGAACACGCGCGCACCCAGCGGGCGGAGCTGAAATCGGCGAGCGCGCTCGCTTTCGCGCCAAACGGCGTGCTGCTGGTCGGCGACAGCCTGGGCGGCGCGGTCTGGGCGTTCGAGACTGGCGATACGATCCCCGCGGGGGACGGACCTGTGCATGTCGAGGACCTGACCGGCAAGATCGCCGCCCTGCTCGGCACGACCGCCGACCAGATCCGCGTGCCGGACATCGCGGTCAATCCGGCCTCCGGCAACGTCTACCTCGCCGTCGCGCGCGGCGCGGGCGGCGACGCCGAAGCGCTGATCCTCAAGGTCGACCGCGCCGGCGCCATCACCGAGCTCGACCAGGACGCGACGCCGCACAGCCACGTGGCGCTCGCCGACCAGCCGGACGCCGACAAGGTCGACCGGCGCGGCAACCCGTTGCGCACCGATACGATCACCGACCTCGGCTACGTCGACGGCAAGGTGGTCGTGGCCGGCCTTTCGAACGAGGAGTTCGCCTCGACGCTCAGGGCCATTCCCTACCCGTTCTCGATCGTCGACAAGGGCGCGGCGATCGAGATCTGGCACGGCGCGCACGGCCAGTACGAGACCAACGCCCCGATCCGCACCTTCATCGCCTACGAGTTCGACGGGAAGCCGGAGATCCTCGCCTCCTATACCTGCACGCCTTTGGTGCGCATCCCGGTCGCCAAGCTCACCCCCGGCGCCAAAGTGATGGGGATGACGATCGCCGAGCTCGGCAACATGAACCGCCCGCTCGACATGATCGCCTACCGCAAGGACGGCGTGGACCACATCCTGATGGCCAACTCCAACCGCGGGGTGATGAAGCTCGACGCCACCGACCTCGGCGCCTACCACCAGATCACCGACAAGATCCAAGGCACCAAGGGCGTTCCGTACGAGACCATCGGCGCGCTCGAGGGCGTGCGGCGGCTCGACCGCTTCGACGACGGCCACGCACTCGCCATGGTCGCCACCGGCGACGCGCTCAAGCTCACCACGATTGAGCTGCCTTGAGCGTCGAGCCCGGCGTCAGGCGGGCTGAAGGGGCGTTCCACGCCGGCCCGTGGGGCGGCGCCACCCCGCGCGGCGGCTGGGCGGACGTGCTCAAGGTCTACGCGAGCGAGGACCCCGCGGCGCCGGCGCTGCTGGGCGACTACGCGCGCGATGGCGCAACGGTGGTGTTCACCCCGCGCTTCCCGCCTGCGCCGGCGCTCAGGCTGCGCGCGGTCTACCAGCCGCCGATCGGCAAGCCGGTGGTCGTCTGGTTCGGCGGGGTGCCCGAGCCCGAGCGCTTGCCGACCACCCGCGTGCTCTCGGTCACGCCAAGCGCCGCCGTCTGGCCGGAGAATATCCTGAGGCTCTATGTCTCGTTCTCCGCGCCGATGCGGATCGGCGAGGCGTGGGAGCACATACGCATGCTGGACGCCGACGGCCGGCCGATGGGCGGCTTGTTCGTCGAGATCGACCAGGAGCTCTGGGACCCGGCCGGCCAGCGCCTGACGGTGCTGTTCGACCCAGCTCGCATCAAGCGCGGCCTGGTGGACCACATCAACCAAGGCCCGCCGCTTGGCCTCGGCGAACGTTGCACGCTCGAGATCGACGCCTTCTGGCGCGACGCCGCAGGCGCCTTGCTGGCCGAGCCATTCGCGAAGACGATCGAGGTCGGCGCGCCGCTCCGGGCGGCGCTGGATCCGGCGGCGTGGCGGCTGTCGGCGCCGGCCGCGCCGGGCGACGCGCTGGTCGTCGAGGTCCTGCATCCGCTGGACGCCGCCCTGGCGCGGCGCACCTTCACCGTCCGGCGCGGCGAAACGGCGATCGGTGGCGAGGTCGAGCTCGAGCAGGCCGAGACGCGGCTCCTCTTCCAGCCCGATCGGCCGTGGGAGAGCGGCAGCCACGTGCTTGTGGCCGATCCGGTGCTCGAGGACATCTGCGGCAACCGCATCGGGCGCCCCTTTGACATCGACCGCAGAGACCCTGCGCAGGCCGACGCTGAGGCGCGGTCAGCTGAAATCCCCTTCGAAATCGCTTTCTGGGGCGCGACGTAGGCCCGATGAGTCATCTGAGTGGGGCGCCTCGAATGTCCGCGACCCAGCGCGGACGTGCGGCGGCCGCGTTCGGCGCGCGCCCCGAGGGCGCTGCTTTGCTTCTCTAGTGTGCCGCAGCTAGGCTCGCCGCCAGCGCGGCACGACCGCAGCGCCCAATCGCTTGGTCCGAGTTGAAGGAAACCCATCGGTGACTGAGCTCGTTTCGCCGTCAGCCGAGAGCGCCAACCAGTCGGCGCCACGCGGACTCCTCGCGCTCTACGTCAACCCTTACCGCCTCGCCGCCTACGCACTGGCCCTCTACGCTCTGGGCCACACGATCGGCGCGGTCGTGCAAACGCCGCAGTTCGGCCCGCAGAGCGATGCGGTCGTGGCTCAGATGAAGTCAGTTCACCTAGAGGCGGGAACGGACACGACTTGGTACGGACTCTTCCGAGGGCTCGGCAGTACGGTCTCCGTCTTTCTCGCGTTTTCCATGGTCGTCTGCTGGTATGCCGGTGGCCGAAGCCATCGAGATCGATTGATGCTCGCCCCTATTTTGTGGGCGCTGCTGCTAAGCCAGGCGGTGGGCGCGGTCATCGCCTTCGTCTACCTGTTTTCGACGCCGATGTTCTTCTCAATCCTGGTCGCTGCGCTCTTGGGTATCGGGTGCTTTCGAGACCTGCTGACGGGACGCCGCCTGGCGTCTCTCAATTAGGTGCGGATAGCAGGGCGAACGGACGGGGACGCTGCGTTTGGAACGGGGCCTGCTGCTGGTAGCTTGAATGGCGAAGGTCGCAAGAGAGGTTCCCGGATGACCGTGCTCAGAGAGGGCAGCCCTGCCGAAGCGGGGTTCGACCCGGCTCGGATCGACCTGATCAAGGTTCGTGCGTCCGAGTGGACCCGCGGCGATCGCACACCGTCCTCGGCCGTCGTCGCGGCGCGTCGTGGAGTCGTCGCGCTGCACCAGGCCGACGGTCGGGCCGGCGCGGACAACGATGCGCGCATCGGCTTGGACGCCGTCTTCTGGTGCGCCTCGCTGGCCAAGCCGATCACGGCCACGGCCATCATGATCCTGGTCGAGGATGGCCTGCTCAGCCTGAACCGCCCGCTGAAGGAGTACTTCCCCAATCTGCGCGGCCAGTATTCGGAGCGCATTCTGGTCCACCACCTTCTGACCCACACATCGGGGTTCCTTGACGAGGTCGTGGACGACGCGCCCGTCTTTGCGCGGCCTCCCGACCCCGGGACTGCGCCGGCGCCCGGCCAAGATCCGAACACGCACGGGGTGGTCAGCTTTTACGAAGGCAAGGACTGCTTCAAGAAGCCCGGCGCGCAGAACAGCTATTGTTCGGCGAACTTCACGATCCTGGGCGACCTCGTGCGGCGTGTCTCGGGGGTCTCGCTCGGCCAGTTCGCTCGCGAGCGCATCTTCGAGCCCCTCGGGATGACCTCCAGCAGCATGGGCTACGACCACGCGTTCGACGAACGCCTGGTGACGATGGACAAAGGCTTCTTTGGACACGATTTCCGCGACAGGATCGGCTCGATGGGCTGCAACGGCGGAGGGCCTTGTTCTCCACGGCGGGAGACCTCGCCATCTTCGGGCAGACGTTCCTGAACGGCGGAGCCTATGGCGGGGAGCGTATCCTCAGCGAATGGACCACCCGCGAGATGACCCGCAACCAGATCCCCGGCATCGGCTGCGTGAACTTCTACGGCGCCTGGATTTCGGAGGCGAGCTGGGGACTGGGCTGGATGGTCCAGGGCGATGCGCGCTGGCCCTACAGCCACGGCATCCTGCAACCGCGAGGGACCTACTATCATCAGGGCGGCTCGGGAACCGGGCTTTGGGTCGACGCCCTGCACGAGGTTGTCGGCGTCTACCTCTCCGTCGCCTACATGAACCCGCAGACGCACGAGCCGAACTTCGAGTTCGACAAATTCCAGAACATGGTCACGGCGGCGGTGCAGGGACCAGGCGCCGGGGTCGGCTAACGACCCGAAACAGACACTCGCCTGCACCCGTGAAGTCGCTGTAGCCTTTCAAGCTGGACGGCGACCGCGATCAGGGGGGTGGGTGATGAGGGACGATCAACATCAAGACGCCAGCTCGGCAGCCGCCGGGCCAAACCGGCGCGAACTGATCGCCGCGGCCTCAGTGTTAGCGGGGGTCGGTAGCGCCCTAACCCGAGCTGAGGCGCAGCCTGCCGTTGCTCAGCCCCCGACGCCCCGAACCGTGCTCGGCGGCGGCGCTGAGGGCGGTCAGATCTTCTGGGTCGCCGAGACCGCCTCGGGCAAGGTTGAAGGCATCGCGAACGCCGGAATCAAGGAGTTCAAGGGAATACCCTACGGCGCACCGACCGGCGGCAGGAACCGCTACATGCCGCCGAAGCCCCCTACTCCTTGGACCGGTGTGCGCGATTGCATCGGATTCGGCCCCATATCGCCACAGACGCCAGCCGACCTGCGCGGCGACTACGCCATGATGATCATGTGGGACCGCCACGTCGGTCCCGGTGGCATGGGTGAAGACTGCCTGAACCTGAATGTCTGGACGCCCGGCGTCGGCGACGGCGGCAAGAGGCCGGTGTTGGTGTCCTTCCACGGCGGTGGTTTCGCGACCGGCTCCGGCAATAGTCCGGTCTACGACGGCGCCCAGCTCGCTCGGTTTGGCGACGTCGTGGTGGTGACCGTGAACCATCGCTTGGCCGCCAACGGCTACGTGCATCTGGCGGATCTGGGCGCACCGGCGGCCTTCGGCTCCGCGGGGGTATGCGGGGTGATGGACATGGTCGCCTCGCTGGAGTGGGTGCGCGACAACATCACGGCCTTCGGAGGTGATCCTGGCCGGGTGATGGTCTTCGGTCAGTCGGGTGGCGGCGCGAAGACGACCGTGTTGCTCGGCACGCCTGCGGCGAGGGGCCTATTCCACCGCGCCGCGGTCCAGTCCGGCTCGGCCCTCAGACTGCAGACACGGGAGAACGCCACCAAGGCGGCCGCGGCCCTGTTGGACAATCTGGGCATCGCCCGAACCAATATCGCAGACATCCAGACGGTTCCGTGGGAGCGGCTGCTGGAAGCCCAGACGGCGGTGTCCGGTCAGTCGATCGGGGGCTCGTTCGGGCCGGTGATGGACGGAGCGTACCTTCCGCACCACCCGTTCGACCCGGTGGCGCCGCAGGAGTCTGCGGACATCCTGTTATCGTCTCAACCACCCTTGAGGAAGCTGCACTCGCCCTTCGCAACGTCGACCTGGATGAGGCCGGACTGAGGGCGCTGCTCGAACAACGGTTCCCCGGCAAGAGCGAGCAGATCGTGGCGATGTACCGCCGGCGCGCTATCCAGCGAAGTCGCCGTTTCTGATTCAGGCCCAAGTCTTCACCGACCTCGGGTTTCGCCGCCAGGCTTTCGCGCAGGCCGAACGCAAGGCCGCCCTCGGACGCGCGCCGGTCTACATGTACCAGTGGGAGTGGGCGACGCCGTCCTTCGACGGCCGGTTTGGGGCTGTGCACGGTCACGACGTTGACGCCTCGTTCCACAACTACCGCGACCCGATCGCGGGATCGGGCAGTCTGCCTGGCCGCCAGGCTGATCGATTGGCGGCGACGTGGGTCGCCTTCGCCAAGACCGGCAACCCAAACAACGACTCGATCCCTGAGTGGCCACCCTTCGATCCGACAACCCGCGCGACCATGGTCTTCGACAACGACACCCACGTAGAGAACGACCCCCGCGCCGAGATTCGAGCCTTCTGGGCGCCGTTCCCGGCGCCGACCGGCCCCATGGGCTGAGGCCGCGCTTCGTCTCAGCCAGAAACCCGGCGCTCGCTCGGCCCCGTTTGACATCGCTGACGCGCTATTGAGTCCGGCCCACTTAGCGCGCGAGCGCGAACAGCTTGACCATCGGGACCACGCCCTGGTCGGTCGCGGCGGCGAGGCCGAGGTGCTTGGAGATCCCGAACGCGTCCTCGAGCGTCCTTAAGAGCGAATAGTGGTTGTAAGGGGTCTCGTCCTTCATGCCGCGCGGCCCGTGGTTGGTGATGACGATGGTCGGGATATGGCCGCCGCCGAAGTTGGATGCCGCCCCGGGCGTTACCCTGCAGCAACCTGCGCGCACGCGGCCCGCCCCTTCGTCGAAGGTGACCACGATTGCGAAGTTGCCGCGTCCGCGCCAGGCCGGCGTGGTCTGGATTCGCTTGACCAACGCGCCGACCTCGGTGTCGCCACGGCGGATGAGCCCGGCCTGGTCGAGCGACGAGCAACCTGGTGGAAGGTTGTCGGCGTTCAGACCGTGCATCTCGTTGCATTGGTTGGGGACGATGAGGGCGAAGTTGGGCAGCCGGTCCGCCGCCAGGTCGGCCTCAAGCCGATCGAAGCCCACGATGCGCCCGGCGCGGTGCGGATCGCTCTGCACGGAAGCGAAGTTCATGAAGCCGGAGTGCTTGGAGGCATAGAAGGCGCTCTTGCGCCCCAGCGGGTCCGGGTAGGCCCGATCGCCGGCGATGACGGCCGGCGATCCCGCCTCCGGCAGGTCCTCGTAGTAGCCCTTCCAGGTCAGCCCGACGGCGTCGAGTTGCTGACCCAGGTGCGGCGCTCTGACAGTGTGGTCCGCATAGCCCGGTGCGGCCGCGCCGGGACAGAACGGGTCCTGCGAGCCGGCGTGACAATAGTAGGCGTCGTCGTCGTGGATACCGAAGGTGTCGCCGCCCAGGATGGCCACGTAGTTGGCTTCGCTCGGATGAACTTCGCTGAAGAACTGGGCCGCGTCGCCGTACTGCGCCGCGAGGCCGGCGATGTTAGGCGCCGCGGCGGGATTCAGGATCTGCTCGTAGCTCTTGTTCTCCTCGACGATGACGATGACGTGCTCGTAGCGGGGTACGGCGCGATCGGCCGGCGTCAGGTCGTCCGCGGCCGCGCGGGCCGCGCAGATGCAAAGGATCGCCGCGATCCCAACAGGAAGTATTCGCATGCGCCTTGATGGCGTGCGCCGGGCCTGGATCAAGCGAAGTTTTCTTGACGGTGGCGCTAGGCGTTCACGTCCACCAGCACGCGTCCGCGCACCTTGCCTTCGAGGATCGCCGCGCCCAACGCCGGCGCGTCGGCCAACGCGGCGCGCACGGTCATCGCGTCCAGCAGGCCAAGATCGAGGTCCCGCGCGAGCCGGCTCCAGGCCTCGGCGCGCCGTGGCGTCGGGCACATCACCGAGTCGACGCCGGCCAACGTGACCCCGCGCAGGATGAAAGGGGCGACGGAGCCCGGCAGGTCCATGCCTTGCGCCAAACCGCACGCCGCTGCCGCGCCGCCGTAGCGGATCTGCGCCAACACGTTGGCCAGCGTATGACTGCCGACGCAGTCGACGCCGCCCGCCCAGCGCTCCCGCGCGATCGGGCGGCCGGGCGCGGACAGCTCGGTCCGCTCGATGATCTCGGCGGCGCCCAGCCCGGTCAGATAGCGGCCCTCGCTGGCCCTGCGCCCGCTCGAGGCGACGACGCGATAGCCGAGCTTCGAGAGCAGCGCGACCGCAACACTGCCGACGCCCCCCGCCGCGCCGGTCACCACGACGTCGCCCGCCTCCGGCGTCACGCCCTCGCGCTCCAGCGCCATGACGCACAGCATCGCGGTGTAGCCGGCGGTGCCGATCGCCATGGCGTGCGCGGTCGAGATGGCGCCTGGCAGCTTGACCAGCCACTCGCCCTTGACCCGCGCTTTCTGCGCATAGCCCCCGTGATGGCTCTCGCCGACGCCCCAGCCGTTCAGCACGACCCGGTCGCCGGGCTTGAACCCGTCGTTCGCCGAGCGCTCGACGACCCCGGCGAAGTCGATGCCGGGCGTGAGCGGGAAGACGCGCACGACCGGCGCGCGCCCGGTGAGCGCGAGGCCATCCTTGTAGTTCACGGTCGAGTATTCGACCGCCACGTCGACGTCGCCGTCCATCAGGTCGGCGTCCGTCAGCTCGACGAACCGCGTCTCCTGGCCGCCGTCGGTCTTGAACAGGCGGATCGCGTGGAAGCTCTCCGGCATCTCAGCGCACCTTTTCCGGCTTGGCGGGCGCAAGGC
Source organism: Caulobacteraceae bacterium (assembly GCA_035604135.1). Lineage (GTDB taxonomy): Bacteria > Pseudomonadota > Alphaproteobacteria > Caulobacterales > Caulobacteraceae > Poindextera. The sequence continues at coordinate 97,817 of DATNJB010000028.1, read as the reverse complement.
CAAAGCGCTCGCCGCGCTTGCCCCTGACGGCCAGATCGACGCTCAGCAGCCGCCGCTCGCCCTCCATCCGCATGGTGTTGCCCGGCATGTGCATCATCGCCTGGTAGTCGCCTAGGGAGTCCTCGACGGCGTTGGCGAAGCCCTGCGCGTCCTGCGCCTTGTTCATCTGGATCTTGGCCATCCTCAGCGTCTCGGGGCTGTTTTCGGCCACGCGCCTGGCCCAGGCGAACGTCTCCCGCTCGAGGTCGGCGAGCGGCAGCACGCGGTTGACGAGACCGTAGGCGCGCGCCTCGTCGGCCGAGATGAAGCGGCTCTCGAAACAGAGCTCCTTCGCCCGGCGGATACCGATATCCCACGGGATGGACATGTATTCGACATAGCCGGCCAGGAACTCGGCGTTGTCCGCGGCGAACACCACATCCATCGCCGCCGCCAGCATCCATCCGGCGTAGATGCAGTAGCCCTCGACCATGGCGATGGTGGGCTTCGGGAAGTTGCGCCAGGCGAGCAGCAGGTCGAGGTTGTAGTGCTTGAACTGGTCGTAGGTCTGCACGCCCGGCTTGGCCCCCAGCGCGCGGCGATATTCGACGCCTTCGGGCGTGCCGAGGTCATGGCCGGTCGAGAAGACGCCGCCCGCGCCGCGCACGACGACCACCCGCACCTCCTCGTCGGTCCGCGCGAGCCGGAACGCCTGGTCGATCTCGTCCAGCATCCGATAGCCCTGAGCGTTGCGATAGGCCGGCCGGTTCAGCGTGATGACCCCGATCGGGCCATCGGTCGCGTAGATGATGTCCTTGAAGTCCAAACTCGGTCCTCCCACCTCGCCTCTCGGCCACGATAGGGCGCCGGCGCGCACAAAGGCCAGACGAGCATCCAGGCTTGACCGCCTGCCTCGGGTTCGACAGGTAAGCCTGAACAACGATAAGGAACCGCCGGGGCGCGCGGTCGGAGGTAAGAAAGTAAGATGCACGGCTGGAACTTCGGAGACATCCTCGACGCCGTCGCGCCGGCCGTGCCGCCGGAGGAGCCGGCCTTCATCCACGGCGAGCGGGTGATCACCTGGGGCGAGGCGACGCAGGCCACCAACAGCATGGCCCGCGCGCTGATCGCCCGCGGCGCCAAGCCCGGCGACAAGATCGCCATCTACATGCGCAACCGCCCTGAGTACCTGATGGCGCTCGCCGCCGGCTGGAAGGCCCGGCTGACCCACGTCAACGTCAACTACCGCTATACGCCCGAAGAGGTCTGGTACATCTTCGACAACGCCGATGCACAAACCGTTGTTTATTCATCGGAATTCCGCGACGCCGTCATGCAGATCCGCCCGCGTCTGCCGAACGTGAAGACCTGGGTCGAGGTGAGCACGGATGGCCAGGTTGCGCCATTCGCCGAGCGCTTCGAGGATCTCGCCAAGGAAGGCAACGGCGGGCCGCTCGACATCGAGCGGTCGGGCGACGACCAGTTCTTCATCTACACCGGCGGCACCACGGGCATGCCCAAGGGCGTGATGTGGGCGCACAACGACCTGCGTGAGATCACCCTTGGCCAAGCCCGCCGCATGGGGATGCCGGTTCCCGAGACGCTGGCCGAGCTGACCGAGCACACCCGCAAGCTGCCCCGCTCGCGCATCCTGCCTGCCCCGCCGCTCATGCACGGCACGGGCCTGCTCACCGCCATGGGCACGATGATGAGCGGGGGCTGCGTTGTCCTGCTCGAGAGCCCGAACTTCGACGCCGAGGAGCTTCTCCGCGCCATCGACCGGCATAAGCCACAAGCTTTGGTGCTGGTCGGGGACTCGTTCGGCAAGCCGATCCTCAACGCGCTCAACGCCGAGCCCGGCAAATACGACGTCTCGTCGGTCGCGATGATGATCTCGTCGGGCGTGATGTGGAGCCTGGAGGTGAAGAACGGCCTCTTGGAGCACATGCCAAAGGCGATCCTCAACGACGGCTTTTCCTCGTCCGAGGCGCTCGGCCTCGGCGCGTCGGTCATGGCCAAGGGCGGCAGCGTGCAAACCGCCAAATTCATGATAGGAGAGCGCTGTAAGGTATTCGACGAGAACGATAATCCGGTCGAGCCCGGTTCCGGCGTGCCGGGCATGGTCGCGGTCGGACCGCCCAATCCAGTCGGCTACTACAAGGACGAGGAGAAGACCGCCCGCACCTTCCGCGTCATCGACGGCGTTCGCTATTCGATCCCCGGCGACTGGTGCCTGGTCGAGGCCGACGGCACGCTGACCCTGCTCGGGCGCGGCAACGCCTGCATCAACACCGCCGGCGAGAAGGTCTTCCCCGAGGAGGTCGAGGAGGCCTTGAAGACCCACCCTTCGATCGAAGACGCGCTCGTCGTCGGCCTTCCGGACGAGAAGTGGGGCCAGGCAGTGACCGGCGTGATCCATCTCTCGGAGGGCGCCGCGCTCGACGAAGAGGCGCTGCGCGCCCACGTGCGCAAGAGCCTGGCCGGCTACAAGACGCCCAAACGCATCATCGCCACCGACCAGCCGATCCGCGCCGCGAACGGCAAGGCGGACTACCCGACGGCGCGCAAGCTCGCCGAAACGGCGGTGGCGGAAGCGAGCTAGAAGACTAAGCCGCCGCGCCTGGCGTCTGGTCCGCGGGCTGAAAGGTGATGTAGCCGCGTTCGACCAGCCGGCGGAGCGCCTCGTAGGCCTCGGAAAGCTCCTCGTAGGCGTGCCGAAGCGCGGTCAGCTCGTTCGCCTGCTCGGTAGAGGGCGCACTGACCGTCAATTCCAGGGCCCTGGTCACCCAGCGCGCTCTCGCCTTGGCGGCGGCCAGCGCCAGGCGCTGGAAGTTCTGGTGCGTCGCCTGCCCGAGGCCTTGACCGAACACCTCCAGGTTGGCGGCGAACGACGTGTAGTCGACCTGTTCCAGGTGCCCGCGGATCCGCCGCTGGAACTGTGGATCCAGCATGCCTTCGGGCTCGAAGTGATCGTCGGCGTAGGCCGTGCCGCGCATGGCCCTCATCACAGCCATCGCATCCTCCGCAGATTGCGTCTCGGGGGTTGAGTCTACGGGCGGCGTATGAATCGGAAATAAAGAGCCGGAGCCCCGCTAGTCGTTGCAGTACGACCAGCTGCGCACGGCCTGCCCGGCGCGGGCCGACCAGCGCCAGACCACGGGGCAGACCTTGTCGCCGTTGTAGGCCATGACCGCCGCGGACGCGGGGGGCGCCTCGGCCGGCGCGGGGTAGAGCGGCTGTCCGACATCCTGCGCCGCGTAGGGGCCGTAGGCGTAGGCCCCATAGCCGCCGTAGCCGTACCGCTGATAACGCCCCGCTTCATGGTGGGCGAACATTGGGCTCGTGTGCTCGTGCCGGACCTGGGCGGGGGGCGGCAGGCCGAGATGCGGCGCCGGGGCGGCGACTGCGCTTGCAGCCGAAGCCAGAGCGCCAGCCGTCAGAGCGACGGCCAGCCATCTGTTGTTAACCATCATGAACGGCAGGGATGCACGAACGGCGCTGGCCCGCAACGTCACACAACCCTCACCATGCGCTTTCCGATGTTCTCGCCTGCCAGGAGACCGATCAGCGCCCGCGGCAGGTTCTCGAACCCGTCGATGATGTCCTCGTAAACCTTGAGCTTTCTGCTTTCGACCCAGCTGCGGAGGTCGGTCAGCGCGCGCTCGTTCTCGGCCTCGAAGTCCATCACCACGAACCCGCGCAGCACAAGCCGCTTGGTCACGATCAGGCCCGGCACACCGCGCGGGGCGTAGGCTGCGCCCGGGCCGTCGTACTGTGAGGCCGCGCCGCAGCAGGCGATGCGGCCATGGTCTTTCATGTTGAACAGGCAGGCCTCCAGCACCTGGCCGCCGACGTTGTCGGAGTAGACGTCGATGCCGTCCGGCGCGGCCGCGCGCAGCGCCCGGACCAGGTTCCCGGCCTTGTGATCGACCGCGGCGTCGAACCCGAGCTTTGTAGTGAGCAGCGCGCACTTCGCCTCGCCGCCGGCGATGCCGATGGTGCGGCAGCCCTTGATCTTCGCGATCTGCCCCACGATCGAGCCCACCCCGCCCGCGGCGGCCGAGACCACGACGGTGTCGCCGGCCTTGGGCTGGCCGCACTCGAGCAGGCCGAAATAGGCGGTCAGCCCGACGATCCCATAGACGCCGAGCAGGTGACTGATCGGCTCGGCCTGGCCGAGCTTGGTCAGATGGCGGGCCGGCAGCGCCGCATAGTCCTGCCAGCCGGTGTCGCCGGAAACCAGGTCGCCAGGTTTGAACCCGGGGTCGCGACTCTCGACCACCTCGGCCAGCGCGCCGCCGGCCATCACCTCGCCGGCGTTCAACGCCGCGCGATAGGTGCGCCCGAGCATCCAGGCGCGGTTGGCGGCATCGAGCGAGATGTAGCGGGTGCGAACCAGGACCTCGCCCTCCCCCGCCATCGGCATCGGGCCGTCGATCAGCCGGAAGTGCTCCGGCGCGAGCTTATCGGTCGGGATCTGCGCGAGCAGGAACTGGCGGTTTGTCGGCATGGCGGGCTCTCCCGAAAATGGGCCTCGCCATCTTCACGATCTTCGCAGCGGCGTCGACCTATCTCGGCCAAGCCTGCTCGAGCAGTCGGCGCAGGCCGGCATCGCCAGCCTCGCTGATCGGGTAGTCGATCCCGAGCGCGGCGCAGGCCGCCCTCCCCTCGCGCACCAGGGCGTCGAGGATGCGCAGGTGCGTGGCCAGCAAGCTCGCACGGTCGCGCCGGGCGACGCCGTCGAGCACGGCGGCCGTGAGCGCGTCGAGCTCCGCCCGCTCCACATCGCCGAGACGCCGGGAGAGCGAGAAGGGGTTCTGAAAGAAGCTCGCCGGATCCGCCTTGACCGCCATCAGCTGCGCCAGCTGGGCGTTGATCAGGTCGAGCTCCATCATCGCGAAGGTCGACCACTGCTCGCGCAAGAGCACGCGGAGGGGCCAGGTCCCGCCTTGCCGCGTCATCCGCAGGATGACCTGGATGGCGCGACCGATGACGCCGATCGGCGCCGCCCAATCGCGGCGGAGCCGTTCGCCGATGGCGCCCTTGTCGACCAGCACCTTCGCCGCCGGCCGAGCCTGGGCTGCCACCTCCGACTCGCGCTCGAAATAGAGGTCCAGCCTGACGCCGCCATCGAGCAAGGCGTGCACGCACCTCAGGCCGGGAACGGTTGCGTCGGCGGCGGCCAGCACGGGGGAAAGCTCCGCGATCAGCGCCTGCCGCCGCTCGAAGGTGGCCTCGAACGCCGCGTCCTCGATCGCGAGATAGGCGTCGATGTCGGAGAGAGCGTCGGCGTCGCCGCGCGCGAGCGAGCCCTGCAGCCAGAGCGCCCGAACCTCCGGCTCACGCTGGACCAGCGCGACCAGCGCCGCGAGAACCTCGCCGCGCCGTTGTTCGAACGCCACTTCCATCGAACAAGCTCGGCTATTCCGGGACGGCCTCGCCGGAGCCGCCGAATTCCTTCGGGAAATCTCTTAGCTTCGGCAGGCCGTCGCGCATCGGCATAACCGTCTCGGCGTAGTTCACGTGTACGCCGGGCTGAAAATCCAGGGTCGGGATAGTCGCAGCGAAAACGTCGACCATGCCGAGCGGTGGATGGTTGGTCATCAGGTGGCCGCCACACTTCGTGCAGTACTTGCGCTCGCTGAGCGGCGTCTTGGCATAGGTGGCGACGCTCGCTTCGCCGGCGGTGATCCTCACCGCGTCCGGCCGCCAGAGGCTGAACGCGTTGACCGGCCCGCCAGACCAGGAACGGCAGGAGCGGCAGTGGCAGTAGCCCATCGCTTCCGGCTCGCCGTCGACTTCCAACTGAACCGCGCCACAAAAGCAGCTTCCCGCGTGGGTCATCAGCCTCTCCTCCTCGTCTCTGTGTTCATCATGGCAGAGTGTGTGGCGGCGGCAAGACGACCATTGGGCGGCCTTGACCTCGAGCAACACCCGGTCGAACTAGGCTCGGGGGCGTCACGGGGCTCGCGATGATCTACCGCACACTGATCTTGGCGCTTGCGCTCGCCGCCGCGCCGGCGGCGCAGGCGGCGCCGGGGCTGCTCGGCTTCTCGGATGCGAACGCCCAGGCCGAACGGGCCCTCGAAGCCCGGTTCGACGCCAACCTCTCGACCGACGCGATTGCCGCGCGGCTGCAGCGGATGTCATCGCAGCCGAACCAGGTCGGCTCGCCGCACGACCGTGAAAACGCCGAGTGGGTGCTCTCCCAGTTCAGAGGTTGGGGCTGGGACGCCCACATCGAGGTGTTCCAGGTGCTCTATCCCACCCCGAAGGCGGAGAGCCTGGAGCTGGTCGGCCCGGCGCCGTTCAAGGCCAGCCTCAGCGAGCCGACGATCGCCGGCGACGCGACCTCGGCCATCCACGACGGCGCGCTGCCGCCGTACCTGGCCTATGGCGCTGACGGCGACGTCACCGCCCCCCTCGTCTACGTCAACTACGGCGCGCCGGACGACTACGCGGCGCTGGCCCGGCTCGGCGTCGACGTGAAGGGCAAGATCGTCATCGTCCGCTACGGCCAGATCTGGCGCGGCCTGAAGGTCAAGCTCGCGCAAGAGCACGGCGCGGTCGGCTGCATCATTTATTCCGATCCCGCCGACGACGGCTATGGCGCGGGTCAGACCTATCCCGACGGCGCCTGGCGGCCGAGCTGGGGCGTGCAACGCGGCTCGATCATGGACCTGCCGGTGGAGGCGGGCGACCCGCTGACGCCGAACATCGGCGCGACCGCAGACGCGCCGCGCATCCCGATCGGCGAGGCGAAGACGCTGATGAGGATCCCGGCGCTGCCGATCTCCTACGCCGACGCCCAGCCCTTCCTGGCGGCGCTGGCCGGTCAGGTCGCGCCCAAGCGTTGGCGGGGCGCGCTCCCGATCACCTATCGCCTCGGGCCTGGACCGGCGGTCGCCCACCTCGTCGTCCAGTCCAACTGGGACCTAAAGCCCATCTATGACGTCATCGCCTTCATGCACGGCTCCGAGCGCCCGGACGAGTGGGTGATCCGCGCCAACCACCGCGACGGCTGGGTGTTCGGGGCCTGGGACCCACTCGCCGGCCAGAGCGCCCTCCTGGAGGAGGCCCGCTCGATCGGCGCGCTGGCCCAGACCGGCTGGCGGCCGAAGCGGACCATTGTTTACGCGAGCTGGGACGGCGAGGAGCCGGGGCTGCTGGGTTCAACCGAGTGGGCGGAGGAACACGCCGACGAGCTCAAGGCCAAGGCCGCGCTCTATGTGAATTCCGACACCAACACTCGCGGCATCCTGCGCGTCGAAGCGAGTTACTCGACCCAGCGGCTGGTCGACCAGGTCGCCGCGGACGTGCGCGATCCGGAAACCGGCGCGAGCGTGCGGGACCGGGCGATCGCGGCGCTGGAGGTTGCGGGCCTCGACCCCGACGCGAGCGCCGAGGCCAAGCGCCTTGCCGCCGAAGCCGCCGCCGGTCCCGATCTGCCGATCGGGCCTATGGGGTCAGGCTCCGACTACACGCCGTTCGTCCAACACCTGGGGATTGCCTCAATCAACCTGGAGTACGCGGGCGAAGGCGAGCAGCAGGGCGTCTACCACTCCCAGTACGACACCTTCGAACACTTCAGCCGCTTCGGCGATCCGGGCATGGTCTATGGCGTTGTGCTGGCGAAGACCGCCGGGCGCCTGATCCTGCGCACCGCCGACGCGGACGTCGTCCCGCTGCAGATGCGCGATCTCGCTGTCGATGTCGCCGGGGATGTGGATGACGTGCAGAGGAGCATGATCGCGATGCGGGAGCGTTCCGCCCTCACAGACCGCCTGCTGGACGCGAACGCCTTCGCCCTGGCCGCCGATCCGACCAGGGCCAGCGCCGCGCCCCCGCGGGACGACGCTGTCCCGGCGATCGACTTCGGACCGCTGGACGCGGCGGTCGCGAACCTGAGGAGCAGCGCGCTGGCCTATGACCGCATCGTCGCCACGACGCCACCCGCGCCAGCGACGCAGGCGCGGCTGGACGCATTGTTGATCGGTGTTGAGCACGCGCTGACCGATCCCGACGGTCTCCCCGGCCGGCCGTGGTACAAGAACCTGCTCTACGCGCCCGGCATGCTGACCGGCTATGGCGCGAAGACCCTGCCCGGCGTGCGCGAAGCGATCGAAGGCCGCCGCTGGGCCGAGGCGCAGGACTACATCGCGCGAACGGCGAAGGCGTTGGACGCTGCCCGGGCGCAGATCGATCAGGCGGCGGCGATCGCCGGCGGAGCGCAATAGGCGTGGGTCAGAGGCCGGAGCCGGCGGCGTCGACGTTCAGGCGGTAGACCACGGTCAGGGTCGGCGGCGGCGCGGCTTCGCGGTACTCGAGCTCGACTCGCACAAGATCCGTCGTCCAGCGGCACCGGTAGCTTTGCACGAGCGCCTGTGGCTGTGGCGACGCGCAGACCTGCGCCGGACCGTATTTCTGGGCGAGGAGCTCGCCGAACTCGTGGGCTTCCAGAAGGTTCGCCGCTGTGCGCCCGGTCTCGATGTCGACGATGTCGAGCTCCACCGTGCTCAAACCCTTCTTGCCGAAGAAAAAGCGGGCGACCGTGTCGTGATCGGCAACCCGCGTGAGCATAGAGGCGCCTTCGACGTCGCCGGCGAGGGATGCTCCGGCGACCGTGGGCCGGGCGGCCGGAAAGAGCCTGAGCACCTGCGCCGGCGTCATGCCAAAGCGCGCGCCGTGCCAGATCTCGGGCGGCGGCGCGCGGTGCGGCCCGCCCAGCCAGGACGGCGCCCAGCCCGGCATCCAGGCGGCCAAGACGGCCAGCGCGAGAAGGGGTGTGTCCATGGGCGACTCGGGGACGATAGCCGCCGGGGCAGACGCCCTCAATGGCGCTCAGCGGCGCGCCTCGATCGCGTGTCATCGAGGCGCAACAGCGCTGCTACTGGATGCGCGGAGGCGGGCCGACGCAGCCGTAGCCGGTCTTGAGGCAGGCGCCGAAGAGGCGCCCTGGGGCGGCTGGGCCGAGCTGGAGGCAGACCTTCCGCCAGGAATAGCCCGGCTTGCAGATGTGCATCGCACGTTGAGGATGCGCCGCCGCCGTCTGCGCCAGCGCCGTGACCATCAGGCATGCCGCGACCAAAAGCCTTGTCATCACCCTCTCCGTTCGCTGCTTGTCAGAAGCGGCCTGCAGGCGCCGACGGGCCAGCATAGCACCCGATGAGATCGCGAGCGGCGTCTCAATGGCTGGCGGGTTGGCGGGCCTCGATCGCCTCGATCGCGTGATCGGCGCCCTTGCGCACCACGATGTCGGCCAGATCCCGCGCGGCCGAGATGTGCTCGGTCAGGTTCGGCAGGTTGATCCGTGTCCAGACCATCTTGGCGAAAGCCCGCCGCCCGGCGTCGTCGAAGTCGAGGAAGCGCGCGTAGAAGGAGGTCGGATCGTCGCGTGCGGCGATCATCAGCCCGATCAGCCGCGCGGTGAACCAGGCCTCGAGGTGGTCTGGCTCGGCGTCGAGGTAGATCAGCACATCGATCAACGGCCGGCCGCTGGCGTCGGCGCCGTGGTCGACGTGCAGCCCGAGCCCCTCGACGACCAGGACGTCGGGCGGCGAAAGCGTGCGCGTCAACGCCGGCTCGACGTTGTAGGTCGCGTGCGAGTAGCCGGGGAACGACGTGGGTCCGGTACGGATTGTCGTCAGCGCGGCGCGGAAGCCCTCGACGTCATAACTCTCGGGGAACCCCTTGCGCGGGCCGAGGCCCCTCGCCTCCAGCGTCGCGTTGTCGAACAGGAACCCGTCTGTGCCGACGATCGCCACGCTCGGCCGCTCGGCCCAGGCGGCGATATCGTTCGCCAGCTGGGCGGCCAGCACGCTCTTTCCGACGGCCACGCCCCCCGTGATCGCGACCACGTATGGACGATCGGCCGGGAGGCGGTCGCGCAGAAGAGCGCCGATGTCCTGCAGATTGGCCATCGGCGACTCCTTAGTGCGAAGCCGCCGCACGCCAAAGCGCGCTCTCACAGCTGAGGACCGGGGCGTGGCGTCCGACGCGCAGCGTCAGCAAGCGCTGAGCGGCTGAGCGAGGGGCCTGGTCAGTCACGTCGCCACCGCCTCGGCGATGCGGTCCATGCACCAGTCGAGACCCGGATCGGCGACGTCGGCGCGCCGCACGGTCTGCACGGTGAACCGGAACGGCGCGAACGGCGGATCGAGCACCTGCAAGCCGAGGCGGTCGGCGTAACGCCGGGCCAGGCTGCGTGGGCAATCGGCCAGCGCATTGGTCGTCGCCACCAGCAGCATCGCCGTCTCCCACTGCGAGACGTACCCCTGGGTCCAGACACTCTCCGGTCCAGGCATCCCGCCGTAGGTCGCGTTCACTGTCTCGCGGTCGACCGGCGCTTCGTCGGTGAGCGCGCCATCCGGATCGCCGACGAAGATGTGACCGCCGAGCGTATAGGTGGCCAGGTCGACCGCGCCGTCGACATGTGGGTGTCCCTTGCGCGCGATGACCACATACGGGTCCTCGAACAACGTCGCGGCGGCCAGACCCTGCGGAATCTGTCGGAAGGCGCCGAGCGCGACGTCCGCCTCTCCGCGACGAACGGCGCGCAACGCACGGTCAAGGATCACAGATCGGATCGAGAATGCGCAGCCGGGCGCGAGGCGGCGGAACGCGGCGGTCAGGTGGCCGCCGATGAGGCTGGCGAGCGAACCCTGACACGCGATGCGGAACCGCCGCTTGGCCTTCGCCGGGTCGAACGCCTGAGCGGTAGACACCGTCTGGCCGATCAGCTCGATCAGAGCCTCAATCCGTGGGGCGAGTTCCAGGGCGTGTTGGGTCGGCTCCAGCCCGTGCGAGCGGCGGACGAACAGCGGCTCGCCGAACAGATCCCGCAGGCGTCTCAACGCATGACTGATCGCCGAAGGGCTGAGGCCCAGCTGGGCGGCGACCTCGCTGGCTCGCCGCCGCGCCAGAAGCTCGCGGAAGATGAGCAGCAGGCCGCCGTCCACCTTCCTGATTTGCAATTGATCGAATTCACTCATCGACTGAATTCAGTAATCCGAATGAGCCGGTGCGTCTAGCATCACCGTCGGAGCCGGTCCGGCGAGCATCCCCGGCGCGAACAGCCGGTCCGCGCCCGCCTCTAGCGCCTCGCACAGGAGAGTCCCTTGGACGCCGCCCTGCACGCCGCCCGCCCCGCACCACCGACCTCCCTGCGCGGGGTGCGCCCGATCTTCACCCTTGCCGCGCCGCTGGTCGGTTTCTTCATGATCTACACCGCGGTCGACATCGCGACCGTCGGCATGCTGGGGCGGCTGGGCAACGCCGCCATCGCCGGCGTCGGCGCCGGCAGCGCCATCTACGGCGCGATCTGCGCCCTGCTCTACGGCGTCGACACCGGCGTGCAGGCGATCGTCGCGCGCACGACCGGCGCGGGCCGCCCCGGCCGGATCGCGGACGTCCTGGCCGCGGCGCACGCCGGCGCGATTCCACTGGCGATGGCCGTTGCGGCGGTCGCCTGGGTGATCGGCCCGTCGCTGGTCGCGATCATCCTACCCGACCATGCGGCGGCCGCGGCCGGCGGCGCCTGGATCGTGGTCGCAGCGCCCTCGATGGTCTTCCTGGCCGTCACGCTGCCGATCAACGCCGCCTGGATCGGCTCGGGACGGCCGATGATCGCGACGGCGGTGACGGCCGTGTCGGCGCCGCTGCAGGTCGGGCTGACGTTCCTCTTCGTGTTGGGCTGGGGGCCGGTGCGCGGGTTCGGCGCGATCGGCGGAGCGCTGGCGATGGACGGCGCCATGCTGGCCTGCATCGCGGTGCAGGGCGGCCTTGCGCTCCGCCTCATCCCCGGCTTCCTGAGCGTCCGGCCGCGCTTGGGCGGCGTCGCCGAGATCGCCGCCATCGGCTGGCCGATCAGCGCGCAACAAAGCCTGTTGCAGGTGGCGCTGATGGGCGTGTTCGCCGTCATCGCGCAGCTGGGGGCCGCGCCCGCGGCGATCGCCAACGTGCTGCTCACGCTGACCAACGTGCCGACCCAGACCGGCACGGGCCTCGGCGCCGCGGCCGCCACCCTGGTCGGCCAGGCGCTCGGGCGCGGCGACGCGCGCGACGCGCGCACCTGGGGATGGCGGACGACGGGGGTCGTGGTCGCGATCACCGCGCCCATGGGGCTCGTGCTGGCGCTTGCCCCGCACGCGCTGCTCAGCCTCTTCCTGCGCGATCCCGCCACGCTGGCCATGGCCATCCTGCCGGCTCGCATCGTGGGCTTCGGGGTGGCGATCAACACCGCCGCGATCGCGCTGGGCTATTCGTTCCGCGGCGCGGGCGCCACCAAGATCGCCGCTGTCGTGCCGTTCGCCAGCCTCTGGTTCGTACAGCTGCCGCTGATGATCTGGATCGGCATTGGCCTGCACCAGGGGCTCGTCGGCATGATCGCGGTGCTGACCGGCGTGACCACCGTCGACGCCATGGTGCTGGCGGCGCTCTGGGCGGGCTCGGCGTGGACGCGGGTCTGGATCGCCACGGCGGCCCGCCCCGTCGCGCTCCCCGCGACGCTCCGCCGCATCGCCATCCTGGGCGGCGGCGGGGCTGGCAAGTCCACCCTGGCGCGCCGTCTGGGCGAGACCCTGGGCCTGCCCGTCATCCACCTCGACCGCCTGGCCTATGGGCCTGGCTGGACGCGGCGCGCGCCGGACGCCTTCAGCGCCGATCTCGCCGCGTCGCTGCCCACCGACGGCTGGGTCGTCGATGGAAGCTACGGCGAGGCGTCGGCGCTCACGCTGCCGCAAGCCGATCTGGTCATCTGGCTCGACCAGCCGGCATGGCGCCGCCTCCTCCGCTCCTGGCGCAAGACCGTGACGCATCGCGACCGGCCGAGGGCCGACCGCCCCGACGGCTGCGAGGAGGGGTTCGGATGGCGTTACGCACGCCTGGTGCTCGAGTTCGGGCGCTGGTCGCCGGCGCTCGAGGCGCAACTGGCTGCGGCGAGCCGCGGTCCGGTGCTCCGCCTGCGCGGCGACAGCGAAGCCGCCCGCTTCGCCGACGCGGCCGCCGGGCTTTCCTAGCCGTCTGCCAATCGCCTACCCGGTCTTCGGGGCTGGGACGAGCTTCGGGCCGCTCTTGTTGCAGAGGTCGACGCCGACGTCTTCGCGGGAGTGGGGGCCTGCCCAGACGTAGCGGTGGGTCAGGTTGTAGGTCTTCGACAACGCCTCGTCGTAGACATAACTGCCGCCGCTCAGCCGGTAGACGGCCTGCGGGTCGTAGGTGGCGATACAGCGATTATCCATCTGCGAGTAGCTCGGCCGGCCGATCAGCTCGGGCACGCCGTCCTTGTTCAGGTCGGCGATCGCGGTCAGCTCGAACGCGTCTTCCGAAAACACCGTCTGAACCTGGCCGTTGGCCGCAAGGTGCAGCACACGGATCGCCCAGGGATCGGGGTCTTCCGCCGCGCCGAACACCAGCACGAGCCTATCGCCGCTGGCGCGGTCCTTCAGCGCGTCCGTGGCGTAGAGATACTTGGAATTCAGCGTGTTCAGGGCGGCGAGCGACTTGGTCGTCATGGCGTCCTTGACGGCCGCCAGCCCGCCGTTGAGCGAGAGGGTGGTCGTGTGGCCGCCTGGCGCTGCGATGACCAGGCGCGGACTGTCGTCGGCCCCGTCCTCGCTCTCAACGGTCAGCACGTAGCCGCCGATGTGCGTCGTCTCGACCGCCTGCCAGGGCGCGGCGGCCGCAGCGCTGGCGGTGGCGAACGTCGCCGCGAGGACGAACGCCAACACCCTCATCCGCCCTTCACCTCGCGGAACGGCACGTCGCGGTCGACCTCGGGCTCCTTGGGCAAGCCCAGCACGCGCTCGCCGATGATGTTGCGCTGGATCTGGTCGGTGCCGCCGCCGATGGACGTGAAATAGGCGTTCAGCGTCAGGAAGTTGGCGTCTTCGGCGCGCGGATGGTTCTTGCCCTCGAGCAGGCTCCCGGCCCCCAGGATGGCGGTCCGCACGCGCGCCTCCTCGTGCAGGATGCGCGACATGGCGAGCTTGCCGAGGCTCATGACCGGCGAGGATGTGCCCTGGGCGAGGTCCGCCTTGGCGCGGGCGGTGTTCAGCGCGTTCAGGCGCTTGTAGGCGACCACCTTGGCGATATCCTGGCGCAGCAGCGGGTCGGAGAGCCGGCCCGCCTCGCGGGCGAGCGCGATCAGCGGCTCCTCGCCGGCGCTCTCGGCCACCCCGCTGCGCGGGCCCCTGGCGCCCTCCCCCATCACCGAGCGCTCGTAGGCGAGCGCGGTCTGCAACACGCTCCAGCCTTGGCCGAGTTCGCCCAGCAGGTTCTCAGCCGGCACGATGGCGTCGGTGAAGAAGACCTCGTTGAAGTGGCTTTCGTTGGTGATCTGCCTCAGCGGGCGGACCTCGACGCCCTTCTGCTTCATCGGCAGGAAGAAAAAGCTCAGACCCTGGTGCTTCGGCGCGTCCCAGTTCGTGCGGGCGATCAGCATGCCGTAGTCGGCGGTGGCCGCCGTCGAGGTCCAGACCTTCTGGCCGTTGACCACATAGTGATCGCCGTGAAGGTCAGCGCGGGTGCGCACCCCGGCGAGGTCGGAGCCTGCGCCCGGCTCGGAATAGAGCAGGCACATCGTCACCTCGCCCTTCAGGATCGGGCCGATGAGCTTGGCTTTGAGCGCGTCCGTCCCGCGTGCGAGGAGGGTGTTGGCGTAGAGCTGGGTGCGATCCTGGCCGGTGCCCGGCGCGCCGGCGCGGGCGAACTCGCGTTCGACGATGCGCCCCTGGTCGTTCGAGAGCCCGCGCCCGTACCACGCCACCGGCCAGCGCGGCGCGGCCCAGCGGGCTTCGACCACCTTGGCGATCCAGGCGCGGTAGCCGGTCACATCGCCGCCGCCCTGCGGCGCGCGGACCGAGCCGTCCCAGTTGTCCTTCAGCCACGCGGCGACCTCCGCGCGGAGCTGCTCGTCTGTCATCAGGGCGACCTGTGCTGCGTCGTCCATGGCTCTAGGCTCCCAGGGCTTCGAGGTAGCGTTCACGGTGAGACGCCGGCGCGCCGAACAGCTGGGCGTCGGCGCGGGCGCGGCGGAGGTACAGGTGGGCCGGGTGCGCCCAGGTAAACGCGATGCCGCCGTGCATCTGGACGGCGTCGGCTGTTGTCTTGGTGAAGGCGTCGGCGCAGGCGAAGGCGGCGAGCGCGATGGCCTCTGCCGCGTCGGGCGCGCCGTCGGCCAGCTTCTGCGCCGCGTTGCGCGCCGCCGAAATGGCGGACTCGGTTTCCAACAACAGGTCGGCGGCCATGTGTTTGATCGCCTGGAAGCTGCCAATCGCGCGACCGAACTGGATGCGGGTCTTGGCGTAATCGACGGTGAACTCCAGCACCCGTCGCGCGCCGCCCGCCTGCTCGCCGGCGAGCGCGACCAACGCCAGGTCGAGCGCCTGACGCACGGCGGCCCACACTGGGCCGGATGCCGCGAGCGCTCGGCCGTGGGCGTTGTCGAACACGACCTTGGCCAGGCGGAGCGTGTGATCGAAGGTCGGCAGCGCGCTGACCGTCACCCCGGTGGCCTTGGGGTCGACCTCGAGCACCTGCAGGCCGTTAGGCCCGTCGGCGACGACGAGCAGCACGTCGGCGTTCTGGCCGTGCAGGACATAGGACGCGAGCCCGCTCAGCCGGCCGTCGGCCGAGGCCGAGACGGTTACGCCGTCCTCGGTCCAGCTTCCCGCCTCGCCGGTCAGCGCCGCGGTGGCGATGGTCGTTCCGGCCGCGATCCCCGGCAGCAGGCGGGCGTTGGCCTCTTCATCGCCCAGCGCGCGGAGGAGCTCGGCGGCGAGCACGCTCGAGGCGACCAGCGGGCTGCACAGCAGCGCCGCGCCCGCCTCCTCCATCACCGCCTCCAGCTCCAGCGGGCCGGCGTCCGCGCCGCCGTGCGCCTCGTCGATGACGAGGCCCGCGACGCCCATCTCCGAGATCTGCTTCCAGAGCGCCGTGTCATAGCCGGCGTCCGTTTCCATCGTCGCCCGCAGGTGCGCCTCGCTCGAGCGGTCGGCGAGCAACCGGTGCACGGAGTCCCTGAGCGCGGCGCGCTCCTCGACGGAAAGGCTTGCCAAGGCGTCTCTCTCCCGAAGGTCTCTTCCCGACGCTTAGCGCAAAATCGCGATCCGCAAGAGCCGGACGTGGCGGAAGGCGCGCCGCGTCAGGCCCTCGCCGAGAGGATCTTGAACTGTCGCTCGGGATGATCCTGCGTCGCCGTGCGCCCGTCGCGGTGGGTCGCGATCGAGCCGTCGTGGGCGTACTGCAGGATGTAGGCCTTGCGCACGGTGCCGGTCTTAAGGTTCGGGCCGGTCCGGTGCGGCGAGAGCGACGAGAAGATGATCGCATCGCCCGCGCTGGCCGGCACGGCCACCGCGTCCGGCACATCCTCGAGGCACTTGTATCCGATCGGCGTCGTCCAATGGTCGAGCGTGCCCAGCCGGTGCAGGCCCGGCGCCATCCACGGGCAGCCGTTCTGCTCGTCGACGTCGACCAGCGGCAACCAGAAGGTCAGGTACTGCTGCGGCTCGATGAAGGTGTAGCCGTTGTCCTGATGCCAGGGAAATTCGCGCATCTGTGCGGTCTTCTTGTAGACCGACTGGTCCCAGTAGAGGCGGACCTCGTCGCCCAGCAGGTCGTGGCAGACGTCGATGACGAATGGGTGCGCGGCGAACGCCTTCAGCACCGGCGATTTGCGCACGATGTGGGTGGTGAAGGTGATCTCGTCTGCGGTGGCGATGGAGACCGTCCCGCCGGCGGCGCGCAGCTTCTCCTCGCCTTCCGCTTCCAGCGGATCGATGGCCGCGGTGACGGCGGCGATCTCTTCGGCCGTGAAGGCGCCCTCGACCTTGACGAAGCCGTCGCGGCTGAACGCGGCGCGTTGATCCTCGCTCAGGCGCCGGAGCGGCGCGGTGCGATCCTCCCAGCGGAATCCTGCGCTCAGCGGGTGGATCTTGTAGGCTGCCGACACCAGGCGGTTCCTTCGAGGCGACGGCGCAAAGTTGCCCCGGCGCGAGCGCAAGGTCCAGAACGGTCGCGCGATCAGTCGATTGCGGCTAAGTCTGTCTCGCCGACAGCGAACGTTGGAGGACAGGCGATGAGCGATGCAATCGAACAGCGCATGAAGAGCGTGCTTGCCGCGCAGAAGGCGGCGAACATCCGCGTCGGCGCGCCGAGCGCCGAGCTGCGCATGGAGCGGATCGAGCGGTGCATCCAGCTCTTGAAGAAGCATCAGGCGGCGATCGTCGCGGCGCTGAACGCAGACTTCGGCAACCGCGCCGAGGCTGTGAGCGGCATTACCGACGTGGCCGGCTCGCTCGGGCCGCTCGAGTACGCCAAGGCCAACCTGACCAAGTGGATGCGGCCCGAGAAGCGCAAGACGACGCCGGCGTTGCTCGGCTTCCTGGGCGCCAAGGCCGAGGTCCTCTACCAGCCGAAGGGCGTGGTCGGGATCATCAGCCCCTGGAACTTCCCGGTGAACCTGACCTTCGCGCCGCTCGCCGGCGTGCTGGCCGCCGGCAACCGCGCGATGATCAAGCCCTCGGAATACGCGCCGGCCACCTCGCTGCTGATGGCCGAGATGTTCGCCGAGGCCTTTACAGAGGAGGAGATCGCCTGCTTCCCTGGCGGCCCCGAGGTCGGCCAGGCGTTCGCCGGCCTGCCTTTCGACCATCTGATCTTCACCGGCGCGACCTCGATCGCCCGCCACGTGATGAGGGCCGCGGCCGCGAACCTGACGCCCCTCACGCTCGAACTCGGGGGCAAGAGCCCGGTGATCCTCGGCCGCTCGGCCGACTATCCGACCGCGGCGGCCAGGGTCATGGCCGGCAAGACGCTGAACGCCGGCCAGATCTGCCTTGCGCCCGACTATGTGCTCGCGCCCGCCGACAAGCTCGACCTGTTCGTGAGCGAGGCGAAGACCTCCGTGACAAGCATGTTCCCCTCGATCAAGGACAACCCGGACTACACCGCCGTGATCGCCGACCGGCACTTCGAGCGCATCCAGGGCTACATCGCCGACGCGCGCGCCAAGGGCGCCGAGGTCGTCGAGATCAACCCCGCCGGCGAGGACTTCAGCCAGCAGGAGCACCGCAAGATCCCGCCCACGCTGATCATCAATCCGACCGACGACATGGCGGTGATGCAGGAGGAGATCTTCGGCCCGGTTCTGCCGATCAAGACCTACGGCAAGCTCGCCGAGGCGATCGACTACGTCAACGCGCACGAGCGGCCGCTGGGCCTCTACTACTTCGGCGCCGATGCTGCCGAGGAGGCGGAAGTGCTGAGCCGCACCACCTCCGGCGGGGTGACTGTCAACGACGTGATCTTCCACGTTGCGCAGGAGGATCTGCCGTTCGGCGGCGTCGGCCCCTCGGGCATGGGCAGTTACCACGGCGTCGACGGCTTCCGCGAGTTCAGCCACCGCAAGTCGGTCTACAAACAGCTTAAGAAGGACCTCGGGCCGATGAAGGCGCTCCGCCCGCCCTACGGAGAAGGCGTGCGCAAGTACCTGGACTCGCAGCTGAAGTAGGGAGGAGCGCATGGCCGAGCGCGGATTTCCGGTCACCATCGAAGATGTCACGCCGGCCTGGCTGACCAAGGCCCTCGGCGAAGCCTGCGGTCTTCGCGGCGCCAAGGTCACAAGCTTCGAGGCCGAGCCGATCGGGGTCGGGACGGGCTTCCTCGGCGTCGTCAGCCGCATCCGGCTCAACTACGACTGCGACGCGCCCACCGCGCCGAAGAGCGTGATCCTCAAGCTGCCGAGCCACGATCCCGGCGCGCGGATGATCACCTCGACCTTCCGCCACTACGAGAAGGAGGTGCGCTTCTACGAGCAGTTGGCGCGGCTGAACAATCTCACCACGCCGACGCCCTACTTCCACGCCTTCGACCACGAGAGCGGCGACTTCGCGCTCATCCTCGAGGACCTGGCGCCGGCCCGGAACGGCGACCAGGTGGCGGGGCTGTCGATCGACGACACGCGCACGGCGGTCATAGCGCTGGCCAAGATGCAGGCGCAGTGGTGGGAGCGCCCGGCGCTGCATGTGTTCGACTGGCTGCCCGCCTTCAACGACCCGGCGATGCTCGCGCTGCAGGACGTGTTCCAGCAGTGCTGGGGCCCCTACCGCGATTTCCTCGGCGACCGCGTGCCGGCCGAGTTGGTCCCGGTCGGCGACCGGCTGGGCGGCATGATCACCCGCATCATGCAGGAGCTGACCGCCAAGCCCTGCACGATCGTCCACGGCGATTATCGCGCCGACAACTTCTTCTTCGATCGCGGCGGCGAGCCGTTCACCGTGGTCGACTGGCAGATCGTCATCAAAGGCGTCGGCGCCTTCGACCTCGCCTACTTGCTCGAGGGCAACATCACCGTCGAGGATCGGCGCCAGCACGAGGACTATCTCGTGCACCTCTACCACCACCACTTGGTCGCCAACGGGGTCGAGGACTACGACTTCGAGACCTGCTGGCGCGACTATCGCACCTGCGTGCTCATCGCCTGGATCTGGCCGGTGATCGGCATCGGCTCGCTCGATCCCTCGAACGAGCGGGGCCTGGCCTTCTTCCACGAGTGGAGCCACCGCGCGATGACGGCGGTCGTCGACCTCAAAGCATGGGAAACGCTGGACGACTTCTGAGGCGCGGCCCCGGGATTGGCGCCGGAGCCCGTCAGGCCGCCCTCGGCCAGCTTTTCCTTGCCCCTTGGTTCATGGCCTAGCTAGGGCGATTATCTGGCTGTTGTGCGCTGACATGACCGGCTGGGCCGGCGCGGTGAACGCCCCAGGCTGGCGGAAGGTGGCCGCCAGTGTCGCTGACTTGATTGGCGGATCCGGGGCCGCGGCGGCGTCGGTCGCCGCCCCTTCAGTCGCAGATGTTCCGCTCCCGCTACCGGCGAAACCCTCGATCGCCGTCATGCCCTTCGCCAATCTCTCGGGCGACCCGGAGCAGGACTACTTCGCCGACGGCATGGTGGTGGAGATCGCTGCGGCGCTGTCGCGCTTCAAATCGATCTTCGTGATCGCCAGTGGCTCGACCCTGTCGTTTAAGGGCAAGGCTGTCAGCCCTCAGGAGGTCGGACGCCAGTTGGGCGTGCGGTATGTACTTGAGGGCAGCGTGCGCAAGGCCGGAAATCGGGTCCGCATCGCCGTTCAACTGATGGACGCCGCCGACGGATCGCAGACCTGGTCCAACCGCTTCGAGGACACGCTCGAAGACGTGTTCGAGGTGCAGGACAAGGTAGCGCTCAGCGTCGCGAGCGTCATCGAACCGACGGTCCAGGCCGCCGAGGTGCGACGTGCGTCGAGGCGACCCACGGAGAACATGGGCAGCTACGATCTCTACCTGCGAGCGCGCGCTCTGCGCCAAGACAACTTCAGCAGAGCGGAGACGTTGGAGGCACTCGATCTGTTGAACCGCGCCATCGCCATCGACCCTGACTTTGGTCCGGCGCTGATCCTCGCGGCGCAGTGCCACCACAACCTTTTCACCAACGGGTGGTCGGATGATTCAGAGGCCGGCCGCCGCCAGATCATCGCGCTTGCGCATCGGGCACTGAAGGTTGCGGGAGACGACGCAGATGTGCTCGCCAGTGTCGCGTTGTGGTTATCGATGCACGAACAGGGCTTGGACACCCCTCGCAATCTCATCGACAGAGCCATGGCTCTCAATCCGGGCTCGTCGCTCGTCTGGCAGTGGAGCGGCTCCCTGCTGACGCAGTCAAATCCAGGCCTGGCCGCCGAGCACATCGAAACCGCGATGCGGCTGGACCCGATTGGATCGAACCGGGCCGGCCAGGTTTTTAACATGGGCATCGTGCGTTTTCTGCAGCAGCGATACAGCGAGGCAGCCTCGCTGTTTACGGAATATGTCCAACGAACGGACAACCCGGTGGGCTACGCCTACCTCGCCGCAAGTTACGGCCATCTTGGACGGCTCGACGAGGCGAAGAGCGCTCTCGCACGCCGTCCGGAGCTCACGTCCAGTCCCGTGGGGAGCTCGATCTTCCTCAACCGCGATCCGAAAATAAGACAAGCGTTGCTTGATGGCATAGGGATGGCGGAGGGGAAGACGCCGCCCGACGCCGCGGAGGACGGCTGAACGGCGTTCAGCCATCGTCTGCTTAGGGTCGATAAACCATCGCGCTCCGGACAATGTCCCCAGAGCCTGGCCCGGTTCTAGGCCTTCCCGGTCAGCTCAGGCAGGCCGAGGATGCGCTTGGTGATGATGTTGTTCTGCACTTCGAACGAGCCGCCGGCGATCGTGTTCGCCTTGCCGAACAACCAGCCCCGCACGGCCTGGATCTCCTCCCGGGAATAGTCGTCGCCCGCCCAGCCGAGGCCCTGGCAGCCCATGATCTCCAGCACGAGTTCCGCGCGCTCCTGGCCGATGCGCGTGCCGGAGTTCTTCATGATCGAGGTGGTCGCGCTCGGGTTCTGGTTCCCGCGCGCCTCGGCCGCCGCCCGCTCCGTCGTGAGCTGGTGCGCGTGCGCGTCGATCAGGTTCTGCGTGAGGCGGCTGCGCAGGTCGGCATCGGCGATGCGGCCGGTCTCGTCGACGCCGACGTAGGCCTTGGCCAAGTCCGGCAGCGAGGTTCCCTCGCCCACGCCACCCTGGCCCGAGCGCTCGTGCTGCAAGAGGCGCTTGCCGACCGTCCAGCCGCCGTTCAGCGGCCCGACCATGTCGTTCTTCTCGACCCGCGCATTGGTGAAGAAGGTTTCGCAGAACGGCGACGAGCCGGCGATCAGCTTGATCGGACGCGGCTCGACGCCCGGCTGGTGCATGTCGATGAGCACGAAGCTGATCCCCTCGTGCTTTTTCGACGGGTCGGTGCGCACCAGGCAGAAGCACCAGTCGGCGAGATGCGCGCCACTGGTCCAGATCTTCTGCCCGTTAATCACCCAGTGATCGCCGGCGTCCTCGCACTTGGTCTGCAGCGAGGCGAGGTCCGAGCCCGCGCCCGGTTCGGAGTAGCCCTGGCACCAGCGCACCTCGCCTTTGACGATCGGCGGGATATGCCGCTGCTTCTGCTCCTCGGTCCCGTACTCGAGCAGGGTCGGGCCGAACATGCTCGTCCCCATGCCAGCCATCGGGTTGTTGGCCGCGATCCGGTCCATCTCTTCCTGCAGCACCCGCGCCTCGGCCTGACCAAGACCGCCGCCGCCGTACGCCTTGGGCCAGGTCGGCGCGCTCCAGCCCTTGGCGGCCAGCCGCTCCTTCCAGAGCTTCTCGTCGCCGCTCGGCGCCGGCCGGGCGGACATCGATTCATCGAAGCTCAGCGGCGGGACGCCGCGCAAAGACTTCGGATGGTTCTCCTCCAGCCATGCGCGCGCCTCGGCGCGAAAGGCGTCCAGGTCGTTCCCGCCAAAATCAGCCATCGCTTCTCTCCCTGCGCGTCCGGTCCCAACCTCCGTCAGACGACCATATCCTTCAAGTGCGCCCGCTCGTTCAGGCTGACCAGGTTGCGCTCGCCGGAGCGGGCGCAGAGGTAACGGTGGATGCTGGCGTAACCCGGCTCGAAGAACAGGCGCGGCGCCATGCCCAGGATGTGCGCGGTCCAGACGTTGATCACCCCCCCGTGGCAGAAGACGGCGACCGTCCTGCTGGAGTTGGTGGCGATGATGTCTTCCAGCGTGTCGACCACCGCCTTCTGGAAGGTGTTGATGTCCATCTGGTAGCCGCCGGAGACGAACGCCTTCCAGGCCTCGTAGTCGTCGCGCTTGAGGACCTCCATCGGCACGTACTGTCCCGTGCCGCGGTCGAACTCGACGATGCCGTCGCGGAGCTGGATGTCATGGCCTGCCACGGCGGCGTATGGCTCCGCGGTCTGGATCGCACGAACCATGGTCGAGGAGAAAACGGCGTGCACCGTCTCGCCAGCGAGCAGTTCGGCAACGCGCATCGCCTGGTCGATCCCCTCGGGCGCGAGCGGCGGGTCGGCAGTGTCTTCGCGGCGCTCCGGCAGGCCGTGGCGGATCAGGACGAGGTCCATGCGGTTCCTTAAGTCTCCGCCAGCGCGCGGGCGATGATCTGTTCGACAACGTCGCTCTTGGCGTTGGCGTAGTGCTGGACGTGGCGCCAGGTGCGCGCCGCGAGCTCGCGCTTGGCCGCGCGATAGAGCTCGAACTCCTCCGGATGCGCACGGCAACGATCGCGGAAGCCGACCATGCGGACGATCTCGGGGCAGCCCGTGGTGAACACATGCAGGTTCGCGGAAGGCTCGTCGCCCTTCATCCTCGTCGGCCGAGTCCGCCACCGCCAGCAGGATGTCGACGATCGGCTTGGCGCACATGCCAGGGATCGAGGTTGAGCCGACGTGCTCGAGCACGAGCGCGCCATCGCCCAGCGCCGCGCGGATCTTGGCCGCCTCACCCGCGTACTGCGCCGGCCACGCCGGGTCGTAGTCGAACAGCGGGATGCTGGTGTTCCACGCCGTCACGGTCCCGCTGACGCGGATCGCGGCCATCTCCTCGTCGGTTTCGGGCTTGGCGGTCATCGCGGCCCTCTTAGCGGACGGCCGCGCCGTCTGGCTAGGCGGGTCTGCCGGATCGACTACTATGGCCGCGGAGGACGACCCGATGGACGCCAAGCTAAGCTACGTCAAAGGCGCGGAGACGCCGCCGCTCAGGGAAGACACCATCGGCGAGGCGCTCGACGAGGCCGCCAGGCGCTGGGGTGACGTCGAGGCCGTCGTCTCGGTCCAGCAAGGCGTCCGCTGGACGTTCGCCGAATTGAAGGCGAAGGCCGACGCGCTGGCCGCCGGCCTGATCGCGCTTGGCCTCGACCGCGGCGAGCGGATCGGGATCTGGTCGCCGAACAACGCCGAGTGGGCGCTGACCCAGTTCGCCGCCGCCAAGGCGGGCCTGATCCTGGTCACCATCAATCCGGCCTATCGGACCTCCGAGCTCGAATACACGTTGAACAAGGTGGGCGTGAAAGCCCTGGTCGCGGCGGCGAAGTTCCGCACCAGCGACTACCTGGCGATGGTCGAGAGTCTCGCGCCCGAGATCGTGGCGTCGACGCCGGGCTCGCTGGAGGCAAGGCCCCTCCCCACTTTGCGCGCGCTGATCAAGATCGGCGGCGAGCCCAGGCCCGGCTGGTTCGACGTCGAGGAGGTCGCGCCGCTGGCGCGACCGGAGCACGTCGCCGCTCTAGAAGCCCTGCAGCCGACGCTCAAGAACACAGACGCGATCAACATCCAGTTCACCAGCGGCACCACTGGCCTGCCCAAAGGCGCGACGCTCTCCCACCGCAACATCCTGAACAACGGCTACTTCGTCGGCCGGGCGATCGGGCTGCACGAGCGCGACCGGCTCTGCCTGCCGGTGCCGCTCTACCACTGCTTCGGCATGGTGATGGGCAACCTGGGCTGCGTGACCCATGGGGCGACCATGGTCTACCCGGCCGAGGCCTTCGAGCAGCTTTCCGTGCTGGAAGCGGTCGAGAAGGAGCGTTGCACCGGGCTCTTTGGCGTGCCCACCATGTTCATCGCCGAGCTCGGCCAGCCCGAGTTCGACCGCTTCGACCTCACCTCGCTCCGCACGGGCTGCATGGCCGGCTCCCCCTGCCCGGTCGAGGTTATGAAGCAGGTGATCGAGCGCATGCACATGCGGGACGTGACCATCGCCTACGGCATGACCGAGACCAGTCCGGTCAGCTTCCAGACCGGCGAGGACGACCCGCTCGAGCGGCGCGTCTCCACCATCGGCCGCGTCCAGCCGCACACCGAGTGCAAGATCGTGGACGAGAAGGGCGAGCTCGTCCCGCGCGGCCAGCCCGGCGAGTTCTGCACCCGCGGCTATTCGGTGATGCTGGGCTACTGGGACGACCCCGAGCGCACCGCCGAGGCCATCGACATCGACGGCTGGATGCACACCGGCGACCTCGCCACGATCGACGAGGCCGCTTACGGCAACATCGTCGGCCGCATCAAGGACATGGTCATCCGCGGAGGCGAGAACGTCTATCCGCGCGAGGTCGAGGAGTACCTCTACCGGCATCCGAAAGTCGAGGACGTGACGGTAGTCGGCGTCCCGGACGAGAAGTACGGCGAGGAGCTCTGCGCCTGGATCCGCCTGAAACCTGGAGAGACCGCTGCGCCGGAGGAGATCGTCGCCTTCTGCCGCGGCCAGATCGCCCACTACAAGATCCCGCGTCACATCCGCTTCGTCGACGCTTTCCCGATGACCGTGACCGGCAAGATCCAGAAATTCTTGATCCGTAAACAGATGATCGAAGAGCTCGGCGTCGAGGTCGCGCACACGGCGTGACACCGCCCATCGCGAGGCCGCCGTTCGGCCGCCGCCCTAGCGTGCCGCGTAAATTCCCGCTTGCCGGATTGCGAGGTGCTGCATGACCTGCGCCAGTCGCGGATAGGGCTCGGCCACCGGCTCCATTCTGCACTGCATGAACTGTGTCAGACGGGGATACGGGTCACGCGACGCGGTCGCTTCGATAGCGATGGCCAGCGCATAAAGGCTCCGCAGTGGTCGAACCGGTCTCGGCATCGTCTTGTGTCAGGTCTTGTCGCGCGGTGGGGCAGCCTCTCTAGATCATAGTCCTGCTTGCAGGAATCGCGCCAGTCCGCCTGAGATGGGCTTTATGAAGTCGTCAGATAGAACGATTGGGCTTTGAGTCGCCTGTTGTCGAATAACAAACCAGCGACCAGCGGCATTGTCCGGAGGTGGCCGATCGCCGGCTCGGCGATCGCGGCGGCCATCGTCGCGCTTGCTTCGCCAGCCGTTCGCGCGGCGCCGTCGGCAGACACGGTGATCGCCAACATCGATCTGGCGAAGCCCTTTGCGGCACGGTCGGAATGGCGATTGATCGCGACCCAGGGGCCACAGGTCACCGACCCGATCTTCGGCGAAGGAACCGTGCCTGGCTCGGTTGTTCTATGCCTGGAGAAGAGCAGCGCAGGTCCCTGCGATCCGGGCATAGCGGCCATGCCGCAGACGCCGGCTGGCGTGACCAGCGGGTGGGACGCGCACTACCTGGACGTTTCGAAGGTCGTTTATCCGCGCGGTCCGTCGGCCCCGCCCCTCCTCATGCTGCGCACTGCCAGCCTGCACAGCGGCGATGGCGATCAGGCGGTCTTCACGCAACTGTTCGCCTACCGGCGAGCTTCGGATCGGTTCGCCCAGATTTACGGCCACTTGACGGGGCGCAACAACAATCAGGAGGTGCGCTTCATCGAGGCCGCTGGAGGGCAGTATCGTCTCGGCCGAACCGACCGACGACAGGCCTTACAGGTTCTGGGTTTCGGTCAGCAAGCTCACCTCGAGCTACACCTATGGGCAGGTCCTGCGCTACCGCAGCGCGACGCGCTACGGCGACGGAAACCCCCTGGCCGTGATCGACTCGGAGATGCCGAACATCGAGAGCCGGCTTGGTCTGTGGCGGCCCGGCTCACCAATGCCGCTTCCCGCTGGTCCGTGTCCGAAACCGCGACTGACCGGCATGGAGCTTTGGTGCAACTGAGCAGAGTGGCCGCGCCTGACCTAGAGTGAATGTTGCGGCCCCTCCCCCCAAGCGCGTAGCATTAGCCGGTGAACGAAGGACGGGCGCCAAGCAACGCCCGCCCTGCAAGTCTTTAGGGAAACGCCATGGCCAACGCAGCCCAAATCGAAAAGCCGTCCTATCTCGGACTCCTGAACGCCATCTCGCTCGCCGAGACCAACGCCGGCCACTACCTGCGGGCCTGGGCGGACGCGACGCCGGACGAGGACCTGGCCTGCACCCTCAGGCTGGTCGCGGCGCGGGAAACCAGCCACGGCGACCTGTTCTGCCGCCGCCTCGCCGAACTCGGCTACGACCTGCGCACGAGGCCCGATCCCGTCGCCGCCCGCCGGCTGGCCCAGGTCGCGGACCCCGAGATCAGCGATATCGAGAAGATCGGCGAAGAGCGCGAGGAGCGGGGCGATCCGTTCCGCGAGATCAACCGCCAGCTCGCCGAGGGCGCGTTCGACCCGATGACCGCAAACATGCTCACCTGGTACATCGCCGAGGAGCGCGATAGCGGGCGTCGGCTGCGCGAGGCCTACGCCTGCGTGCGCGAGAAGGCGAGCGGCGGGCGGCGCGGCCGGGCGCGCATGAACGGCCATGCCGAGGAGTCGGGCCCGAGCGCCGACGCCCAGGCGATCATGGCATGCATGAGCGAAGGGTTTGCGCGACTCGAAAAGTCATTCGAGAAGCTCGCGAAGGCGGTAAAGTAGGACCGTTCAGCACCGGGGGACGATGACAGAGGAACCATGGCCGAACCGCCGCTCCCCGGACTCTTCCAGCTCACGCCCTTAAACCCGGACTTCCAGGCCGACCCGCACGTGGTCCTGGACGACCTGCGCGGGCGCTGCCCAGTGCATCGCGACGAGACCGCCGGCAGCTTCATCCTGACCCGCTATGCGGACATCCGTCCGCTGGTCTCGGACCGCACTCTCTGGCGCAGTCCGTTGCGCGCCGAGGAAGCGGCGACGATGCAACGCCGCTTCGCCCAGCAGGATCTGGGTGATCTTCCGCCCGGCGAGACCACCAGCATCCTGATGCTGGACGATCCCGACCACGCTCGCATTCGCCAGCCCCTGGCGCAGGCCCTGTACGCCCGGGTGGCGAAGTTCCGACCGCAGGTCGAACGGATCGTCGACGAGACGTTGGACGCGATCGACGCGTCCAAGCCGTTCGACCTGATGACCAGCTTCTGCATACCCATCCCGATCGACGTCATCGCCTCTATCCTCGGCGTCGCCCACAGCCGGCTGGCCGAGTTCCGCCGCTGGTCTGAGGCTGTGATCCAGGGCCTGAACCCCTTCATAACCGAAGAGGCGCGCGTGGAGATGGAGGCGGCGAACGAGGCCCTCTTCGCCTACTTCGACGAGACCTTCCAGGCCCGCCGCGCCGACCCCCAGGACGACCTGATCAGCGACATGACCAGGTTGCAGGCCGATGGAGCGGCGCTTTCCAACACAGAACTGCAGATCAACCTGGCCGCACTGCTGATCGGCGGCAACCTGACCACGACCGACCTCATCGGCAACGGCGTGCGCCAGCTGCTGCTGAATCCGGAGCAGTTGGCGAAGCTCAAGGCCGACCCGGCCATCGTGAAGGATGTCGTCGAGGAGATTCTGCGCTTCGAACCGCCGGTCGACATCACCGGCCGTATCGCCTCGCGCGACATGGAGGTCGGCGGCTGCCCGGTGAAGATCAGCCAGAGTCTGATGTTCTCGCTGCGTGCGGCCAATCGCGACCCCGAAGTATTCGAGAACCCGCACAAGTTCGACGTCAGCCGCGAGCACAAGCCGCATGTGGCGTTCGGAGGCGGCGCCCACATGTGCATCGGCGCGCCGCTTGCCAGGCTCGAGGCCCAGGTCGCGCTCGTGAAGCTGTTCGAACGGTTCCCGAACCTGCACTTGGCCGAACCGGACGCCCCGCCCACGTGGCGCACCCTGCCCTTCTTCCGCGGCCTGGAGCGCCTTGACCTCGTCGCCTAGCGCGTACGGGCCCCCCAGCCGTCTTAGCGCTTTCTTCGTATGACGCCCGGATGATGCCCGCCAACGAGGTGGTGGGAAGTCTGAATGTCAGGGCGCGCGCTCTTCGATCTGGAAGCGCCGGCTGTTGAATCGTCGCGGGCGCCGCCGAGCGAGACGTCCACGCGCCTCTTGGTCACGATCGTCAATCCCACGCCGGAAGCCGCAGTCGAACTGGCCGCCTTCGTCCGCGACGCGCTTCCGGGCGAGAATGTCGTCGCCGCCCCGCGCGCCGCCGAAGCCCTGGTGCAGGCGCAAGCGGCGGACCGGGCCGGCCATGCGCCGGGCGTGTTCATCTTCGATTTCCGCGGCCGCACCGTCGGCGACCTCGCCGGTCAGGTGCGGCAAGTGCGCAAGGGCTATCCCCGCGCCGAGCTCGTCGTCATCGCAGACCCGGCGAGCACGGCGGCATTTGCCGCCTGCGTGCAGGTCACCGGCACGCCGGAGACGCTGACCTTCCTCTTGGCGCCCTTGCACGCGCTCGAGGCAGTCAGGACCTTCCGCGCCGTGGTCGAGCGCTACCGGACGACGAGCGCGGCTTCCACCGCCCTCTCCGAGCGCGAGCGCGCCATCGAGCAGCTTGAGACCGAGGCGCGGGAGCTGAAGGCGCGGCTCGACATCGCCCTGCACGCGGCGCGCCACGACGGTCTGACCGGCATCCTCAACCGCGCCGGCTTCGTCGACGAGCTGGCCGCGCGGCTGACACGGCGCGCCCAGCGGCAGACCGTCTTCCTGATCGACCTCGATCGCTTCAAGTCGGTGAACGACACCCTCGGCCACGACGCCGGCGACGATCTCGTGCGCAAGATCTGCGCGGCGATGTCAGCGATCGTCTCTGCGGGCGACGTCTTGGCCAGGCTGGGCGGCGACGAGTTCGGCATCATCGTCGAGGGCATGACCGACGTCGGCGTCGACGAATTCTGCGGGCTGATCCTGCGCGTCTGCGCCCAGAGCCGCCGCGTGTTCGGCCACGAAGTGCAGGTCTCGGCTTCGATCGGCGTGGCGCACCAGGGCGAGAACCCGAGCCAAGGCGAGCTGATGCGCAAGGCGGACCTCGCGCTCTATGCCGCCAAGCGGGAGGGCCGGAACCGCTTCCGCATCTACGACACCGCGATTGACAAGGCGGCCAAGCACCGGCTGCGCATCGAGAGCGGCCTCGAGCGGGCGATGAACACCAGCCAGCTTACGATGGCCTACCAGCCGATCGTGAAGGCAGACACGGGCGCGATCCAGGGCTTCGAGGCGCTGATCCGCTGGAACAGCCCGGAACACGGCGCGATCTCGCCGGCCGATTTCGTGCCCGTCGCCGAGGAGACGGGGCTGATCCTGCAGCTCGGCGACTGGATCACCCGCCAAGCGCTGAAGGACTGCCGGCGCTGGGGCGGGCCTTATGTCTCCGTGAACCTCTCGGCGCGCCAGTTCCTGCGCCACAACGTCGCCGAACGCATCCTGCAATACGCCGCGGACGCCGACCTGCCGCCCGACCGCATCCAGATCGAGCTGACCGAGACGGCGATCATCGACGACGTCGAACGCGCCGACCAGAACCTCAACATCCTGCGCTCGGCCGGCGTGCGGGTTGCGCTGGACGACTTCGGCACCGGCTATTCGAGCCTCGTCTACCTCAACCAGTTCGCCATCGACTGCATCAAGATCGACAAGTCGTTCGTCGATAACATCACCCGCGACCGCCAGTCGGCGGTCATCGTCGCCTCGGTGGCCAAGCTCGCCGCCTCGCTGGGCATGAGCGTGGTCGCTGAAGGCGTCGAGACCGACGACCAGCGTCACGCTCTCATCGTCGCCGGCTGCGGCGCCTTGCAGGGCTACCACTTCGGCAAGCCGATGAGCACGCAGGAGGTGACACAGCTCCTCGCGGGCGCCGCGGACCCAGTGCAACCCCCCACCGAGCAGACCGCCTCGCGTTTCCTGGCCACGGCCTACGACGGCCGCTGAGTGCATTGGCGCCGAGCCTGGGCGCGTGGTTAGACTCCCGCGGGCCAGGGAGGAAAATCATGCGCCGGGAGCTTCTTCACCGCGGGTTGGCGTTTTGCGCTGCGCTCGCCGTCTCGGTCATGAGCGTAGCGAACGCGCGCGCTCAGCCGGCGCCGCCCGCGCCGCCACCCTACGGCGAGCCGCACGGGACGGACTTCGTCATTCGCGACTTCCACTTCCGCTCCGGCGAGAGCCTGGCGGAGCTGCGCATCCACTACTCGACCTTCGGCGCGCCGCACCGAGACGCGAGCGGGCGCATCGACAACGCGGTCCTGATCCTGCACGGCACGGGCGGGGCCGGAACCTCGCTGATCCGGCCGCAGTTCGCCGGCGAGCTGTTCGGACCCGGCCAGCTGCTCGACGACTCCAAGTATTTCATCATCCTGCCGGACGGGATCGGGCATGGGAAATCGTCAAAGCCCAGTGACGGGCTGCGCATGCGCTTTCCGCATTACGGCTACGCCGACATGGTCGAGGCGCAGCACCGCCTGGTGCTGGAAGGCCTGGGCATCAGCCGCCTTCGGCTGATCATGGGCACGTCGATGGGCTGCATGCAGGCCTTCATGTGGGCCGAGGAATGGCCCGACGCGATGGACGCGATCCAGCCGATGGCCTGCCTGCCGGTGCGCATCGTCGGTCGCAACCGGCTCTGGCGGCGGATGATCATAGACGCCATCGAGCACGACCCGGCCTGGCAGGGCGGCGACTACACAGCCGAGCCCCAGGAAGGCCTGCGCGCGGCGGAGGACATCACCCTCATCGCCGGCTCGGCGCCGCATCAGATGCAGAAGGCGCTGGATACGCCGGACAAGGTCGACACGTACCTGAACGACAACATGAACGCGGCGCTGAGTGGTGTGCTGCCCGACGGCGGCAAGACCGAGCCCGATGACGCTAACGACCTGATCTATGCAATCGATTCCTCGCGCGACTACGACCCGTCGGCGAACCTGGAGGCGATCAAGGCCTACGTCATGTGGATCAATTCGGCCGACGACTTCATCAATCCGCCCGAGCTCGGGATCGCACAGGCGATGGCGCCCAGGATCAAGAACGGGACCTTCGTGCTCCTCCCCATCGGCCCCAACACCCACGGCCACGGCACCCACACCTGGGCAGTGGCGTGGAAGGACAAGCTGGAGGCGCAGCTGAAGGAGTCGGGGCCAAAACCCCTCCCATAGGGGGGAATTATATCGTTGACAAACACGCTCAGCGCGGCTGGTTGCGGGGGCGGTTCTGGCCACGTGGCGTCGAACGCCGGCTCTCTGGATCGTCAGGGACAACGTTGCGTTAACGGGTTTGCTCTGTGAGCGAGATCACGTTGCCGTCGGGGTCGGCGTATCGGGCTGTGGCCCCCCACGGCTCGGTCCGGGGAGGATGGATCACGGAAACCCCTGCTCGAACGAGCCTCTCATGGTCGGCGGCTAAATCGTCTGTCGGAAAGCCCAATTGAGCCCCGCTCGTGACGCTCTCCTTGGCTTGATACAGAGAGAAGTGGAGGAAGGCTCCTTCGTGCCAGGAAAGCGCTGCGTGTCCCCCGGATATCCAGCGGTCATCCCCCGCTTCGTTGTCCGCCCCAGGGTGAAGGTCTAGGCAGAGTTGATCGCGGTAGAACCGGACCGACGTCGCAAGGTCGGAAACCTCCAGCACAACAGTGATTAGCCGACCGGTCGCCATGCCACCTCTCCTAGATGCAGCCGCCAAATTTTCTTGGCTATATCATCAGCCGGACGCGCCCTTCTTCTCCGGGGCGGTCTTCGCTGAGGCGATCCGCTTCATGTTCTCGCGGATTTCAGCCTCGTCCTCGCTGCAGTCGGCCTCACGTGCCGCCTCGATGAAGCGCTTGGCCTGAGCGCTGTCGGTACGGCCTCGTGGCTCAGGGCCACTCGACTCTGCAACCGGCTCAGCCGAAGCGTCAAACGGCAACTCGCCTTGCTTGGCGGACCCAGGCCCGGGGAGATCAGCGCAGCGTTGCCGTTCGCCTGGGGTCTGCCTGAAGCGCTGTAACCCCTCACCCTCCCCTTCGCTTCGCTCGGGGCCCCTCCCTCTCCCTATGGGAGAGGTTTGTTACCCCCACACCGGCGGGTGCTTGTCCTTCCAGGGCTGTTCCTTTTCCAGCTGCGCGGCCAGGCGGAACAGCACGGCCTCGTCGGCGTACTTGGCGGTGAACATCATGCCGATCGGCAGGCCGCCCGCGGACCAGGCGAGTGGCAGCGACAGCGATGGCTGGCCGGAGAAGTTGAACGCGGCGGCGTAGGGGAAGAGCCGCCCTTGCCGCTGGTTTACCTCTCGCGCGCGGACAGCGACGGGGTCGAGGTAGCCGAGCGGCGGCGGCGGGGCGGTCATGACCGGGCAGAGGTAGACATCGATGTCTTCGAAGAACGTCAGCGTACGGCGGTTGAGCATGCGCAGCTCCTGCAGGCCCCACATCACCTCCTCGCCCGTGACGCTGCGCCCGGCGCGAAGGGCGCCCCAGCTGAGGTGCTCGAGCTCCTCGGGCTCCGGCTCGCGGCCCACGCGCTCGATCAAGCGGCGCATTCCCGCGGCGAAGTTGGCGGCGCTCGGCGGCCCGTAGGCCGCGTTCAGCGCCCGGTAGTCGAGCTCAAGCGGCCGCTCGATGACCTCGTGGCCCAAGTCCCGCAGCAACGCGGCGGTCCGTTCGAGCGCGCCTTGCACTTCGGGATCGACCGGCCGGCTCTCCAGCGGCTCGGGCGGCCAGGCGATACGCAGACGGCCGGGCGCGCGGGCGATCTCTTCGACGTACGGCCGCTCCTTGGGCGGGGCGGGATAGGGCGACGCCGGCTCGGGCTTTCCCGTCGCGTCGAGCATGACCGCAGAATCGCGCACCGTGCGGCTGACGACGTGGCTGACCACGAGGCCAAAGGCGTAGTCGTAGCCGTCGGGCAGGTCGGGGTTGCGGTCGCGGGTGGTCTTCAGGCCCACGAGCCCGCAACAGGCGGCCGGGATGCGGATCGAGCCCAGCCCGTCGGCGGCGTGCGCCATCGGGACGATGCCCGCCGCCACGGCCGCCGATGACCCGCCCGACGAGCCGCCAGTGCTGTGAGCCAGGTTCCACGGGTTGCGGCAGGCGCCCAGAGAGGCGCCCTCGGTGGTGCCGGTGATGCCGAACTCCGGCGCGTTGGTCTTGCCGACCAGGACGACGCCGCTCTCGCGAAAGCGGCGCACCAGGCCAGAGTCGGCGGGCTCGATGTTGTCGCGCAGGAAACGACTGCCGTGGGTGGTCGGCCAGCCGCCGACGGCCACATCGTGATCCTTGACCAGGAACGGGACGCCGCGGAACGGCCCGTCGGGCAGCGCGCCAGCCGCGGTCTTACGCGCCTCGTCGTAGGCCTTGAACACCACCGCGTTCAGCGCGCCGTTGCGCCGCTCGATCCGCTCGATCGCGGCCTCGACCAGCTCAGCGGGGCTGACCTCGCCCTTGCGGACAAGCTCCGCCAGGCCGACGCCGTCGTATTCGCAGTAGTCGGGGAAGTTCATCGTCCGACCTAGGCCGTCAGGAAGGCCATCTTCTCCACCGGCGCCAGGGGCTGAGCGGACTTGAGCGCCTTGAACGAGCCTTCGGCGGCGTCGAGGGTCTGGTCAATGTCGGCCTCGGTCATGGCGGCGCAGAGGAACATGTTGTGCCAGGGGTGGACGTAGATCCCCCGCTCGAGCATGGCGCTCGACCAGCAGAAGCCTTTCCTGAGGTCTGGGTCGTCGTCGAACAGGAAGAGCGGCATGGTCACGGGGCCGGTCTGCCGCAAACCGAATCCGGCGGCCGAGGCCCGTTCCGCCAGCCCGTCGCGCAGGCGCTGGCCCAGCGTGTCGATGCGCTCGAGGTAATCGGAGTCGCGCACCAGCTTCATGGTGGCGACGCCAGCCGCCAGCGGGGCGGACTGGAACCAATAGGAACCCGTGGCGAAGATCTTGCCCGCCGCGGTGCGCGCTTTGTTCGAGCCCAGCAGCGCCGAGACCGGATGGCCGTTGGCGATGCACTTGCCCCAGGTCGAGAGGTCGGGCTCGACGCCCACGGTCGACCAACTGCAGTCGCGGGCGATGCGCAGCCCCGCGCGCACGTCGTCGACCACGAGAAGAGCGCCGGCCTCGTCGCATAGCGCCCGCGCTCGGTTCGCATAGGCCGGATCCGGCGGCGCCTGGTCGATGAAGGCGTCGTGCTTGACCGGCGCGGCGAAGATGCCGGCAAGATCGTCGCCGGCCTGGGCCACAGCAGCTTCGAGGCTCGCCACGTCGTTGTAATCGCAGATGATCTGGTGTGCCTGATCCTCCGCCGTGATGCCCGCACGGCGCGACGTGAACAGCGGCGCCCAGCCATGGTAGGCGCCCTTGGCGCGGACGATGGTCTTGCGCCGCGTGTGCGCTCTCGCCACGACCGCGGCCATCGAGGTCGCGTCGGTGCCGTTCTTACAGAAGATCGCCCAATCGGCGTGGGTGACCATGGCGACCATCGCCTCGGCCATCTCGACGATGCGCGCGGTCGGTCCGGTCAGCGTGTCGCCCTGCTCCAGCTGGCGGACGAAGGCGGCGTTGATTTCGGGGTTGCCATAGCCGAACAGGTTCGGGCCATAGGCGCACATGAAGTCGATCAGCTCGTGCCCGTCGGCGTCCCACAGCCTGGCGCCCTCGGCGCGGGAGAAGAATTGCGGATAGTCGTCGGGCAGCATGCCGACCGCCTGGTGCCCGTACATGCCGTTCGGGATCACCGCTTCGGCCCGGTCGCGCAGCTCGCGATCAACGCTGTTTCTGATCATGGCCCGACGGCTCCTCGTTCTGACGGGGTCCGAACTTGCCTCGAAACGGGGCGGAGGGCCAGCGCGGCGGGCCAGGCGAGAAAAGGTTCCATCGCCTGCCGCTTAAGGTTGTCACGAAAGGTTGCCTCGACGTCGCCGCGTCCACGGTGCGGGCCAACAAGACGAGGGACGAAACGCCATGCCCGAGCCGTTTTC
Organism: Caulobacteraceae bacterium; assembly: GCA_035604135.1. Lineage (GTDB taxonomy): Bacteria > Pseudomonadota > Alphaproteobacteria > Caulobacterales > Caulobacteraceae > Poindextera. The sequence goes on along the minus strand of DATNJB010000028.1, from coordinate 62,389 downwards.
CCTGCCGCCCTCATTCACAGTCAGCCCCACCATTGTCGGCGTCTCCGTGCTGACCGACGACGGGGCGACGGTGCAGGTCAACCTCCCGCGGCCGCGAGGCCTGAGCGAGTTGCCCGCGGACGAGATCGTCGCTCGCGCCCAGCGGCTGGCCATGGCCGCGCTGCAATCCGCCGCCGACGTGCTGGCGCAGTAGACGCCGAGATCGCGCGCGATAGACAGCCACCGTACGCAGGCGCCAGACTGCCCTCGACCGTCGAAGCGAGGGGGAGAGCGATGGCCGGGGTCGCTGCGGCAAGCACGAGGTTCGAGCTTGGCCGGGTGATTGAGCGCACGTTCGCTTCAATCGTGCGCAACTTCGCGGTTTTCGCCCTTCTGGCGCTGCTGCTTGCCGGCATTCCAGCGGCGCTGACCGGCGGGTTGCTCGCGCTGGCCTCAACGGGCGCGACGTCCACGCCGGTCGCGGCGGGCGACACCGGGCTGGTCGCCATCGGCGCCTCGGCGTTCAGCATCACCTTTTTCGTCGGCGCGATCGCCGCGTTCGTGCTCCGCGGCGCGATCGTCTACGGCGCGGTCGCCGACCTAAACGGTCGCCGCGCCAGCCTCGGCGAGTGCCTGTCGACCGGCCTGCGCCACGTTGGATGGCTGTTCCTCCTGGCCATCGTCGTCACCGTCGCCGAGGTTTGCGGTTACATCCTGTTGATCGTGCCTGGGTTGATGATGCTGACGGCCTGGATCGTCGCCGTTCCGGCGCAGGTCGTCGAGCGCACCGGCGTCTTCGGCGCCATGCAGCGCAGCGCCGACCTGACCCGCGGACACCGCTGGCCGATCTTCGGGCTGATGGTCATCTTCGTGCTGGGGTCCGGCCTGGTGCAGGGCGTGGCCGCCGCCGCAACGGCTCCGCTCGTGGCCGCGTCGGCGACGACTGGCCAAGTCGTGAGTCAGGTGGTTATCCAGCCGTTGGCAACCACGCTCACCGCGCTGGTGGCCGCCGTGGGCGTCGCCTCGATCTACTTCGAGCTTCGTTCGGCCCGTGAAGGCATCGGGCCTGAGGCGCTGGCGGCGGTGTTCGACTAGGGCTTGTCGAACTTGTCGCGGCGGCGGCGGCCGAACAGCAGGCGAGATTCCAGCCGCCCGCGCAGCGCGAGGTAGTAGGCGTCGAGGAAGGCGTAGTCGGACTCCGACTCGCCGCGCAGCCAGCCGATCTTGGCGCGGATGCGCTCGGCCACGGCGGCAATGGTGCGGGCCTCGGTACGCCGGAGCACGTCTTCCAGCACATGCAACTCCTTGGCCCCGTAGGCGTCGACCTGCGCCTGGGTGAAGACGAAGGCTGCGCCCCTGCCGGCGAAGGCGACCTGGCCGGCGAGCGCCGTTTCGGCCACGTCGGCCATCAGCTTGCGGCGCGGCGCTTTGACCACCCAGGTGCCGGCCACCATGTCGCCGACCCGCAAGCGGTCGCGGTTGAACAGCGGGAAGAAGACGAAGATCGAGCACCAGGCGATGCCGAGCAGGTCGAGCCAGGCATCCACCTGGCTGCCTTGGCTGATCAGGAAGGTGAGCGGGACGAAGACCTCCAACTCGCGCATGGCGTTGCGGGCGAAGATGGCGTCAGCCGTCAGCCGCCCGCCGTTTCGCGCCGCGACGCGCAGGCCCAGCGCCCGCTTGCCGGGCGTGGCCGCCCTGGGCGTGAGCTCGAAGAAGATGAAGTAGGCGTTGCGGGCGAGGAACGCCCCGAGCAGCCAGATCACCGCGACGACCTGCCCGCTGACCTCGTTGCCGCCCGTTCCGACGAGCGCGGCGATGGCCGCGAAGGTCAGAACAATCAATCCGACGATGATGATCGCCGCATCCAGCAGAAAGGCGGCCGCCCGTTCGCTCGTCTCGGCGAGGCGAACGCGCAGATCGACTCCCTCGGGCGTCACGAGCTCGCGAACCAGACGGTCTTCGGCGGGCTCACCGACCGCCGGCGTCCAGGCGTTCGGCGGTCTAGCCACGGGCGAGCGCCGGCCCACCGCCGCGCGGCGCGTAGAGGTAGGTGAGCCAGATCACGCCACTCGTCGCCGCGACCACGTAGCGGATCGCCGTTGACTGGATCACCTGGCGGCCGACGCCCTCCAGCAGGCCGGCGCAGAACAGCATGCAGAGCACCCCGCCCATCAGCACTGCGGCTTGCCGACCGGCCGCACCGACAGCCTCGACCCGCGTCCGCTCGCCCGGAAACGCCAGCGCCCAACCGATGCGGAACCCAGCCGCGCCGGCAAGCATGGTCGCGAAGAGCTCGGTCACGCCGTGGATCATCAGCCAGCCGCCCACTTCGACCCCCAGCCCGTGCTGGATGAAGACGGCCAGGAAGGCGCCGAGCACGCAGCCGTTGACGACCATCAGACAGGCGGTCGGCACGCAAAAGGCGAAGCCGAGCGCGAACGCCAGCAGCGCCACACCGGCGTTGTGGGTGAAAAGGAAGGTCGCCAGCACCGACAACAGCTGATCGTGGTGGGTGTCGAACAGCGTCGCGCGCAGCGCGGCCGTCGAGGCGTCCGGTCCGCGCCCCTCGGCCAACCCGCCCGGGACGAAGGTCGAGAACCACTCGGGATCGCGCATGACCAAGAGGTAGGCGCTGATCGCACCCAGCGCCGTCAACGCGGCGCTCGCGACCGTCTCCCGCCATGCCGCCTTCGCCGCCGCCGGCCAATCGTTGGCGAAGAAGCCGCGGATGCGGTCCAGGGCGCGGGTGCGAGCGCCGTAGACGAAGAAGTAGGCGCGTGCGCAAAGGCTCTCGAGATAGTCAATCAGCGCGCCATCGAGCGAGGTCGCCCGCGCCACCGAAAGCGAAGACAGGCTCGCCCGGTAGAGCACCGGCATGGCCAAGAGCTCTTCGTCGGTCAGCGAGGCGGCCGAGCCGCGCTCGGCCTTGTCCACCAGCGCCTCGAGCCTGAGCCAGTCAGCCTCCCGCTCGGCCCGGAACCTTACGCTCTTCAGTCGAAGCTCGGCCATGCTCAACCCTAGCTCAAAGCAGGTCGCGGCGCTTCAGATCAAGGTAGCGGTCGATCAGCGCCGGGCCGATTCGGTCGGCGGGCGCCTCGACCACCTGTACGCCAAGCCGTCGCAGCCGCGCGACGACAAGGTCGCGCTCGCGCAGCAGCGCCGATGCGACGACCGCGCGCGAGACGTCGTCGGCTGTCGCGGGCCGCTGGCGGACCAAATCCTCGAGCTCGTCGTCGCGCATGACGACGAAGATGACCAGGTGCTGGGAGAGGAGCCGAGCGACGTTGTCGAGCATCAGCTCGGCGCTGGTCGTGTCCGCGAAGTCGGTGAACACCACCACCAGCGTGCGGCGGCTGAGCTGGCCGCTGAGCTGGGTCAGGCCTAGCGTGTAGTTGGTCTCCTCGGTCGAGTAGTCGAGGGCGGCGGCGAGGCGCTGGAGGTGCGCAAACGCACTGGCGCCGCTGAGCGCGCCGGTCGAGAGCACGGGCCTGGCGTCGAAGGCAAAGAGGCCGGCGCGGTCGCCGGCCTTCAGGCTGACGTAGGCCAGGATGAGCGCGGCGTTCAGCGCGTGGTCGATGCGGGGCAGGCCGGCCAGCGGCTCGCACATCAGCCGGCCGGTGTCGAGCGCCAGGATGATCGGATGGTTACGCTCGGCGCGGAACTCCTTGGCGAGCAGGGTCGCGTGCCTGGCCGACTGCTTCCAGTCGATGGTCCGCCTATCCATGCCGGAGCGGAACTCGTTGAGCGCATGGAACTCCGAGCCTTCGCCAAGGTCGCGCTGGATGCGGGCGCCGTAAAGCGCGTTGCGCGAGAAGAGGCGGATCGCCTCGTCCTTCACCCCTTGGATGTTGGGCGTGATCGGTAATTCGCGGGCGATCGGCTCGATCTTCTGCTTCCAGACCAGGCCGAACGGACCCTGCCAGCGCGCCCAGAGCTGCTCGACCACTCCCATCCCGCGACGGAGCGGCTTGAGCACAAAGCGGGCGCGGGCAATGCGCTCGGCGACGGTCGCGGTGGTGCGCGCCGGCGTAGCATCGATCCTGACGTTGGTCGCGAGCGCAAGCTGCGCGCGCCGGGGAGCCCCGCCGCCGGCGAAGGCGAGCTGGAGCAGCGCCTCGCCGTCGACACCGGCGGCGAGCGCGCCGGGCGCGGTCAGCGTCAGCTCCGCGCGGCGGCGATCGGCGCCCAGGAGGGCGTCGAACAGCACGAGCGCGAAGACCAGCGCGAGCCAGGCGGGCCCCAAGAGCCAGAGCCGAGGCGCGATCACGCCCAGAATCAACGCGAGCGGCGCGCCGATGGCGGCCAGTCCGATGGCGCGGGCGGTCGGGTAGATCACCGGGGGGCTTCGACCCGGTCGATCATGGCGGTGAGCGCCTCGTCGACCTTGCGGCCGTCGATCTCGGCGGCCGGCGAGAGGATGACGCGGTGGCGGAACGCCGGCAGCGCCAGCGCTTTCACATCGTCGGGGATGACGTAGTCGCGCCCCTCGAGGGTCGCGCGGGCGCGGGCGGCGATCGCCAGCATCGCCGCGGCCCTTGGCGAGACGCCAAACGCGAAATCAGCGGTCTCGCGCGTGGCGCGAGCGAGCGCGACGACGTAGTTAGTGACCTCGTCAGTAAGGCGGACCTGGGTCACGCAGCCGATCGCGGCGGCAAGCTGGCCTGCGCCGGCGACCGAGGAGACCCCGAACCCATCGATCTTCGGCTGGCCGGCGCGCGAGCCATGACTGCCGACGATCTCCCGCTCCTCCTCGACGCTCGGATAGTCGATAAGCTGCTTGAACAGGAAGCGGTCGAGCTGCGCCTCCGGCAACGGGTAGGTCCCCTGTTGTTCGATCGGGTTCTGGGTCGCGACCACGGTGAACCGATCGCTCAGCGGGTGGCTTTCACCGTCGAGCGTGACCGAGCGTTCCTGCATGGCCTCGAGCAGCGCGGCCTGGGTCTTCGGCGGCGTGCGGTTGATTTCGTCTGCGAGCAGGAGCTCGCAGAAGATAGGCCCCTTGACCAAGGTGAAGGCGCTGGCCTGGAAGTTGAACAGGTTGGCGCCCAGGATGTCGCCGGGCATCAGGTCGGGCGTGAACTGGATGCGCCCGAAGCTCAGCGAGAGCGTGCGCGCAAAGCATTGGGCCAGAAAGGTCTTCGCCGTTCCGGGCGGGCCTTCGAGCAGGATATGGCCGCCGGCGAACAGAGCGGTCAGCAGCAGATCGACGGTGCCGGACTGACCGACGATGGCCTTGGCCATCTCCGCGCGGATGGCGTCGGCAAGCGATCGGACGTCAGCGACGTTCACGGGTCATCTCCAGTCTCCATTGATAGAGTCGCTGGGCGAACCGAACGAGGCCCTCCCGGTCCTTCACTTGCGGCCCTTCCCGGGCGAGGGGGCTGAACCCGCCCGCGCCGATCCGTTCGCCGAGCTTGTCGGCGTAAGCGTCGAACTCCGCGGCGTTCAGGCGGCCCGCGCCCAGCGCCTTCATGACCGCATTGCGATTGAGGTCGAGATAACCCGCCGCCATGTGCGGCTCGCGCTTGGCCATGCGGATCAGGCCGGCGGTGTTCTCGGCCAGAGCGCGCTTGCCGAGCGCGAGCGCGCGCGTCGCGCGTTGGGGAGCGCCGAACCGGTAGGCGGCATGCAGCGCCATCAGCAGCGCCGCGCCCGCCAGGCAGAGCGTCGCGCCCAGGAAAGGCGGTTCGAAGGCAAGCTTGAGCAGACTGGGCGAGTGCTTGTAGCCGTTCAGGCTGACGTCGCAGACCACAGGCCCGTTTCCCACGCGCAGCGCCTCGATCAGCGCAACAGCCGAGGCGGCGGTCTGCGCATCGGCGATTCCATGGGTGTTCAACAGATCCGGATCGGACAGGACCTTGATGTCGACGCCGCCGACCGACGCCAACACGGTCTCGCCGGTGGAGGCTTTCAGCACCGGCGTTCCCCCGCCTGCGAAGGCCTGCAGGTGGTCGATCGGGCCCGTCGGAAAGACCCAGCTGCCCGGCCCCTGCGCGCCGCCCAGCTGCGTCGGGGCGTCGTCGTTGCGGCGCGCCACGGCCAGCGGCAGGTCCTTGCCGAGCAGGGCGTTCAGCTGCGTGGCGTCGATCAGCCCGACGCTCTGCACCCAGCCGTTGTTCCTCGGATCGGGAATGGTGTTCCATTTCGGCAGCACGATCAACGTATTGCCGTCCGCCTTGGCCAGCGCGGACAGGTCGGCCGGCGACGTGTTCGTGTCGGGCGTGAGCACCAGGAGGCCCCAGCTCGGGTCGCGCTTGGCGGGTCCGTCGCGGTTGATCTCCACCGGCACGCCGTCAGCCCGGAGCAACTGCACCAGCCCCGCGAAGCCGACCGCCGAGCGGGAGAGCGCATGCGGGCCGCCGTCGTCGCCGCCGCGCAGGTCCGGCGCATAGGCTGAGAGCACGATATAGGCCGAGAAGGAAAAGACTCCGGCCAGCACGAGCAGCAGCGCCGTCAGCGGCCCGAAGACGCGCACCTCGCGCGGGGTCGCGACGGTCGCTGCGGTCACGCGGCGGCGCTCGGCAGCGCGAGCGTCTCATAGGCGCGGCGGCAGCGGGCGAAATCCTCGGCGGACAGCGCCCGCCCACCGAAGACGGCGTGCTCGACCACGCGCGCGATGTCGCCGAACGTCTGGCGCGCGCGCTCTGGCAGGCCGCGGTGGGCGGCGATGTCGCGGCTGGTCAGCGCCGGGCGGACCAGGTTGGGCCAGCGTCCATCGATGTCCTCGATGCTGCGGAAAAGGATCAGGTGCGCCGCCTCGCCGTAGCGCCCCTCGGCCGCGAGCCGATCGGCGTCGGCGAGCAGCACGCGCGCGCCCTCGGGTGCCGGACGCCACTCCGGCTCGGACAGCACGACCGGTTTGTGCCGGCGCAAGCCTGGAAAGCGCCAGCCGATCAGCTCGCGGACGATGAAGAAGAGGATCGTGACCACGCCTGCGAACAGGCCTGCGTAGAAGATGTAGGGGAAGATCGGCGCGATGGCGCGGATCAGCTGGCCCAGCGCCTGCAACCAATCGGGGACCTTCGGCTCCTGATAGGCGGGCAGGCTGAACTGCAGGTCGCCGTTGCGCAAGAGCGCCGCATGCGCGCGCGCCAGGGCATCCGCGCCCGCGCTCGCCGTCGCGCCCGATACCGCCAAACCGACCCCCGACTCCATGTCTCACGCGTTCGCGTCGTTTCTAACCAGCTGTCGCGGTTCTGTCGCGGCGGAAGCGTAGGGTCTGAGTCGGCGGCCCCTCCAGCCCAGCCGCCTTCAAGCGTAAGCCCGGCGCGCCCCCGCCCCACTCAGCGCGCCGGGCCATCGCATGCCCTGAAGGCGCTTGTGAGGAGCTGCGGGGCCGGCGCACACTGCGGTCAACGGCCGTTCCAAGGGAGGGGACGATGCGCAATCTATCGTTGTGCGGCCTGGCGGCCGCCGCCGCCATGGTGAGCGGCGCGGGCCCTGCCGCGCCGGCTGCGGCGGCGCCGCCCAGCTATGCGCTGGCCGGCAAGGTCAGCGGGCCCGACGGCGGCTGGGACTATGCGACCTTCGATCCGGCGTCGCGGCGGGTCTACGTGGCCCGATCCGACGGGGTGACCGCGCTCGACGTCGATACGCTGACCATGATCGGGCATCTGACCGACGGCCAGAGCACCCATAAGGTCTTGGCGCTGAGGAACGGGGCGGAGATCGCCATCACCAACCGCGGGACGAACGGCGTGCTGTTCGTCGATGCGAAGACCGGTCATTTGATCGCCGATGTCCCGACCGCGAAAGGGCCGGACGGCGCGCTATACGATCCCGGTTCCGGACTCGTGCTGGTGATGACTCACACGGGCGCGATGGGGCTGGTCGACCCGCGCAAGCGGGTAGCGGTGGGCGAGATCCCGGTCGACGGCGCCCAGGAGGAAGCCGCCGTCGTTGGGGATACGGTCTTCGTCAACCTCGAGGACAAGGGGCAGATCGCCGTCGTCAGCCTGCGCCAGCGCAAGGTCGTCAAGACCTACGCCCTTGATGGCTGCACGGGGCCTGGCGGCCTCGCCTACGCGAGCCACGCAGGCGTGCTGATCGTCGCCTGCGCCAACGAGGTGGCCAAGGTCGTGCGGGCATCCGACGGCGCGGTGGTCGGGTCGATCCCGATCGGCAAGGGGCCGGACGGGGCGATGTACGACGCCGAGCGGCGGCTGGCCTTCATCCCGTGCGGCCGCGACGGGGTTCTGGACGTCATCGCCGTGCCGGATGCGAACCACGTCTCCTTGGTGCAGGCGGTGAAGACCGAGCTCGGCGCCCGCACCGGGGCGCTCGATCCGAAGACCGGCCGCATCTATCTGCCGACCGCGACCTACGACACCGCCCACTTCGGCCCCGGCCGGTTCCCGACGGCGCCGGGCACCTTCGTCATCCTGATTGTCGCGCCGCAGTAGGTCGCTTTCAGGCGGCCGAGCGGCCGATACGACGTTCGACCAGCAGCGTCGTGAGTCCGACGACGAAGGCGAACGCGACCAGCCCGGCCGCGAGCACGTGCGCCTGTCCCCATTCCTGGTCGTTGACCAGCTGGAAGAGCTGGATGGACAGCACTTCCGTCTTGCCGGGGATGGCCCCGCCGATCATCAGAACCACGCCGAACTCGCCCACCGTGTGAGTGAAGACAAGGATGGCCGCGGTCGCCAAGCCCGGTCGCGCCAGCGGCAGGCCGATGCGGGCAAAGGTCGAAAGGCCGCCTGCGCCCAGCGTCGCAGCCGACTCCAGCGCGCTCTCGCCGATGGCCGCGAACGCGTTGCGGATCGGCTGCACCGCGAACGGCAGCGAATAGATCACCGAGCCGATGACCAACCCGGTGAACGAGAAGGCGAGCGTGCGCACACCCAGCGGCGCCAGCGGCCGGATCAGCGGGCTCGAAGGACCGAGCGCGATCAGGAGATAGAAGCCAATGACGGTGGGCGGCAGCACGAGCGGGAGCCCGGTCGTCGCCGCGACAATCTCCTTCCACCAGCGGCGCGAGCGGGCGAGCCACCAGGCCAGCGGCGTGGCGGCGATGAGCAGAATCGCCGTCGTGAGGCTGGCGAGCTTCAGCGTCAGCCAGAGCGCTTCCAGCATCGGATCAGGGCGTCGCGTAGCCGTACTTGTGGATGATCGCGAGCGCCGTCGGTCCTTTCAGGAAAGCGAGGAAGGCGCGCGCGCCGTTTGAATCTGCTCCGGTCTTCAGCAGCACCGCCTGCTGCACGATCGGGTCGTGGTCCGCCTCAGGCACGAGCCAGCGCGAACCGCCCGGCTCGTCGATGACCTGCGAAAGGGCCACAAAGCCGAGTTCCGCGTTGCCGGTCTTCACGAAAGCGAAGGCCTGGGCGATCGACGTCCCCTGCACCAGCTTGGGCTTAAGCGCGTCGTAGAGGCCGAGCTTCTGCATCGTCTGAATTGCTGCCGCGCCGTAGGGCGCCGCGGTCGGGTCGGCGATGGCCAGCTTGTCGAAGTGGCCATCGCGCAGGACATGGCCTCGTGGGTCGACCAGCCCTGGCGTTGCGCTCCACAGCACCAGCTTGCCGACCGCATAGGTGAAGCGCGTTCCAGGCACGGCGAGGCCCGCCTGTTCCGCTTTGGTCGGGCGGTCGGCGTCGGCCGAAAGGAAGACCTGGAACGGGGCCCCATTGGCGATCTGGGTATAGAACTGGCCGGACGAGCCGAAACTGAGGACCAGGTGGTCGCCGGTCGCCTTCTCGAACTCGACGGCGATCGCCTTCACCGGGTCGGTGAAGTTGGCCGCCACCGCGACCGTGACGTCCTCGGCGCGCGCCGATGCGCCGAGGCAAACGCTCAGCCACCCGGCGAGCCAGGCCGACATCATCAGTTTACGGAAGATAGCGAGCATCTGTTACTCCACGGCCAGGATGATGTGGGATGCCTTGATCAGCGCCTTCGCCGGCTCGCCCGGCTTGAGATCAAGCGCGGTTGCGCTCTCGCGGGTGATCGTGGCGGTGATGGTCTTGCCGCCGCCGATGGCGAGGCTGATCTCGCTGTTCACCGCCCCGTCCTCCCGGCGGACGACCTCGCCGGCAAGCTGGTTGCGCGCCGATGTGCGCAAGCCTTCGTCGCCCCTGGCAAGAATGACGAAGCTCGATTTGATGAGCGCGATAGCCTGAACGCCGGGCGCGAGACCCAGGTCGCTCACGCTCTCGCGTGTGATGATCGCCGTGATGACGGCGCCGTCGCCGATCCGGAGCGCCACCTCGGCGTTTACCGCGCCGTCCTTGACGCTCTCGACGACGCCCTTCAGGGCGTTGCGCGCGCTGGTTCGCATGCCCAGGCTCCAAATCAGCGATGTCAGGGGCGCCCCCTCGGACGCACCCTCGTCAAGCGCGGCCGCCAGGCGCGAGAGCGCCGCTTCGACCGACCGGAAGCCGCTGATCGCGTCGGCGCCGCGCGGGCTCAATGCCGCTTCGCCGCCAAGGCGCCCACCCGCCCGGGTCAGCACCAGCGGCTGGTCGAACAGGTTGTTCAGCGCCTGCACGGCGTCCCAGGCCCCCTTGTAGCTGAGGCCCACCGCCTTGGCGGCGGCCGAGATCGAGCCGTGCTCGCCGATCGCTTCGAGGAGCGCGATGCGCTCGGCGCCCACCCGCGCCAGGACGCCCCGCCGCAGCATGAACGAGGCAGTGAGTGTCTCGGCGCCAGTTGCGGTGGTCAGCTTGGCCATGAGTCCGATAGAGCGCTCGCATAGGCGCAAGCGTCTCGTAGTAGGACTGCACAACGCCCAATGTAAAGCCTAGCCGGCCGCGCGGTGGAGGATGCTTAGCGCCGGGCTGCCGCCACCGAAGTCGTGGTAGGCGACGGCGACCTGAAGGTCGCCGTCGCGCCAGGCGCAGTCGACGGCCGCAATGTCGCGCCGTCGGGTGCAGCGGCTCGGCCGGCCGTATTGGGCGCTCGCAGCACTGACCAGCCGCGCCGCCTCGGCTAGATTCTGCATCCGCTGGTCGCGCTGCATGGCCCTTCGCTCGACGAGCACGGCGTCCAAAGTCTTGCCCCGGAAGAAGAACAGCGCAATGGCCGGTGCGCCGTCGATGGTCGCGTCAAGGCTAAGCGCCTCTAGCGCGCCGTCCTCCAGCGCCTGCCCGGTCGCGGCCTGTGAGGCCGGAAAGAGCGCATAGACCTGGTCGACGCTCATGCCGGCCGCCGCGCCGTTCCAGAGCACGACCGGCGCCGGCGGCGCGCTCGCCGCTCCGGCGCTCGCCGCAAGGGCCGCCAGGGCGAGGCCGCTCAGCGCGGAGCGCAGGCTCATTTCCGAGCGGGTCGAGCGCCGAGTCACGTCCATTGGCATAGCGGTCGGACCCCCGGCCGCCAAGTGACGCTGGGCCGGCGACGGCTGCGGTGTTCCTCGCCGTTCATCAGCGGTACAGGCTGCGAGGGCGATGATGCTGAAGCGCCGCCGACCCGACGCATCCGCGCGTCCTGCTCGTACGTTCTATCGGCAGCGGCTAGAGTCCGACGGCGTCCGCGCTTCACTGGAGGGCAACTCGATGCGCAAGATGCTTCTGGCGAGCGTGCTCGCCGCAACGACGATCGCGACCGGCCAGGCAGCGCTCGCCCAACCCAACCAGTGCTTCTTCGTTTCGCAGTGGGAGGGCTGGAAAGCGCCCGACGACCACACGATCTACCTAAACATCATCGGCCACAGGATCTATCGGCTGGACTTGGCGGGGGCATGCCCCGAGCTGACCTGGCCGGACGTCCACCTGGTCAGCCGTATCCGAGGCGGCGACACGATTTGCAGGCCGCTCGACTTCGACCTCAAGGTCGCCGAGCAGAGAGGCGGTCCGGCGACGCCCTGCATCGTCAAGAATATGACCCTGCTGACGCCCGACGAAGCGGCGGCGTTGCCGCGGGACGCAAGGCCGTAGCCGCCGAAGCCGGCTCCTCCATCACATTCGGGAGATATCCATGCGTGGACTCATGATGGCGGGCGCTCTGGCGGCGACCGCGCTGGCGGCGGCCCTCCCGGCCGCGGCGCAGTCTGGTCAGAGCTGCTTTCGCGTGACCGATTGGTACGGTTGGAAGGCGCCAGACGACCATACGGTGTACCTGAACGTAGGCGGCAACCGCATCTTCCGACTCGACATGGCGGGCGCTTGCCCCCTGCTGACGCTGGGCAGCTCCCGCATCGTTTCGATCGACCGCGGAGGCTCGGGTCTGGTCTGCTCACCGCTCGACCTGGACCTGCACGTTTCCCAGGGCGGGGGCATCTCGACCGGGTGCAGCGTCAACGGCATGAGCGAGCTCACGCCCGACCAGATCGCCGCCCTGCCGAAGCACCTGCGTCCCTAAGACCGCCGGGCGCCGGGCCGACGGCCCCTGGCTCTCGGCCCATGACCGGCGCAACCCCCGCCCCATTGGCCAGGCTTCGTTTTTCTGGCTACATCGCCGCCGGTGGGGAAGCGGCGCCAGTCGATGGTCGAGGCCAAGAGCGAAGACGCCGCTGCTGAAGCGGACGAGTGCGCCGAACCCGCGCCGCATCCCAGGCGCCTGTCCGCGACGATCTTCATCCTCATCACGGTTGTCCTGGATTCGGCCGCGCTCGGCGTGATCTTTCCGGCCCTGCCGGGGCTGGTGAAGACGCTGCACGTGAACGCCGCGACTTCGACCGCCGAGATCATCGGCCTGCTCACGATCGCGTTCGCCGGCATGCAGTTCCTGGCCTCGCCGATGCAGGGGGCGTTGTCCGATCGGTTCGGGCGACGCCCGATCGTGCTGGCTTCCAACTTCGTGCTCGGCGTCAACTACGTGATCATGGCGCTCGCGCCGACCTTCGGCTGGCTGTTCTTCGGGCGGCTGATCTCGGGAGCAGCGGCCGGGTCGACCTCGGCGGCCTACGCCTACATCGCCGACATCTCGACGCCGAGACAGCGCGCCGCGAGCTTCGGCTTCCTGCAGGCGGCGCAAGGGCTGGGATGGGCGATCGGGCCGGCGATCGGCGGCTTTCTCGCCACCTACTTCGACGTGCGCGCACCGTTCTGGGTGGCCGCGGGGTTGAGCCTCGCCAATACGGTCTTCGGCCTCGTCATCCTGCCGGAATCGCTGGCGAAGGAGCGGCGCGCCAAGCTGACGCTCCGCCAGCTGAATCCCTTCGCCGCCGTCTACAGCCTGATCCGCGGCTATCCGCAGCTGCTCGGCATCCTGACGCCCTCCTTTTTGATGAACGTCATCTTCACCGGCATGGTCTCGATCGCCGCCGTTTACACCACCTACCGCTACGGTTGGACGCCCCTTCACATCGGCGTCTACATGCTGATCCTGGCCGGCGGGTTCATGGCCGGGACGGCGGGGCTGCCGGCTCTGGTCATCGGCCGGCTGGGCGAGCGGGTTGCCGCCGTCGGCGGCATGCTGCTGCAGACCGCCGCGCTCCTGGTCGCCGGCCTCGCTTCGACCAGCGCCGGCTATTGGTGGGCGGTGCCGCTGATGTCGCTCGGCGCGGTGGCCAACCCGGCCTGGTCGGCGATCGCCAGCCACTCGGTTGGCGCCAACGAGCAGGGGCGGCTGAACGGCGCAGCGACCAGCCTGGCGAGCATCGCCGGCGTGGTCGGGCCCGGCCTCTTCGCCGAGGTCTACACCCATTCGGCCGGCGCATCCGGCAAGAGCTTCACCGCCGGGTCCCCGTTCTTCGTCGCCGCCGGACTCGCGCTCGTCGCGGCGCTGCTGGCCGCCTGGGCGACCCGCAACCACCGCCAGCTCGCGACATAGACTGAAGACGCGCGCTCGCGAGGGGGGCTAAGGCTTCGCCGCGACCCGGATCATCTTGTCGTCCAGGCCGAACACGATTGCGTACTGCTGGGTCTCGCCCGGGTTGAACAGTCCGCCGTCGCGAGCCCAGGCCAGCGTCGTCTCGCCGTTCGCCGCCTGATAGACCGAGCTGGGCGGGCCTAGCGTCGCGATCGCCTGGGCGCGGGTGGTGACGCCGGGCGTGAAGTGCTCGGCATTCGACTCGACGAAGCTGTCAGCGCAGGCCGTCGCGCCGAGCAAGAGGCCCGCGCAGGCCGCCAATGCCAGTGTTCTCACGTCTCCGCCTCCGTCGCCGCAGCGGCGCACTCTAGAGCCGGCGCGGGCAGCGTTGCTAGCGCGCCTCGCCCGCCCAGGCCGCGCCGCGCGCTCGCCGCAGCATCTGATCGAGGCGATCGAGCCTGGACTGGATGGCCCAGCGACCCGCCCCGGCCGCGCAGCCCTTGAGCTGAGCGCGGATCGACTGCAGCTCGAAGCCGGCGCGCCTCGACTGGTAGCTGTCGAGCCAGCCGTAGCAGGCCCCGCCGCGGATCCAGTCCTCGAGGCGCCCAGCCTGGGCCACCAGGCTCGCGAGCGGCGCCCGCTCGCGGTCGGGATCGCGCTGTTCGCCGCGCCAGTCGGGGTCTGCGAAGCCTGACTCGACCTCCGCGGAGGGGAGCGTTGGGGCCGCGAACTCGATGGCGTTGGTCGCTAAGGGCGTCATTCCGCGCATGCTGGGCCCTGGCGGCTGAAGCTGGCGGGAAGGTCTTGTTCAACAACAGTTCACCTTCGCCCCGCAGCGCCCGGCCGAACTGGCCTGCCAACCTGGCAAGCGGAACGTTAACGGCGACGGGCCGTTCTCTTCGGCGGCGGGGTTGTGGAGGAGGAAGATGACCGAATTCAACAGCGCGCCGCCCGTGGCGGCCGACCAACCGGGCACGATGGGCGCCGGAGCCGACATCTACCGGAGGCTCGATCGCCGGCCCCGCCGCTCGACGATGAAGTACGCGACGCCTGTGATCGCGTTGGCGATCATTCTGGCCGGCGGTGCGACCGCCTACGTGATGCTCCGGCCTACCGCCGCACCGCAGTCGGCGCTCCCGCAGGCGCCGCCCGCCGCCCTGACGACGGCGCCCCAGACGCCGGCCGCGGCCCAGGTTGCGGCGACGCCCGAACAAGCGATGCAGGCCCCCGTCTCGCAACCAGCGCCGCCCGTGGTCCATCGCACGGAGCGCCGGGAGCGCGTGGCCGCGCAGGCCGTCCGTCCGCGGCCGCGCCGCGCCGCGCCGCGCGCCGTCAGCAGCGGCGAGGATGCCAGCGCCTACCAGCCGGTCGCGCCGGCAGCCCCGCCAGCGGCCACAACCGCCGCGCCGGCGCAACCGGCGCCGGTCACGCTGCCGCCGCCGCCTGCGCCGCCCCCGAGCGCGAATTCAGCGCCGTCCCAGCCGCCGTCCTGACGCTGGCTTGGCCGGCCATTAACGAAATGGGAATCGGCGGCGTCTAGCCTGGGCTGACCAAGGTCCAACAATGGGCGCCGCCGAATGACCTATCACGCAGCCGACTCCCGATCGGGCCCGGCGCTCTACGTGTCCGCCGCAGCGACCTTGATCGCCGGCGCCTGCGCCTTCCTGTACGTCGCATCGTGGCTGCTCATCCGGATCAATCCGGACGCGGTGCGGATGATTGGCATCGTCAGCCTCACCGGCCTTCTCATCGCCGCGCCGATCGCCATCGCGACATCGCTGGTCCTCCGCTGCCGAGCCTGCGATCTGCTGCTGCTGCCCCTCGTCTACGACGGCAAGTCGTTGTTCGCGGCAAAGTCGCCGTCGGCGCTGGCTATCTTCGGCGTCGCCATTGCGATCGTCGGCCGGGGTCACGCGCGCTGCCCGCATTGCGGCGTCGAAGCGCACGTCTAGCGGGCGCGTTCGCGCGCCAAGCGCGATCTTACAAAGTCTTCACGAAAGCTTGCTCGACATGCGCGCCCGAGTCACGTGAGGTATTCACGTGCCGCTTGGAGTATCGCGTCTATGTTTTTGGTTGTAGTTCTACTGGGCTCTCTCTGTGGTTATCTCGCTTTGATCTGGCGAGTGGGCGAGCTCTGGGCAGATGAACGCGCCAGGCTCGCCGTCATATCGACACGCTCGTTGACCGGTGGAGTCGATGCCCTGATCCAGTACCGGCCCCGGCGCACGCGGGTGGGTCTGAGCGCCAAGGTGACCCTCATCGAGCCGGCGGGCGCGCACCTGATCGGCGGCGTTCGCCAGGAACGGGGCGACCGCTACGGCGCCTATCTGGTCGGCGAGCCGGACCGGATGGTGAAGGGCAGCAGCATCGAGACCCCCTTGCGCCATTTGCGGCCCGACCCGCAGGGCGTTTTCGCCGGCGTCGTCTACGTCGGCGCGGACGACGGCGAGCAAC
This sequence comes from Caulobacteraceae bacterium, assembly GCA_035604135.1. GTDB lineage: Bacteria > Pseudomonadota > Alphaproteobacteria > Caulobacterales > Caulobacteraceae > Poindextera. Next base: position 46,270 of record DATNJB010000028.1, on the reverse strand, counting down.
CGAGCGCGGCGACCGTGCGACTGGAGATCTGGACCGCTGCCGGCCCGACTCGGCTGGCGACGCGCGACGTGCGCGTCAGCGCCATCCCCTGGTAGCCAAGGCGCCGATAGGCGCCGCGTGCGACAGCGAGTCGCCTTGAGCGCCTTCGCCCGGCGTGCCTAACATTGCCTCGACTCGAATTCTCGCGTCGGGCCGCAGCGTTGCGGCGAGGGGCGGTCCTGTTGGGGGACAGGAAAGAGGGCGCCCCGGGGAAAGCCCGCCGGGCGCCCTTTTCGCACCTTTGCTAGACCGCGAGCCGCACCACCGCGTAGATGGCGCAGGCCGCGATCACCAGAAAGATCGCAACGCAGACCCCGACGAACAGCCTCTCGCGCGTTCGGTTAAGGGCGTTCACGTCGCTGTTCCTGGCCATCGGACGGGGCCTCCTTCAGGCGGGCCTCAGTTGTGGGGGGCGCTGGAGCCTGCCGCCTGACGGGCGGCGGCCCTGGCGGCCAGCGCCGACTTGCAGCCGTCGGACAGCTGATCGCTGTGGGCTGCAATGCATTGCCGGATCGAGCCGTTCCCCGGCTGGGCGTCCGGGCACAGCTTGGAGATGTCGGCTGCACAGGCCTGCCTGACGCTTCCGACGCCGGCCGGCGGCTGGGCAAAGCTGGGTGCGGCGGCGACCGCCGCCGCGACAAGAACGCAAAGGCTGGCGAGAACTCGCATCACTCGTTCCCTTCGGTTGACGCCCAGTATCGCGCCTGCGTGTTGCCCCGCTGTTTCACGCGGTTGCGCCGCGTTTCCGACGGGCGACCAACCGTCGCCCTGGCCCGCTACCCCTGACTGCCAACGGCGCTGTCGCGCTCAGCCGCGCCGACCCCGGCTGCGCCCTGCTCCGATGCGATCCGCACGGCCTCCACCAGCTTCGCCGCCGAGATCGGCTTGCTCAGGTGGCCGTCCGCGCCCGCGTTCAGCGATGCCTGGGCATGCTCGGCCATGGCGTTTGCGGTCAGCGCCAGGATCGGCGTGCGCCGGGCGCCCGTCGCTCGCTCGCGTTCGCGGATGACGCGAATGGCCGTAAGCCCGTCCATCACCGGCATCTGCATGTCCATGAGGATCACGTCGAAATCCTGGTCCGCCGCCGCCTGGGCGGCGTCTTTGCCGTTCTCGACGACGCTCAGCACGACCCCGACAGACTCCAGGATCAGTGAGACCACCTTGCGGTTGGTGGGATGGTCCTCGGCGAGCAGGACCTTCGGTCCATTCGCGAGCTTGGCCGCCTCCGCATCCAGCGAGGCGGCCGAGCCTGCACCGTCGATGCCGCGCGACCGCGGCAGCGCCAGGGTGAGCGTGAACGCCGAGCCCTTTCCTGGCTCCGATACGGCCTCCAGGGTGCCGCCCATCGCCTCCGCGAGGGAGCGCGCGATGGCGAGGCCAAGGCCGGAGCCGCCGAACCGGCGGGTGATCGAGCCGTCGGCCTGCTCGAAGCGCTGGAACAGCTTGGCGCCGGCCTTCGCATCGAAACCGATGCCGGTGTCGCGCACCGTCAGCTGCAGGTTGACCACTTCGACCGAGCGCGTGGCCTCGACCTGAACGGTGATCTTGCCCGCGTCGGTGAACTTCACCGCGTTGGACAGAAGGTTGGAAACGATCTGCCGCAGCCTGCCCGCGTCTCCGGTTACCATAGCCTCAGCCGCCGGCGCGGTCCTGACCTCGAAGCCGAGGCCCTTCTCCTCGGCCCTTGCCGCGAACAGCGCGGCGACGACGCGGATCGCCGGCCCGAGCTCGAAGGGCTCGTCGGCCAGCGCCAGCCGGCCGGACTCGATGCGCGCCACGTCCAGCACGTCGCCGAGCAGGTTGTCGAGCACGCCGGCCGACGTCTCCACGAGCTGGACCAGCTCGCGCTGGTGTTGGTCGAGATCCGTGCGCGCGAGCGCGCCGGCGATGCCCATCACGCCGTTCAACGGCGTGCGGATCTCGTGGCTCATGTTGGCGAGGAACTCGCTCTTGGCGCGGTTGGCCGCCTCAGCCGCGTCCAGCGCCTTGGCCATCGCGCGCTCCGCGCGCTTCTCGCGGTCGATGTTCTGGGTGGCGCCGACGACCTTCTCGACCTCGCCGCCCGCGTCGCGGAGCGCCTCGGCGGCGATCCGCACCCACAGGTGGGGCGCGTTGGGCCGCAAGAGGCGCACTTCGACACTGAAGGGCTCACCTGTCTCCAAGTGCATGTCCCAGGCAGCCTCGGCCGCGGGGCGATCCGTCGGGTGAATGATGTCCCAGATCGTGTCGGCGACCCGGGTGAAATCGTTTTCCTGCATGGGATAGATCGATGCGCCGGTGTAGTTCACGTCCTGCCGCGAGAAGTCGAGCTCCCAGACGTTGACCTCCGTCAGCTGGGCCGCCAGCTCCAGCCGGCGCTCGGCGCGCTCGGACTTCTCCAGCGCCTCGACCATGTCGGTGATCTCGTTGACCATCACCAGGAGACCGCCGAACCGGCCCGAGGGGTCCCGCCAGGGCGAGACTTCCCAGTTCACCCAGCGCTCGACGCCGGCCGGGTTCCTGAACCGGGCACGGTCCCTGCGCAGCGTCTGGCCGGCCATGCACTTCTCGCGCATCACCGCCCAGGCCCTCTCGCTGTTCGGGACGAGGGCGTGGATCGGCATGCCGACCAGTTCGGCGTCGGTCCAGCCGGCCGCGCGCTCGCGCCAGCGGGCGCTGGTGCGGATGATGGTGAGGTCCGCGTCGGTCATGGCCAGCGCAACCGGAGCGGACTCCACGATGGCGGCAAGCACGGTGCTCGCCGCACGTGCGTCGGCCTCTCGCTCGACGACGGCCCGCAGCGCGCGCCGGCGCGCGCAGTCGTCTGCTACCACCGCGGCGAAGTCGCTGAGCCGCTCGGCGAGGGCGGGATCGAAGCGCCGGGGCTTGCGATCGACGATCGACAGCGCGCCGATGCAGCGGCCGTTGGGCAGCCGGATCGGGGCGCCGGCGTAGAAGCGGAACCGGTATGGCCCGCTGACGAAGGGGTTGGCGCTGAACCGCTCGTCGCGCGAGGCGTCTTCGACCCAGAAGACGTCGTTCTGCGCCATCACCAGGTCGGCGACGCCGTACTTGCGCGCGAGCGTGGGCATCGGTTGATCGCTGACGCCAGCCAGCCAGATCGTGTCGGCCCGCACCAGCCCGATGTGCACGAGCGGCGTCTGCGAGATGCACTGCAACAGACGACAGATCCGCTCGAACGCCGGGCGGGCGGCCTCCAGATCCATCGCCTCGATCTCGGCGAGCCGGTTCTGTTCTTCGACGGACTCCGGGCCCTCGGGCATCAAGCACGCTCGCGCGATCGACTTCGGTTGAACGGACTTAACCGTCGCGGATTAACGATCCGTGCCCTTCGCCCGCCCGCAACCTGGACGGGTTTCGTCGGCGCCGTCCTAATCAAACACCAAGCATACCAAGAGGCTGCGCTCAGAGTGCGAACCGCTTCACGCCGTCTTCGAAGCGCGCGACGCTGAAGTTCATCAGCAGACCCCCCGCTACGCAGGGTAGCAGTCTAGTCCGCCGAGACGCTGAGCAACAGGTCTAGGGCGGCGGCGGCGAAGGCGGCCATGTTGGCGGAGCGGTCGGCGCTGGCGGTTTCGAGGGTTATCGCGCGTTCGAGCGGCCCCGAAACGGCGACGCAGGTGTGGCCCGCTGCGTCGCCATAGGGGTTGCCGGTCGGTCCCGCCGCACCGGTCTCTGAGATGCCCCAGGTTGCGTCGAACCGCTCGCGCGCGGTTCTGGCGAGCAGGAGCGCGTAGGGCTCGCTGGCCGAGCGCATGCCCGCGACGTCCTCGCGCGTGATGTCGAGCAGCCGCATGCGCGCCCGGCCAGTGTAGACCACCGCCCCGCCCAGGAAGTAAGTCGAGGCGCCCGGGACCGCGAGCAGCGCCGCCGAGATCAGCCCGCCGGACGAGGACTCGGCCACTGCGACCGTCTGTTCCCTGGCCTTCAGCCGTTCGGCCAGGCGCTCGGCAAGCGGCATGAGACTCGTGAGCGCGTCCATCCGCCGCCTCCCTTAATTCGCCGTAACAACGGCTCTGAAAGCTTTTCCTAGCCACGCGATATTGGCAAGGGTTCACCCATGCGCTCTCGCGTCGACGACTTCATCGAACACTACGCCCACCCGGGCGAGAAGCTGGCCGACGGCCTTGTGCACGGCGTTGGTCTCGCCGCTGCGGGCGCGGGCGGCGTGGTTCTGATCGCGCTGTCGCTGGTGAGCGGCGGCGGCGCGCGGCTGGCGGCGGCGACCGGCCTCTACGCGGTCTGCCTGATCGCCATGCTGGCCTGCTCGGCCGCCTATAACCTGACCAGGCCGACGCGGGCGCGGCCGTTCCTGCGCCGGCTCGACGAGGCGGCCATCTTCATCATGATCGCCGGCTCCTACACGCCGTTCACCACCCAGCGGCTGACCGGCGCCTGGGCGATCGACATGACAGCGCTCGTCTGGGCCTTCGCCGTCGGCGGCGCGGTGGGCAAGCTGTTCACCAGCCGCCTGCCCGACTGGGTCTGGACGCTGGTCTATGTCGGATTCGGCTGGATCGCGCTGATCGCGCTAAGGCCGCTGATCCAGGGCGTGCCGGTCATCGCGCTTGCTCTGCTCGCCGCCGGCGGGCTGATCTACACCACGGGCGCGCTCATCTATCACAGTCGCCTGCCCTACCGCCGCGCCATCTGGCACGGCTTCGTCGTCACCGCCGCCGCCGCCCACTACGCCGCCATCTGCGCCGGGGTGGTCCTCGCCCGGCCGCTGCTGGGTCAGTAGGCGCGGGCGACCAGGATCTCCTCCACGCCCGGCTGGCCCGTGAAGATGCAGGGGCCTAGGGCCGCCGGCTGGGCCAGCGGGGCGTTGCGGATGGTGAGCTTCAGCGACTTCAGCTGCTGTTCGACGGCCTCCAGCGCCTCGCCGGTGGGTTTCGACCAGACGCAGCGGACCCAGCCCTTGAACGCCTCGTTGGCGTCCTCGTCCTCGGCCGCCGGGCCGAAGTGGGCGGCGAGGTCGGCAGAGGTCTTGATGTCGTCGCGGATGGCGCCGTCCAGGCGCGCCTTCGCTTCAGCGTAAAGGCCGGCCTGAATCTCCTCGAGCGCGGCAGGGAGCGCGGCGGCGAAGTCCGCGCGGGGCATGGTCTGCGAGGCGATGCGCTCGTTCTCGCCCCACAGCCGGTCGCGGCGCATGGACGTCACCTGCCCGCCAGCGGCGTCACGCGGGCCGAGCTCGACGATGATCGGCGCGCCGCGGCGCACCCAGTCCCAGCGCTTGTCGGCCGAGCGCCCGGCCCGCTTGTCGACCAGCACCCGCGCGGGCTGGCCGAGGGCGCTCAATGCGCCGAGCTCGGCCGCGACGTCGTCGGCGTAGGCCAGCACCTCTGCATCCTCCGGCCGGTCGCGCAGGATGGGCACGATCACCACCTGCCGCGGCGCGATGGCGGGTGGCAGGCGCAAGCCGTCGTCGTCGCCGTGGGTCATGATCACCCCGCCGATCAGGCGCGTGGTGATGCCCCAGCTGGTCGTGTGGCACAGGCGAAGGTCGCCGGTCTCGCTCTGGTATTTGATGTTCTGCGCCTCGGCGAAGCTCGTGCCGAGGTAGTGCGAAGTCGCCGCCTGCAGCGCCTTGCCGTCCTGCATCATCGCCTCGATGGAGAAGGTGGCGTCGGCGCCGGGGAAGCGCTCGTTCTCCGGCTTCTCGCCGGCGATGACGGGCATGGCCAGGCAGCGCTCGGCGAAGTCGCGGTAGAGCTCCAGGATGGTCGTGGTCTCGGCCATGGCGTCGTCTTGGGTCGCGTGGGCGGTGTGCCCCTCCTGCCAGAGGAACTCCGACGTGCGCAGGAAGAGCCGGGTGCGCATCTCCCAGCGCACGATGTTGGCCCACTGGTTGATGAGCAGCGGCAGGTCGCGATAGCTCTGCACCCAGCGGTGGAAGGCGTCGCCGATGATGGTTTCCGAGGTCGGGCGGATGACCAGCGGCTCCTCGAGCTTCGCCTCCGGGTCGGGTTGCAGCACGCCGTCGATCATCGCCAGCCTGTGGTGGGTGACGACGGCCATCTCCTTGGCGAAGCCCTCGACGTGGCTCGCCTCCCTGGCGAAGAAGCTCAAGGGGATGAGGAGCGGGAAATAGACGTTCTGGGCGCCGGTCGCCTTGATGCGGCGGTCGAGCTCGGCCTGGATCAGCTCCCAGATCCCGTAGCCCCACGGCTTGATGATCATCGCGCCGCGGGTGGGGCTGGTCTCCGCCAGGTCCGCCTCGCGCACGACGGCCTGGTACCAGTTGGCGAAGTCGGCTTCGCGGGTCGCGTTCAGTCCACGTTGCATGGCCCGTCGTGAAGCAGGATTTGCGGGCCAAGGCCAGCCCGGGCGCGTTGAATGCGGCGCGAGCCGCAAGATCGACCACGAAGGACACGAAGGGCGCGAAGGGGCCTGAGAGACCCATGGCGCAGCGGCCAGCTGTGACTCTTCGTGTCCTTGTGGCGAAATAGGAGAGAGCCGCCGGGCTGGGCGCCCGACGGTCTTTCTCGAAGCGCCCTTCCCGCGGCGCTCGCCTGCTGCCACACTGCTGCCAGCGGATTCTCGGCTGAAGAGGCGGCAAGCACGTGCGGCGGACAGAGCGGCTGTTCCAGATCATCCAGATTCTGCGCCGGGCGTCGCGACCGGTGACGGCCGCCGACGTCGCCGACGAGCTCGAGACCTCGCTGCGCACGGTCTACCGCGACATGGCCGAGCTGATGGCCCAGCGCGTGCCGATCCGCGGCGAGGCGGGCATGGGCTATGTGCTCGACCGCGGATTCGACATGCCGCCCCTGATGCTCACGCCCGACGAGATCGAGGCGGCGGTCCTTGGCGCGCAATGGGTCACCGGCCGCGGCGACGCGGCGCTGGCGACGGCCGCTCGCGACCTGATCGCCAAGATCGGGGCGGTGATCCCCGACCACCTGCGTCCCTACCTCATCGATTCCACGGTCAGCGCCTCGGGTGGGCGGCGGCCGGTCGAGGACTCGATCGACCTCGCTCGGCTGCGCGCCTGGATCCATGCCGGGCGCAAGGTCGCCCTAACCTACCGCGACCAAGACGAGCGCCAGAGCGAGCGCGTGATCTGGCCGATCGGGGTCGGCTATTACGAGGCGGTGCGGCTGATCATCGCCTGGTGCGAACTGCGCGGCGACTTCCGCCACTTCCGCACTGACCGGGTCGTCGCCGCCGACTTTCTCGAACAGCGCTACCCGGCGCGCCGGGCGGTGCTCTACGCCACCTGGCAAAAGGGGCTGGGCGCCGAGCGCTCCACCTGGGCTGCCGAAGCCGGCTCGCCCCGGGCCGCCCAGGCCGGCGGACGAGCGTAGTTGCGGTACCCGCTTAACGGGCAAAATCAACAGCTTCCGCTAGGTGACTTCCACCTCCGATCGTGGGATGATCTGAGCTATCCGGGATCGTGGCGGGAGCAGCATCGTGAGCGTGAGACACCTTCGGCCGGCGCTCATTGCGGCGGTCGTGTTCGCAGCCGGCTTGCCGGCTTCAGCCATCGCATCCGGCGGCGGCATGGGCGGCATGAGCATGGGCTCGGTGGTCGGGCCGACCAACATGCCGTCGATGAACACCCCGACCTATGACCCGGCCGTCGAGTACCAGAACGGCCTGACCGCGCTGCAGGCCGGCAAGTGGCGCGACGCCGAGGACCACTTCAACAACGCGTTGTCTGTCGATCCGCGCAACACCGACGCCCTCTTCATGCTGGGACAGGCCAAGGCCGGGCGCGGCGACCTGAAAGGCGCCCAGCGCGCGTACGAGCGGGCGTTGAAGGTTGATCCCAACCTGATTGCCGCGCGCCGCGAGCTTGCAGTCGTGCTGGCCAAGCAGAACCACCCCGACGACGCCAAGGCGCAGCTCGACATCCTGCAGCAGCGCGCCACGGCCTGCGGCGACACCTGCGCCGACTCCGCCGACCTGAAGGCCGCGATCGCAACGGTGACAGCGGCGCTGTCGCCGAAGACGGCGGCGAACCTGCGCCCGCCCAGCCTGCTGCTCACGCCGAGCCAGGGCGACAGCGCCTACGTCCTGGCCGTGCGGCTTATCAACCAGCATCGCTACGAGCAGGCGCTGGCCGAGCTTCGGACCGCGCAGGCGGTGTTCGGGCCACACCCGGACGTGCTCACCTACACCGGCTACACCTACCGGAAGATGGGCCAGTACGATAAGGCCGAGCTCTACTACCGCGAGGCGCTGGCGATCGCGCCCAACCACGTCGGCGCGACCGAGTACTATGGCGAGCTGATGGTCGAGCGCGGCGACATCGCCGGCGCCAAGCGCATGCTGGCCAAGCTCGAGGCCGTTTGCAGCTTCGGTTGCGTCGAGACGGAGGATCTGCGGCGGTGGATCGAAAAGGGGCCGCAGTCCTAGGCGCCCTTGCCGCGGCCGCGCTGCTTGGCGCCGCCGGCCCCGATCTCAGGGTCATCCACGCCGCCCGCTGGCTCGCGCCGGGCGCCGACAAGGCGCGCGCGCTGGGGTCGATCGCGACGGAGTGCCTCAGCCGGCCGGCCGACGACGAAGCCGCCTACTGGGTCGAGGTCGGGCGCGCGGCGTTCAAGTCCCCGCTCCTGCTCGGGGGCCAGGCGGCGCGCGCGGGCCTGGCCTGCGACAGCTGCCACCAGGATGGCCGCAACAACCCCGACTTCTTCTTCCCCGGCGTTTCCGGCGCGCCGGGCACGGCGACGCGGGCCGCCCTGCTCTCCAGCCACCCGGCCGACGGCATCGACCATCCGAAGCCGATCCCCAACCTCAGCGGGCCCAAGTCCAGCCTGAAGGTGAGCCAGGACGTGAGGACCGCGGCGCTGGAGCCCTTCGTGCGCGGGCTGGTGACCGGCGAGTTCGATGGCGCCGAGCCGCCGCCGGCGGTGATCAAGGGCCTGGCGGCGTACGTGCGGGCGCTCTCGCCCGACGCCTGCCCGGCGGAGGCGCGCGAGCCGCTGACGGCTGCGGTCTACATCGACAATGCGCGGCGCGCGACACGCGCCAGTCTGGGCGCCCTCGACCGCGGCGACGCGGAGACCGCCGCCTTCCTCGCCGAGGCGGCGCGCAGCCCGCTCGGGCTGATCTACGAACGCTACGACCAGCCCGGGGCCGACGCCTCGCGCGCCGTCCTGCACGCCGCCGACCTGCAGCTCGCCGCCGCCGCCGAAACGATCCGCGACCACGACCCCCACGCCCGCGACCGCCTCGTCGCCTGGCTCGCGGAGTCGGACCGCTGGGCGAAGACCGTCGAGCGCGAGGAACCCGGCTCTTTGTTCAACCCGCGGCGGCTGGGGTGAAGTTGGGGACAGGTACGATTTTCGGCATCGCCGCACCGCCCGCGACTCCCAAGACAAAGATCGGACCTGTCCCCAATTTCTATCGCCAACTTCAGAACGACAACCTCAGCGCCGCCTGCATCACTGTCTGCGCCTGGGTTGCGGCATCGCCGGCGTTCTGCTCGCGCGCCGGGCGGTCACTCCAGAAGTGCAGCGCTTCGACGAGCACCGTCGCGTGCTTGGAGAGGGGGCGCATGTAGTCGGCGGTCAGGGCCCAGCCGTGCTCCTCGGTCAGGCCGTAATAGGCGTCGGCCCAGTCCTTCGTCTCGAACACGTCGAAGCGGCCGGTGACGGCGTCGCGGTCGCCCAGCCTGTGGCTGACCAGGACGTAGGCGGCGCTGAAGCCGGCGTCGACCCAGCGGTCGGAGTCGACGGGGCCCATCTCCGTCTGGCCCATCAGCGCCTGGCCCAGCACTTCGGTCCGCTCGTCCGGATCGAAACGGGCACCCGCCTCGACGAACCGCGTGCGCCAGCCCCACTGCCCATCGTAGTTCGACGTCGGATCGGCGTTGTTCTCGTAGCCGAAGGCGTTGAGCGAGAGCCGGTCGCTCGCCCGCCAGTCGAGGCGGACATACCCGCCGACGCGCCCGTCGAACTCGGTCAGCGGCGCCTCATGCTGGGATTGCACGTATTCGAGGAAGTCGCTGACCGGCGGCAAACGAAACCCGCCGCCCACGCTCTCGCGCACATTGTCGAGGGACCAGCCGCGCAACGCCATCAGCTCGCCGGCATTGTCGTCGAACCCGAAGACGCCGCCGGTCAGGCCAAGCTCCTGGTCGCCGAAGGCGTGGCGCACGCTGGCCTCGGCGCCTGCCACCTTCACTTCCTCGCCGACCCAGCTGTTGATCGCCGACGGCGTTATGGTGTTCGCCGTCGTCCAGAAGGGGCCGCCGTTCTCGAGCGAGATCGGCGGGTAGAACAGCCCGACGCGGACCTGGTAGCGCGTGTCGCTGCGCGGGGTCGGCTTGTAGAGCAGGAAGGCCTCGCCAAGGTGTGGGCCGTTCTCGTGCTCCGGTTGCAGCTCGGCCTCGACGACGGCGCTGAGATTCCAGGCAAGTTGCGGCTTCCACGCAAGATCGGCTTCCTCGACCCGCCCTTGCCCGGCGAGCCGGTCTCCGCCGCCATCGAAGTCGGTCTTGCCGAAGCCGCCGCTCAGCCAAGAAGGCTCCCCGTCCGCGGCGGCGAGCCGCAGGTCTAGAAGTCCTGCGAAGGACTCAGGCGACAGCAGGTCCGGCTCGGCCCGCGCGGTGTCGGCCCAGAGCAAGACGCCCGCCAGGAGCAGAAGACGAAACACTGTAAGTAATCATTAGCCATAAGTGCTGATTGACCGCTCTTCTTCGGCCATAAAGGTCAACAACTCATTGAGTGGGAGTGGCCGGGCGATCAGATAGCCCTGGCCGTGGTCGCAGCCCATGCCCGAGAGCAGCGCCAGCGCGGTCGGCGACTCGACGCCCTCGGCGGTCACCTGCAGCCCCAGACCGTGCGCCAGATCGACCGTCGAGCGCACGAGCAGCGCGTCGCGCTGGCTGGCGGCCATGGCGAACACGAACGACTTGTCGATCTTCAGTTCGTTGGCGCGGATCTGCTTCAAGTAGGCCAGCGAGGAGAGCCCCGTCCCATAGTCGTCGATGGCGACCTTCACCCCGGCGCCGGCGAACCGATCGATGATGCCCAGCGCAACGTCCGGTTGCTCGATCACGGCGGTCTCGGTGATCTCGAAGCAGATCGGCGCGACGGCGCGCTCGAGTCTGGCCAGCGCGTCGGTGGCGAATGCGTCGTCGTCGAGCAGGCGGCCGGAGATGTTGATGGCGACCTCGAGCTCGAGGCCGTGCTCCTTGAGCGTCCGCTGGTCGGCGAGCGCCTGATCGATCACCCAGTCGGTCAGGGGGCGGATGTGCCCTGTGTCCTCGGCCATGCCGATAAAGGCGTCGGGCGGGACGAGCCCGCGGGTCGGATGCGGCCAGCGCACAAGAGCCTCGACGCCGGTGACCGCACCCCGTCGGAGGTCGTACTTGGGCTGGTGATGCAACAGCATGTGCCCGGCGGCGATCGATTGGCGCATCTCGCTCATCAGCGAGAGGTTCTTCGCCGGGTCGCCGTAGAGCGCCTCATCGAAGACCGCGAACTTCTGGCGGCCGGCGCGAGCGACGTCGAGGGCGATATTGGCCCGCTCGATCAGCGAGGTCACCCGCTCGCCCGGCAGCGGGTGCGAGGCCAGGCCCACGGTCAGGCTGACGTCGACGGTGTTGTCCCCGAGTTGCACCGGCGCCTCGAGCACCGCCTGCATCTCGCCGACGATGGCGCCCGCCCGGTCGAGATCGCGGGCGTGGAACATGACGGCGAGCACGTCGGTGGAGAGGCGCGCGACACGCGCCTCCTTGTGCGAGCGGCGGACCGTCGCGCCGATCTCGCCGACCAGGTCGCCGGCGAGTTCGTAGCCGATCGCCCCGCGGACGTGGGCGTAGCGATCTACGCCCAGCGCGGCGACGAAGACGTCGCCGGCCCCGCCCACCCGTTCCAGGCGCCGCTGCAGCCATTGGTGGTTCGGCAGGTCGGTGTCCGGGTCGTGCAGAGCGAGATGGGTGATCCGCCGCTCGCGCTTGCCGATCTCGGCGGCCATGGCGTTGAAGCTTTCGGCCAGCCGGCCAATCTCGTCGCCGGTCTCTACCGCGACGTCGATGCGCTCGCCGTTTTTGAGGCGTGTGGCGGCTTCGTCCAACGCCAGGATCGGGCGCGTGAGACTGCGGGCCAGCGCCCAGCTGCCGAGCACCATCAGGGCCAGGCCCGTCAGCCCGGTGAGGAACACGGCGTAGAGCAGCGGCTGGTAGGGCGCCATCGCGCGCGACATCGGATAGCTCAACAGCAGCGCGGCCCGCGCGTTGGGCGAAAGCGCGGTCAGCGGCTTGACCATCACCGCGGTTGGCCCCTCGGCGGTCCTGAGGACTTGCGGCGCCCAGGTGTGCGTGGCCATCGCCTGGTCGACGTCGCCGCCGATCCGGCGCGCCTCGCCGGCGCTCAGCGTGCGGTCGGCGTCCGACCAACGGCCGGCGTCATCGCGGGCGAGCACCGAGGCGTCGAGCGGAATGGCCGAGAGCCGCTCCAGCGCGGCCATCTGCGCGCGGTCGAGCTTGGCGGCGAAGACCACCCAACCCATCACCGTCGGGGCCAGGATCGGCTCGGACACGACCTCGTGCGGCGTTCCGCCGATCGTCAACACGCCAGAAGCGGCCTCGTCGCCCTCCATCGCCTGCAGCGCATCGGGGCTGACGCCGCCGAGCGGCGCGCCGTCCGCGACGATCACGCGCCCGTCGGCGCCGATCATGAACGCCTGGTCGATGCCGAGCCGGACCTTGAGGTTGTCGAGCGCCGAGCGGATCGTCGGCTGGTCGTTCGACGCGATCGCCTCGCGGAAGCCGAAGTCGCGGGACAAGAGCCCCGCGCCGTTCTCGAGCTGGGCGGTGCGCAGCGCCCAGACGCGGTCGAACACCGTGCCGCTGGCGACCAGCTCCTCGCGCACCAGCCGCGTTACGTTGTTGGACACCGAGATGTAGACGACCAGCGAGATCAGCATGACGACGCCGGCGAAGAGGCCAGCGTAGAGGACCGTCAGCTTGGTGCGCAGGCGGCGGAAGGTGGGCATGTCAGTAGGACTGGTCGACAGGCGGCGGGTTGCGCAGCTCGACGACCACGATCTCGTGGGCGACGCCGGCCTTGGGCAGCGTGATCGTGCGGACGATCTCGTTTCCGGGCGTGCGCATGTAGGGATGCCAGATGTGCAGCACCGCCTGGCCCACCGGCGCGCCGTGCACGGTCACCACGCCGTCGGCGGCGCTCTTGGCCGCATAGGGGGTGTCGACCACCTTGATGAAGGCGATCATGTTGTCGTGAATGTTGCAGCCGAGCGCGATCGCGCCGGGATGGTCGAAACGCACGGTTCGCGTTTCGTCGCGGCCGTAGAGCTTCAGCTCGAACGGGTGCGCCGGCGAGAAGGAGTAGACGTGGTGGCGCACGTCGTCGCGGTTCGGGAAGGCCACGGTGGCCCCGGCCGGCACGATCAGCACGAACGGATGGAACTGCAGGTTCTGCTGCACCATCTCCATCGGCCAATCGAAGTGGATCGGGCCGGAATGGGCGCCCTGAGCGGGGTAGAGGGTGGCGACCGCGTCTGGCACCGGCTTCCCTTGGGCGCTGCGCACCTCGACGGTGACATCGGCAGCCCGGGCCGCGGCCGAGCCCAGCATGAAAATGAGGAGAAAAGCCAAGCGGCGCATGGCCTTATGCTAGCGGCGCATTCGTGAATTCGCCGTAAAGCCTAACCCTGGATTGCGCGACCAATGCGGGCGTCAACAGACTACCGCGGCAGGTTGCTCGCCCCCATCAGGAAGGCGTCGACGGCCTGGGCGCACTGGCGACCCTCGCGGATCGCCCAGACCACCAGCGACTGGCCGCGGCGCATGTCGCCACAGGCGAAGATCTTCGGCGTCGTCGTCCGATAGTCGGCGACGGTGGCCTTGACGTTGCCCCGTGGATCGAGCTCGACGCCAGCCTGCTCCAAGAGCGCATCGCGCTTCGGGCCCAGAAAACCCATGGCCAGGAGGACGAGATCAGCGCGCAGAGTGAAGGCGCTGCCCGCGACTTCGCGCACCTGCATGCGTGCGTCGGCGCCCCTGACCCACTCGACGCGCATGCACTCGAGCCCCTCCAGCACGCCGTTCTTGCCGAGCGGGCGCTTGGCCGTCGCCGCCCATTCTCTGTCGCATCCCTCGTCGTACGACGAGGAAGAGCGCAGCTTGTAAGGCCAGTCCGGCCACGCCAGCCCTTTGTTCTCACGCTCGGGCGGTTTGGCGACGATATCGAGCGAGGTGATCGAGGCGGCGCCCTGCCGCCCGGCGGTGCCGACGCAGTCGGAGGCGGTATCGCCGCCGCCGATGACGACAACGTGCTTGTCTTTGGCCGTTATGGTCCCGTTCGGCGCGGCTGTCGTCTCGTCGTCGCCGGCGCCTCTCTTGTTCTGCTGGGTGAGGAAGTCCATCGCGAAGTGGATCGCGCCGAACTCGTGCGGCGTCAGGTCGAGGTCGCGCGGCCACTCGGCCCCACCCGACAGCACCACCGCGTCGAACTCGCCCATGAGGTCGTCGACGCCGACATCGACGCCGACCTTCACGCCCGGGCGAAACAACACGCCCTCGGCGGTCATCTGCTCCATCCGGCGGTCGATGTGTTGCTTCTCCATCTTGAAGTCGGGGATGCCGTAGCGCAGCAGGCCGCCGATCCGGTCGTTCTTCTCGTAGAGGACCACGTCATGGCCGGCGCGCGCCAGCTGCTGGCTGCAGGCCATGCCCGAGGGCCCCGAGCCCACCACCGCGACGCGGCGACCGCTCTTCTGGGCCGGACCTTGCGGCTCGATCCAGCCCTCGCGCCAGCCGCGGTCGACGATCTCGCACTCGATGGTTTTGATCGTCACCGGGTTGTCGTCGATGTTCAGCGTGCACGACTCCTCGCAGGGCGCCGGGCAGACGCGGCCGGTGAACTCCGGGAAGTTGTTGGTGGAGTGCAGATTGTCGAGCGCCGCGCGCCACTGCTCGCGGTAGACCAGGTTGTTCCAGTCGGGAATCTGGTTGTTGACCGGGCAGCCGCGCGTCGCCCCGTCCTGACCGCCATGGCAGAACGGGATGCCGCAGTCCATGCAGCGGGCGGCCTGCTGCTTGAGCTCGGGCGCCGGCAGGGGGCGCACAAACTCCTTCCACGTCTTCAGCCGCGACGACGGCTTGTCATAGCCGCGGTCGTGGCGCTCGTATTCGAGGAAGCCGGTTGGCTTGCCCATCGTCTTTCGATCCTTAAACGGTGGGCTATTCAGCAGCGACGGTCTTGGCGGCCCGCCGCTCGGCCTCGAGATCGGCGAGCGCGCGGCGGAAGTCCTTTGGCATCACCTTGACGAAGTGGCCGAGCGCCAGCTCCCAGTTCTCGAGCAGGAACCGCGCGCGCGCGCTGCCGGTGTGCAGCAAATGCCGCTCGACCAGAATGCGCAGGCGCTCGGCGTCGTGGCGCAGCATGTCGCCCATGCCGCTGTCGTGCGCATCGGGGGCCCGCTGGCGCGGACGCATCGCGTCCTCGCCCTGCTCGTTCGAGGCCTGTGGCGCGACCCGCTCCAGATCGACCATGGCCAGGTTGCAGAGCGTGCCGAACCGGCCGTCCGGATCGTAGACATAGGCTATCCCGCCCGACATGCCGGCCGCGAAGTTGCGCCCGGTCTGGCCCAGCACCGCGACCACCCCGCCGGTCATGTACTCGCAACCGTGGTCGCCGAGCCCCTCGACGACGGCGACCGCGCCGGAGTTGCGCACGGCGAAGCGCTCGCCCGCCACGCCCTGGATGTAGGCCTCGCCGGCGATCGCCCCGTAGAGCACGGTGTTGCCGACGATGATGTTCTCGGTGGGCTCGAGCGTCGATTCCGCGGGCTGGCGCACGATCACCCGGCCACCAGAGAGGCCCTTGCCGACGTAGTCGTTGGCGGCGCCGACGAGGTCGAGCGTCACCCCATGGGCGAGGAAAGCCCCGAAGCTCTGCCCGGCTGTGCCTGAGAAGCGCACCGAGATCAGGTCGTCGGCCAGGCCGGCGTGGCCGCGCCGTCTGGCGATCGCGCCGGACAACATCGCGCCGACGGTGCGGTTGGCGTTGCGGATCGGAAGCTCGAGCCTGACCGGCTGGCCGCGTTCGAGCGCGGGCTCGGCGGCGGCGATCAGCTGATGATCCAGCGCCTTCTCGAGCCCGTGGTCCTGGCGCTCGGAGTTCCATCGCGCGACCGACGGGTCGACCGGCTCCTGGTAGAGCAGGCGCGAAAGGTCGATGCCGTGCGCCTTCCAGTGATCGACGGCCGGCGCGGCGTCGATGCGGTCGACGCGTCCGATCATTTCGTTCAGCGTCCTGAAGCCCATCTCCGACATGATCTGCCGGAGCTCCTCGGCCACGTAGAAGAAGTAGTTGATCACGTGCTCGGGCTGGCCGGTGAAGCGGGCCCTGAGCACCGGGTCCTGCGTCGCCACCCCGACCGGACAGGTGTTGAGGTGGCACTTGCGCATCATGATGCAGCCGAGCGCGATGAGCGGCGCGGTGGCGAATCCGAACTCGTCTGCGCCGAGCAGCGCGGCGATCGCGACGTCGCGGCCCGTGCGGATGCCGCCGTCCGCCTGTACGGCGATCCGGCCGCGCAGGCCGTTGCGCAGCAGTGTCTGCTGGGTCTCGGCCAGGCCAATCTCCCACGGCGAGCCGGCATGGGTCAGCGACGTCAGCGGCGAGGCGCCCGTGCCTCCCTCGTACCCGGAGATGGTGACGTGGTCGGCCTTGCACTTTGACACACCCGCCGCGACCGTGCCGACACCCACGTCCGACACCAGCTTGACCGAGACCCGCGCCTCGGGGTTGGCGTTCTTCAGGTCGTGGATCAGCTGCGCCAAGTCCTCGATCGAATAGATGTCATGGTGCGGCGGCGGCGAGATCAGGCCGACGCCCGGCGTCGAGTGGCGCACGCGGGCGATGTTCTTGTCGACCTTGTGGCCGGGCAGCTGGCCGCCCTCGCCTGGCTTGGCGCCCTGGGCCATCTTGATCTGCAGCATGTCGGCGTTGACCAGGTACTCGGTCGTCACGCCGAAACGGCCCGACGCGACCTGCTTGATCGCCGAGCGCATGGAATCGCCGTTCGGCAGCGGCTTGAAGCGATCGGTCTCCTCCCCACCCTCGCCCGTGTTCGAGCGTCCGCCGATGCGGTTCATGGCGATGGCGAGCGTGGTGTGGGCTTCGCGGCTGATCGAGCCGAAGCTCATCGCCCCGGTCGAGAAGCGCCTGACGAGCTGGTTCGCCGGCTCGACCTCGTCGAGGGGAACGGGCTCGTCGGCGGGCCTAAGGCGCATGAGCCCGCGGATGGTCAGCAACCGCTCGCTCTGCTCGTTGATCGAGCCGGCGAACGCCGCGTAGGCGTCGGGCAGCTTGCCGCGCACGGCGTGCTGAAGGTTCGCGACCGACTCCGGGGTCCAGGCGTGGTCCTCGCCGCGGATGCGGAAGGCGTAGGCGCCGCCCACGTCCAGCATGTGCCGGTAGATCGGCAGGTCGCGATAGGCGTCGCGGTGGCGCTGCACCGTCTCGGCGGCGATCTCGGCCAGGCCCGCGCCCTCGATCGTGGTCGCCGTGCCGGTGAAGTACTTGTCGACGAACGCCGACGACAGACCGACGGCGTCGAAGATCTGCGCGCCGCAGTAGGACTGATAAGTGGAGATGCCCATCTTGGACATCACCTTCAAAATCCCCTTCCCCACCGCCTTGATGTAGTTCTTCTGCACCTCCTCCGCCTTCTGCGGCATACCGTTCTGCACCCGGAGCTGCTCGAGCGTCTCGAACGCGAGGTAGGGGTTGATCGCCTCGGCCCCATAGCCGGCCAGCACGCAGAAATGGTGCACCTCGCGCGCCTCGCCGGTCTCGACGACGAGGCCGGTCTGCATGCGCAGGCCCTGGCGGATCAGGTGATGGTGGACCGCCGCGGTGGCGAGGGCGGCGGGGATTGTGTTGCGCTCGGCCGAGAGGTTCCGGTCCGACAGGATCAGGATGTTGTTGTCGGCCAACACCGCCTCGGTGGCCTGGTTGCAGATGCGCTCGACCGCGCGCTCGAGGCCGACATCGCCGTGGGCGGCGGGACCCGAGATGTCGATCGTGGCCGTGCGGAAGGCGCCGTCGACCAGCGTGGCGATCGAGCGGATCTTCTCCAGGTCCGCGTTCGACAGGATCGGCTGCGTGACCTCGAGCCGCTTGTGGGCGCCGGCGTGGCGGCCGAGCAGATTGGGCCTGGGCCCGATCATCGAGACCAGCGACATCACCAGCTCTTCGCGGATCGGATCGATCGGCGGATTGGTGACCTGGGCGAACTTCTGCTTGAAATAGTCGTAGAGCAACCGGGGCCGCTTCGAGAGCACGGCCAGCGGCGTGTCGGTGCCCATCGAGCCGACCGGATCGTCGGGCGCCTGCGCCATCGGCTCCAAGAAGAACTGCAGATCCTCCTGGGTGTAGCCGAAGGCCTGCTGCCGGTGCAGCAGCGCGTCCGGATCGTTCGGCGTGGGCGGCGGATTGCGCCCGAGCTCCGGCAGGTCCTCGAGCTTGTACTGCGTCTGCCGCAGCCACTCGTCGTAGGGCGCGGCCTCCGCCAACGTGCGCTTGATTTCCTCGTCGTCGACGATGCGGCCCTCGTCGAGGTCGATCAGCAGCATCTTCCCCGGCTGCAGCCGCCACTTGCGGATGATCCTCTCCTCGGGGATGTCGAGCACGCCGGCTTCGGAGGCCATCACCACATGGTCGTCGTCGGTGACGAGGAAGCGCGCCGGCCTCAGGCCATTGCGGTCCAGCGTCGCGCCGATCTGGCGGCCGTCCGTGAAGGCGATCGCCGCCGGCCCGTCCCAGGGCTCCATCAAGGCGGCGTGGTACTCGTAGAAGGCGCGCCGCTTGGCGTCCATGAGCGGATTCCCGGCCCAGGCTTCCGGGATCAGCATCATCATCGCGTGCGCCAGCGGATAGCCGCCTGCCATCAAGAGCTCGAGCGCGTTGTCGAGCTTGGCGGTGTCCGGGTCGCTCTCGAGCATGAGCGGCCACATCTTGTGCAGGTCGGGGCCGAGCAGGTCGGATTCCATCGTGCGGCGGCGCGCGTTCATCCAGTTCATGTTGCCGCGCACGGTGTTGATCTCGCCGTTGTGCGCGATGAAGCGGAAGGGATGGGCCCGCTTCCACGACGGGAAGGTGTTGGTCGCAAACCGCTGGTGGACGAGCGCCAGCGCCGACTCCGTCAGCGGGTTGGCGAGGTCGCGGTAGAAGGTCTCGAGCTGGCGGGCGAGCAGCAGGCCCTTGTAGACGATGGTCCGGCTCGAACAGGACGGCATATAGAGATCGGTCAGGTCTGGCAGGTTGAGCGCCTTGGCCTGCCCTTCGAGCGGGTTCTGGGTCTGCTTGCGGATGACGAGCAGCTTGCGCTCGAAGGCGTCCTGGTCCCGCACGCCGTCGCCCTTGGCGATGATCGCCTGACGGATCAGCGGCATTTCCTCGAGCACGGTCTTGCCGAGGCCGGTCGGATCGGTCGGAACGTCGCGCCAGCCGATGAGCGTCTGGCCCTCGACGGCGACGAAGTGTTCGAACTGGCGGACGGCGAACTCGCGCGCCTCCGGCTCCTGCGGCAGGAAGCACATGGCGACGCCATAGTCGCCCGGCGGCGGCAGCGTCAGCCGCTTGTGCTCGGCCCAATCGCGGAACAGGGCGTCGGGGATTTGCAACAGGCAGCCCACGCCATCGCCAACGAGCGGATCGGCGCCGACGGCGCCCCTGTGGTTCAGGTTCAGCAGGATCTGCAGACCCCGGCGAACGATGTCGTGCGATTTGCGGCCTTTGATATTGGCTACAAACCCTACGCCGCACGCATCATGTTCGTTCCGCGGGTCGTAAAGACCCTGTCTGCCGTCCTGCCCCATCCGGGCCTCGCCTTTCGTCCGTCTTGCCCAACGCCATCCCTCGTCGCCAGGAGGGCCGCTTTGCGGGCCTCCGGACGCGAGCCAAAGTCTCGCACGCTTTCGCGCCTAGCGCCATTTCGGCGGCATGGACGGCGGATCGGCGGGGCCGGCAAGCCGCGCTGCGGCGCAGCCTGCAGGTCCGCCCGACCTGCCCGAAAGCCCGCCTGAATTAGGGCTGGCGTGATTTCAATCAAGTCACGAAAAGCGGCGCATTGTTGCAAGTCCGCTGATGGTGAGCGGCGTCTTCACCACATCTCTCCGCGATCGCTTAAGCATGCAGGGCTAGTTTCCGGCCGGGGCGAGCCAGAAGGACCGTTCGATGGACGCCATTTCCGCGGCCAGGACCGGCGTCTTGAACGCGGTTCAGAGCTTCGACGGCGCGAGCGCCGATTTCGCCAATGCGTTCACCCGCCACGGCGGAGAGAACGCGGCGAGCGCGGCCGTCAGCCTGATCAACGGCCGCAACGGCGTGCGCGCCTCCATCGCCGCACTGAAAGCGGCCGCCAACACGCAAAAGGCCCTACTCGACATAAAGGTCTGAGCCCTGCGGCGCTCAAGCCCCCCGCGGGTAGAGGACCATCTGCGTGCAGCGGAAGAGCGCGATCGTCTTACCGGTTTCGGCGTGCGTGGCCTCGGCGTCCCAGACCTGCGTCGTGCGGCCGCCGTGGACGAGGCGGGCCTCCCGTCGGTCGCCGTGCCCAGGAAGTTCGCCTTGAGCTCGATGGTCGTGAATCCCACGCCGCCCTCGGGCAGGTTCTCCATGCAGCCGTAGCCGCACGCGGTATCGACCAGGGCCACGACGCTTGCGGCGTGCAGGTAGCCGTTGGGGGCCACATGATGCTTGGCGACGGCGAAACGGCCGCGCACGACGGCGGGATCGTCCAGGTTGATCTCGAGGCCGAGCCTGTCCGGCAGATAGCCCTTCTGGCGTTCGGCGAAGCGTTCGGTGGCGTTCATCGGCTAAGCGGGCTCGTCGGCTGAAGGTCGGCGCTGCCGAGTTGCCGTCGGCGCCGCGACGTCAGACAAGCGTCCGCAACGTAACCGGCGATAAGTGATTGCCGAAGACCCGATCCTGGCCATATTGCGCGGGCGGCGGGCCCGGAGGCCCGCCAGACGAGAGACAGTCAAGAAAGGACGTCCGATGAAAGCCGCCGTACTGCGGGAAGTGAACAAGCCGCTCGTGATCGAGGACGTCCAGATCGGCAAGCCCGGACCGCACGAGGTGCTCATCCGCACCGCCGCCTGCGGAGTCTGCCACTCGGACCTGCACTTCATGGAGGGCAAATACCCCTACCCGCTGCCGGCTGTGCTCGGACACGAAGCCGCCGGCGTCGTCGAGCAGGTGGGCTCGGAAGTGCGCACGGTGAAGGTGGGCGACCACGTCATCACCTGCCTCTCGGCCTTCTGCGGCCACTGCGAATATTGCCTGAGCGGCCACATGTCGCTCTGCCAGAGCCCGGACACGCGCCGCGACCAGGGCGAGGAGCCACGCATCACGTCCACCAGCGGTCCGATGAACCAGTACCTGAACCTCTCGGCCTTCGCCGAGCAGATGCTGATCCATGAACATGCCTGCACAGCGATCCGCAAAGACATGCCGCTCGACCGCGCAGCGCTGATCGGCTGCGGAGTCACGACCGGCGTCGGCGCGGTGATCCATACCAGCCACGTTCGCCCGGGCGAGACCGTGGCCGTTATCGGCTGCGGCGGCGTCGGCCTGTCCGCGGTGAACGGCGCGGCGATCGCCGGCGCCGGCCGGATCATCGCCATCGACACTTCGTCGTCCAAGGACAACATGTCGCGCAACTTCGGGGCGACCGACTTCATCGACGCCAGCAAGGAAGACCCGGTGGCGAAGGTGATGGAGCTGACCGGCGGCGGCGTGCACCACGCCTTCGAAGCCATCGGTCTGGGCAAGACCGCCGAGCAGGCGTTCAACATGATCCGCCGTGGCGGCACGGCCAACATCATCGGGATGATCCCGCTGGGCCAGACCGTGACGCTGATGGGCGCGGCCTTCCTGGGCGAAAAGCGCATCCAGGGCTCGCTGATGGGCTCAAACCGCTTCCCGGTCGACATGCCGCGCTTCGTCGACTTCTACATGTCGGGCAAGCTGAAGCTGGACGACATGATCTCGCGCCGGGTGAAGCTCGAGGAGGTCAACGACGCCTTCGAGGAGATGAAGACGGGCCAGATCGCCCGCTCGGTCATCGTCTTTGACGCCTAGAACAGCAGCGCCGCGCCAGCGGCGCCGTCCTATCTGACCGCCAAGAACGCCAAGTTCGCCAAGGTTCAGCGGTTGGGCGCAGCGCAGCGGCCTGTCTCGGTCTCTTGGCGTCCTTGGCGTCCTTGGCGGTCGAAAGCGGCTTCGCCGCGTTGCCGCGCTGGTAAGGTGACGCCCTGATCGGGTAGGACCTCGTCAGCATGACCGTGCAAGCCATCGTCATCATCGGCGCGACCGGCGATCTGGCGCAACGGATGCTCTATCCGTCGCTTTATTTCCTCGACGCCGAGGGTCTGTTGCCCCCCGAGATGCGCATCATCGGCGGCGCGCGGTCGGACCTGACCGACGAGGCATTCGTCGCCCGCGTCGAGGCGACCGTGCGCGAGCGCGCCGAGGGCTACTTCAATCCCGAGATCTTCGACCGGTTCAGCCGGCGGCTTAGCTACGTGGTCGCCGACGCCGCGCGGCCGGCCTCGTTCCGAAACCTGGCGAAGGTGCTGGCCGGCGCGCGCGAGGTGATCTTCTACCTCTCGACCTCTCCCAGCCTCTACGACTCGATCAGCGCCAATTTGCGCGAGGCGGAGCTGGCCAAGGCCGACAGCCGGGTGATCGTCGAGAAACCGATCGGGTGCGACCTGGCCAGCTGCCGCGAGATCAACGACGCGCTGGCGCGCACCTTCGACGAGCGCGAGATCTTCCGCATCGACCACTACCTGGGCAAGGAAGCCGTGCAGAACCTGATCGCGCTCAGGTTCGCCAACACGCTGTTCGAGCCCTTGTGGAACAAGGTCTCCGTCGAGCACGTGCAGATCACCGTCGGCGAGACGGTCGGAGTCGAGGGTCGCTGGTCCTACTACAACGACTACGGCGCGCTGCGCGACATGGTGCAGAACCACGTGCTGCAGCTGCTCTGCCTCGTGGCGATGGAGCCGCCCGCCAGCCTCGACCCGGACTCGGTGCGCAACGAGAAGGTGAAGGTGCTGCGCAGCTTGCGGGCCATCGCCGGACGCGAGGTCGAACGCAAGACCGTGCGCGGGCAATATCGCGCCGGCGTCGCCGATGGCGGCGCCGTCCCGGGCTATCTCGAGGAGGCCGGCGGCGGACCAAGCGACACCGAGACCTTCGTGGCCGTCCAGGCCAACGTCGACAACTGGCGCTGGGCCGGCGTGCCCTTCTACCTGCGCACCGGCAAGCGGATGGCCACGCGCAGCTCGCAGATCGTTATCCAGTTCCGCGACGTGCCGCACTCAATCTTCGGCGGCGACGACCTGATCGCCAACCGGCTCACCATCCGCCTGCAGCCGGAGGAGGAGATCGCGCTCTCGCTGATGAACAAGACCCCCAGTCTCGAGGGGATGGAGCTTCGGCCCGGCGCCCTGAACCTCAGCCTGACCGACGCATTCGCCGCTGAGGCGCCGCGGCGGAGGATCGCCTACGAGCGGCTGCTCCTCGAGGCGATCAAGAACAACCAGACCCTGTTCGTGCGCCGCGACGAAGCGGAGGCCGCCTGGATGTGGATCGACGCCATCGAGGAAGGTTGGCGGCACTATGGGGTGAAACCCGCCGCCTACGCCGCCGGATCCTGGGGGCCGTCCGGCGCGTTCGCGCTGACCGAGCGCAACGGGCAGAGCTGGTACGAGTAGCGCCATGGCCGACGACGACCGACTGTTCGACGACATGGCGAGCCTGAGCGCGGCGCTCGCTTTGGAGATCACCACCCGCCTCGCCGACGCGGTCGCGGCGCGCGGCCGCGCGAGCCTGGTCGCCACAGGCGGGACGACGCCCGGGCCGCTCTACGACGCGCTCGCGTCCGAGCCCGCGCCCTGGGAGCAGGTCGAGGTGACGTTGACCGACGAGCGCTGGGTCGGCCCGGCCAGCGCCGAGTCCAACGAGAGCCTGGTCCGTCGGCGCCTCCTCGTCGACCGAGCCGCGGCAGCGGCGTTTGTGCCGCTGAAGAGCAGCGACGCCACGGCTCGCGACGCCGAGATCGCCGTCGACGCGGCGCTCAAGGCCATGCCGCGGCCGTTCGACGTGCTGATCCTGGGCATGGGCGACGACGGCCACATCTGCTCGCTCTTCCCGCACGCGCCGGAGCTCAGGATCGCAGCCGACCCGGCGGCGGCGCTCGTCTGCGCGGTCAAGCGGCCGGGCGCGGCGGGCGCGGCCAAGCGGCTGTCGATGACCTTGCCCGCCGTGCTCGGCTCGCGCTGGATCGCGCTGCTCATCGAGGGCAAGCACAAGCTGGATGTCGTGGCCGAGGCGCGCGAGCCTGGCTCCATCGCCGAGCTCCCTGTTCGCGCCGTGTTGGGGCAGAGCGAAACGCCGGTCGAGGTTTGGTGGGCGCCGTGAGCGAGCCGCTCGACGCCGACGCCCTGATGGGGCGGCGGCCGGTGATCCCCATCCTGACCATCGAGAATGCCGAACACGCCGTCCCGTTGGCCCGGGCGCTGGCTCAGGGCGGTCTCGACGTGATGGAGGTCACCCTTCGCACGCCCGCGGCTCTCGCGGCGATCGCCAGCATCGCGGCCGAGGTCCCCGAGGTCGTGGTGGGAGCGGGCACCGTCCTGAACCGCGACGATCTCGCCCGTGCGCTGGACGCCGGCGCGCGCTTCATCGTGACACCGGGCCTGACCAAGGACCTGCTCGCAGCGCTTCTCGATTGCACGGTTCCGCTGCTGCCGGGCGTCGCCACGGCCAGCGAGCTGATGCGCGGGCTGGATGCGGGTCTGACCCGCTTCAAGTTCTTTCCCGCCGAAGCCGCCGGCGGCGCGTCCGTGCTGGCGGCGTTCGCGGGCCCGTTCGCGATGGCGCGCTTCTGTCCGACTGGCGGGCTGAACGCACGGAATGCGCCGGCCTATCTTGCGCTGCCCAACGTGCTCTGCGTGGGCGGCGCCTGGGTCGCCCCGCCCGCGGCGATCCGCGCCGGCGACTGGGCCGCGATCACCCGCCTGGCGCGCGAAGCGGCGGCGTTGGCCCGCTAGCTAGCTTTCGCTGCGGCCCCCTCGCGGCCCGTCCAGTCGACAATGTGGGCCAGAACATCGCTGGTCGCCGCGCCGAAGGCGTCGACGATCGGGCCGACGCGGTTGTCCGCGGCCGCTTGCTGGCTCTCGAACACTTCTTCGGCGATTACCTTACGGTCGACGGTGCCGACTAGCAGGGCATGCACGGTGACGAACACCGTCGGCGCGACCTTTGGGCCTGCGAGATAGCGCGCCTCGAAGGTCCTCACATCGAGCCGCAGGCTGACCGTCGCAGCGGCAACATCGCCAGCGCCCAGCAGGCGGGCTGGCCCGCTCGAAGAGTCGAACGCCGCCGTCTCGGCCTCGTCGAACAGCTGGGAGGCGGGTGCATCCCAGCGAGCCGCGGCGATGTAGGCCGCTTGGTCGCCGTCGATGGTGAGGATCTGGCTCCCGTCCGCCTCGCGGGCGAAGGTGGTGGGAAGGCGCTCCACGTCGAAGACGCGGGCGAGGTCGGCGGCGGCCCCGGCCGGCGGCGCGGCAGCGGTGAAACTGTAGAGCTGAGCCTCCTGCGCCTTCGGAAACAGGGAGACGCAGGCGGAGAGCCCGAGCGCCAGGACGGCGCAGAGCGCGACGCGAAGGCTTCCGGTCACGGCTTCACCTGCACTTCCTTGTCCGGGCCCTTGCTCAGGACCCCCTGCGGGCTCTGCTCCAACTCGTTCGAGAGCCGGTTGAGCGAGTCGGCCGTCTCCCTGAGGCTGGCGACGGCGGCTGTGAGTTGAGGCAGGCCGTTGTTGGCGAAGTCGGTGGTTGGCCCTTGTAACTTGTCGAGCATTTTGCGCGCATCGGTCGTTGCGCCCTTAAGCTCCGCGGCGGCGTCAGCGATGTTGTGCACAGCGGTCTTGCCATCGCCGGTCATGAGACCGTTTGCGTTGTCGCTGAGCTGCTTGATTGAGGCTGAGGCGGTGTCGATGTCTTTGATGGACTTGTCGAGGTCCGCGAAGAGCTGTTTCTCCTTCCGCGCCTCGTCCGCTACCGATTTGACGTCGCCCAGCGTGGTCGAGAAGTTCTGGATGTTCTGGTCCGACAGGATGCGGTTGACCCGGCTCAGCGCCTCAGCCGCGGACGTCAGCACCGTGCCTCCGCCCGCCAGCAGGGCCGAGAGCGCCCCCGGTTGACCGTGGATGATCGGGTACTTCCCTTCGTGGGCCAATGTCTTGAGCAGAGGCCTGCTAGGCGTGCCCGGTGTGATCTGGATATAGCTCACGCCCGTGATCCCCTCTGGCTCGGCGGTGGCGACGCTGTCATCGCGGATCGGCACGTCGCTGGTCACCCGCACGCGGGCGTCAACCTGGGTCGGATTGTCCTTGACCAGCCCGATGTCGACGATGTCGCCGACCTTGATCCCATTGAAGTGCACCTCGCTGCCCTTGGACAGACCATCGACCGGCCCTTGGAACACCACATCGTAGACGTCGTACTGCTGCGCGAACGAGATTCGCGCCAGCCAGACGACGAACGCCACCATGCCGACGAAGATCATCAGCGAGGCGAAGCCGACCAGGGCGTAGTTGGCGTTCCGCTCCATCAGGCGTGCTCCCTGCCTTCGTAGGCGGCCGCCGCCCGCCCCCTCGGACCGAGGAAGTACTGCTTGATCCAGGGGTGATCCAGCTTTTGCAGCTGAGCAATCGTGCCGACGGCGATGACCTTCTTGTCAGCGAGCACCGCGACGCGGTCGCAAATCGCGTACAGGCTATCGAGGTCGTGGGTGATCATGAAGACGGTCAGGTGCAAGCTGGCCGACAGGTCGCCGATCAGCTCGTCGAACGCCGCGGCGCCGATCGGATCGAGCCCAGAGGTCGGCTCGTCGAGGAAGAGCAGCTGCGGATCGAGCGCCAGCGCGCGCGCCAGCCCGGCCCGCTTGATCATCCCGCCGGACAGCTCTGCGGGCTTCAGCGCGCCGGCTTCCGGCGGCAGTCCGGCCAGCGCGATCTTCAGCTCCGCGAGCTCGGATATCAGCTTGGGCGACAGCCGCGTATGCTCCTGCATGGGGGCCGCCACGTTCTCCTTGACGGTCAAGTTCGAGAACAGCGCGCCCTGCTGGAACAAGACGCCCCAGCTGCGCTCGATCGCATCCCACTTGGCGGTCGAGGCGCGATCCAGGTCCTGGCCGAAGATCTTCACGACGCCCGCCTGCGGCACCTTCAGGCCGATCAAGGTGTTGAGCAGCACGCTCTTGCCCGCGCCCGAGCCACCGACGACGCCCAGCACCTCGCCGCGCCGGACGCGAAGGTTCAATCCCTCGTGGACCACGTGGTCGCCGAATCGCGAGACCAGCCCGGTCACCTCGATTGGCGGCGCGTGCTCGTCGAGCTCCTCGTGCTCTTCGCCGGCGTCGCTCATATGTTCAGCTTCATGTAGATGAGGGCGAAGACTGCATCGATCATGATGATCGCGAAGATGGCGTGCACGACCGCCGCCGTCACGCGCCGTCCGAGCGAGTCCACGTCGCCCCCCACCTCCATGCCCTGACGGCAGCCGATGCCGGCGATGACCAGCGCCATGACCGGCGCCTTGCTCATACCCACCCAGAAGTTCACCACACCGACGTTATCGACGATCCGCTGCAGGAAGAATGTCGGGCTGATGTCCTCCACCCACCAGCTGACCAGCAGACCGCCCGCGATGCCGGCCAACATCGCCACGAACGTGAGCAACGGGATCGTGATCAGCAGGCCGATGAACCGCGGCAGCACCAGCGCTTCGAACGGATCGGCCCCCATGATGCGCATGGCGTCGATCTCCTGCTTCATCTTCATCGCGCCGATCTCGGCGGCGAAGCTCGAGGCGGAACGGCCGGCCAGCAGCACGGCAGTGATGACGATGGCGAACTCGCGCAGCACGCCGATGCCGATCAGCTCGACCGAGAACACCTGCGCGCCGAACTGGGCGAGTTCGGTGGCGCCCAGGAAGCCGATCACCGCCCCGATGAAGAAGGTGGTGACGATCACGATCGGGATGGCGTCGAGCCCGGCACGCTCGGCGATGTTGAAGGTCGGCGCCCAGCGCATCCGGCGCGGAAAGGCCATGGTGCGCGCGATCACGATCAAGAGGTGCCCGGTGAAAGCCATCGTCTCGTAGGCCTCGACGCCGACGCCGACCAGCCCACGACCCAATCGCTCGAGCAGGTCGGTGAGCGGTTGGTTGCGCACCTCCGGCACCGGCGCCGCGGTCAGCGCGCGGGCGACCAGCTCCAAGAGCCGCGCCGTGCGGCGGGGCGCGTGAATCGCCTCGTGCGGCACCCGCCCCTCGACCGCGCGCAGGATGGCGAAGGCGCCGGCAGTGTCGCACCGGCCGATGCCGCTCAGGTCCAGCTGCGCCGACGTCACGCCTTGCAAGGCCTCGTTCAGGCGATCCGCGGCCGAGCCCATCTCGACGGCGGTCCAGTCGCCCGTCATGACCGCGGTCGGCCCGGCGTCGGTCTGGGTGATGGTGAAGTCGGCGGGGCTGTCCATGGTCCGGTTTTGGCCGCGTGTAGCGCCGTTGAAGTGACCGATACCCGACAGGAACCGCAATCAAGGCGGAACGGCAACCTTCACGTTGCGTCGCGCGCGCGGTTAGCCCGCGCTTAAGCGTGTTCTGCGATGTCTGGCGGCATGGAGCTGAGCCCAAAGCCGTCGATGGAGCGGCCGCGCGTGCGCCTGCTGGGCGGCGAGGTCGACGCGGTGACGCCCGACGCGGTGATCGCCTTCACCGAGGCGTGCGTCCGCTCTCACGCGCCGGCGGTGATCGCCAACCACAATCTGCATAGCCTCTACTGGCTGCGGCGCGACCCGGAGATGGCGGCCTTCTATGCGAGCGCCGACCTGGTCGAAGCCGACTCCCGGCCGCTGATCGCCTGGGGGCGGCTGTTGGGCCGGCCGATCGACGGCGGCTGCCGGGCGACCTACCTCGACTGGCGCGAGCGCTTCTGGTGCGCGGCCCAAGCGGGCGGCTGGCGCGTCTTTCACCTGGGTTGCGCGCCCGGCGTCGGCGAGCGGGCGGCCGAGGCGCTGGGTGTCCGTTGGCCGGGGGTTGAGATCGGGCAGCGGCACGGCTTCTTCGACATGGACGACGACGCCGAGACCGCAGCGGTGGTGGGTGAGATTGCGGCCTTCCGGCCGGACGTCCTTCTGGTCGGCATGGGCATGCCGCGGCAGGAACGCTGGGTCGCGCGCTTTCGCGACCGGCTTCCGCCCTGCGTGATCTTCACCGTCGGGGCTGCGTTCGACTACGAGGCCGGGGTGACGCCGGCGCCGCCGCGCTGGAGCGGGCGGCTGGGGATCGAGTGGCTGTTCCGCTTCGCCGCCGAGCCCAGGCGGCTCTTCTCCCGCTACTTCATCGAACCCTGGAGCCTGATCGGCCCAGCGCTGGCCGACCTCACCGGCCGCTAGCCTCGGCTTCGGAGCCAGGCGGTGACCGCCCAGGCGTGGCTGTCGTGGCGGAGCTTGACGAGCGCCTCGGCGGGCGTCGCCCAGACCAGCTCATGATCATGCTCGATCTTCAGCTCCAGACGCTCTCCCTCGAGCATCGCCTCGAAGAAGCCGCCCTGGCTGAGGAACGGCTCGCGGTGAGCGCTGATCATATACTGCTCGGCCGCGGCGACCCGCCGGCCGGCCCGGACGAGGAGACCCGTTTCTTCGCCAAACTCGCGCCTGAGCGCCTGTTCTTCACTCTCGCCCGGATCGATCCCGCCGCCGGGCAGGTCGTAGAATGGCGGTCGATCCGAGAGCGTGACGTAGACCAGGGCGAGCCGCCCTTCCCCCTCCAGCAAACCATACGCAGCCGGG
Organism: Caulobacteraceae bacterium; assembly: GCA_035604135.1. Lineage (GTDB taxonomy): Bacteria > Pseudomonadota > Alphaproteobacteria > Caulobacterales > Caulobacteraceae > Poindextera. The sequence goes on along the minus strand of DATNJB010000028.1, from coordinate 16,378 downwards.
CGCTCGCGGTAGTCGAGACCTGGCTCCGGCGCGCCAAAACGGAGCGGCGGGGCGGCCACTAGTCATTCCCGTAAAGCGCGTCGTACGGATCGAGCCCGCCGGTCACCACCTGGTCGACGCTGATCGCGGGGTAGCCGATCTGGGCGTGTGCGCTCGCGTTCCAGGCGGCGACGGTCAGGTCGCGCAGCTCCGAGGCGCCGGCCGCGACGCGCGCGACAGCGAAGGCGGCCCCTGCCGGATGCTCGCCCACCATGCCGCCCGCCTTCTGCATCTCGTAGAAGGGGACGACCGTCGCGGCCGTCTCGGCGAGGTAGTCGGCCGTGCAGGCTTGGATGTCGCGGCAGGGCTTCAGCGGCGTCATCGCCGCCTTGACGGCCTCAAGCGACACGAACGAGCGGACGAAAGGACCTTCGAACGGCACATGCACCTTGTCCTGGGTGTAGCCGTTCGGGTTCGGATAGTTTCCCCAGCCGTTGTAGTGCACCGAAACGTGCATCGGCTGGCTGCCGTCGCCGACATAGTGCGACCAGTCGCCGAGGTCGGCCAGGATCAGGTATTCGCGCCTGGCGAGGTCGTGCTCCTCCCAGGCCTTTCGCGCCGGATCGTGCTCGCGCGGGATGGCGGCGGTGAGCACCCGCCAATAGGCGAAGTCCATGACCAGCTGCTGCCAGCCGTCGACGATCGAATAGGGCAGATAGCCGGCGTGGTAGCTGTCGGACCCGACGGCGCGAAGCGCGGCGTCGTATTCCGAACGCGTGGGCGGCAGGGCGGCGAGCGCCGGTCCGCCCAGGACCTTGCCGGAATCGTCGACGTCGACGAAGTGGCCGGGATCGCGGCTGGTGTCGTGGGTCTTGCCGGCGCCCCGCCAGCGGTCGGGCTCGCGCGACAGCTCGCCCAGGTCTTCGATGGCGCGCGGAGTGTGGAGAAAAGCCGGCAAATCGGGCGGCAGCGCCTCGGCAGCGGCGACGCCGATGATCCGGTGCCCCGTTGCGCCCCAGGCCAGCGCCTGCGTTGCCGCGCCCAGCGCGAGCGATGCGGCGCAAACGGCGCTGGCGATTCGAGCGGTGGCGCGAAGACGGCGCATCGGAATCCCCTAGTCCCTGATATTGAGCGCTTGCTCGCAGCGGCCGATCCAGCGCTGGACCCGCGGGTATCGGACCAGATCGAAGCCGCCCTCGCCAGCCCAGCGGGTATAGGCGACCAGTGCGACGTCGGCGAGACTGATGGCGTCGCCAAGAAGGAAATCACCGTCGGCAAGGACGTCTTCCAAGCGCTTGAGCGCCGCGTTGCCGCGCTCGACCAGCCGGGGCTCGAGGTCGGCGACCGACTTGCCCAGCTCCCGCACCTGGAACCTCGCTACGGCGATAGCCGGCTCGTGGCTGTACTGCTCCCAGAACATCCACTCGAGCATCTTGGCGCGCTGAAATGAGTCGGTCGGGATCAGCGACGAGCCCTCGGCCAGGCAGAGGATGATGGCGTTGGATTGGGCCAGCCTGCGCCCGTCGTCGAACACAATCGCGGGAACTTGGCCGACTGGATTGATCTCCAGGAAGGCCGGCTTACGGGTGTCGCCGGCCACGACACTGGTCTCGATCCACTCGTAAGAAATGCCGACAAGGTCGCATATCCATTTCACTTTTAGGCAGTTTCCTGAAATGGATTCACCGTAGATTCGCAACTGCCTTCCTCCCGCCCGACAGGTTTGAGCGCCCGCTTCCCCATCCACCCTGCTGCGGGGAAGTCAAGACTTGACGTCACAGGCTCGGCGGTTACGACTTTGGCCCGCACACCGAGACGAGAAACGGACGGGGGGACGCTGATGAGGCGCATCCTGGCATGCCTCGCCACGCTGACGCTGACGGCCGCCGCGCCTGCGGCCGTCGCCGGACCAGCCCACACCCACGACGCGATCGGCGTTATCATCGCCGCGCTCAGTCCGCAGCCCGCCAGCAACGATGCCTGGAATCTGAAGGCGACGCTGTACCATGGCGGCGGCGCCATGAGCACGCACGACTCCATCGGCTGCCGGGTCTCGCCGATGCGCACGGTCGCGATCGACCGCAATCTGATTACGCGCGGCGCCATCTTGTTCATCAAGGAGACGGTGGGCTTGCTTCTGCCCGACGGCGGGCGGCACGACGGGTACTGGTACGCCTCCGATACTGGCGGGCTGATTCGTGGCCCACGGATCGACCTCTTCACCGGCCCGAACCAGGCCTCGATGCACACGCTCATGCCGCTCAACCTGAAGACGCTGACCGTAACAAAGGTCGGCGAATTCAAGGGCTGCCCGCCCGTTGACGGCTCGGAGACACTGACACGGATCGCCAAGGCCGCCGGCGTCGCGGGCCACGCGACCAACGCGATCGAGGCGAAATGGACCCGGCCCGAGCGGCCGGCGCTGCTGCGCGCGTCATACGAGACCGCGGCGGTCGGCGTGGATGGCTGACTCACGCCGAAGCCGTCGCCGACGCAGAGCTGGGCCGACTTCCGTCAACCGGCCATCGCAGAGTAGCGATCCGCTTAGAAAAACTATTGCACCAGCCCTGAAAAAAGCGGGAGCTTTCAGGCGTTTACACCGCGCTCGCGCGTTGACTTTCTGACAGCCTCCTAGCATCTGAGGCGCACCATATTAGGGCGCGCGCACCCGTTCTTTGGCGCCCGGACCGGCCCGCCACCCGCACGCGGCGCGCCGCCGCATCGATGGATTGTTAATGACCACGAGCCTGATCCTCGGCTTCGACGCGACTTTCGAGGGACTGCACGAGCGCGAGGGGCTGGCCGCGCTCGATGCGCGGTTCCTCGCGTATCTCGGTGCGCGCGATGAGTCGCTTCGGGCGAGGCTGGCGGCGGCTCGCTCGGCGCCAAGGGAACTCCCGCGCGGTGATGAGTCGGAGCTGATCCTCGGGCTCGCGCCGATCCTCGAGAGCTTCCTAGGCGAGCTGTTCGGCGTCACGGGCGAGCTCGCCCAGATGCGCTCGGCGCGCGACGGACTTGCCGTGATCTTCACGATGAAGCGGCTCTTCGTGCAGCGCCGCGCGATCCGCAAACACGCCGACGCCGACACGTTCGATGGCCCCACCCTGCGCAAGCGGCTGGAACCGCTGCTGGGCGGCGCGTTCACGGAGCTCGCCTTCGCGACGCAGGTCGACGCTTGGCTGAAGAGCGAAGACGCGCATGCCGAGGCGCTCGATCTCGCCTCCCGCTACGCCGCGTGGGCGACGCTCAGCGAAGCCGGTCGCCGCGAGCACCACGCGGGCGTGCTCTTCAAGGCGCCGGGGAAGACCGATCCCTTGCGGCTCGTCCCGGTCGTGGACGACCCGGTAAGCGGTATTCCTGCCCTCGGGCTTGCGGTCGCGCATCGACGCCGGCGCGAAGGCTTCGGCCTCACCGACGCCGGCATGGACGCGACCGGCGCGCTCGACCACGCCCACTACTGCATCTGGTGCCACAACCAGGGCAAGGACAGCTGCTCGACGGGGCTGAAGGAGAAGACCGGCGAGTTCAAGAAGAGCCCGTTCGGCGTGGTGCTCGCCGGCTGCCCGCTGGACGAGAAGATCTCCGAGATGAATCTCGCCGCATCGCAGGGGCTGACCATCGGCGCGCTCGCGATCGCAGTCGTCGACAATCCGATGTGCGCCGCCACCGGCCACCGGATCTGCAACGACTGCATGAAGGCCTGCATCTACCAGCGGCAGGACCCGGTCGACATCCCGCAGATCGAGACGCGCATCCTCAAGGATGTCCTGTCCCTGCCCTGGGGGTTCGAGATCTACTCGCTGCTCACACGCTGGAACCCCCTGAACGTTGAGCGGCCGCTGCCGAAGCCGGCTAGCGGCCACACCGTGCTGGTCGTGGGGCTCGGTCCAGCCGGCTTCACGCTGGCCCACCACCTGATGAACGATGGCCATGCGGTCGTCGCCATCGACGGGCTGAAGATCGAGCCGATTGATGCGGATATCTCAGGGATCGACCCCGCCGGCGCGCGCCGCCCGTTTCAGCCGATCCGTGACGTGGAGCAGCTGCGCGAGCCTCTCGGTTCGCGGGTGATGGCGGGTTTCGGCGGCGTCGCCGAGTACGGGATCACCGTCCGCTGGGACAAGAACTTCCTCAAGCTAGTCCGGCTGTTGCTCGAGCGGCGCTCGCAGTTCCGCATGTTCGGCGGCGTCCGCTTCGGCGGCGCAATGACCATCGAGAGCGCGTTCGAGCTCGGCTTCGACCACATCGCGCTGTGCGCCGGCGCCGGACGGCCGACCATCGTCGGCATGAAGAACGGGCTCGCGCCCGGCGTGCGACAGGCGTCCGACTTCCTGATGGCCCTGCAGCTGACGGGCGCGGCAAAGACCGACAGCATCGCGAACCTGCTCGTGCGCCTGCCAATCGCCGTGATCGGCGGCGGCCTGACGGCGATCGACACGGCGACCGAGGCATTGGCCTACTACCCCCTGCAGGTCGAGAAGTTCCTCTCCCGTTACGAGGCGCTGGTCGCCGAGCGCGGCCAGGCCGCCGTCGAAGCGGAATGGTCCGAGCACGACCGCGAAGTCGCCAGGGAATTCCTTGAGCATGCGCGGGCGATCCGCGCCGAGCACGCCGCCGCTGAGCGCGAGGGTCGGCCGGCGAACGTCATCGATCTGCTGCGCGGCTGGGGCGGCTCGACGATCTGCTACCGTCGTCGCCTGGTCGACTCGCCCAGCTACACGCTGAACCACGAAGAGGTCGCCAAGGCGCTCGAGGAAGGCATCCGCTTCGCCGAAGGGCTTACCCCGCAGGAGGTGGTGGTGGACCGGCACGGTTGGGTCGAGGCCCTGACGCTGCGCCTGAGCGTCGAGGAGGATGGCCAGACTGTCGCCACGAACAAGACGCTGCCGGCGCGCACCATCCTTGTCGCCGCGGGCACCCACCCGAACACGGTGCTGGGCCGCGAGGACCCCGAGCACGTTGAGGTCGCGGGCAGCTACTTCCAGGCGGTCGACGAGGCGGGCCAGCACGTGACGCCGGAGCCGATCACCAAGCCGGCCAGCGTCGAGGTGCTGACGCGCGTGTGGCCGGACGGGCGCGCCGTCAGCTTCTTCGGCGACCTGCACCCCTCGTATGCGGGCAACGTCGTCAAGGCGATGGCGAGCGCCAAGCAGGGCTATCCGGTGATCAGCGAGCTTCTGGGGCGGCGCACGCCCGGCCATACGCCCGACACGCTGTTTCGGAAGCTCGACGACGAGCTGCGCGCCACTGTGCACGAGGTCTTGCGGCTCACCCCCAATATCGTCGAAGTGGTCGTCCGCGCGCCGATGGCGGCCCGCGCCTTCCAGCCAGGCCAGTTCTACCGTCTGCAGAACTTCGAGACCCTCGCACCGGGCGATGCCGCCACACGCCTCGGCATGGAGGGGTTGGCGATGACGGGCGCCTGGACCGACAAAGATCGAGGCCTGCTCTCGATCATCGTCTTGGAGATGGGCGGCTCGTCCGACCTCTGCACCCACCTAAAGCCCGGCGAGCCGGTGATCCTGATGGGTCCGACGGGAGCGCCGACCGAGCTGCCGGAGGGCAAGACCGTGCTTCTGATCGGCGGCGGCCTGGGTAACGCTGTCCTCTTCTCGATCGGCCAGGCGCTCCGCACCAAAGGAAACCGGGTGGTCTACTTCGCCGGCTGTAAGCGGATCGTCGATCGGTACAAGGTCGAGGAGATCGAGCGCGCCGCCGACGCCATCGTCTGGTGCTGCGACGAAGCGCCGGGCTTTACGGCGGACCGGGACCAGGACCGCGCTTTCGTCGGCAATATCGTGGCCGCGCTCGAGGCGAACGCCGACGTTTTGGCCGACGTCGACCACATGATCGCGATCGGTTCCGACGCCATGATGGGCGCCGTCGCCAAGGCGCGCCACGGCGTGCTCGCCGGGCGGCTGAAGGCGGGCGTGAAGGGCGTCGCCTCCATCAACTCGCCGATGCAGTGCATGATGAAGGAAATCTGCGCTCAGTGCCTGCAGCTGCACCGCGACCCCGAGACGGGGGTCGAGAGCGTCGTCTTCTCCTGCTTCAACCAGGATCAGGACATCGATGTCGTGGACTTTGCGAGCCTGCGCGCGCGTCTCGGCCAAAACGGCGTCCAGGAGAAGCTCACCCGCCAGTGGATCGACCGCACGCTCAAGACGCTGCACCTGCGCCTCAGCGAGGCAGCCGAATAGGCCGCGCTAGATATCCCCGCCCACTTCCACGGCGGGCGTCGCGCGTTCGAGATGGATGCCGCACTCGGTCTTGTCGGAGCCGGCCCAGCGGCCGGCGCGGGTGTCGTCGCCGTCCTCGACCGGCGAGGTGCAGGGCCAGCAGCCGATCGAGGGATAGCCGAACTCGACCAGCGGATGCGCCGGCAAATCGTGCTCGGCGGCGTAGGCGTCGATCTGCGCTTTGCTCCAGTTGGCAAGCGGGTTGAACTTGATGTGCGGCCCGCCGTTCTCGACCACCTTCAGCCGCACGCGCTCGCCCCCGTGGAAGCGCTTCCTGCCGGTGATCCAGCCGTCGAAGCCTTCGAGCGCCCGGTCGAGCGGCAGCACCTTGCGGATATGGCAGCAGGTGTCGGTGTCGGTCTTCCAGAGGTCGGCGGCCGGGTCGTGCACCGCCAGGTCCTGGAACTGCGGGCGCAGGTCGCGGACGTCCCTCAGCCCGAGCTGCGCAGCGAGCCGTTGCCGATAGTCCAGCGTCTGGCCGAACAGCATGCCCGTGTCGAGGAAGAGCACCGGGATGTCCGGCTTGATCGCGGCGGCCATGTGCAACAGCACCGCCGACTCCGCCCCGAACGACGAGACGAGCGCCAGACGGTCGCCGAGCGTCTCGACCGCCGCAGCGATGATCGCCTGCGGCTCGGCGTCGCGGAGCTCACTGTTCAGCCGCGCGACGAGAGGAGCGGTTTCGCCGTCATACGCCATGGCGAGCCCCGGCGTCGGCGCGTTCGGCGAACGCTGGCGCGAGCCCATCGCCCGCGCGCTGGTAGACGTGCCGGAAGCGGGTCACGACGTGCGTCCATTGGTCCGGCGTCGAGCCATCGGCCGTCTGGAAGGCGTCGATGCCGCAGCGGACCATGAACCTGGCCTGCTCGCGCAAGACCTCGCCCACCGCCCGGAGCTCGCCCTCGAAGCCGTACCGTTCGCGGAGGATGCGCGCCGAAGAATAGGCCTGGCCGTGCAGGAACTTGGGAAAGGCGAGCGCAACGACCGCCAGCCTGGGCAGGTCCTTCTCCAGCTCTTCGACGTCCTCATGCGGCTCGATGCGCACGCCGACCTTACGGCCCTCGGCGAGGAGGCGCTGACCCTCGGCCTGGAAGCGCTGAAGCGAGACGATCACGTCGCCCTGCGGCGTCGGGTCCTCGTCGCCGACCGCGGTGAACGGATCTTCGGCGAGCTCCGCCCGCTGGCCGGTCCACCTAATGAGCGTCGGCATACACGGCTTCCTTAAACGGGGCGAGACCGGTGCGGCGGAAGGTGTCGAGGAAGCGCTCGTCGCCCTTGCGCTCGCGCAGGTAGACCTCGACCATCTGGTCGACGGCGTCGGCGACCTTGTCGGCGGGCAGCGCCGGCCCGAGCGCCTGGCCGAGCGAAGCTTCCGCCTCGGCCGAGCCGCCGAGAGTGATCTGGTAGAACTCCTCGCCCTTCTTATCGACGCCCAGGATGCCGATCGCGCCCACGTGGTGGTGCCCGCAAGCGTTGATGCAGCCCGAGATCTTGATGCCGAGCTCGCCCACGCGCTCGGCCAGCGCCGGGTCGGCGAATTTCCTGGCGATCGCCTGGGCGATCGGGATCGCCCGCGCATTGGCGAGCGCGCAATAGTCGAGACCGGGGCAGGCGATGATGTCCGTGACCAGGCCGCGGTTCGGCGTCGCCAGCTCGACGGCGTCCAGCCCCCTCCAGACGGCAGGCAGGTCGTCCAGGCGCACGTGCGGGAGGATGAGGTTCTGCTCGTAGGAGACGCGCGCCTCGTCCATCGAGTAGCGCTCGGCGAGGTCGGCGACGGCCAGCATCTGCGCGACCGTGCAGTCGCCGGGGGTTTCGCCCGGCTTCTTTAGCGACACGTCGACGATGGCGTAGCCCGCAATCTTGTGCGGCTGGACGTTATGACGCGCGAAGCGGGCGAAGGCCGGGTCCTTCTTGGCGGCCTCGAACGCGTTCGAGGTCGCCGGCAAGCTCTCGAAATCACGCGGCGCGAACGCGGCGCGGATGCGGGCGAGCTCGGTGTCGGGCAGGTCGATCTTCGCCTGGTCGGTCTTCTCCCACTCGGCCTCGACCTCGCGGGCGAACGCTTCGGCGCCCAGGCTCGCGACCAGGACCTTGATGCGCGCCTTCCAGATGTTGTCGCGCCGGCCGTAGCGATTGTAGACGCGCAGGATCGCCTGCAGATACGAAAGCAGGCTCTTGGCCGGCAGATGCTCGCGGATCGTCGGGCCTAGATACGGCGTCCGGCCCAGACCCCCGCCGACCAGCACCTCGAACCCCAGCTCGCCGGCGGCGTTGCGATGCAGCCTGAGCCCGATGTCGTAGACCTTGGTTGCGGCCCGATCCTTCGGGGAGGCGGTCACGGCGATCTTGAACTTGCGCGGCAGGAAGGAGAACTCGGGGTGGAAGGTCGACCACTGGCGGAGGGCCTCAACCCACACCCGCGGATCGTCGACCTCCTCGGCGTTGGCGCCGGCATGGGGGTCGGCCGTGATGTTGCGGATATCGTTGCCGCTGGTCTGGATCGCATGCATCCCGACCTCGGCCAGGTGCTCGAGGATGTCGGGCGCGTCCTTCAGCTTGATCCAGTGCAGCTGCAGGTTGGTGCGCGTGGTGAAGTGGCCGTAGCCCTTGTCATAGGTCCCGGCGATGAACGCGAGCTTGCGCAGCTGCTTGGAGGTGAGAGCGCCATACGGAATGGCGATCCGCAACATATAGGCGTGCAGCTGCAGGTAGAGGCCGTTCATCAACCGGATGCGCTTGAACTGGTCCTCGGTGAGCTCTCCCGACAAGCGGCGCTGGCACTGCTCGCGGAACTCGGCAACGCGGTCGGCGAGCATCTCTCGGTCGATGGCATCGTAACGATACATCCCGCCGCCTCCTCTACTTGCGCCTGATGAGTTCAATGCGGCCCTTCGAGCGGGCCGCGCCATGGGCGTGCAGCAAAGCCTCGATGGCCTCGCCGCCTTCAGTCTTCTTGCCGTGCTCCGGCTTGTTGGTGGGGCCTAGCGCCCGCACGCGCTCGCGGAAGCTCAGGGGCGCCCAGCCGCTGTCGGAGGGGATGACGTCGATCAGGTACGGATCGACCACGACGGTAATCTCGGTCTTGGCGTGCGCCTCGGCGGCAAGCGCCGCGTCATCGTCTTCGAACAGTTGGGCGTCGACGAACTGCTCGCCCCAACCGCCCGCATGGTCGAGGAAGACGGCCTCGCCGTCGTCCAGCCGGTTGCCGGTGAGCGCCTTCACGAGCGCGCCTCGCCAGCGTGGCGCACGAGCTCGGCGACGGGCTGGGCGCTCGCCAGAGCAGCAACCTCGCCGATGATGAGCAACGCCGGACCCTCGATACCCTCGGCCGCCGCGCCGAGACCGCCCAGTGTGGCGACGATGCGCCGCTCGTCAGGCAAACTGGCGTTTTCGACAACCATCGCCGGGGTCGAGGCCTCACGCCCCGCGGCGATCAGGCGCCCGGCGATCGTCGCCGCCGTCGAGACGCCCATGTAGACCACCACCGTCTGGTTCGGCCTGGCCAGCGACGCCCAGTCGAGGTCAGGCTCGCCTCCCTTGGCGGCGTGTCCGGTGACGAAAGTCACGGCCTGGGCGAGGCCGCGATGGGTGAGCGCCGCGCCCGCGTCCGCCGCCGCGGCCAGCGCAGCGGTCACGCCCGGAACGACATGCGCCTCGATGCCGGCCGCCCGCAGCTCCGCGAGCTCCTCGCCGCCGCGGCCGAACAGGAAGGGGTCGCCGCCCTTCAGCCGCACGACCGTCAGCCCTTCGCGCGCGAGCGCGATCAACAGCTGGTTGATGTCCTCTTGCGGGAGCGTGTGGTGCGACTTGCGCTTGCCGACGTCGATCAGCCGGGCGCTCGGGCCGGCGAGATCCAGGATGGGCTTGGGCGTCAGGCGGTCGTGCACGACGACATCGGCGGTCTTCAGCAACCTGAGCGCCTTCAGCGTGAGAAGCTCCGGATCGCCCGGGCCTGCGCCGACCAGCCAGACCACGCCGGCGCCTGCCTGTTGGCCCTTGAGGACCACGAGGCGGCGGCGCCGTTGATGCGGACCGACCCGGCTGGGCATGATAGCTCCTCTAAAGCCTCCCTCGATATGACGCGCGGGGCAAAGGCCCGACGCCCGCCCCGCGGAAATCCAACCGCCAAAGGGATCGTGTGCGACCGGAACCCTTGCAAAATGGTGCTCACGACGCCACCTCGCAACCAAGGACTTCTGCCGGGTCGTTCAGGAAAATTGATGGAACTTCGACGTCGATTGCCGCCGCTGAACGCGCTGCGCGCTTTCGAGGCGGCTGCGCGGCACCTGAATTTCAGCCGGGCGGCGGACGAGCTCTCTGTCACCCCGGGCGCGGTCAGCCAGCAGATCCAGAACCTTGAAGACTACGTCGGCGTCGCGCTCTTCAAGCGCACGCCTAAGGGACTGTTGCTGACCGACCCGGCGCAGATCGCCCTGCCGGCGCTGCGCGAAGCCTTCGATCGACTGGCGGAAGCCGCCTCCATGCTGACCGCGGCTGTCGATGGACGGCGGCTGACGGTGACCGTCCCGCCATCGTTCGCCTCCAAGTGGCTGCTGCCCCGGCTCGGCGACTTCGAGACCCAGCACCCCGATGTGGACGTCTGGGTCTCAGCCGACAATGAAATCAATGACTTCGCCTCGGGCGAGGTCGATCTCGCCATTCGCTACGGCTCGGGCCGCTATGCCGGGTTGGAGACCATCCGCCTGATGCACGAGACCGTGCTGCCGGTCGCGAGCCCCGCCCTGCTCGAGACCCAGCCGCTCGAAGCGCCGGCCGACCTGGCCAACCAGGTGCTGTTGCACGACGGCTCGCCCGACGCCGATCCTTCCTGCCCGGACTGGACGATGTGGCTGGCCGCGCGCGGGGTGAAGGGCGTCGACGGATCCCGCGGCCCGCGTTTCAACCAGTCGAGCCTGGTCATCGAGGCCGCAGTCGGCGGTCGCGGGGTGGCGCTCGCCAAGCGCACGCTGGCGCAAGCCGACTTGGACGCCGGGTGCCTGGTCGTTCCCTTGCAAATCGCGACCGCGGTCGACTTCGCCTACTACCTCGTGCACCCGAAGACGAAGGGGCGCCTGCCGCAGGTGAAGGCGTTCATCGCCTGGATCGGCCAGCAGGCCGCCGCCCACGAGGCGGCGCTCGCCTCGATCGACAACGGCGCCGGGATCTAGGCGCGCGGCGTCTTCAGCGAGCGGAGCGCCTGTTCGTGCGCATAGGCCGCGATGTCGGCCAGCGCCGCCTCGATCGCGTCGCGGATCGACACGGCAAGCAGGATACGGTCCTCCATCCGCTCGGCCCGCTCGGCCACCTCGCATTCGTCAGCGAGCGCAAAGGCGCCGACGCCGAGCGCCGAGCCCTTCAGGCTGTGCGCCGCGTCTCGCCAGCCCTCTGCGGCGGGGTCCAGCAGCCTGACCCACATCGCCGCCTGCTCGCGGAATAGCTCCAGCACCTCGTCGACCACCTGCTGGTCGCCGGCGGCGAAGCTCTCCAAGTGCCGGAAATTGACGGCGCCGGTGATGTCGCGTCTGGCCATGGCCGCTCCCCAGCCGACTCGTTCGAGCCTAGCCCAAGCGGGCGTCGGGCGGGAGGCGCGCTCGCCTTGCCAACAGATCGAAACTCAGTATGGTCCGCGCCCTCGCGAGACCGACCGATGCTGGCGGGGTCCGGGTGCATAGCTCAGTTGGTAGAGCAGCTGACTCTTAATCAGCGGGTCGTAGGTTCGAATCCTACTGCACCCACCATTTTCACTAGTAGGAACAAGCGGTTAGGAGAGGCCGGAGGCGCCCCGGCGCGCTTGCGGGAAACCGTGTCCGCTCCATGTCCGCGAATGCCGCCCCGACGATCTGCGCCTGGGCGCGGAGAACCTGAAACGTCCCGACGTCGGGACGTTCTCAGCTTCAGCCCGCTTGAGCCGGCCAGCTTGCGCGCCTTGTCGGCAAGGTTCTTGTCGACGCCTTGATCGGCGAAACTGGGTTTTTTAGAAACCCGGTTTTCGGTAGGCCGGCCCCCCTTCGAGAGCTTGTCCGCCGCCCTCATTTCGGCCATCAACTCGCCGAGGCGCCGCGGAGCTTGAGCCGGCCAGCCCGCCAGTGACGCACCGCGCTCGGCGTCGCACATATGGCCGCGAGGGGAGCGCCGACCCGGTGGACCGGCAGTTCGCCCGCTTCGATCAGACGTCGCGCCATTTCAGTGGAGCAGCGCGCCGCCGCGGCGATCGCCACCAGGCCGATCAGCAGTTCTCGCCCGGGGGGCCGCTCAACGCTCACTGGACGATGCGTGGCGGCGCGGCAGCGGCGTCCTCGAAGGCGCTGGCGAGGGCCTCGAGCAACTGGCGGCGCAGCTCTCCACCTCCGGCTGACGCCATGGCTCTGAGCCCCTTGGCGAGCGCGCTGAGCTCGGCGCGGCGCTCGTCGTCGACGGTTCCGCCGAAGAGGTCCCCGAACAGCTCGTGAAGGGCGCGCGCTGGCTCTGGCGAGCAGCGCCTGGACGCGCTCGGCCTCGGTCTTACCCTCGCCGAAAAGCCCCACCAGTAGCGCCTTGCGTCGCAGCGCGGCCTCGATGTGGTTTCGAGGCTCAAGACGTTCCTGAAGGAGCGCCATGACTTCCTCAAGGATGCGCTCCGGTGACGCATCGCGGGTCATCCGACGCTCAGCTTCCCATCACGGATGCCACGTTTCACGAGCGCATAGACGTCATTGGCGTTCGCCCAAAGGTCCTCTTTGAAGTCCGCCTTCGGCTGCACCTGGGGGGCATAGGTCGTGTGGTAGTTGTGCACGTCGCCGCCGCCAGGGCCGCGCCCGCGCATCGCGGAGATCAGCGCCGAGTTGTCGCCCGGCGACATAATCCGCTCGCCCGCGTGGATCTGGGCCACCATGTCGCGCGGGACGACGTTGATGCCTTGGGCAAACGAGCCGAAGGCCCCGGCGGCTGCCGCCATCTCAGCGCCAAAGGCCGGGGCGGTCAGGTCGATCGGGAAAGGAGCGCCGGCCATACTGGCAACGCCCGCTGAACCAGCTAAGCCAGCGTTTTTTGCCGTGCCGGTAAGCGCGCTGACTATCCAGGCCTCGACCATCCTCTCGATCTGCTGAATGATCATATCCAGTGCCGATTGGCCGACGTTCAAAAGGGCCTGGTTCCAAGTTTCGGTGCCCTCGGCCAGCTTGAGCATGTTCGAGCCCGTGCTCTGCACCATCGGGTCGATGACGGCGTGCCAGGCCTGCTGGACCTTGAGCTGATCCTGCACCTCCTGGTTGGTCAGCTGGTTGAGGAGCTGCAGCTTCTTGTTCGCCCAGCCCTGGTCGGCGTCCTTCTTCTGCTGGGTGAGCTTCGCGTACAGCTGGCTCTCGGCGCCGGAAACGGTGGCGACGATGTCTAGTTCGTGGTTCCACACGGCGTCGCTGTGGGCCTGCTGGGCGTCCAGATCGGCGATCTTCTGCTGGGCCAGTTGATGGTCGATGGCGGCCTCCGCCTGGGCCTGCAGGACGCCGCCGAGGGGCGCGTACTTGTTCTTCCCGCCTGAGACCGCGAGCGCGGTGCGCGCGTTGTCCTCGCGGATCGCTTGCTGGCTTTCGAGGCTGCGCTGGAGCTCGTCGAGCCCCTTCTGGCCGCCCGTCGCCATCTCCTCGAGCATGCGCTGCTGATGCTCGCGCTCAGCGGCCTCGAACTGGCGGAAGGCGTCCTGATATTGGGTGCTTTCCTTGTGGAAGTGAGCCTCGATGTACGCGAGCTTGGTTTCCCAATCGGCCTGCTCCTTCGCCCAGCTGTCGCGGTCGGCCTCGAGCTGGGCGTTCAGGTCCGCAAGGTGCTCATCGTAGGCCTGGCGCGCCAAGGCCTTCTGGTCGTCGTAGATCTTGCTGCTGATCGCCAGCTCGTCCTTCAACTGCGCAGCGACCGCCGCCTTCGTCTTCGGCGCTTCGGCCTGCACGATCGCGAGCTTTTCCTGCCAGTACGCCAACTCCATCGACGTCTCGTCGCCGAAGAAATCCTTCGACGCGGCTTCCTGGGCGTGCAGCTGCTCCGACCACACCTGAACCTGGTCATCCTCGGCCCTGGGGGTCCTGCCCTTCCGGCCCTTGTCGCCGGTGCCGATTCCGACGGGAGCCGCGGGCGGACCGCCGACAGCCGCAGCCAGCCGGTTCTGCGCTTGCAAGACGGTCGTCGCCGCTTGCGCTTCAGCGGTGATCTGCTGGTAGAGCGCGACGTGGCTCGGCGCGATCTTGCCAGTGGCGCGATCCTGCGCCTGAAGGTCGTTGTATTCGCCCTGTAGGTCCTTGATTTTCTGCAGCGGGCTGAGCGTGTTCGTCAGCGCCCCCAGGAAGTGCAGCCCCGCGCTCTCGGCGTTGACGAACCCTTCCTTGATCGCAATTAGCGTGCCGGCGAAATTGGCGAAGGAGATATTGGCCTTGTCCGCCATCTCCTCATTCAGCTCTTCAAGGGTCCTCTTCGCGTCCGCCGCCGCGTTGACTTCCTCCGGCGACATGATGAGGTTCAGATGCTCGGCCTTGGCAGCAAGAGTATCGAAGCCGGTCGCGCCACCCTCAAGCAGCGGGAGAAGTTCCTCCAGCCCGAGTTTCTTTGCGATCGCCTCGCGGCCCGCCACGTCCTGCATGTTGGCCATGCGCTGGGCCAGGATGGGGAACAGCTCCCCGGCGTCATGGAAGCCTGCGAGCTGCTCCTTCGTGAAGCCGAGCCGACTGAAGTCGAGGAGGAGCTGTTTGCTGCGGGGCAGCTTTTGGTTCACCGCGCCGAGGCTGTCGTTGAGGCTTTTGATCGCCGCGTCGGCGACGCCGACCTCGATGTCGGAGGCGCCGGCCGCATATTGGAATTCCTGCAAGAAGGTCGTCGACAGGCCGGTCGTCTTGGAGAGCTTCTCGATCGAGGCCCCGTAATCGACGGCATGCTGGGTCGCCGTGATCAGCCCGGTGGCCGCGGCAACGGCGGCGGCGATGCCAGCGCCGGCAGCGAGAGCCTCGGGCCCCAGCGCCTGGAAGGCTCCGCCGAACGCGCCGAGCTGAGAGGTGGCCGCCGAGCCGAAGGCCCTCTCCATCGCCGAGCCGACCGCCGGACCGGCCGTGGCGAGTTTGCGCATTTCTCCGTCGATGCCGGACACCTGGGCGCGCAGGCCTGTGACCGAACTGGCGGCGCCGAGCATCGAGCTTTTCAGCTCGTCCGACAGGCCGGAGGTGCGCGCGCTCCTGGCGAAGTTGTTCAAATCGCTTGTCGCCGCCTTCAATTCGGACGACAGAATCGCTCTTTTCGCAACTAAATCAGCAACATCCGCGCCGATTGTGACTGTGATATTGTTGGCCGTTCTAGCCTCCTAACCTAGAGGAGCGGCCCGGAGACTTGTCGGGTCCCCGGACCGCCCGCGCCGCTGCTCCTCGCGGCGGAAAGGAGGCCGCCCAGGAGTCTTGACGGGGTTTTTTAAGGGCCACTGGCCGTCCGAAGCCCGGCCGGTTGGCGAAGACCGCGCCGGCCGCGCGGTAGGGTGCGGCGGCGGTCATGTCTCACCGTCGCCGAGCAAAATGAGGTCATAAATCATGAGGAGGCCGGTCGCCCGGATGCGACGCAACGTCCTGAGGCGCGTCCGGGAGCGTGCGAGGATCGTCTCGGCCTGGTCGAAGAGCCCGCGATCCTCCGCGACGAAAAGTTGAGCCAGCGCGGCATTGTCCATGTCCCCGGGCAAGACCTCGGCGTCAGCGCGCGCGCCCCTGAAAAAGGCGTGCGCAGCCGTGATGGCCGCCTTCGTATGGCCGATCGCGGCGTCGATGTTGGCCATCTCGCCCGCGTTCATCGCCTGGCCTCCTCTCGGGCCTCGGCGAGGAGCTCCGCGACTTCTTGGCGGCGTTCGGCGGCGCGCTCGAGGCCGTCGCGCAACCTTCGGGCCTCGGCGACGCGCTCGGCAGGGGTGGCGGCCTTCGGCATGAAGGCCTTTTCGTAATGGTCGATGACGGCCTGGGCTTCGGTCCTGGCGCTCTCGCTGATGTCGGCCTGCGGGAGCCGGGCCGCCGCGGCGCGGATGCCGCCTCTGCAGGCCTTCAGGGTCCCGTCATCAACGTGGCAGAACGGCAGCTTGTAGCTGCCGCGGAGCTTGGGCGCGCTGGCGTCGTAGGCGAGGAATGCCTTGCGCGCGATGCTCGGATCGAAGTCGTCGCCGCCGG
>DATNJB010000027.1:0-29993 GCA_035604135.1 Caulobacteraceae bacterium | reverse complement strand
TGGCGGTGACGGAGGGATTCGAACCCTCGATACGGCTTTACACCGTATAACGGTTTAGCAAACCGCCGCCTTCAGCCTCTCGGCCACGTCACCCTTAGAGCGGAGCGTTCGGATAGCCCGTTCGGAGCGGGCTGGCAACGCGACGCGGCCGGCCGCGTCGCGCGGCGCGACGCTTGGTGGCCGCCTGAGCGCGGGGTATCCATTCAGGTCCGTTCGCCGAATCGCAACATTCGCGGCTCAACCATGGCGGCCATGATCGTACGCAGAGCGACCCCAGACGACGCGCTCGATGTGCTGGCTTGGCGCAACGACCCGACAACGCGGGCGATGTCGCGCGATGGCGACGTCGTGCGCGAAGCTGAGCACCTCGCATGGTTCGAGCGCGCGCTGGGCGATCCGGATCGGGTGCTGCTCATCGGCGAGGCGGGCGGCGACAAGGTCGGCATGGTTCGCATCGATAGGGGCCAGACCAGCGAAATCTCCATCAATATCAATCCGCTGCTTCGCGGTCGGGGCCTGGGTGGCGAGCTGCTGTCCAAGGCGCTCGCCGCTTGCGACAGCACGCTCGTCGCCGAGGTCAAGCACGACAATGCGGCGAGCCGGCGCCTGTTCGAGCGGGCCGGCTTCGTCCTCGCCGGCGAACAGCACGACATGCTCTGCTACCGGAGGGGCGCGATGAGCCGGGCGATCCACATCGCCGGCCGCGCGATCGGCCCGGGCGAGCCGCCTTTCATCATCGCCGAGCTCTCCGGCAACCATAACGGCAACATCGGGCGAGCGCTGAAGATGGTCGACGCCGCGCACGCGGCGGGCGCCGACGCGATCAAGCTGCAGACCTATACCGCCGATACGATCACGATCGACCATGGCGGACCGGGCTTCGTGATCGAATCCGGACTGTGGAAGGGCCGGCGGCTGTACGAGCTCTACCAGGAGGCGTCGACGCCATGGGATTGGCACCCACGCCTGTTCGAGCGCGCGGCCGAGCTTGGCGTGATCATCTTTTCGACGCCGTTCGATGCCAGCGCGGTGGGGTTTCTGCAGCGCTTGCAAGCGCCGGCCTACAAGATCGCCTCGTTCGAGCTGGTCGACCTGCCGCTGATCCAGCGGGTGGCCAAAACCGGCAAGCCGATGATCATGTCGACGGGGCTCGCTTCGCCCGCGGAGATCGGCGAGGCTGTCGCGGCCGCGCGCGGCGGCGGCGCGAGCGAGCTCGTATTGCTGCATTGCACGAGCGGCTATCCGACCCCGGCGCGCGAAATGCACCTGCGCACCATGCAGCACCTGGCGGCCGAGCACGGCGTGCTGGCCGGGCTGTCGGACCACACGCTGGGGACGGCGGTCTCGGTGGCGGCGGTGGCGCTGGGCGCCCCGGTCATCGAGAAGCACTTCACGCTCGCCCGCGCCGATGGCGGCCCGGACTCGGCGTTTTCGCTGGAGCCTGACGAGCTCAAGCGGTTGGTCGACGATTGCCGCGCGGCCTGGGAGGCGCTGGGCGAGGTCCACTACGCCGAGGTCGAGAGCGAGCGGGCGCAGCGCGACCTGCGGCGCTCGCTCTACGTCGTGGCCGATATCCCAAAGGGGGCGCCGGTCACCGAGGCGAATGTCCGCTCGATCCGGCCGGGGCATGGGCTTGCGCCCAAGCATCTGCCCGCGGTGCTGGGCCAGGTCGCAAACCGCGATCTCGCCAAGGGCACGCCGCTCGACTGGTCAATGCTGGGGCGCGAGCCGGGCTAGTTCGGGCTCGCCGGCGGCGGGCCGCGCCATGCGGCGCTGCGGCCGTTCGCCGCCGCATCGAGCCGCTCGCGAAAGCGGCCGGATGCGGCGGAATCATCGCGGAAAGGGCTGTGCCGTTTGAGCCATGTCCGCGCGGGCGCCGCGATCAGTTGGCGGGCCGTTGGGCCAGCGCGCGCTCTGGCGTTATGGTGCGCGCCGACTCGTTTCGCGCTAGGTCAGCCGCATGACGTCGCTGCAAACCCGCTCCGTCGATGAAGCGCAACGGCCGAAGTCGCTCTATCGACGGGTGCTCCTGAAGGTTTCGGGCGAAGTGCTGATGGGCGAACAGCCTTTCGGCATCGACCTCGCCACCCTGGACGCGGTCGCCGCCGACATCGCCGACGTCGCCGCGCGGGGTGTCGAGCTTTGCCTGGTCATCGGCGGCGGCAACATCTTCCGCGGCCTCTCCTTGGCCGGCAAAGGCATGGAGCGGGCGAGCGCGGACTACATGGGCATGTTGGCCACGGTCATGAACGCGCTGGCGCTGCAGAGCGCACTCGAGAAGATCGGAGTCGACACCCGCGTGCAGTCGGCCATCCCGATGGACGCGGTCTGCGAGCCCTACATACGCCGCCGCGCGCTGAGGCACCTGGAGCAGGGGCGGGTGGTGATCTTCGCCGCCGGCCTCGGCGCGCCCTTCTTCACCACAGACACCGGGGCGGCGCTCCGCGCGGCCGAGATGGGCTGCGAGGCGCTGTTCAAGGGCACGAGCGTCGACGGCGTCTATTCCGCCGACCCCAAGTTCCATCCGAACGCAGAGCGCTACGAGCGGCTGAGCTACATGGACGTGCTATCGCGCGACCTGCGCGTGATGGACGCCTCGTCGATCAGCCTGATGCGTGACAACGGAATTCCAATCGTGGTGTTCTCCATCCGCAAGCGCGGTGCGTTCCTTGAAGTGCTGGGCGGGGGAGGGCTGCACACCGTGATCGGCCCCGAAATCGCCAACTAGCAAGGGAGACGCTTAAGACCATGGCCGCCGCCGAAAAGCCTGTCCTCAGCCGCTATCACGATCGCATGGACAAGGCCGTTGCCGCTTTGAAAGAGGAGTACGTCGGCCTGCGCACTGGCCGCGCCTCGGCCGGCCTGCTCGAGCAGGTGATGGTCGAGGCCTACGGCGCCACCATGCCTTTGAACCAGATCGGCGGTATCTCGGTGCCTGATCCGCGCTCGATCACGGTCAACGTCTGGGACCGCGGTCTCGTCGTCTCGGCGGAGAAGGCGATCCGCAACGCCGGCCTGGGGCTGAACCCCGTCGTCGAGGGCCAGAACCTGCGGGTGCCGATCCCGCCGCTCACCGAGGAGCGCCGCCGTGACCTGGCGAAGCTCGCCGGCCGCTACGCCGAGCAGCAGCGCGTCGCCGTCCGCAACGTGCGTCGCGAGGCGAACGACGATCTGAAGAAGGCGGAGAAGGACGGCGCGATCAACCAAGACGAGCACAAGCGCATGGAACACGATGTGCAGAAGCTGACCGACGAGGCGATCAAGCGCATCGACGAAGCCTTGAAAACCAAAGAGCATGAGATCATGCAGGTTTGACGGGCGCGTGGGCCGGTTCGAGTCACCTCAAGGGAACGTCCATGACGTCGATCTCAGCTTGACGCCGCTGTCGCGATCGGGCGCGCAAGCCGAAACGGAGCCGGCCGATCCACCGCCCCTGCATGTGGCCATCATCATGGACGGCAACGGGCGCTGGGCGAAGGCGCGCGGGCTGACCCGCTCGCTGGGCCATCGCTCGGGCGTAAACGCGCTGAAGCGCACGGTCGGGGCCGCGCCGTCGCTTGGCATCGACCGCATGACGGTCTTCGGCTTCTCGACAGAGAACTGGCGTCGCCCGGCCGACGAGGTCTCGGAGCTCATGGCGCTGATGAAGCTCTACTTCGAGACCGACCTGGCGCGACTGGCGCGCGAAGGGGTGCGCGTGCGCATCGTCGGTCGTCGCGAGGGCCTGAGCCGCGACGTGCTCGATATCATCCAGCGCGCAGAAAACCGCACAGCGCACAACGATCGCTTCCTGCTGCAAGTGGCTTTCAACTACGGCGGACGCGCCGACATCGCCGATGCGGCGCGAAAGCTCGCCGTGGCCGCGCGCGACGGGACGCTCGATCCGGCGGCCATCGACGAGACCGTCTTTCAGGCCGCGCTGTCCACCGCCGGGTCGCCCGACCTCATCATTCGCACCTCTGGCGAGCTTCGGCTGTCGAACTTCCTGCTCTGGGAGGCGGCTTACGCCGAGCTGATCTTCCAGAACGTACTCTGGCCGGACTACGGCCCCGAGCACCTGGCGGCCGCCGTCGAAGAGTTCCGCAAGCGCGAGCGGCGCTATGGCGGCGTCGGCGTCGATGGCGTCCTTGCCGTCGGGTAGGCGATCTGGCTGGAGGAATCTCGGCCAAAGGGCGATCTCCGCGGTCGTCCTGATCGGCGTGGTCCTGGTCGCGGTCTTCTACGAACCCCTGTTCTTCATCATGATCACCGTTGCGGTGGGGGTTCTCGCCTCCGAGTGGGCCCGCATGAGCGCGCCGCCGGCGCCGATCAGGCTTGCCGTCGCGGTGGCCATCGCCGTCCTCGTTCCGGTGGTCTGCGCCAATCTCGGCACATTTCCACTCGGGTGGTGGGGCCGCTTTCCTCTCGCTTTTCCGCTGGCCTGGTCGCTGATCCTGCCCGGCGCGTTGGCGACGGCATTTGTCGCCAGCGCGCTCGGATGCCGGCCGGGCGACGGGGCATTCGGCGTCGTTTATATCGCCGCGCCCTGCGTTGCGCTCAGCTGGATACGGGCCCAGCCCAACCCGATCAGCTGGACCATCCTGTTGTTCGCCGTCGTCTGGTCGGCCGACATTTGCGCCTTTTTGGTCGGCAATGCCCTGAAAGGGCCTAAACTCTGGCCCCGTTATTCGCCAAACAAGACTTGGTCGGGATTTGTCGGGGGACTTCTGGGCGCGATGGGAGCGGCGATGGCGACGGCTGAGCTATCGACGGCGCGCCTGAGCCTGTTGGCGGCGGCCTTCATCGGCCTGGCCGGCGGCGCCTCGACCATGGCCGGCGATCTCTGGGAGTCGATGCTCAAACGGCGCTACGGCGTGAAGGACTCCGGCGACCTCATCCCCGGCCACGGCGGACTGCTTGACCGTGTGGACGGGTTCATCGTCGCAGTCCTGGCCATTGCCGGCGCGCGCTACATCCACCAATCGGGCTGGGTGCATTGAGAGTGGCCCGGTCGGTCGCCATCCTCGGCTCGACCGGGTCGGTCGGGACCTCCACGCTCGACCTGCTCGCCCAGGCCCGCGCCCACGGGTCCGCGGACGTCGAGGTCGTCGCGCTGGCAGCGGGCGGCAACGTCGCGCAACTGGCCGAGCAGGCGCTGGCCTGGCGGCCGAGGTTCGTGGCCATCGCCGATCCCACGCGCCTCGGCGCGCTCCGCGACGCCCTGGCTGGCGCGGGTATCGAGACGGGCGCCGGCCCGGCCGCTGTCATCCAAGCGGCTGAGATGGGCGCGGATTGGGTGATGTCGGCGATCGTCGGCGCCGCGGGGCTCGGCCCCACGCTGGCTGCGGCCAGGAGCGGCGCGGTTGTGGCCCTCGCCAATAAAGAGAGCCTGGTTTGCGCCGGTCCGGCGTTGCTGGAGGCCGCGCGTCTGGCCGGCGGCGCGATCATCCCGGTCGACTCCGAACACTCGGCGATCTTCCAGGTGTTCGACTTCGAGCACCGAGAGCGGGTCGAGCGGCTGATGATCACCGCTTCCGGCGGCCCGTTCAGGGACTGGGGCCGAACGGCCATGGGCCGGGCCACGCCGGAGCAGGCCGTCGCCCACCCAAACTTCCGCATGGGCGCCAAGATCTCGGTGGACTCGGCGACGATGATGAACAAGGGCCTCGAGATGATCGAGGCGTCCTACCTGTTCGGGATGGCCGCGGAGCGCATCGACGTCCTGATCCACCCGGAGCAGGTGATCCACAGCCTGGTCGAATACCAGGATGGCTCGACACTGGCGCAGTTGGGGGCGCCCGACATGCGCACTCCCATTGCCTGCGCCTTCGCTTGGCCCGATCGGTTGCCCTGGCCGGCGCCGCGGCTCGATCTTGCGGCGATCGGCGCGCTCACATTCGCAGCGCCGGATCTCGAGCGCTTCCCGGCGATCGGGCTCGCTCGCGCGGCGCTAACGAGCGGCGGCCTCGCGCCGGCGGCGATGAGCGCGGCCAACGAGACCGCGGTCGCCGCCTTCCTTGACCGCCGCATCGGCTTTCTCGATATTGCCGCGACGGTGGCTGAGACCCTCGAGCGCATGGAGCGGACAG
This sequence comes from Caulobacteraceae bacterium, assembly GCA_035604135.1. Classification (GTDB taxonomy): domain Bacteria; phylum Pseudomonadota; class Alphaproteobacteria; order Caulobacterales; family Caulobacteraceae; genus Poindextera. Next base: position 23,925 of record DATNJB010000027.1, on the reverse strand, counting down.
GGGATCTGCGGGCGGGGGCGAACGCGAACGGCGCACTGGAGACCGCGATGGCCGCCGACCGATCCGCACGTCGCATCGCGACCGACGTGCTCGCCGAACTCGAACCCTCGCTCTAGGCGGAAAGGAAGACGTCCCCTCGATGGTCGCCCTCGTGCAAACCGCGCTGAGCTACGTTGCGCCGTTCCTTTTCGTGCTGCTGCTGGTGATCACGGTGCACGAGTTCGGCCACTTCTTCGCCGCGCGATTGTTCGGTGTTGCGATTGAACGGTTCTCCATCGGGTTTGGCCGCGCGATTCTGAGCCGGCGTGACCGGAGCGGCGTCGAGTGGCGCATCGGCTGGATTCCAATCGGCGGCTACGTGATGTTCGCCGGCGACGAGAACGCAGCAAGCATCCCCGACCAGCACGACCTCGCCGTCATGCGAAGCGAAATCGTTGCGCGTGAAGGGCCGGGCGCGGAACGGAAATACTTGCCGTTCAAACCGATCTGGCAACGGGCCATCGTCGCAGCGGCAGGCCCGGCGGCGAACTTCCTGCTGGCGATCTCGATCTTCTCCATCCTCTTCATGACCATCGGCGAAGAGACTGTGCGGCCCAAGGTCGGCGATGTCGTCGCCGGGACGCCGGCGGCAGCCGCGGGCTTCCAACCCGGGGACATCATCACCAGCGCGAACGGCCGGGCGGTCACGGACTTCGGGCAGCTTCACCGCATCGTGGCGTTGCGGGCCGGCGCTGAAATGACGTTCACCGTCGAACGGGCAGGCCGGCTCGTCGAACTTAGGGCGACCCCGGCGCGGAAAGAGGACGGTGGAGAGCTCGGGATCAGGTCGACGCGGGACCCGGCTGACTACGTACGCATTCGCTATGGGCCGGTCTCGGCCGTTGGGGCCGGCGTTCGCCAAACCTGGGACATCATCTCCACGACCGTCGAATACCTTGGCCGGCTGGTGCAGGGGCAGGAGTCGCCCAAGCAGCTGACCAGCTTCATCGGCATCGCCCAGGTCTCGCACATGGCGGTCGTCGAAGGCGCGCGCTACGAGCACGGGCTTAAGGACCAGCTGGTCGGCGTCCTGGTCACCGTGTCCAGCCTCATCGCCTTCATCTCCGTCAGCATCGGTTTCGCCAACCTGTTGCCAATCCCGGTTCTCGATGGCGGGCACTTGCTGTTCTACGCCTACGAGGCGATCGCCCGCCGGCCGCTGTCGGCCGGGGTGCAGGCCGTCAGCTACAGGGTGGGACTTGCCTTGCTGATTGGATTGATGTTGTTCGCCACGACCAACGACCTGCAGCGCATCCACGTCTTCCGTTTCCTCGGCGGCCCGTTCTCGTGAGCATCCGCCCTTTGCCGATGGCCCAACCGATGGCTCCCTCCACCGTTCGCCGTTCCTGGGCCCGCGCGCGCGCCGGCTCCGGCCTGGCTGCGCTGCTCGCGAGCACCGCGTTGGCGACCGGCGCCCTGGCCCAGGCGCCGGCCGCCGGATCGACCGTGCAACCGCCGCCGCCTCCGAGCGCCCAGCCGCAACCGGCGGCGCCGCCGGCGCCGGTGGTTCCGCAGACGGGCGTCGTGCAGCGGATCGTCATCCAGGGTAACGAGCGGATCGAGAACGAGACGATCCTTGCCTATCTCCCGATGCAGGTCGGCGACACGGTCGGCGCAGAGCAGATCGACGCCGCCATCAAGGCGCTGTTCGCCACCGACCTGTTCTCGGACGTCTCGGTCGAGCTGCGCGGCGGCGATCTGGTCGTCTCCGTGGTCGAGAACCCGATCATCAACCAAGTGGTGTTCGAGGGGAACTCGAACATCAAGGACGACAAGCTGAAGGACGAAGTGACGGTCCGGCCGCGCGGCATCTACACCAAGGCCAAGGTGGAGAGCGACGTCCAACGCATCGTCGAGCTCTATCGGCGCGAGGGGCGCATCGCCGCGACCGTGACGCCCCAGATCGTCGCGCTGCCGCAAAAGCGCGTGGACCTGATCTTTCACATCGTCGAGGGCAAGAAGAGCACGATCCAGCGCATCGAGTTCCTCGGCGCCAAACACTTTTCATCCAACGACCTGCGCGGCGTGATCTCGACCAAGGAGAGCCGTATCTATCGCTTCTTGAGCTCCAAGGCGGTCTACGACCCCGATCAGGTCGACTATGACCAGGAGCTGTTGCGCAAGTTCTACCGCAACCGCGGCTACTACGACTTCAGGATCGTCAATGCGATCGCCGAACTCGCGCCGGACAAGAACGGCTTCGTGATCACCTACACCCTCGACGAGGGGCCGAAGTACCGGTTCGGCAAACTGACGGTGAATACCGAGCTGAAAAAGCTGAACGGCGCGGTGTTGCGCCAGCTGCTGCCCATCCGCCAGGGCCAGCTCTACGAGGACGACAAGATCGAGCAGGCGACCGATGCGCTCACGTTCGCCGCTGGCGCTGCCGGATTCGCCTTCGTCGAGGTCGAACCGCGCTTCACGCCCAACCGCGAAAAGCACACGGTCGACGTGGCCTTCGACGTGAAGGAAGGCCCGAGGGTCTACGTCGAGCGCATCGACATCGTCGGCAACAACGAAACCCTCGACTACGTCATCCGCCGCGAGTTGCTGCTTTCGGAAGGCGACGCCTACAACCGCGTGCTCGTCGACCGGTCGAAGAACCAGGTCAAGGCCCTCGGCTTCTTCAAGGATGTCGACATCACCCAGCAACCGGGCAGTGCGCCGGACCGGACCGTATTGCAGGTCAAGGTCACCGAACAGCCGACCGGTGAGCTGTCGTTCAGCGCCGGCTATTCGACCGTCGACAAGCTGGTGGCCGACATCGGCATCTCACAGCGCAACTTCGGCGGTCGCGGCGAGGACGCGCGCGCCGAGCTGTCCATCGGGTCGATCCGCCAGCAGCTCAGCCTGGCCTTCACTGAGCCACGGTTCTTGGGCCGCGATCTCAGCGCCGGCTGGGATCTCTACGGCTATCGCTACGATTTCACCCAGTATGCGGGGTACGTGACCTCATCGATCGGCGGCGACGTGCACGTCGGCTTCCCGTTAAGCCCCTACCTCACCATGCAGTTGCGCTATGCGTTGCACACCGACAGCGTGGCGGTGTCCTCCGTGCAATGCGGGGCGACGCCAACGCTCTCGACGCTCATCTGCGACCAGCAGGGCACCACGCTGACTGCCGCGCCAGGCTACACGCTGCGTTGGGACCACAGAAACGACTACCAAAACCCCACGCGGGGCTTCGATGTCTCGCTCTCGCAGGACTTCGCCGGGCTTGGCGGCAGCGTGCGCTACGTCAAGACGTCGGTGGACGCTGGCTGGTACCATGGCTTTAGCGCGAGCTGGATCTTGAGCGTCACGGGGCAGGCCGGTTACGTCGGTGGGTGGGGTGGGGACACGGTCCGCATCAACGACCGCTTCTTCGCGGGCGGCGGGAATGGTGGCGGCGCCATCTTCCGCGGCTTCCAGGTGGCCGGCATCGGGCCGCGCGACACCACGCCAGGGCTTGGCGACGAAGCGCTGGGCGGCAAGCTCTATGCCGTCGGCGCCGTCGAAGAGACGTTCCCCAACGGCCTGCCGGAGCAGTACGGCATCCACACTTCGGCCTTCACCCAGTTCGGGACGCTAGGTCTGCTCGACAACGCCGACAAGCGCACGCCTGGAACGCTCGAGAACGATCCGTTCGTGCGCGACGATCTGGCGCTTCGCGTCTCGGCGGGCATCAGCATCTACTGGAAGTCCCCGCTCGGCCCGCTGCGCATCGACCTGGCCGTGCCCATCGTCAAGACATCCTACGACAAGACCCAGGTCTTCAACTTCTCCACTTCAACCAGGTTCTGATGATTATGATGAACAGACTGACCGCCGCCGCGATCGTCCTCGCCGCTGCCGCCTTGGCCCCGGTCGCCCATGGACAGAACGCCCCGGCGCCCCAGGTGCAGTACGGCCCGACCGTTCCGGGCCTCTGTGTCTTCTCCAGGGACGGCCTGATCGCCGGCTCGACCGTCGGCAAGGCAGTCGTCGAACGGCTGAACCAGCTCGGGCAGCAGGTGCAGAGCGAGCTCACCGCGCAACAGACCAGTTTGCAGAACGACGCCAAGGCGCTGAATGACGCCAAGGCGAGCCTGTCAAGCGACCAGTTCAACACGCGCGCGGCGGCGATCACCGGCCGCGAGCGCGACTTCGAGCGGCTGGTGGAGCTCCGCCGGCAGGAGATGACGCAGACGCAACAGAAGCGGTTCAACGAGGTGTTGAACGACGCCCAGCCGGTGATGCAGCAGATCTTCCAGCAGCATAACTGCTCGATCTTGGTGGACGGCCAGTCGGTGCTCGCCGTAGCGCCGGCGATGGACCTGACGCCGCAGGTCATCCAGGGGCTGAACACCCGGATCACCCAGCTGACCTTCGACCGCGAGCATCTCGACCAGGCCAGCGGGCAGTAGCATCTGGCGGGCCAAGCCCGCGGCGACGCCTGGAAGAGGTCCATGCCGGATTCGCGCTTCTTCGAGAACCTCGGGCCGGTCACCGTCGGCGAACTGGCGGCGCTGGCCGGCGCGGAGTTGGCTGGCGACGGCGCGGGCCTGATCGACCTGGTCGCGCCGCTCGGCCGCGCGGAGGCGAATGCGGTCAGCTTCTTCGCCGACCGACGCTACCGGGCGGACTTGGCCACGACCCAGGCCGGCGCCTGCTTCGTCAACGCCGCCAACGCCGAACTCGCGCCGCAAAGCTGCACCCGGCTCGTCACCGCCGAACCGAAGCTGGCCTACGCGAAGGCGGCCGCGCGCCTGCATAAGCCGCGGCTTGCCGTTGGCGAGACGTTCGTTCATCCGACAGCGATGCTCGAGGAGGGGGTCGTGCTCGCGCCAGGCGTGGTCGTCGGGCCGGAGGCCAAGATCGGCGCCGGCACGCAGATCGGGGCCAACACGGCGGTAGGCCCCGGGGTCGCCATCGGCCGCGAGTGCGTGATCGGCGCCAATGTCACCATTGGCTTCGCGCTCATTGGCGATCGCGTGCGCATTTACGCCGGCGCGGTGATTGGCGAGGCCGGGTTTGGCGTGGAGGCAAGCCGCGAAGGCGCGTTCGACGTGCCGCAGCTCGGGCGCGTTCTCCTGCAAGATGGCGTGACGGTCGGCGCCAATACCTGTATCGATCGCGGGGCCTGGGAGGACACGGTCGTCGGCGAGAACACCAAGATCGATAACCAGGTTCAGGTCGGCCACAACGTTCACCTGGGGCGAAGTTGTGTCCTGTGCGGTCAGGTCGGCCTATCGGGCTCCACGATCGTCGGCGACGGCGCGCAGTTCGGCGCCAAGGCCGGCGTGGCCGATCACGTCACGATCGGCGCAGGAGCGCAGGTGATGGCGGCCTCGGGCGTGATGCGCGACATCCCGGCGGGCGAAGCCTGGGGGGGTGCGCCGGCCGCTCCGGCGCGGCAGTTCTGGCGGCAAGTCGCCTGGCTCAGCCGCATGGGCAGCCGGAGGACCGGCGGTTGAACGACGCGGTCGTCGAGGCGCCATCGCACGTCACGGTCGGGATCGACGAGATCCTGAAACTGATCCCCCACCGCCCGCCGTTCCTGATGATCGACCGCGGTGAGGACTTCGTGCCCTACCGGTCGATGACGGGCATCAAGAGCGTCACGATCAGCGAGCCTTTCTTCGTCGGGCACTTCCCGGGCTATCCGGTGATGCCGGGCGTGATGATCATCGAGGCGATCGCGCAGACCGGCGGCGTCCTGATGTCGAAGTCGATGGACCTGAACCTGGAGCGGAAGGGCATCCTGTTCATGTCGCTCGACAACTGCCGCTTCCGCTATCCTGTGCGCCCGGGCGATGTGATGCGCATGCCGGTCGAGGTTCTGCGCGCCAGGCCGGAGGTGGCGCGCTTCAAGGGGCGGGCGCTGGTGGGCGACAAGCTCGCGGCGGAGCTCGAATTCACGGCGGTCGTCGTCGAGCGGACCTGATGGCGAAAGTTCACGCAACGGCGGTCGTCGACGCCGCCGCGCGCCTGGGCGAGGGCGTCGAGATCGGTCCCTACTGCATCGTCGGCCCGCGCGTGACGCTGGGTGCCCGCACGCGGCTGCTCTCGCACGTGAACATCGAGGGGCTGACCGAGATCGGCGAGGACTGCGTCATCCATCCGTTCGCCAGCCTCGGCGGGCCGCCCCAGCACACCGCTTATAAGGGCGAGGACACGCGCCTCGTCATCGGCGCCCACAACCTTATCCGCGAGCACGTCACGATGAATACCGGCTCCAGCGTGGGCGGCGGCGTGACCCGCGTTGGGGCCGACTGCACCTTCCAGATCGGCGCACATGTGGCGCACGACTGCTCGGTTGGCGACGGGGTGCTGATGACCAACATGGCCACGCTCGGCGGGCATGTGACGCTCGACGACTACGCGATCGTCGGCGGGATGGCGGCCGTGCATCAGAACTGCCGCGTCGGCCGTTACGCCTTCATCGGCGGCGGCGCGATGGCGGTAAGCGACGTGATCCCCTACGGCATGGCCTGGGGCAACCACGCGCACCTGGCCGGCCTCAATCTTGTCGGCCTGAAACGCCGGAGGTTTTCGCGCGAGCAGATCAACACGCTGCGCGCCGCATTCAGGGCCATCTTCTTCGGCGATGGGCTGTTCGACGAGCGCGTGAGCCATGCGGCGGACGCCTATGGCGCCTCCGCGCAGGTGATGGAGATCGTGGCCTTCATCCGCACCGATGCGAACCGGCCCCTGTGCTTGCCGGCGCACAAGGCATGATCCCGTGGAAAAGCTCGGGCTGATCGCGGGGGCGGGCGGCCTGCCGCTGGAAATCGTGCGCGCCTGTGAGGCCGCCGAGCGTCCGGTGTTCGTGCTCCGACTGCTCGGCCTGGCCGACCCAGCGCTGACGGAACAGCCGGGCGTGGACGTGGGCCTGGCGGAGTGGGGAAAGATGTTCTCGGCGCTCCGCCGCGCGGGCTGCAGGCAGATCTGCTTTGCCGGCGGCGTGCCCAGGCCCGACTTCGCCAACCTGAAACCGGATCTGCGCGGCTTGGCGTCGATGCCGCGGGTGCTGGCGGCGGCGCGCAAAGGCGACGACGCGCTGCTGCGCCAGGTGATGCACGAGTTCGAGCAGGAAGGCTTCGTGGTCGAAGGCGCCGACACGGTCATCACCGGCCTTACAATCGGCGACGGACCGCTCGGTAGGATCGCGCCGGGCGAGGCGGACGCCGCCGACGTCGACCAGGCGTTGCGCGTGGCGCGTACATTGGGATCGCTGGACATCGGCCAGGCTGTCGTGGTCGCCAACGGCCTGGTGCTGGCCGTCGAGGCGCAGGAAGGCACCGATGCGATGCTGCAACGCTGCGCGGACCTGCCACGTGCGCTTCGATCGCGCGGGGCCAGGGCGGCTGGCGTGCTCGCCAAAGCGCTGAAGCCGATCCAGGATCGGCGCATCGACCTGCCGACCATCGGGCCGGAAACGATCGAGGCCGCCGCCCGCGCCGGGCTGGTCGGCATCGCCGGCGAGGCGGGGTCGCTCCTCATCGTCGACCGCGATCGAGTTATTCAGACAGCGGACGATCTTGGCCTGTTCGTCGTGGGCGTTCCTTCGCCTTGAACCGCCCGGTCACCATCATGATGGTCGCCGGCGAGGCCTCCGGCGACGTGCTTGGCGGCAAGCTGGCCCACGTGCTGCGCACGCGGCTGGGCGATGACGGCGTGCGCTTCGTCGGCGTGGGCGGCGAGGCCATGGCTCGCGAAGGCCTCCGGAGCGCGTTCGATATCGCCGAAACCTCGGTCGCGGGCCTCATCGAGGGCCTTGCCGCCTATCCGCGCATCGTGCGGCGAGCGGACGACACCGCGCGCCTGGCCGCGGCGGAGAGGCCGGACATCGCGATCCTGATCGACTCGTGGGGCTTCACGTTGCGGGTGGCGCGGCGTTTGCGGCGGCAAGACCCGGCGTTGCCGCTCCTGAAGTACGTCGGACCGCAAGTCTGGGCGATGCGCCCGGGCCGGGCCAAGACCTTGGCCAGAACCGTCGATCGCCTGCTGGCTATCCACAGCTTCGACGTCCCGTATTTCGAAGCCGCCGGGCTGCCCACCACCTTCGTCGGCAATTCGTCGCTGTCGCTCGACTTCGGCGACGCCGATCCCACGCGGCTGCGACGCGCGATCGGGGCCGGGCCGGACGAGCCCATCCTGCTCGTGCTCTTGGGCAGCCGCCCCGCCGAGATCGAGCGCCTCTCAACGCCGTTCGAGGGCGCGGTGGCCCGCCTGGTTGCCGATAGGCCGAACCTGCGCGTGGTCGCGCCCGCGGCCGAGACGGTGGTCGACCTCGTGCGGGCCAAGCTCGCGACCTGGCGAACGCGCGTCGATGTCGTCGAGGGCCAAATGCTCAAGTTCGACGCCATGAAGGCCGCGACGTTCGCGATCGCCTGCAGCGGCACCGTGACCACCGAGCTCGCCATGGCCGGCTGTCCGATGGTCGTCGCCTATCGCCTGGCCGAAGTGACCTTCCGGGTGGCCTGGGCGCTGCTGCAATCCCCGAAGTACATCACGCTGATCAACATCGCCGCCGGCGCGGAGGTCGCGCCAGAGCTGCTCCAGCACGACTGCACTGGGCCGAAAATCGCCGGTGCGGTCGCGGCGAGACTGGATGACCCCGAGCTGCGCGAGCGGCAAATCGCGGCTCAGAACGCCGCGCTCGAGACGATGGGCCGCGGCGGTCCCGACCCCGCCGAGCGTGCCACGGACGTGGTGCTGGAGATGCTACGCGAACGTGGGCGCGTCTAGCGCCGCTGATCGATCGGGGTGAACTCCCGCGCGGTCGGCCCCGTGTACAGCTGGCGGGGGCGGCCGATCTTGCGTTGCGGGTCCTCGAACATCTCCTTCCACTGGCTGATCCAGCCGACGGTGCGCGCGACGGCGAACAGCACGGTGAACATCTCGGAGGGGAAGCCCAGCGCCTTCAGGGTGATGCCGGAGTAGAAGTCGACGTTCGGATAGAGCTTGCGCTCGATGAAGTAGGGGTCGTTCAGCGCGATCTTCTCGAGCTCCATGGCGACTTTCAACAGCGGATCGTCGCTGTCGCCGATCTCGTCCAGCACCTCGTGGCAGGTCTTCTGCATCACCGTCGCGCGCGGGTCGTAGTTCTTGTAGACGCGGTGGCCGAAACCCATCAGCCGGTATTGCCGGTTCTTCACGCCCTCGACGTATTCGGGGATGCGGTCGACGCTGCCGATCTCGCGCAGCATGTTCAGTGCTTCCTCGTTCGCCCCCCCGTGCGCGGGCCCCCAGAGGCAGGCGATGCCGGCGGCGATGCAGGCGAACGGGTTGGCGCCCGAGGATCCCGCCAGCCGCACCGTCGACGTCGACGCGTTCTGTTCGTGGTCGGCATGCAGCAGGAAGATGCGGTCCATCGCCCGCGTCAGCACCGGATTGGGCTTCCAGTCCTCGGCCGGGACGCTGAAGGCCATGCGCAGGAAGTTCTCGGCGAAGCTCAGGTCGTTGCGCGGCGACACGAACGGCTGACCGATCGAATACTTGTAAGCGCGGGCGGCGATCGTCGGCATCTTGGCGATCAGCCGGTGCGCTGAGATCTCGCGCTGCTGGGGATCGCTGACGTTGGTGCTGTCGTGGTAGAACGCTGACAGCGCCCCGACCGCGCCGGTCATGATCGCCATCGGGTGCGCATCCGAGCGGAAGCCTCCGAAGAAGCGATCGAACTGCGCATGCAGCATCGTGTGGTAGGTGATGGTGTGCTCGAACTCGGCGAATTGCGACGCCGTCGGCAGTTCGCCGTAGAGCAAGAGGTAGCAGACCTCGAGGAAGCTCGACTGCGCGGCCAGGTCCTCAATGTTGTAGCCGCGGTGCAGCAAAATCCCCTTGTCGCCGTCGATGTAGGTGATCTTGCTCTCGCAGCTCGCGGTCGAGGTGAAGCCCGGATCGAAGGTGAACACGTCGGCGTTGCCGTAGAGCGCGCGGACGTCGATGACGTCGGGGCCGTCAGTCCCGGCGATCATCTGCAGGTCGTAGCTCTTGTTGTCGATGATGAGCGTCGCGCTTTTGGGCATGCAGATGTCCGTGCGTTCAAGGCTCGGCGAATGGCGCCTGCAACGCCTTATACCGGCTTACTGCACTTGCGAAAGAGCATCCGCGATTCGGCCCAAGCTCTCGTCGCGGCCCAGCGCTTCTAAGGCGCTGGCGAGGTCAGGCGCCACCGATCCGCCCGAAAGAACCGCGCGCAGCGCCGGCGCGATTTTTCCCAGGCCGACGCCCTCTTTCTCCGCAAAAGCGCGAAGGGACGCATTCATCGCCGGCGCGATCCATTCCGGTTCGTCGTCCAGGCGGCTCGCCAGCCGTTCGAGCCTGGCGCGCGTCTCCTCATCAAGCAGCGCCCTGGCCTTGTCATCGAACTCGAGCGGGCGCGGCCGCAGCACGAAGAGGGTCAGGTCCGCGAGCTCGAGGATGGTCTTCGCGCCCTCCTTCACGAGCGGGATGGTGCGCAGGAGCGCCGTCCGCTTGTCCGCGCTGACGATCAATCCCCGGCTTGCGTGCGCCTCGGCGACGAGGGCAAGCAGCCGCGCATCGTCGGCCTGGCGGAGGTAGTGGTTGTTGACGTGGCCCAGCTTGGCCCAGTCGAGCCGAGCCGGAGCCTTGCCGACATCGGCGACGTCGAACCAGGCGATCGCCTGGGCGTCGGAGAAGATCTCGTCGTCGCCGTGCCCCCAGCCAAGCCGCGCCAGGTAGTTGCGCATCGCCTCCGGCAGGTAGCCCATCTCGCGGAACTCATGCACGGCCTGCGCGCCATGCCGCTTGGAGAGCTTCGCGCCGTCCGGCCCATGGATCATCGGCAGGTGGCCGTACTGGGGAAGCGCCCAGCCCAGCGCCTGGAAAATCAGCGTCTGCCGCGCGGCGTTGTTCAGGTGATCGTCACCGCGGATGACGTGCGTGATGCCCATGTCGTGGTCGTCGACCACGACGGCGACGTTGTAGGTCGGCGATCCGTCCGAGCGGAGCAGGATTAGGTCGTCTAGCGCCTTGTTCTCGAACCTGACCGGTCCCTTGACGAGGTCGTCGACGAGCGTGTGCCCCGCGGTCGGCCCGCGAAAACGGACGACGAAAGGCGCGTTCGACCCCGGCGGCGGGTCGCGGTCACGCCACGGCGAGCGGACGACGCGACCCTCGGCGCGCGCGCGCTCGCGCTCCACGGTCAGTTCCTCGGGCGTCATGTAGTCGCGGTAGGCGCCGCCAGTGTCCATCAGCCGCTGCACCACCTCGCGGTGACGCTCGGCGCGTGTGTGCTGGAACACCGGCTCGCCGTCGTAGTCGAGCCCGAGCCACGCCATGGAGTCGAAGATGATGCCGACCGCCTCCTCGGTCGAACGCTCGCGGTCGGTGTCTTCGATACGCAGCAGGAACGTTCCACCCGTATGGCGCGCATATAGCCAGTTGAAAAGCGCCGCGCGAGCGTTGCCTATATGCATCCGGCCGGTGGGCGAGGGGGCGATGCGGGTGACGACGGGCCGGGCGGCCGGGGAGGGGTCGGACATCGATATACCGCTGGACGATCAGCCCGCCCGTTGGCCGGGCTGGGCGCGGGGTCTTAGCACGCGGCTTGGCCGCCTTCCTAGCTGGCGCGCGCTCGCCGCCGGGGCGAAGAGCGAAGCCGCAGCCCAGCTCGACCGGCTGGTGCTGTGGACTCCGGTGGCGTTCGGCATCGGGGCCGCGAGCTACCTCGGCCTGAAGAGCGAGCCGCCGCTCTGGCCCCTGCTCGCCATCGCCGCGGCGGCCGTGGCCGGGGCTGTCGCGGTAAGACGGGTGGCGCGCAACCGGGCGGCCTCGGCGATCGCGGCGCTGGTCGCCGTCGCCGCGTGCGGCGCGCTGGGCGGCAAAGTGCGCACCGACCTGGTCGCCGCGCCGGTCATCCCACAGGGCCTTGGCGTGGCGAGCGTCGACGGCTGGGTGATGGACGTCGCCAATCCCAGCGCCAACGGCGAGCGGCTGGTCATCGCCCCCGTCCGGATCGCCGGCCTCGCGCCCGAGCGCATGCCCTATCGCCTGCGCATCGTCGTCCCCAGCGGCGCCGCGCTCGGGCCAGGCGCGGCGATCCGGGTCTCGACGTTGCTCGATCCCCCGCCCGGGCCGGCGGTGCCGGGTGCGTTCGACTTCGCGCGCGACGCCTGGTTCGAGGGGGTCGGGGGCGTGGGTCTGGCCATGAAGCCCCCGCAGGTCATCACCCTGGCCGAGCCGCCCTGGCGACTCAAGCTCGCGATGGCGGTCAACGCCTGGCGCTGGTCGCTGGCCGAGCGGCTGCACGCCGACGTCGCCCGCATCATGGGTGCAAACGACCATGGCGCAAGCGGGCTCGCCGCAGCGGTGACCACCAGCCACGAGGATTGGCTCGACAACGACACGCGCGACGATCTACGCGCGTCGGGTCTCGCGCACATGCTGGCCATCGCCGGCCTGCACATGGCGGCTGTTGCGGGCTTTGCGTTCTTTGCGCTTCGGCTTGGCGTCGCGGTATGGCCCTGGCTCGTGCTGCGCGCGCCGGGCAAGAAGATCGCCGCGGCGGGCGGGCTGATCGTCGTTGCGCTCTACCTCACCCTCTCGGGCGCGCATCCGCCGGCCAGGCGGGCCGCCATCACCGCCAGCGTCGCCTTTCTCGCCATCCTGCTCGACCGGCGCGCGATCAGCATGCACTCGCTTTCCATCGCGGCGCTGCTCATCCTGCTCGCCCAGCCGGAGGCCGTCGCTGAACCGGGGTTCCAGATGTCCTTCTGCGCGACCGCCGCCCTGGTGGCGCTCGCCGAAGCCTGGCCGATCCGCTCACCGGCGATCGGCCTGCCCTGGCCGCTGGCGGCCCTGCAGCGGGTGCGCGACTGGACCATTGCTGCCCTAATGGTGAGCTTCGTCGCCGGGACGGCGACGGGCCCCTTCGCCATCCAGCACTTCAATCGTCTCGCCAACTACGGCGTGCCGGCGAACCTCAGCGCCGACCTGGTGGCCAGCGTGGCCATGATGCCGGCGCTTGCCCTGGGCGTCGCGGCCGAGAGCGTGGGCCTGCCGCACCTGTTCACAGACCCGCCGCTCTTCGTCGCCGGCTGGGCCGCCCGCGCGGTGGTTGGCCTGGCGCGGACATTCGCGCTGGCGCCGGGCAGCGGGCTTGCCTTCCCGAGTGCGCCTCTGATCGCGCTCGTGACCTCGTTCCTCGGCATCGTGTTCGCCTGCCTATGGCGCGGGCGGTTGCGCTGGCTGGGTGTGCCCTTGGCGGCGGCGGTGGCCCTCTGGCCGCGTGGCGAGCCGCCGGTCGCGTGGATCGCCTCCGACGGCGACGATGCGGCCATCGTCGTCGGCCGCCAGGAGGTTCCGCTCCGGCCGACCATGCGCCAATATGCGACGCAACTTTGGGCCCAGCGGCGCGGCTTCACACTGGCGGCCGATCCAACGCCAGTTGAGCAGGCCCTGTTCGACTGCAACCGCAAGCGTTGCACGCCGAAAGCTGGGACGGAGCCGGCGCTGGCCGGCTGGTGGAGCACCCGAGAGCCGAAGGCGGACGACCTCGACGCCCTCTGCCGCGCGAGCGCGATCCTCGTCATCCGCGCGAGCCTCGCGCCGCCGGCGTCATGCGGGCGCCTTCTCGTGGTGGGGCCTGACGATGTCGCACGGGGAGGGGCGGCGGAGGTCTATGCCGGGCCGACCGGCTGGCGATTGGTTTGGGCGCAGACGCTGCGCGGCGCGCGGCCGTGGTCGGTCGCGAGCTTCAGTGATAGCGACGGATGAGACCGACGAGCTTGCCCTGCACCTGGATCTGGTCGGGGCCGAAGATGCGGGTCTCGTAGGCCGGATTGGCTGCTTCCAGAGCGATCGACTGGCCCTTGCGCCTCAGGCGCTTGAGGGTTGCCTCCTCGCCCATCACGAGCGCAACGACGATCTCGCCCGAATTGGCGGCCGATCCGCGGCGAATGATCACGTAGTCGCCGTCGTAGATGCCGGCGTCGATCATCGAGTCGCCCTGAACCTCGAGCACGAAGTGCTCGCCGGCGCCCAGCATGCTCTCCGGCACGATCATCCGGTCGCGTTCCTGCTGGATCGCTTCGATCGGCGTGCCGGCGGCGATGCGGCCAAGCACGGGCAGCTCGCGGGCGTCATTGGCCGCGATCGGCGGGGCCAACGATCGGTCGCCTTCCACCAGCTGGGGCTTAAACGGTGCGCGGCCTTGCGGCGGCGCCGCGGCGGTCGCCTGCTGCGGCAGCTTCACCACCTCCAGCGCCCGCGCGCGGTGCGGGAGCCGGCGCAAGAAGCCGCGTTCCTCGAGCGCGGTGATCAGGCGGTGGATTCCCGACTTCGACGCGAGATCAAGCGCCTCCTTCATCTCGTCGAAAGACGGCGAAACGCCGCTCTCCTTGATGCGCTCATGGATGTACATGAGCAGTTCGTGCTGCTTGCGCGTGAGCATGAGAGTGGGCCTGAAGACCTTGTGGAACAAACCGACAACCTGGCCGATGTTCTCTAGGTGTTCTTCGTTAATGTCAAGATAACGGAGCGGGATCCGCGAGGAGCGCGCGGACCGCGGCTTCGACGTCGGCCTGGCGCATCAGACTTTCGCCGACCAGCATGGCGCGCGCGCCGCAGGCTTCCAGACGCGCCGCATCGGCGGGCGTGAAGATGCCGCTTTCCGTGACCAGCAAGGCGTTTGCGGGAGCATGCGCCGCCAGCCGTTCGGTTACCGCAAGGTCGGTGACGAAGGTCCTGAGGTCGCGATTGTTCACCCCGATCAGGTCGGCGCCGAGCGCCGCCGCACGAGCCACCTCCGCCTCGTCGTGGGCCTCCACGAGGGCGTCCATGCCGAACCGGCGCGCCTCGGCGATCAGTTCGCGGGCGAGCGAATCGGCGACGAGGGCGAGAATCACCAAAATCGCGTCGGCCCCGAGTGCGCGCGACTCGGCGACCTGCCACGGATCGAGCAGGAACTCCTTGCGCAGGCAGGGGAGGGCGACAACATCGCGGGCGCCCTCGAGGTCGGCGTCGGCGCCGAGGAAGCTTGGAGCGTCGGTCAGGACCGAAAGGCAGGCCGCCCCGCCGCGGGCGTAAGCCTGCGCCAGCGCCGGAGGGTCGAAGTCGGCGCGAATCAGCCCGCGCGAGGGCGAGGCCTTCTTGATCTCGGCGATCAGCGCCAGGCGGCCGGGCGCGTGCGCCTGGGCCAACGCAGCCTTAAATCCGCGTGGGGCGGTGGCCGCCGCGGCATCGGCCTCGATCGCCGCCTGACTCCGCGCGCGGCGGCGCGCGGCGACTTCGTCGCGCTTGTAGGTGGCGATGCGCGAGAGCGTGTCGCTCATGGCGTGTTGGTGATCGCGACCAGCCGGTCGAGCACCGCGGTCGCCCGGCCGTCGTCGATGACCTCGGCCGCGAGCGCCACGCCGTCGCGCAGGGTCTCGACCTTGTCGGCGACCAGCATCGCGGCCGCAGCGTTCAACAGCACCATGTCGCGGTAGGGTCCCGTCTCGCCGCGCAGCACGCTGCGGAGCGCCAGCGCGTTTTCGTCCGGCTCGCCGCCGCGCAGATCCTCGATCTTGCCCCGGGGCAGTCCGACGGCTTCGGGGGTGATGCGGAAAAGGCGCAAGTCCCCATTGCGCCACTCTGCGACCTCGGTCTCGCCGGTGGTGGTCAGTTCGTCCATGCCATCGCCGTGCACGGCCCAGGCGCGCACCGCGCCCAACGCGCCCAGCGCGCGCGCGATCGGCTCGACGAAGCGGCTCGCGGCGACCCCGACCACCTGCCGCGTCGCTCCCGCGGGGTTCGCGAGCGGTCCGAGCAGATTGAAGATGGTGCGGAAGCCGAGCTCCTGGCGGATGGGCAGCACATGGCGCATGGCCGCGTGGTGCGCCGGCGCGAACAAAAAGCAGATGCCGGCCTCGTCCAACGCGCGGCGCTGCTGATCGGCGGTCGCGGCGATGTTGACGCCGAGTGCGGCCAGGACGTCGGAGGATCCCGACCTCGACGAGATCGCACGCGTGCCGTGCTTGGCGACCTTCAGGCCTGCGCCGGCGGCGACGAAGCCGACCGCGGTCGAGATGTTCAGCGTGTGCAGGCCATCGCCGCCGGTGCCGCAGACGTCGATCACCTCGTAGGGGTGGTGAAGCATGACGGCCTGCGCCCGCATGGCGCGCGCACAGGCGGTGATTTCGCCCACCGTCTCGCCGCGCAGGCGCATGGCGGTCACCGCCGCGGCGATCTGCGCCGGCGTGGGCTCGCCCCTGAAGCAAGCGGCGAAGAAGGCGTCGGCGTCGGCTTCGGTAAGCGTCGCGCCGTCCGCCAGGCGCGCGAGCAGCGGCTTGAAGGCGTCAGCCATGGCTTTGGCCGCTCAGACCGGGGCCCAGCGTTTGACGCCGGCGAGGTCCAGGAAGTTGGCCAACAGATCGTGCCCGCCTTCGGTCGCGATCGACTCGGGGTGAAACTGCACCCCGAAGACCGGGCGATCGCGATGCCGTATGGCCATGATCTCGCCGTCGTCGGTCCAGGCGGTGACCTCGAGCACGTCCGGCAGTGTGTCACGGGCGACAGCAAGGCTGTGGTAGCGCGTGGCGGTGAACGGATTCGGCAGACCCGCAAACAGTCCCCCGCCGTTGTGGTGGATGGCGCTGGTCTTGCCGTGCATCAGTGTCTTGGCGTGGATCACGTCGCCCCCAAACGCCTGGCCGATCGCTTGGCAGCCAAGGCAGACGCCAAGGATCGGCAAGGCGTCCGGCGCGCTCCCGATCAATTCCAGGCAAACGCCGGCTTCGTTTGGGGTACAGGGGCCCGGGGAGAGAAGGACGGCTTCCGGTCGGCTCGCAATCGCGTCGGCTGCGCCGATGGCGTCGTTGCGCACGACGCGCGTGTCCGCCCCAAGCTCGTTCAGGTAGTGCACGAGATTGTAGGTGAAGCTGTCGTAGTTATCGATGACCAGGATCATGCTGCGCGCCTTAGAGCCCATCATATCGGGCGGCGGGCGCGCCGCACAATCGGTTAGGCGCTTGGGCGGTCGCCGAGCGCTTGGGACTTGACGTTCGTCAGAGGGGCGAGGTTCGGCGCGGAATTCGTTCGGATCGGGTTCGTTTGAGCGCCTATTCTCCAGCCCATGGCCCAGGCTGAGTCGCTCGATCCACACGAGGCGTTCGTTGCGGCGCTCGAGCGGGCGCGGAAGCGCCTGGAGCCGCCGGTGAGAAAGACCCGCGCCTGGCCGGCCGTGGCGGCCGCGGCCCTCTTCGCGGTCTCGGCGATGGTGTTCGCAACCGCCGCGATCCTTGCCCCGCCGGCGCAGCTGACGCCGGTCACCGAGGTGCGCGGACCGGCGTAGATCGCGTCGAGCGCCGCGGCGCTCGAGATCGAGTCGGGGCCGGCTTGATCGCGATCAATGACGCCAGCCGGTCTTGCTCCCATGAAGGGCGGATGGCTGGCGCTCTTTCCGCGCAGTTCGGCTTAGCCTGGGTCGTCTTTGCTCTTGCCATCGCCTTGCATGTGACAGACGAGGCGAGGCACGATTTTCTGGCCGTCTACAATCCGAGCGTAAGGGCCATTCGGGCGCGTCTGCCGTTCCTTCCGCTCCCGACCTTCAGCTTCCGCGTCTGGATCGGACTGTTGAGCGTCGGCATCGTCTTGCTGCTCTGCCTCTCGCCCTTGGCGTTCGGCCACGCGCCCGGGCTGCGGGTAACGGCGATTGTGCTGGCCCTCGTCGTTGGCGTCGGGAACGCCTCCCTGCACCTGGCGGGCTCTGCCTATCTTCGCCGCTGGCTGCCCGGCGTCCGGAGTTCGCCGCTCCTGCTCGCCGCGGCGCTGTACCTGTTGGCGACCACGGTCGGACGTTAGCAGCTCATCTGAGTAAGACGGTCTTACTCGAAGCGCCACGCTTCAGCCGCCGCACGGCTCAGGGCGGCGGCTTTGTGCACCGTCTCTTCATACTCGGCGTCCGGGTTGCTGTCGGCCACGACGCCTCCGCCGGCCTGCACGTAGAGCATGCCATCCTTCACCAGCCCGGTGCGCAGCACGATGCAGGTGTCGACGCTGCCATCGCAGCCGAAATAGCCGACCGCGCCCGCGTAGACCACGCCGCGCTTCTCGGTTTCCAGCTCGTCGATGATCTGCATCGCCCGCACCTTC
The DNA here is from genome assembly GCA_035604135.1 of Caulobacteraceae bacterium. GTDB lineage: Bacteria > Pseudomonadota > Alphaproteobacteria > Caulobacterales > Caulobacteraceae > Poindextera. Next base: position 5,826 of record DATNJB010000027.1, on the reverse strand, counting down.
GGCGCGCCGGAGAGCGTGCCGGCCGGCAGCGCCGCCATCAGCACGTCCACCGGATCGACTCCCGGCGGCGCGTCGCCCTCGACGTTGGAGACCAGGTGCATCACGTGGCTGTAGCGCTCGACGAAGAAGGAGTCGGTCACTCGCACGCTCGGGCGTCGCGCCCGCGCTTCCGGCGCGTTTCGCCCGCTCTGCCCCAGCATGGCGACGCGTCCGACGTCATTGCGCCCGAGGTCGAGCAGCATCAGGTGCTCGGCATGCTCCTTGGGGTCGGTGCGCAGCTCCTGCTCGAGGGCAAGGTCCTGCTCGGGCGTGGCGCCCCGCGGCCGGGTGCCGGCGATCGGGCGGATGGTGATCTTGCCGTCGCGCAGGCGGACCAGGATCTCGGGGCTCGAGCCCACCAGCTGGAAGTCGCCGAAGTTCAGAAAGAACAGAAACGGCGAGGGGTTCGTGCGGCGCAGCGAGCGATAGAGGGCGAACGGGTCGCCGGCGAACGGCGTGCGGAAGCGGTGGCTGGGCACCACCTGGAAGATGTCGCCGGCCTCGATGTAACGCTTCGCCCGCTCGACGATGGCCCAATATGCCTCGCGCGAGACGGGCGATTGCAGGTCCGGGGCCGGCCGTGCGGCGCGCTCCGTCAGCGGCGGAGCCGGCTTGGCGAGCGCGGCCGAAATCGCCTCCAGCCGTGCACAGGCCTCAGCGTAGGCCGCCTCCGGCGTTGCGCTGGACGGCCACGCGGTGGTGGACAGGATGATCTCCTGGGCGATGCCGTCGAACACCGCCACGATAGACGGTCGGGTCAGGATGGCGTCCGGCAGGTCGAGAGGGTCTGGGTTCAGGCCCGGCAGCGGCTCTACCAAGCGGATCAGGTCATAGCCGATCGCGCCGAAAACGCCGGCCGCCATCGGGGGCAGGCCGTTGGGCGGGTCGAGCCTCGACTCTGCGATCAGGTCGCGCAGGCTGTCGAGCGCGCCGCCCGGCTCGGGCGTGAAGCGTCCGGCGTCGATGTCGGCGCCGCGCGCAGTCTCGGCGCGGTCGCCGCGGCAGCGCCAGACGAGCTCCGGGCGCAGGGTGATGACGGAATAGCGTCCGCGCCAAGCGCCGCCTTCGACGGATTCGAACAGGAAGGCGTAGGGCTCGCCGGCCGCGATCTTCAGGTAGGCCGAGACGGGGGTCTCGAGATCATCGACGATGCGCCGCCAGACGATCTGCGGCCGTCCGGTCGCGTAGGCGACGCGGAAGTCGTCGAGACAGGGCTCAGCACTCAAAGCGCCGGCCCGCGCTTGGGCCGGGCACCGCTCTGCGCCGTCTCGTCTTGGCTCACGCCCAGCGCCTGGCGGGCCGCGGCGAGGTCGCCTTCCGGCTTAACGACGGCGACGGCCGTCGTGCGGGCCGCTGCGATCATGTCCCGCAAGAGGGCGTCGTTGAATTGCTGCGACGCCAGCACGGTCTGGCGCGCGGCCTGCTCGCCCGTCGCGGGCAGGATGCCATCGACCCGCGCGACGATCACCTGCACCTGTCCCACCCGACCGCTGACCACGTCGCCCTTCTTGGCATTGAACAGGGCCGAGATCACTTGCGGGTCCATCTGTCGACCCTGCACCAGCGCCGCGCGGGTCACCTCCGGCAGCGCCTTGACCTGGGCGTGGGCGCTCGCCGCGGCCGCCTCGAGGCTCTCGCCGTGTTGGATCTTCTGCGTCAGCTGGGTCGCGAGCGCGTTCAGCCGGTCCAGCATGGCCTCTTGCATGTAGGCCTGGACCAGCTGCGGGCGGATCTCTGCCAGCGCGGGGACCGCAGGCGGCGCGATCTTGAGCACGCGGACGGCGAAATATTCCCCTTCGCCGTCGTCCTCCATCTCGCTCTCGCCCCCTTGTGACAGCGAGAAGGCCTCCTTCAAGAGCTTCGGCGACACTCCGGGCACCGCTTGGGCCTGTTGGTCGCGTCCGTCGGCCGTGATCGGCCCGACCGTCACCGGCGTCGCGCCCGCTGCGCGAGCGGAGTCGGCCAGGTTGGCGCCAGAGTTGTGGGCGTCTTCGTAGGTCTTGACCGCATCGAACACCTTCTGAATCGCGGCGTTCTGTCGGACCTGCGCTTCCAGCTGCGGACGCAGCTGCGCGAGCGTCGGCGTGAGCGCCGGCGTGATCTTGACGAGCTTGACCACCGCGTAGCCGGCCAAGCCGCTCTTGATCGGGCCGAGCACCTGGCCTTGGCTGGCAGCGAAGGCGGGGTCGGCCACCGCGGGGTCGACGACGTCGCCCTTTGCCCTGTCGTCAAGCGTGGCCGGCGTGACGCCGAGCGCCTTGCCGATCGAATCGGGGCTGTCGCCTGCCTTGAGCCGGGCGGCAATTGTCTGCGCCTTGACGGCGTCTGCGGTGGTGAACTCGATCAGCGACCGCTTCTCGGGCTGTGACTGGGTCGACTTGGCCGCATCGTAGAGCGACTGCACCTTGGTTTCGTCGACCGGCATGCTGGGCGCGAGCGCGGCGGCGCTGAAGCGCACGACGCTCAGCGTCCGCATTTCCGGCCGCGTCAGCTGGGCCGTGTGTTGGTCGATCAGGGCCTGCAATTGGGCGTCGGTCGGCGGCGCCGGCACCGGCGCGCTGTGCGGATCGAGCACGAAATAGCTGATCGCGCGGCCCTCGAGATTGTAGCTGGCGAGCAGCGCGCCGTAGATCTTCGGCGTCTGCAGGCCCGCCGCGAGGCCGGCCGCGGTCTGGCGGAGCGCGATGTCGTCGCGGATGTCGCTCTTCAGCTCGAGCGCCGAGATGCCCTGCTCGCCCAGCCACTCGTCCAGCAGCGTCTGATCGAATTGGCCGAGCGCGTTGGCGAACCGCGGCGCCTCGTTGATCTCCAGGTCCACGAGATGCTCGGAGGGCACGATGCCGGCGCGCGTCAGGTACTCGTTCAAGGCGACCTGCCCTTCGATCTCGCTAAGGATCTGCTGATCGTAGCCGGCGGCGATCGCATCGCTCACGCTCAGGTCCTGGCCGGTCTGCTGCTTGGCGCTTTGCAGCGCGACCTCGAAATCGCGCTTGAAGACGGACGGCGAGATCTCGTGCGACCCGGCCTGGACCACAGCGTCGGTGAACTTGGGGTGCAAGACGTCGCGCACGCCGAAGACCAGGAAGCTGATGGTCAGGGGAATGAACAGCAGCATCGCGACCCAGGACTGCGCGAACTTGCGGATGATGGCGAGCATGAGGAGGTTGGTCCGGGCCAGACGCCACGCCGGGAGCGGAGCGGGAAAAGCGGTATAGTGGAACGCCTTAGGCCGGAGCAAGAGCTGCTAGCCGCTGGACATCGGCCCCGCCAGCGTGGTCCAGGTGAACGATTGGGGACCTCAGGCGGGGACGCCGATGACGACGCCGCTGATCGCGGGCAATTGGAAAATGAACGGCCTCGCGGCCGACCTTGAGCAGGCGCGGGCGGTCGCCGCCGGTCTGGGCGCGGCCACATCGACAGCGCGGGTCGTCCTCTGTCCGCCCGCAACGCTGCTCGCGCGCATGGCCGCGGTGCTCTCGGGAACCCCCATTCTCGTTGGCGCCCAAGACTGCCATGAGCGCCCGAGCGGCCCGTTTACCGGCGACGTCAGCGCCGGGATGCTCGCCGACGCCGGCGCGAGCCTGGTCATCGTCGGTCACTCGGAACGACGCGCGGCGCACGGCGAAACGAACGCCAAGGTCGCCGCAAAGGCGCTGGCCGCCAGGCGCGCTGGCCTGGAGCCGATCATCTGTGTCGGCGAGTCCCGCGCCGAACGGGACGCCGGGCGGGCGATCGATGTCATCTGCGGCCAGGTGGCGGCCTGCGTCGACCGCCGGCTGGCCGACGGCGCCTTCGCGATAGCCTACGAGCCGATCTGGGCGATCGGCTCCGGCGTGACCCCGACGGCAGCGGAGATCGCTCTGGCCCACGCTGCGCTGCGCGGAGCCTTGATCGATTGCGCGAGCGAGCGCGGGGCGGCCGCGCCGATCCTCTATGGCGGCTCGGTCAACCCGGGCAACGCGGCCGAGATCCTTGCGATTGCAGAGGTCGGCGGCGCTCTGGTCGGCGGCGCTTCGTTGGAGGCGGCCGACTTCCTCGCGATCGTCGGCGCGGTGTGAGGGCTTAGAGCAAGAGGCCGAAAAGCAGGCAGTCGCGCCGCTCGCCGTCCCGGTCGACATAGCCGCGCATCAAGCCCTCGCGCTTGAACCCGAGGCGTTCGAGCAACCTGATCGAGCGCACGTTGCCGATGTGGGTCCGCGCCTCGAGCCGCCTCAGGCGAAGCGCCTGCGCGGCGTGAGCGATGACCGCGTGCATGGCCTCAAAGGTATAGCCCTCGCCCCAGAACGCGCGGCCGACCATGAAGCCCACCTCCGAACGTGCGTGCCGCCAGTCGATCTCGGACAGGTCGCAGACGCCGAGGAAGAGGTGATCCTCAAGGCGCTCCATCGCCCAATAGGCGGCCCGGTCGTCGGCCATGTCGGCCAGCTGCCGGCGGATGATGTCGCCGGTCACCGCTGGGTCCTCGACTTTGCCGACGTCCCAATAGGCCATCACCTCGGCGTCGCTCATCATCAGGTGAACGGCGCGGGCATCGCCGGGGTTCAGCGGCCTCAGGAGCAGGCGTTCGGTGTTGAGGATCATCGACCGAATCAGGGGCGCGATGGGCGTGGCGGCCCCTGTCCCTAGCGCCGCCAGCGCCGAGGTGGTAGAGGGCGCGCCTGTTCGAACGGGCGCCAGCGGCGATCTGCGCGCGCCGAAAGCAAAGAGTTCTCCGTCCATGCTGCTTGGCATTCTCCTGGCCGTCCTGATGGTCGTCTGCGTGGCCCTGATCGGGGTCATTCTGCTGCAACGCTCCGAGGGCGGCGCCCTGAGCATGGGCGGCGGCGGGCCTGGCGCCTTCATGACCGCCCGCGGCACCGGCGACCTTCTGACCCGCACCACCGAGATCCTCGTCGCCGCCTTCTTCGGCCTTTGCCTGCTGATGACCATCATCAGCAGCCGCGAACGGGCGGCGAGCGCGCTGATCGAGAAGGTGAAGGGGCTGCCGACGATCTCGGCCGCGCCGCCCGCTCCGACCCCGGCCGCCAATCCGGTGCGGGCGGCCGCCCCTGCCGCACCGCTCGGCCTGCCGCCGACGAGTGCGCCCAACTTCGCCACGCCGCCCGCCGGCAGCCCGCTGAACCTGCTCGGCAACGGGCCCGCCGTCCGACCTGCGCCGGCGCCACGGCTGGTGGTTCCGGGCGCGCCGCAGCCAGTCCGGATCGCGAACGCGACCAAGACGGCCAAGGTCCAACCCAGAAAGGTTGCGCCCGCTGGGCCGAACCCGGCCACATCGTCGGCTGCCCAGCCCGCGCCGATCGTGAACCCGCCGGCGGTCGTGCTGCCTCCGCCGCCGGCCGCACCGGCCAACCAGTAGGCGGCGTGCGACCGGGGGCCGATCAGGGCAAAGAGGCGGACGGCCCCCGCGAATCAGCGCTAACCTGAGCGCCCATGGCCCGGTACATCTTCATCACCGGCGGCGTGGTTTCCTCGCTTGGAAAGGGTCTCGCCTCGGCGGCCCTTGGCGCGCTCCTGCAGGCCCGCGGCTATAGCGTGCGCCTGCGCAAGCTCGACCCCTACCTGAACGTCGACCCTGGCACGATGAGCCCCTACCAGCATGGTGAGGTGTTCGTCACCGACGACGGCGCCGAGACCGATCTCGACCTGGGCCACTACGAGCGGTTCACCGGGGTCTCGGCCACGAAGGCCGACAACATCACGACCGGCCGCGTCTACCAGACCATCCTGGAGAAGGAACGGCGCGGCGACTATCTGGGCGCGACGGTGCAGGTGATCCCGCACGTCACC
>DATNJB010000026.1:0-56301 GCA_035604135.1 Caulobacteraceae bacterium | reverse complement strand
TACCCTGGAAGACGTGTTCGAGCTGCAGGACAAGGTGGCCCTCAGCGTCGCGAGCGTCATCGAGCCGACCGTGCGGGCCGCCGAGGTGCGCCGGGCGTCAAGGCGACCCACGGAAAACATGGGCAGCTACGATCTCTACCTTCGAGCGAGCGCTCTACGCCAAGACAGCTACAGAAAAGCGGAGACGTTGGAGGCGCTCGATCTGTTGAACCGCGCCATCGCCATCGACCCTGACTTTGGTCCGACGCTGGTTCTGGCGGCGCAATGCCACCACTCAGTCGTCCTATACGAGTGGTCGGACGATCCGGAGGCCAACCGTCGCCAGTGCATCGATCTGGCGCATCGGGCGCTGAAGGCCGCGCGAGACGACGCGGACGTGCTCGCCGGCATAGCATTTCTTCTCGTGTATCACGGAGAGGACCCGGAAACCGTTCTCGATCTGATCGACAGAGCCATCGCTCTCAATCCGGGCTCACCGTCCGTGTGGCGGGCGAGCGCCACAGTACGGCGGCGGTCGTCAAATCCGGACCTGGACCTGGCCGCCGAGCACATCGAGACCGCGATGCGGCTGGACCCCATTGGATCGAACCGGGCCAGCCAGATTTTCGCCATGGGCATGGTGCGTTTTTCGCAACAGCGATTCAGCGAGGCAGCCTCGCTGCTCAAGGAATATGCCCAAGGAACGGACAACCCAACGGGCTACGCCTTGCTGGCGGCGACTTACGGCCATCTCGGACGGATCGACGAAGCGAAGAGCGCCCTCGCACGCCATCGGGAGCTCACGTCTCGTCCGCTCGAGAGAGTCAGCCTGGGCGACCCTAAAGGCCACGAGCTGTACCTCGATGGCATTGCGATGGCGGAGGGGAAGACGCCGCCAGACGCCGCGACGGACGGCTACGAACGTCGTGCGCGGACACGCCCTTAGGCCGCCTTCGGGTCCGCGCGACTCTCTTCGATCCGGTCGACCAGGCCGAAGGCCAGGGCCTGCTCGGCGCTCATGAAGTTGTCGCGGTCCAGCGCCTGCTCCACCTCCTCGTAGGTGCGTCCGCAATGCTCGGCGTAGAGGCGCGTCATCCGCCGCTTGGTTTCCAACACGTCCTCGGCGTGGCGCTCGATGTCCGAGGCCTGGCCCTGGAAGCCGCCGGAGGGCTGGTGCAGGACGATGCGCGTGTTCGGCAGGCAGACCCGCTGGCCCGGCTCGCCGGCGCAGAGGATGAACGAGCCCATCGAGGCTGCGAACCCCATCGCGAAGGTCGCGACCGGGCTCTTGATGTAGCGCATGGTGTCGTAGATCGCGAAGCCGGCGGTGACCGAGCCGCCCGGCGAGTTGATGTAGAGGAAGATCTCCTTCTTCGGGTTCTCCGCCTCCAGGAACAGCAGCTGGGCGCAGATCAGCGCCGCCATGCCGTCCTCGAACTGGCCGTTCAGGAAGACGACCCGCTCGCGCAACAGCCGGGAATAGATGTCGAACGCCCGCTCGCCGCGGGACGACTGCTCGACCACCATGGGCACGAGGTTCATGCTCAGGCCGCCCATGCGAGGCCCCCGAGGTTGGCCAGCCGCGGCCGGCGGAGCGCGCGCGGCAGCCGCGCCAAGGCGCTCATGCACGCGGTGTGGACGAAGCCGTCGTGCACCAGCCTCAACCGCGTGCCGCCGGTGATCATCGGGGTCAGCGTGAAGGTGACCTCGCTCTCCACTAGCCCGCCGTCGGCGTCGCGGTCGCGCCAGGTCAGGCGAAGCCTCTTGCCGGGCTCGGACTCGACCACCTCGGCCCTGTCCTTCGCCTCGGCGAGCCAGCGGTCCAGGACCTCAGGCTCGGTCAGGGCGCGCCAGACCTTCTCCGGCGGCTCGTCCAGGTCGGTATCGACGACGATGGTCTCAAGAGGCGATTCGAGGCTCATGGCTCCATGTCCTTCAAGACGTCTTTCAGTTTGGCGATCCGCTCGGGCCAGAAGGTGCGATAGCGGTCGACCCATCCGGCCAGGGGCGCAAGCCCTTCGGGCCGCAGGCGATAGAAGGCGTTTCGTCCCGCGCGACGCTCCGAGACCAGGCCCGCCGCCTTCAGCGCTGCCAGATGTTGCGAAATCGCCGGCTGCGAGACGGAAAACCCGCTGCGCAGGTCCGAGACCGTCATCTCGCCCTCGCCCAGGCGCTCGAACACCGCCCGTCGGGTCGGGTCGGCCAGGGTGCGGAACAGGGCGGCTTCGGGTGGCATGGTCAATCAATAAGTCGGTACTTATGGGTTCGTCAAGGTCTCGACCTGCGAACGCTCAGTCCGCCAGGCCGAGAAACCGCTTGAGCGCCATGTCCACCACCAGCATCGAATCGGCGGGGACGTGTCCGATCACCCCGCCCGCTCGGTGACGCGGGATCGTGATCGCCTTGTCGACCATCACTTGCGAGATCGAGCGCAGGCCGTTGGCGTCGCTCGGTTGCAGGGTGATCCGCAGCAGGGGCGCCTCGCGCAGCTCGCTGGTGAGCGGCAGCACGGTGACCGACGGGATGGGCTCGAAAGCGTCGGCCTGCACCACCAGCGCCGGCCTCGGCTTGCCGTAGTCTCCCGGCGTCGCAACGGTTATGAGGTCCCCGCGCCTCACGGTCTCCAGGCGTCGGCGAAGTCGTCGCGGTCGAGGCCAGCCTCGATCTCGCGCATGACCTGGGCCTCGTCGCTGGCAGGATCGGCGAGTGCGCCCGCGATGAGGATGGATTGCCGGCGGGCTTCGGCTTCGAAGGCATGTCTCGCCTTCCGGGCGAGGTGCTCCCGCACCAGCAGCCGCAGCAGTTCGGCGGGCGGCAAGCGCTCCTCCTTCGCCGCGCGGCGAAGCGCCGACTTCAACGCCGGGTCGAGACGGAATGTGAAGGTATCGGCTTTAGAGGCGCCGGACATGAGACGTCCTACAATCGGGACACGCAATGTAACGCATTTTGCGTCGCGTGAAAAGACAGAGCCATGCGATCTTGCTTACAGTGGTCGATGGGGAAACAACCGCAGGCCTTCACGGTCGGCGTCGTTCGCCGCGGGGACGGGGGATTTGAGTGCGGGTGACATTCAGGCCGAGCGGCCCGCTCTGGCGGCATGGCGACTTCCTCAAGCTATGGGCCGCCCAGAGCGTGTCCGACTTCGGCGCGCGCATCACGCGCGAGGGCCTGCCCTACGCCGCGGTGCTGACCATCAGAGCGACGCCGGTCCAGCTCGGCCTGCTCGCCGCGCTGATGCTCGGACCGAGTCTCGTGGTGGGGCTCACCGCCGGCGGCCTGGTCGACCGCTCGCGCCGGCGCTCCGTGCTGGTCGGCGCCGACCTCCTGCGCGCCGCGGTGCTGGCCATGGTTCCCCTGGCCGCCCTCATGCACTGGCTCGCGATGACCGAGCTCTACGCGGCGGCGTTCGTCGTCGGGGCGGCCAGCGTCCTCTTCGACATCGCCGATCACGCCTATCTGCCCAGCCTGGTCGAACGCGAGCTCCTGGTCGACGCCAACGCCAAGCTCAGCGTCACCGAGTCGGTGGCCGAAATGGGTGGGCCGGCGCTGGCCGGCGTCTTGGTGCAGCTGCTGACCGCGCCGATCGCGATCGCCGTGAACGCCGCGACCTATCTGGCATCGGCCGTGTTTCTGGCCGCAATCCGCAAGCGCGAGAACCCGCCGCCGCCGACCGCGAGGCCGGCGCTCGGCGCAGACCTTCGCCTCGGGCTCGCCGCCGCGTTCGGCCAGCCGCTCGTGCGGCCGATCTTCATAGCCAGCGTCGTGGCCGGCCTGTTCGGCGCCTTCTTCCAGACGCTCTACATGCTCTACGCCATCCGCGTGCTCGGCTTCTCGCCGGCGGTGCTGGGCGTCGTCATCGCCATGGGCGGCGTCGGCGCGCTCGGCGGCGCGCTCGTCTTTCCCGCCCTCAGCCGCGCGCTCGGCTTCGGCCCCGCCATCATCGCCTCGGCCGCCATCTCCGGTCTCAGCGCCATGCTCATACCGTTGGCCCACGGCCCGTGGACGCTGGCGGTCGCGATGATGGTCGCCGCCCAGCTCCTTGGCGACAGCTTCGGCGTGGCGATGCTGATCGGGACGAAGAGCTTGCAGCAGTCGGTGCTGCCCGGCGACGCGCTCGGCCGGGCGGGCGCGGCCATGCGCGCCGTCGTCGGCGCGGCGGCCATCGTCGGCGCGCTCGCGGGCGGCGTGATCGCCGAACGGGTCGGCGTGCGGCCGGCCTTGTTCGTGGGCGCGGCGGGCACGATCGCGGCGCAGATCTGGCTCCTCGCCTCGCCGCTCGCCCGCCTTCGCCGCCTGCCCGGGGCCGCGGCATGATCGTTGCAGCCTGAGGCCGCACCGTCCGCCGCCTGTGTCCGATGGAGTCGCTTAGCCGTGCTGATCGACGTGGTCAGGCCGTCCGCCCTTCGCCCGAGCGATGTCGACGCATGGCTGGCCTGTCAGGCTGCTGACCCATCGCTTGGAAGCCCGTTCCTGTCGCCCCACTGGGCGCTCAGCGTCGAACGGGCCCAAGCGGCGGGTCGAGGCGAGATCCTCGTCGCCGTCCTGCGCGACGGCCTCGAGCCCGTCGGCTTCTTCACCACCCGCGTCGTGGGGTCGACCGCCATGCCGGTCGGTGCGCCGATGTGCGACTACCAGGGGCTTGTGGCGCGTCCCGGCGTCAGTATCGACGCAAAGCGGCTGGTCGACGCGCTGGGGGTGCACCGGCTGGATTTCTCGCACATGCTGGCCGATCAGCCGGCGTTTCGGCCCTATGCGCGGGGCGAGGCGGCCTCCTACGTGATCGACGTCGCCAGCGGCTATCAGGTCTACGCCGCGCGACACCGCCAAGCCGGCCACCGCGTGCTGAGGGACATCGACAAGCGCCGGCGCAGGCTCCAGCGCGAGGTCGGGCCGCCGCGCTTCGAGGCGATGGCCAATTGCCCGACGGCGTTCGACACCCTGCTCGACTGGAAACGGAGCCGATATCAATCCACCGGCCAACCGGTGATCTTCGATACGCCCTGGACGGTCGATCTGATGCGCACCCTGCACGAAATGCGCGACGGCGACTTCGGCGGCGCTCTCTTCACGCTGCACATCGACGAGCGGCCGGCGGCGATCCAGTTCCACCTGCGCGGCGCGCGCACCCTCCACGCCTGGATCATCGCCTACGATCCTGCGTTCGAGCGCTACTCCCCGGGCCTTATGCTGTTCCAGGAGATCCTGCGCTGGATGGATGAGACGCCGTTCACCGCCTTCGACCTCGGCGCCGGCGACTACCGGTTCAAGCGACAGCTGGCCAACGCCCGCCGCGCGGTCAGTCACGGCTTCGTCGGCCGCGTCTCGGCCGCCAGCCTCGTGCGCGAAGCGCAATACGGAGTGCGCGCAGCCGCCGAGCGGCTGCCATGGCCGCAAGTGCAGGCGCTGCCGGGCAAGGCCATGCGCCGGCTCGATCTCTTGCGTGGATTGCGGTGAACCTTAGCCGCCGCTAGGTTGCGCGGCTTTTCCGCCAGACTGCTTTCCCGTCATGACTCTCGCCTTCGCCCAGATCGAGGCCGCCGCCGAGCGGCTGAAAGGGCACATCGAACGCACGCCCTGCCGCCACTCCAAGACCCTGTCGCAGATCACCGGCGCCGAGGTGTGGGTGAAGTTCGAGAACCTGCAGTTCACCGCCTCGTTCAAGGAGCGCGGGGCGCTGAACAAGCTCCTGCAGCTCAACGACCGCAACCGCGGCGTCATCGCGGCGTCGGCCGGCAACCACAGCCAGGGGCTGGCCTTCCATGGTCAGCAGCTGGGCATCCCGGTCACCATCGTGATGCCGCGCGCCACGCCGTTCGTGAAGGTGCAGCAGACGCGCGACTTCGGCGCCGAGGTGGTGCTGGACGGCGAGACCTACGAGGACGCCGCGGCCCGCGCCCAGGCGCTCTGCGAGGAGCGCGACCTCATCTTCGTGCACCCGTTCAACGACGTCGACGTCATGGCCGGCCAGGGCACCATCGCGATGGAGATGCTCGAGGACGCGCCGGATCTGGAGATCCTGCCGGTGCCGATCGGCGGCGGCGGGTTGATCGCTGGCGTCGCCACCGCCGCCAAGCACATGAAGCCCGACATCAGCGTCGTCGGCGTCGAGCCGGCGAGCTTCCCCTCCTTCACCGCCCGCATGCGCGGCCTGGGGCCCATCAGTGGCGGCCAGACCATCGCCGAGGGCATCCAGGTCAAGCAGGTCGGCGACCTCACCTATGCGATCGTCCGTCCACTGATCGACCAGGTGCTGCTAGTAGAGGAGCCGTCGCTGGAACGCGCCATCGCGCTCTACTGCAACGTCGAGAAAACCGTCTGCGAAGGCGCCGGCGCGGCCTCGCTCGCCGCCCTGATCGAACATCCTGACATGTTCCGCGGCAAGAGGGTCGGCCTCATCCTCACCGGCGGCAACATCGATCCCAGGCTCCTGGCCTCGGTGCTCACCCGCGAGCTCGTGCGCGAGAAGCGGCTGGTGTCGCTGAAGATCGTCGGCGACGACCGCCCGGGCCTCTTGGCCAACGTCTCCGCCGTCATCGGTGGCCACGGCGCCAACATCGTCGAGGTGGCGCACAATCGCCTTGCCCTCGACGTCCCGGCCAAGGGCGCGGAGTTCGACATCATGATCGAGACCCGCGATGCGCGTCACACCCGCGAGGTGGTGCAGGCGCTGAAGGACGCGGGCTATCCCCCGAGGCCGCTTTGAGACTGGGCGTCGCGGCGGCGGCGGCCCTCCTGCTCGGCGGCTGCCAGGTCCATGACGAGGCGGCGGCCAACCTGAAGGCGGCGCAAGGCTTCCTGCGCCTGAACGCCCAGCAGCCCGGCGTCGTCGCGCTGCCGTCCGGGCTCGAGTACCGCATCGTCGGCTCTGGCCCGGCCAACGGCCCGCATCCAGGAGCGGGCGACGAGGTCAAGGTCAACTACGAGGGCAAGCTGCTCGACGGGAAGGTGTTTGATTCCTCGTTCCAGCGCGGCGAGCCGCTCGACCTGCCGCTGGACCGGGTCATCCCCGGTTGGAGCGAGGCGCTCGAGCACATGCGGCCGGGCGACGAGTGGATCCTCTACATCCCGCCCCAGCTGGGCTATCGCGACAAGGGCGCCGGACCCATCCCGCCGAACAGCCTCCTGATCTTCCGCGTCCAGCTGCTCAGCATCCTGCCGCGCCAGCCGGAGTTGGGTTAGGACGTTAGGCTTTGCGCTGAATACCGCTAATCCCCGTGGAAGCGGGGGATGTCGCGATCGCCGAACCGAGCGCGTTGCCACCAGGACCGCATCGGTGGCAAGCCGGCGCCCGGCCATGGTCAGACCCGGCCACGCCGACATCCATGCGACGCTCGCCCCCACCGGGGACCCTCGCCGACGAACGGGGGCGAATCAGACTTCCCGAAAGCAGACTCTGCGGACGTCCGCTATGGGGGGAAAGCCGACCTTGGAGGTGGCCCTGCCAGGCGCCTCAGCCAGCTTTCCCTAGCCCCTTACTTCGCGGCCTAGCTAGGGTTCGCGCCGCGGCGGGAGGCGGGGCATGTCCGACGGCGTCAGGGCGCAGCGCGGGGTTGCTGCGTGATCTGGCCATTGATCGGACGCCGGCCGGGCAGTTCTCCCGTCACGCTTCCGCATGAATTGCCGGCCTGATAGTTGAGACAGACATTGTACGAATAGCGTTGCCCCGAGACAATCAAAATGTCTTTCAAATTGGCGCTGCCGCTAGCTGGGGGAACGTTCAAAGTACTCGCACTCGGCCAGGCGGGAGTCCGGGTTACCGTCGCATGGAGCACACCGGGCGGGTTATTCCACAAGACCTGAATATAGTCTCCGCTGATCGATATCGATGTATGGAGATTTTGCGGCGGCTGCGGTGGCGCAGTTAGCCCCTGTGACGACGTGGATATACCCACGCCGGAGATCGTATAAGTTTCGACGTCCCACCCGTCGCAGTTCGCCGGAGCTAACGGCGCGCTGAAACACCCCTGCACCTTGAACGTGTAGTCCCCGTTCGGATCAGCAGTCGGCTGCAGCACAAGGTTGTAGGTTCCCTCGGCTCCACCGCCCAGCTTGACTTGGGTATCCCCGCTTCCTGGATACGCATAGCGAATTTGATAGAAGTCGAAATCCGGCCCGCCGCCCCCAGCCTCCCGCCAATGTACGATTATTGAGTCGCCTCCGGCAGAGGTGCCGATTACTGCAGTTATCTGGTCGATGCACAAAACCGCATTAAATTGGGGCGTGCCTGGTTTGAACGAACAGTCATACGTCGTGGTCTGGGCCATTGTAGGCGTCGCCGCGACTGCGGCGAGAACAGTGCATAGTGCGAAGATCGTCATGGTCCAGTCGCGCATGAAGTTCCCCGCTCTTGGTTTGTTAACCGGCATTCCGGATGCCCCCCGCTTGGAGCGGACAATATCGCTTTTCCAAGGTATCCGGAAACCGGCGCAGCCGTTTACCCACTACAGCGACACAGTCGTCTAGCCGGGACGGCGCGAATCCTGGCTACGACGGGCGCCAATTCGGGCCGGGCGCCGACACCCATACGGCGCATGTCAGCATCGAGGTCGTGACAACGTCGGAGCCCGAGGCGGCGAAATTACCTTGCATCACGATAGCACCGTTGGGGTCGACGTTTACCGATACCGGCGGAGTGCAGGTTTGTCGGACCTCAATGAACGCCCCGATCGCGTGTCCCGGCAGCGTCGGGCCCGGATTGAAGTTCGAGGAATAGGTGTAAGGATACCCGTATGCGCAGCCGGCCGGCGAGTTAGCCGACACAATAATCCCGCCTTGTGCACCGCACACCCCGGGGTCTGTCACGAGCGGATCGTAGTCGAACAACAGATTCGGATCCTGGCCGGCGAGATGTGAAAAGTAGCCGACCGGTCCGGGAAAATAGAGGCAGCCGCTGGCGGCGGCGGCCTGGCAGAATGCCTGGTAGTCGGCCGCGCCGTGCGGATCGACCGTCATCGTCACCAGCGAGTATCCGGTTCCGCCCATGAGCTGCTCTGGCCGCATGTGAAGCGCGAGCGTCCTGGCGTTGGCGAAGCGAGCCAGTCTGGCCGTATGCTCGGCGCGCAAGTCGCCGAGCGAAACGCGGCGCCCGGTTTGCAGAACGACAATCGTGGTGGCCGGCATGCTGACGAGCTGCGCCGAAGAGAGTCTTTCGATCTTCAGGGGGCCTGTCGTCCCGAGGTTGTCCGCAACGGTCTGGGCGGCATGCGCGACAGTTCCACCGGGCGATACCGGCGACGCAAATGCAAGAGAGGCTAGCGCGATGGCACACAGGGGCTGCCTGAAACGCATGGCCCGTCTCCAGAAGAGTTCATGGTCGAAGCGACTTGGCGACTCGAGCCGCGTCGAAGACGCGCCAAAGGCGCCGCTCGACAAGCACATTCCTCAGCGACAATAGCATAGCGGTGTGCTGCGCTCATACGGTTGATTGTCTGCTTAGAGTGGGAAGCGGATGCTGGAGGAGCGCCCGAAAACGGATCATCGCGGGCGCCGTCAGAGGTCTGCTCCGTGGGAAGCAGACCGCCGCGCGGGCGACGTCCCCCCTCGCAAGCGGCGGTCCTGGGCGCCCTAGTGGGCGACGCGTGACGCCGCCTGCTCATCGTCCTGCAGAACCTGATCGTGCGCTAGCGGCGTCACGCAGACGTGGTCGCTCGCGTTCGCCTGGCGCCAGACATAGCCGGACAGGCAGGCCTCGCTTCCGGGTTGGCGCAGCGCGTCAGCGGTCTGGTTCTCCGCCAGCGCCTCGGCGTGCGCGGCCGGACTGACGCAGACCTGATCCGCCGCGAACGCCTGCCGATAGACGAAACCCGGTTTGCAGGCGGTCGGGACTGGCGCTGCGGCGCCAGCTTCGGCGCGTGCCGGATTGAGTTGCGATCCGGGGGACGGCGTTGAGGAAAGGTGCACGCCAGGGTGTTCCACTTCGACGCCTTGCGCCGGCGGCAGGTGATAGCCGCCGGGCGGCACGTTGATTCCACCTGACGGCGATGCAGTCGTCGGCGGGGTCGGCGGCGGGCAGGTGACGATCCATCCGCTCCCGGGCGGCGGCGTGCAGGTCTCCGGCGGCGGCGGCGTGTAGTTCGCCGCGATGGTCCAGTCTTGGCAGTTGGCCGTGCTGAGCGCAGCGTTGGTGCAGCCCTGCACCTGGATCCAATAGGGCGGACCCTCGACTCCGGGAACGTAGGGAAGCCAAGCCGACACCCAGACGGTGTTGGAGCCGCCATCGATCTCCTGTTGAGGATCGGGACTCACGGCTGAGTTGTTGGAGAAGGTCTCCGACAAGATCAAATTGTACTTGTCATATTGGACGTTCTGTCCGGGAACGAACCAATGAACGCGGAGACGTATCCGATTCTCGCCGCCGCCCGGATTGTTCGTCTCGTAGTCTGCGGTGATGTTGTCGATACAAACGTAGTTCGGCGGCGCGTTGAAGCACTGGCCATTGGTGGGGGGCGCCGCGAGGACGCGGCCCGGGGCAAGCATGGCGAGGAGGCTGAATACGAACCCAATGAGCAAGCCCAACCGCATGGCGGCCCCCTCAACGACGCGCTGGCTAGTTCTGGATCGGGCCTGACAATTGGAAGCACTACCGCCCCCCCGACATGACCCGGGCGATCGAGGCGTCGCCGCAAGGCTAGCACGCGGCGCCGGTTGCGAGAAAGGCCTCCGAGATCGCCTGCTGGCGCCGCACGAGCGCTGCCGGACGTCCGCTTCGGGTCGGAAGCGGACGTTGGGTCCTTGCCGGGAAGCGGACCATCACATCAGCCCAGCTTGAGCACCTTTGCGGCGTTCTCGCTCATCCATTTGCGCCGCACGGTGTCGTTCAGTGGCAAAGCGTCCGTCTCGCGAACGAGCTGGGCGAGAGGGATCATGGAAGTCCCCCAGCCGCTGCCGAAGATGATCTTGTCCTGTAAGACGCGGGTCCCGTAGTAGAGCAGCGGTTCGTAGCCGGCGCCCGGGGCCATGATCTGCTTCACCCTTCGGCATGCGATGTCGATGTAGACGTTGGGATGGCGCATGGCGATCGCTGTCAGATCCAGAATCCAAGGCCAGCCGCCGAGTCCCGCGACGATCCGCAGATTCGGAAACGCGATGGCCAGTTCGTCTAGATACTTCGGATGGGCGTAGTCGTAGGGTCGATCAGACAAGAGATGTACGCCGACGGTGATCCGAACCGGGATGTCGAGCGCCACGCACTTGGCGAGGAATGGACGGTAGACCGGATCGTTGATGTAGCGCTCCTCCCGGTAGGACGAGATCTCGAAGCCGCGGCAACCCAGCTCGCGCACGCCTCGCTCCAGTTCGGCGACCCCGCGCTCGCCTTCGTCGCCCCAGATACGGAACCAGGGGATCAGGCGATCGGGATACTCGGCCGCCAGCTTGGCGACATCCTCATTGCTGGCCCGACGCCCAGCGTTGCCGATGCAGGCATGGGAAACACCGGCCTGATCCAGCATGGTGATGAGGTCGGCATGCGACATGGCGCGCGCCATATCCTTCTTGCAGAGCTTCAAAGCGAGGAAGGTGAGCCCCTCTGTCGCTTTGGCTTGGTTGAACTCCTGCAGCGTCATGCCGATCTGGGCCGCCCAGCCGGGCGCCATCAACTGGGCGTAGCCTTCCTTATCGAACCCGCGCCCTGATTTGATCAGGCGGATGGTGTCTTCGACGGCCTCCCTTGTCGGGGTGTCGCATTCGAAGTCGATGACGGTCATGGGCGTCCTCGCCAACTGTCTGGCCACTGAAAACCAGACAGCGCACTCAGGCGCCATTGTCCACTCGGCGCCTAGCGCGCCTCCGCCAGCGCTCCGTTCGAGCCTCACAAGGGTCAGCAAGAAGGCGGACGATGCACAAGGTCTTCACCGCGCCTGTCTGACCGCGCCAGCACGCGGGGCTCCCCCCGGAAAGCGGTCATTGGCGGTCATCGCCAGGCACGCGGACCTCCTGAGCGTCCGCTGTTCAAAAGCGGACCAAGTCTAGCAGTTCGTCAGAACCCTCCCAGCACCCCTCTCTGCCCGATCTCTCTGCCGGCAGGGTCGATCAGGACGCCGGGATTCATCACGCCGCCGGGGTCGAGGGCGCTCTTTGCGGCGATGAGCGCGGCGCGAAAGAGAGGCGGGATCTGCTTCTCGTAGCCGGGCCTGTGGTCGCGTCCGACGGCGTGGTGATGGGTGACCGTGCCGCCGAGCGAGACGGTGATCTCGTTGGTCGCGACCTTGATGTCGCGCCAGCGCGCAAGCGAGTCCTGGAGCTTGCCCTCGCGAGTGCCTACGGCCGAGTAGGAGAAGTAGGGCGCCGGGCCGTCCGGGTAAACGTGAGTGAAGCGGCAGGAGACGCCGGCCTCGTGCCCGCAGATCTCGCTGATCGCCTTCGCGGCCCGCTCTCGCACCGCCTCGTAGAAGCCCTCGAAGCGGTCCCAGGTTATCGAGGTCTCGAAGGTATCGCCGATCATGCCGAGCCCCACCGAGAGGTTCCGCCCGTACGGCATGCGGATGAACGCGTTTCGCCACTGGCCAGCCGGGCCCTCGCGGCGCACCGCGGCGTCGGCGGCGGGCGCGAGCGAGGCGGCGACGGCCTCTTTGTCGTAAGTCCCGCCATTGTCGGCGACGAGCTCCAGCGCGCGGCTCATCCAGGCGTCCAGGGGATGGTCGGCGGACTCAAACCCTAAGACCAGGATCGCCGAGGTCCCGTCGCTCACGCCGTTGCCGCGTGCTTCCGCCGGGTCGAGCAGGCGGCAGTTGCTGGGGTAGAGCCCAGCCTGCGTGAGCGCCCGCACGGCGGCGGTCGCCCGGCCCATCGAGGCGAAGCCGACGCTGGCCGACGCCTGCCGCGTGGGCCGGTCCTGCAGGCGCATCCAGGCTTCGACGATGATGCCGAGTATACCCTCCGACCCGATGATCATCCGGTCCGGCGAGGGCCCGGCGCCGGAGCCAGGCAGACGGCGGGTCTCGAGTCTGCCCGCCGGCGTCACCGTCGTCGTCGATTCAACGAAGTCGTCGATGTGCGTGTAGAGCGAGGCGAAGTGCCCGCCGCTGCGCGTGGCGATCCAGCCGCCCAGCGTCGAGATCTGGAAACTCTGTGGGAAGTGACGGAGCGTGAGCCCGTGCGGGCGGAGCTGCTCCTCAATCTCAGGCCCAAGCGCGCCGGCCTGGATGCGCGCGGCGCGGCTTGCACGGTCGATCTCGACCACGCGGTTCAGGTGCTGAACGTCAATGACCAGGCTGCCCGCGTAGGAGTCGCCCACGTCCGGCTCGATGCCGCCCGCCACGCTCGAGCCGCCGCCGAATGGGACGACCGCGAGGTTCGCGGACGACGCCCAGTCGAGCAGGTCGGCGATGTCCTCAGGTGTCTTCGGGAACGCCACCAGGTCGGGCGCATGGTCGACCCGGCGCATGCGCATGCGCGCCACGTCGCCGAACGACTTGCCGAGCGCATGCGTTAGGCGGTCGTAGGGCGTCGCCGACACCATCGCCGCCAGGCCGTTCGGGGCGGTTACGCGCGGCGCCGGAAGGTCGAAGTCCGCTTCCACCGGCGGCGGAATTTCATCGGGCGCATGCCCGATCGCGCGGGCGGCCGAGGCGCGGATGCGGCCGGCCTCATCGGGCGACAGGTCCTCGTCCTCGTACCCCCAGCCCCAGAACCTTAGCCGCCGACGGTGGGATAACGTGGCAAATTCGCTCAAGGTCGCCCCCGTGCTTGATCGAGCCATTCCGCACGTCTCCGCACCTGAGCGCAACGTCTCGCTTGCCGCCACCGCGGGTGCCGCCGGCCCACTGCCGCCTCAGTGCGTCGGCTTCCCGATCCTGGCGCCGTGGCGGCCGGCTATCTCAACGAGCTTGGCGAGATCCGGCTTGTCCGGGGTGATCTCGCGGTCGAACTCGGTGAACATCTTCGCGGCGCCTTCGCGGGAGGTGAGCGACACCATCTCGCCGCCGCCCGCGCCGAACCGGAACCAGTGCATCGTGCCCGCGGGCACGTGCACGAACGTGCCGGGCCGCGCGAGCTCCTCCCGATCGCCCACGCCGAACGCGATCTCGCCGCCCGTGACGTAGAAGGCCTCGTCCCAGGGGTGATTGTGCGGCGGCGGTCCGCTTCCCTCCCGCCCCGACTGGTGGAACACCTCATAGCTCCCGGTCTGGTCGGCCGAGGCTAGCACGGTGATTTGCTCGCCGACGACGTTCAGCGCTTGCGGCGCGCCCTTTTCGATGATGATTGGCTCTGACATCTCAGCCTCCAATTTGGACAGAATAGCTGTCTGATGTAGACAGTCCGACTGTCTAATGTCAACATCCCTGTATGGAACGGACGAATATCCCCCTTCAGCGGCAGACGTTGGGCGGACTGCTGCGCCTCGCTGAGGAAACTGCGCGAACCCGCGTCTATGCGCGCATGGCCGAGGCGGGCTTTCCCGACATCCGTCCGGCGCACTCGAGTCTGCTCCGCAACCTCGCCGAGGAAGGCTCTCGGGTCAGCGAACTGGCCGAGCGCGCCCAGATGACCAAGCAGAGCATGGGCTATCTCGCCGACAGCCTGGCAGCGGCCGGCTACCTGGCGCTCGAGCCCGATCCGACCGACGGGCGCGCCAAGCGGGTGCGCCTGACCGAGAAGGGGCGCGCCGCATCCGACGCAATGGTCCGGCTCAGCGCTGAAACTGAGCGGCAGTTCGGCGAGCTGATCGGACAGGCGGAAATGGTGCGATTGCGGCGCCTTTTGGAGCGGCTGGCGGAGCGGCTGAGGTAGCTGCGCCCGAGCACTCGACGGGGCCGTTTGAGAGTCCGCTGCGGTAGGCCCACATCGCGACTATCCCATCAGCCGCTTGGGCCCGAGTAGACCTCGCCAAAGCGGTGCAGCACGGGCAGGGGCACGGACATGTTGGCCGCACGGTTCGTCCTTACACAGACCAGTGCGGGCCCAGCTGCGTCGCGCGCGGCGGCTAGCGTATCTTCCAGCCCTGACATGCTTTCAGCGAAATAGCCCGCGCAGCCCAGGCCCTCGGCGACTTTGTCCCAGCGGACCTCGCCCATCTCGGTTCCAAAGGTACGCCCGTAGAGCATTTGCTCATTTGGGACTTCCATCGACCACGAGCCTTCCGCGAACACGACGACGGTGACCTTGGCCCCTTCCCGGGCCGCCGATTGTAGTTCCATGCAGTGGAAGCCCGCTGCGCCGTCGCCGGTGACACAAACCACGTCGCGATCAGGATTGCCGAGCTTGGCGCCGATGGCCGAAGGGATGCCGATGCCCAGCATGCCGAGCTCAAGGATATTCAGATACGAACGAGCGCGGGTCGGCGGCAGCATGAAGTGCGCCCAGAGGCTGGTGAAGCCTCCGTCCGCCGCGTAGATCGCCTCGCGCCCGAACGTGCGGCCCACAGCCTGCATCACCTGCGCCGGGTGAAGGCCCGGGCCGTTGTAGGCGTTAGTGGCGGCGAACTCCGCCTCGCGCCAGGCGCACTCGCTCTCGTGATAGCGCGTCAGGTCCGACCCGGCGTTGGCGCGCTTCGGGGTCTCAGCAAGCGCGAGCGAGAGCCCCGCGAGCGCGCTCGCTAGGTCCGAGACAATGCCGATGGCGAGCGGGCGCGTGACGCCGAGACTGCGCGGATCCACATCGATCTGAATAAGCTGTTGCTTGGCATGGTCGCCCCAGTATTTGTCGAAGGGCGTATCCAGATTGCCGAGGCGCGTGCCCAGCGCCAGGATAACGTCCGCCTCGCTCTTCGCTTCATCGGCGCCGCGGCCGTAGCCGTACAGGTGGTTCGCGTGGTCCTGCGGCGCCGCCGATCGCCCTGCCATGCTGGTGACGACTCCGCAGCCCAGGCGCTCGGCGATTTCGAGCACCGCCTCGCCCACGTTCGCGCGATCGACCCCGGACCCGATGACAATCAGGGGACGCTCGGCGCCCGCGAGAAGCCGAGCCGCGGCCCCGATCTGCGCTGCGCTCGCCTGCGGTCCGGCCGACCGGTAGCTCTCGGGTAGAAGGACCGGCGCGTCGATCTCCTCGCCAACGGCGTACATCACCGGCGCCGGGATCTCGAGTTGGACCGGGCCGGGGCGGCCGGCCCACATCTCGCGGAAGGCCATGCGCACGACATCGGAAATCCGCGCCCAGGAGAAGATCGGTGCTCCCCACTTCACGGCAGGGCGAAAGACATCGAGCTGATCCTGGCCCTGGAACGTGCTTGGCGGCGATGGGTAGACGACGTCCAGGCGGTGCTGAGCGGTGATGGCGATCAGCGGCGTCCCCTCGTGGCGCGCGTTGATCACTCCCGGCAGGAGGTTGGCGGAGCCCGGGCCGGGATTGGTGACCGTCGCCGCGACCTGACCCGTCGTCTTGTAGAGTCCCTCGGCCATGTAGACTGCGGCCGACTCGTGGCGCACGGGAACGAACCGGATTCCGTTGGGCTCCAGTGCGGCGAGGAATGGATCCACCTCTGGGGACGGCAAGCCGAAGACAAAGCCGAGGCCTTCGGCCTTGAGACAACGCGCGAGCAGTTCGCCGCCGGTCAAGGTCATGACGTCATCTCCCGCATCTTGGGCGGCGCCTCGACTTTTCGACAAGCTGCATGACAGCCTCGCCCGCCTCGCCGCTGGTCGCTCACAAAGCATCAGCTCGGGAGCTACTGCATTGACGTGGCTCAACCCTGGGCGACAACAAGGGAGACCTGCGCGGTCAAGCGGTGGAACGGGTCTGAGATCCCCCTCCGTCCGCTAGCCGATCGGCTCGATCGTCCAAACGACCAAGCCGTCGAGGTCATCGCTCATCTTGATCTGGCACGACAGGCGCGAGGTTTCCCGGCGATCTTCCACCAGCGCCAGCATCAGGGTCTCCTGCTTGGACGCGGGGGCAAGCTTGCCAACCCAGGCCGGGTCGACGTGGACGTGGCAGGCCGCGCACGTGCAGACGCCGCCGCAATCGGTCTCGACTTCGGGCACTCTGTGGTCTTGTGCGCCTTCCATGACGGAAGCGCCGAGCTCGAGATCGATCGTCCGACGTTCGCCGGTCGACTGAATGTAGGTGACGTGAGCCACTCTGGCCTGCTCCTTCCGTCCGCCTAACGGGCTCTGCCAGCCGCTTCGATGGCGGCGCCGCGCCTGTCCGGCAGCCGGCTGCGATCATGCCCCCGAGTTCGATCGCGCCTCGCCGACCGGCGGTTTCATCGTCCCATGGCCACCCGCCAAACCCATCAGTCTTACCGCCCTGAACCAAAGGAGCAGAGTGATGAACCTGGCGATCGGCAGGACGATGCCGACGAGGTCGCCTACGCCAACGTGGGTGGCGAGGAAGTCGCAGGCGCCCTTGCGCGTTGCGGTCCTCAAGATCGCGGACCAGTCCTCGAACCGCATTTGCACTTCGTATTCCCACGGGGCGGGGGAATCCACGACGCCAGTGAGGGACATGAACTCTCCCTTCCGCTCGAGCTTGGCCCGGTCGAGCCCCATCACCAGCTCTTGGTCGCCGAGACCCTCAGACCAGAAACGCATGGCCTTCTTCCTTGTGGAGCGCGGCGCGGAGCCTGGTCGTCAGCAGCTTCAGAACCAGCCCCGGCGCCGCCACGATCAACCTCAAGATGAACGGCATGAGCAGGCCGCCTCGCTCTGATAGGAATCGAGCCGTCTCAGGTTTGGCGAGCAGTTTCACGAAATCTCTGAGATCAGCCGCGGAAAGCATGACGGCGAAGTCCCAGCACACCGGCTCGATCGTTCCTTTCAGTGTCAGATGATCGGTGTCCGCGCTCAGGCTCGCGTCCGCCAGGTCGAGCGGCAACCGCTGTTTTCCCAGCCCCCGGGACCAGACGATCATAGCAGGAACCCCTTTTCGCGGGCTGCAGCGACCGAGTCAGGTTCCGTCCACCAGACGTTCAGGCCGAGCGTCTCGGCCACCACCTTGGCCGAGTTGTAACCGCCGCCGAACGTGACCATTCCGCCAGGAAATGTGCTGGCGCCGCACAGGTAGAGGTTGTCGATCGGCGTCTTGTAGGACGAACACTGAACGTTGGGCCGCGAATAGCCCATCTGGGTCATCACGTAGGCGCCGTGCTTGAACGAGCCCCGCTTCATCTGCGGAATCTTCATCTCGATGCTTACCGGCGTGTAGTCGTATCGCCGAACGATGTCGGTCGGGTTGAAGTCGGTCATGTAGTCGGCGAGCTTGGCCAGCAGGCGATCACCGTATGCGGTCGACAGCTCTGCCCAGTCGCCAGCTGCGGGCGCGTAGGGCACGCAAGCCTCGATCCGGCAGACCGCGCCCTCGGGATCGACCTCGCGCGGCGCCTGGGCCGGGTCGAGATCGGTCGTAAAGGTGACGTGGCCGATATCGTGCAGGAGCCGGCCCTCCATCACCTCCTTCAGGTGCGTGATCACGTCTTCGGGAGTCTCGACGCCGAATACCCTGATGAAGGCCGTGGCCACGCCGGGGTCCAGGCTCTCGGCCTTGAAGTGCGGTTTGCGCTTGAGAGCGAGGTGGCGAAGGAACAGGGAGCTCTGCTCCCATTCCCAAGTCCGGGCGGTGTTGAGGCACAGCCTGGAGCGCGCCAGCACTTCGTCCTCGGGAATGAACGCGCCGAAGGTGGTCACGGGATCCGTCGAAGTCAGGATGGCGCGGGCCTCGATCCGAGTGATCGGGCCGTCCGTGCCGGTGGGGGCGATCTCCACGGCCTTGGCGACGCCGCCCT
Organism: Caulobacteraceae bacterium; assembly: GCA_035604135.1. Taxonomy (GTDB): domain Bacteria; phylum Pseudomonadota; class Alphaproteobacteria; order Caulobacterales; family Caulobacteraceae; genus Poindextera. Next base: position 37,661 of record DATNJB010000026.1, on the reverse strand, counting down.
CGACGATGAACCGCTTGACCTCATGGTTCTCCAGCACGTCCATGCCGGCCAGGATTCCGGCTTTCTGGAGGCAGGAGGACAACCGGTGCGAGCCGCCTCGGACCAGGGTGGCGTTGAGCATGCGGTTGAAATAGAGCGGAACCAGGTAGCTGGAGTTCGATTCCTCCGGATCGATCCCCCACATGCAGATGAGGTAGAGCAGCAGGGCGCTCAGCCCGGGCGTCTCGAAGCCCCAGCTCTCACAGATCTCCGCCGGCGTCATTTCGGAGACCTTCAGAATCCGCTGGCCGAACTCGCTCTTCATGTAGGCCGCTGCCAACTGGGCAGACCCCACGGGCCGGCCGTAGGTGGCGGGGATCAGGTACTCGTCGGCGATCTCCTTGTAGTCGAGGTAGACCTCCCCGAAGCGCTCAGCATCCCTCGCCGAGTGCCGGGCAATGGACTGCACTGACTTTTCGAGGTCGGCGTAGAGCGTGATCGCATCGCCGTTTTTCATCAGCAGGGACGCTTCGGCGTCGGGCCTGATGTAGACGCAGCCGTCCGCCTCGAGCTCCAGGTCCTGGTAGGGCGGGGCGACGTCGAGCATCAACATATAGTTGGCGTGGAGGTTGAACCGATAGCCGGAGAACTCCTCCGTCACCAAAGCGCCGCCCGTCTCGTGGCGCCGCTCGACGACCAGGACCTTCGCGCCGGCCCTGGCCAGATAGGCGGCAGCCGTCAGACCGTTGTGACCCGCGCCGACCACGACGACATCGCAGTGCTTCGTTTCGGCCATCCTGTCTCTCCCCGCTGGGCGGTCTGCGGATGCGTCTCTGCCTGTTCAATCAACCGTGAATCTCTGAGTGACGCCCTGGCGGCGCAGCAGTTCGCCTGCACCTTCGAAGGCCCCGGCCTTCCACCATTCCGGACGCTCGATGTTGAGATCGTCGATGACCTGGCGGGCCGCCGCGTAACCAGCGCCGAGGTTCGTGTAGTTCGACACCCCCGTGGACTGGCAGATGTAGAAATTATCGATGGGAGTCCTCGGCGCGCCGCAGCCCGAGAAGGGTTTCCAGCTCCACATCTGCGCCTCGTTCACCGAACCGCTTGGATGCATGTTGCCGCCACAGTGCGGGTTGCGGCGCACGTAGTCGTGGGGCGTGTTGACGTACCGGGCCAGCTTCGAAGTCTTCAAGTTGGGCAGGTACTGGACCAACACGTCCTCCACCTTGTCAGCGTAGGACTCGCGGAGATCATCCCACTTCTCCGGCCCGCCAAGCGGGCGGATATCGTAGGGGACCATCGCCCAGGTCAGAACGGTGTACTGGCCCGGCGGCGCTTGGGTCGGGTCGGCGATGCTGTAGTTAAAGGCCCCACCCCACACGACCGGCGGATCGGGAGGGATATCCCTGACCATGCAGCCGTCGACCAGCCGCGCGCCATCGTCCAGGGTCTCGGCGCCGAAGTTATAGACGAAGGTGTTGTTCACCTCCGGGAATTTGGCCGACGCCGCAAAGTCGGGCCGCTCGCCCATCACGTAGTAGTTCGTGAACAGGCTGGAGCCTCGATAGTCGAACCGCTTGAGGGCGACACTCGCTGCCGCCGGCAGATGCTCTTCGCCGATCAGTCCGAGGAAGGTGGGCTTGGCGCTCAGGTCGCTGATCACCGCCTTGGCGGCCTTGAACTCCGCCTCGGGATAGGTGGCCGACTTCGAAAGGACGACGCCCTTCACCTCGTTGTTCTCGATGACTGCTTTCTCGACGGCGCAGTTGTAGAAGATCTTTCCGCCGTAGTGCACGAAGCACCGCACCAGCGAATGGGTGAGGTCGTGGCTGCCGCCGCGCGCGGTGTAGCCCCCCTCCGCAGTGAACGTCGTCAGGAAGGCGAGGACCGCTAGCGGGCCGGCGATCCGACTGCTGATCCCATCCAGCCCGCCGGTGGCCGCATAGCTGAGCAGCCCCACCTTAACCTGTTCGTTCTCGAACATGCAGTCGGCGAACTCGACCCCCGTCATCCAGATCCAGTCCTTCGGCAGTATGGGGATGGATTCGCTGGCCTCCAGGAAGGCCAGGAAGCTCTCGTCGGTCTGCCGGCCCGTCGGTCCGCCCCGCCCCATGAGAGGCGTCATCCGCCCGAAGAAGTTCGCGATCTTCCGGAAGGTCTCGGCGTCGTTCGGAGATATGCGCTGCCAGGCTTCGTAGGTCTCCCGCGCATCGCGGCCCGAGAACAGCAGGGCGTTCCCGTCCAGGAAGGGATAGAAGTAAGCGTACTTCGCTCCAGGCGGCCTCAGTAGCTCCAGGCCAAAACGCTCCAGCTCGAGGTCCACATAGGCCGGGCTGTAATGCGGCATTAGAAGGGAGGCGTGCAGATTGAGCTTCACGCCTGGATAGAGCACCTCCTCGGTCGCGCAGAAGGTCCCGGACTCGTCTCGCCGTTCGAACACAGCGGTCTGCAGCCCTGCTTTCTGCAGATAGGCGGCCACGGCGAGGCCGTTGATGCCGCCGCCGACGACGATGACGTCATACTGCTGCTTTGGCGCGGTCATGCTCCGTACCTCGCTGTCGTGTAGTCAGAAGGGATCGTTGCCTCGGGACACTCTTCAATGAGAACAGCGAGGACGATGCCCTTCCCGCCCTGCAACGCCTTGATCTAGCGCAACGGCCCTTCGTCAGGCGGCCATGCAACCGAGTCCTCGGCATGCGGAGTTGGGTTGGGCCCCTAGGTTTTGCGCGCAATACCGCTCATCCCCGCGGAAGCAGGGGATGTCGCCGAGCGCGTCCCTACCGGGACCGCATCGGTGGCAAGCCGGCGCCCGGCCATGGTCAGACCCGGCCACGCCGACATCCATGCGACGCTCGCCGCGACCGAGGACCCTCGCCGACGAACGGGGCCGAATCAGACTTCCCGAAAGCGGACTCCGGGATGGTCCGCTTTGGGGGGGAAGCGGACATTGCAAGGCCTGAGGCGACCTGGGCTCGTCGACCCTCGGCGCGCGGGCTGAGCGTTGCCCAGGCCGCGGACGCATCTCTCGATGACCATGGCTAGGTCTGCTCCGCTGCTTCCCTTGCCGCCCGGGATGCCGCCCTTATCTTCTCGATCGCGCCGGAGCGGATCAGTTCGCGGCGTTCCTCCAGCCCCCGGTGCAGCTCCACCAGGATGCGCGCCGCATGCTCCTGTCTCTGGATCGCAGCCCAGTAGGCGGCCACGTTGGCGTTCGCGGCGATCGGGTCGGCGAGACCCGTGCCCGGCAGCACGTTCTCCAGAAAGAAGAGCGCCGGCACGAGCGCGCAGTCGGCCAGGGTGACGCGGCCCAGGCAGGCGAAGCCGTCGCAGCCAATCATCCGGTCCAGCGCCTTGGTGTTGCTCGCCAGCTGGCCGCCCAGCAGCGCGACGATGCCTTCGTTGCCGGTGGTGACGGGGGTCTGGGCGGCGAGGACGCGGGTCTGAACCGCGAGCATGAACGTGTTGTTCATCAGGTAGATGTCGCCGATGCGCGCCAGGGTGCGGATGTGGGCGTTCTCGCGGGGCGTCGCGCCCAGCAGCGAAGGCTCGGGATAGATCTCCTCGAGATACTCCGCGATCACGTCCGACTCCGGCGTCGCCTCGCCGTCGATCTCCAGCAACGGGATGCGGCCGATCGGATGGTCTTCGTAGAACTTCGGCGTGCCGTAAGTCGGCGGCTGCTCGATGGCGATGTCGGTGAGACCCTTGGCGTAGATCTGCATCCGCACCCGCGCCGAGTAGGGACTGAGATCCCAGGAATAGAGCTTCATCACGCGCTGGTATTCTCCTCGGTTTCTGACGTCCCGACCTTGTTAGAGGGACGACACCGTTTGGGGGCGGCTTGCGATGCGGCGAATATGCGGTGAAGCTCCGTCGGCTCGAAAGGATCATGAGCCGATGAATTGCCGACGCTGGCTGATCAAACACTGACGCAACTGTGATGAGCGCCGAGCCCTCAACGCCGATCGATATTGCGCGCGAGCCGGGGTTCACGCTTGGTCAGGCCACCGTGCGGCCGCCTGTCGGCGAAGTGCGCGCGGGCGGCCAGGTCATCCGCCTGGAGCCGCGCGTGATGCAGGTGTTCGTGGCCCTGGCGCGCGCCGAGGGCGGCGTGGTCTCGCGTGACGACCTGATCGCGAGCTGCTGGGGCGGACGCATTGTCGGTGACGACGCGATCAACCGCTGTGTAGCTCGGCTCCGCCGGCTCGCGGAAGCCGAAGCGCCGGGGTCGTTCACCATCGAGACCTTCAACAAGATTGGCTACAGGCTCGTGCCCGCCCTGGGCCCCGAGACTCAGCGACCGCCACCGGATCCCCCGACAACGCCGCGCGGTCCGATCATCTGCGTGCTGCCGTTCGTCAACATGAGCGGCGACCCCGAGCAGGAGTATTTCTCCGACGGGATCAGCGAGGACATCATCACCGACCTATCGAAGGTCTCGGCGCTTCAGGTCTGCGCACGCAACACCGCCTTCACGTTCAAGGGACAGTCGGTGAGGGCGCCCGACCTTGCACGGGAGCTGGGGGTGAGCCACGTGCTGGAAGGCAGCGTGCGCCGGGCCGGCGGGCGGGTGCGGATCACTGCCCAGCTGATAGATGGGGCCACGGGCAACGACGTTTGGGCCGAGCGCTATGACCGCGACCTGACCGATATCTTCGCGCTGCAGGACCAGATCTCGGAGGCGATCGTGAGCGCGCTCCGCCTCAAGCTCTTGCCGGCGGAGAAGTCGGCGATCGAGCGGAGGGGCACAAACAGCGCTGAGGCCTACGACCTTTATCTCCTGGCCCGCCAGCGTTGGATCACCGGCAATTTCGGCGATCCGACCTTGGAAGAGGCAACCATCCGCCTCTGCCGCCAGGTTTTGCAGATCGATCCCGGCTACGCGCAAGCCTGGGCGCTCATGGGGACCGCCCAGACGAACCTGCGCTTCACCTACGGGAAGTCGGACGTTGACAGCTGGACGGCGGTCGAGACGGCGTTGTCGCTCAATCCCGGGCTGGCCGAGGCCCACGCTCTCAAGGCCAGGCATCTACGCGAGGAGGGCCGCTACGACGAAGCCGCCGAAGAGGTCGAGATCGCCCTTCGCCTCGATCCCGAGTCGTACGAGGCGAACTCCGTGGCTGGCCGGTTTTACCACAGCCAGGGACGGTTTGAGGATGCGATCCGGCACTGGGAAAAGGCGGCGGCGTTGATGGAGACCAACTTCGCTGTCCCAGGCATGCTTAGCAGCTACTACGCCGCGCTCGGCGATGCTGAGGGCGCCCGCCGCTCGGCGCAAACGTCGCTCGCCCGCGCCGAGGCCACGCTGGCGCAAGATAAGAGCAACGGCGCGGCCATGGGCTTTGGAGTAACCGCCCTCGCCGTGCTCGGCGAAGGCGAGCGGGCTCGGGACTGGATCGGGCGCGCCCTGCTGATCGACCCGGAAAACGAGATAATGCGCTACAACTTCGCCTGCGCCCTCAGCCTCCATCTTCGGGACATCGACGGCGCGCTCGAGCTGCTCGGCCCGTATTTCCAGCGGGCGACCCGAACGAACCTCGACTACGTCAAGGCCGACCGGGACATGGACCCCCTGCGCGATGACCCGCGCTTTCAGGCAATGATCGCGTCCGCCGAGGAGCGCCTGGCGGCGGAACGCGGGTCCGGAGCGCCGGCCCGATAACTGACGATCGGTCGGCTGCTTTGGGTCGAAAGCAGACGTTGGGTGCTCGCCGGAAAGCGGCCCTTCGCGGGGCGCTGGCGGATCAATGACATCGACGACCTGCCGGAAAGCGGCCCTACAACCGCGCGTCGTCGGGCCGACTTGCCAGCCTGGTTGACGCAGAAGCGGCCAGGCGGCGCTCCGGGAATAGCGAGAGAAGCCCCGCTTCGCTGGCGGCGCACACTCCCCGCTCGGTGATCAGGGCGGTGACCAGGCGGGCAGGCGTCACGTCGAAGGCGACGTTGAGCGCGGGGCTGCCGGCCGGCGCGATGTCGACGCTGATGACGTCGCCGGCGGCTGTGCGACCGGAGACTCGCGTGACCTCCTCGGACCCGCGCTCCTCGATGGGAATGTCGCGCACGCCGTCGCGCAGCGACCAGTCGATGGTCGTGCCCGGCAGGGCCACAAAGAAGGGCACGTCGTTGTCGGCGGCCGAGAGCGCCTTCAGGTAGGTGCCGATCTTGTTGGCGACGTCTCCCTGCCGGGTCGTTCGATCCGAGCCGACGAGGCAGAGGTCGACCTCGTCGTGCTGCATCAGATGGCCGCCGGCGTTGTCGGCAATGATGGCGTGGGAGACGCCTTGCTGGCCGAGCTCGAAGGCTGTGAGCGCGGCACCCTGGTTGCGCGGGCGGGTCTCGTCCACCCAGACGTGGATGTCGAGGCCGGCCTCCTGGGCGAGATAGATCGGGGCGAGCGCCGTTCCGAGGTCAACGGTCGCCAGCCAGCCGGCGTTGCAGTGCGTCAACACCTTGACGACGCCGTCCGCGCGCTTCGGAACAGCGTTGCGGATGAGCTCGAGGCCATGTTCACCGATGCGGCGGCAGGTCTCGACGTCCTGGTCGCAGATCTCGGCTGCGCGCCGCCAGGCCGTCTCGAAACGAAGCGGCGGCGGCAGAGACCGAACCGCCTCCTCCATCCGAGCCAGCGCCCAGGCCAGGTTCACCGCCGTCGGCCGCGTGGCGAGCAAGCTCTGGATCGCTCCGTCGAGGCTCGCGTCGGAGGGGTCGTCGCGAAGCGCAAGGCAAACCCCGTAGGCGGCTGTGGCGCCGATCAGGGGCGCCCCGCGCACCTGCATGACGCGGATCGCTTTGGCTGCATCGTTGAGGCAGGACAGACGCGCCACCTCGACGACATGCGGCAAGCGGGTCTGGTCGAGGACCTCGACATCGCCGGACCCGTCGGCGGCGGGCCAGATCGTACGCGTTGAACGGCCATTGATCCTCATCTTGCGCCGACGATAGGGGCGCGGGCATCGGCTGGATAGGGATCCACACTCTGAGACCCGTCGCGAATGTCCGGTTTGGGTCGGAAGCAGACGATGTTGAGGCGCCGACAGCGGACATTGCCTCAAGCCGCTCGGCCACCTTTCCCTTGCTCCTCGCTCGTCGGCCTCGCTAGGGTTCCGCTCGCGGCCAGGGGTGGGGCCGGCCAGGCATGTCCGACGTCTTCATCTCCTACGCGCGGTCCACAGCGAAACAGGCGCAGCAGGTGGCCGAGGCTTTGCGCGGGCTGGACTACAGCGTCTGGATCGACGACGACCTCCCGGCCCACCGCACCTATAGCCGCGTGATCGAAGACGAGATGACGGCGGCGAAGGCAGCCGTCGTGATCTGGTCGGCCGACGCGGTGCAGTCGGAGTGGGTGCTGTCCGAGGCCAATCGGGCGCGTGAAGACCGCAAGCTTGTCCAGGTCACCACCGACACGGCCCGGCTGCCGATGCCGTTCAACACCATCCAGTGCGCGGACCTGAGCGACTGGACGGGCAACCTGGCCGCGCCCGGCTGGCGCAAGGTGGTCGCCAGCATCGCCGATCTGGTCGGGGGCGCGGCGCCTTCACCGCCAAAGCGCCAAGCCGCCGCGCCCGTCGCGGCAAAGCCGCTGGAACCCCTGTTGGCGGTGCTGGCGTTCGACAACCTCTCGGGCGACGCCGACATGGCCTATTTCTCCGATGGCGTCTCGGAAGAGATCCGCGAGACCGTCGCCCGTGGCGCGGACCTCAAGGTGATCGGCCGCGCGTCGTCGTTCCACTTCCGCGGCCAGGAGAAGGCCGCCGCCAACATCGCCGCCCAGCTAGGCGCCACCCACATCCTGGACGGGTCCGTGCGCCGTAGCGGCCAGCGCGTGCGCATCTCGACCGATCTCGTCCAGTGCGCCAACGCCACCACCCTCTGGTCGGAGCGGTTCGACCGAGAGCTGACCGACATCTTCGCGCTGCAGGACGAGATCGCAGCCGCCGTCGCAGCCGCGCTGAAGACCGCGTTTGCGCCCGCGCCCGCGGTCGGGCCGATCGACCCGGCGGCCTACGACCTGTACCTACGAGCGCGTAACCTGGGCTTTGGCGCCGAGCTCGACGTGCGCCCGCGGATCGCGGCCCTTGAGCAGGTGACGGCCGCGGCGCCGGGCCTCGCCGCCGCCTGGGGCTTGCTGGCCGTCTCACGGGCTTTGCGCCTGCGGTCCCGCCGGCGGGGACCCGCTTACGACGCGATGCGCGCCGAGGTGGTCGAGCCAGCGGAGACGGCGCTCAGGCTCGATCCCGGTTGCGGCGTCGCCTACACGGCGCTTGCTCGGCTGCAGCCCTGGGCCAGCTTGGCGGAACGGGAAGCGCTCCTCGGCAAGGCTCTGGCCGCTGCGCCCAACGAACCCGACGCCCACATCGCGATGGCCGAGCTCTGCTACACCCTGGGCCGCTTCCGGGAGACGGCGGCGCACGCTGGCCAGGCCGCCGCCATCGACCCCCTGCACGTCCAGGCCGCATTCTGGGCTGCATCGTCGCTCGGCGAGTACGAGGACGAGGACTTTACCGAAATCACGCATGAGCGCTTCATATCATTCCGGGCCAGATGGCCGCAGGAGCGGGCGCTGGGGATCGCGGAAGCCTGGGTTCAAGCGTTTCTCGGGCGGTGGGACCTCTTCGATGCGTCGATCGCCTCGATGCGGCGCGCCGAGCCGTTCTCGTCAGCGTACGAGCAGAGGTTCGAATACTTCAATTCAATGCGCGATCCTGGCCCGGCTACCCAGGCGGCGGTCCTCGACCGCCTGAACGAGGACTTGGCGCGGACCGGGACCGTGCAAATCTGGGACCTGTTCGCAGCCTACGCCGTGGGGCTCGAGGACGAGATGTACGCGGTCATCGACAGAGCTTCGTTCGCGCACCTCTTCGATCGCGACGGACCGCCTCCCTCGGGGACGGGACAGACCGGCGCCATGTTGATGTTACATCCGCGGTTCCACATGCCGACCGACCCCCGCCTCATGCGCCTCTGCGCCAAGATGGGACTCTGCGACTACTGGGCGGCGACCGATCGCTGGCCCGACTGCGTCGATAAGGTCCCTTATGACTTCAGGGCAGAAGCCCGGCGGCTGGCCGGGGCCTAGCTCGGTCCCCCGGCCGATGTCTGCTTTGGGTCGATAGCGGACCCTGGCTCCTTGCCGTAAAGCGGACCCAGACAGCGCGCCGCCACCTTTCGCTTGCCCCTCAGTTCACAGCCTAGCTAGGGCGATTATCTGGCTGTTGACTACGAAGTTGCCTGCTTTGCTCGAGAGGCGGGCTGAACTAGACAACCTTGCCCGCTTACATCCCGGCCGCCCGCCACCGGAGAAACGATGCCGCTTTTCGATTTCGGCGACGGCTCGGATGCTACGGTCCTCAGTGTGCTTTGGTCCTTCGCCGAGACCGCCGGTCTGCTCCGAAAGTGTTCGACGAAGAAGATCCTCAGTGCTTTCGACATTGGATTCAATGTCCAGTTCGCCGCTGACGAGAGACGTTTTCGGCAGAGACTCATGTATGTGGTCTTGGATGAGGTCGGCTGCGTATTTTATGATGATTACCCAATCGAGCCGGCCGACACTCTCGTCGGTTTATCCTTGGAAGCAGTGAATAAGCTTTCATTCCCAGCTCAAATCGCCGTTTTAGATGCTCTGTACTCACCATATTTTCAGAGCCTAAGAGCTGACAGCTCCACGATCGTCGTCGGAACACATCGAGAGAAGGCGGTCGCTCGGACAAGAGCGATCTGTCACGAGGTCGGGCTGGTTCGCGAGACCTACTTGCCAGGGAAAGACAATTGTACGGTGACCTTGATCGGTGTCTCGCGATTTCAGGCGCAAACCCTCCGAGAGCGCGGGTTTTCGATACGCGCTTGGGATAGAGACCCCGGATATATTGGCCAAGAGATACTTCCAGGCGTCACTGTGCGATCCAGCTCTAACTCTGAGGAACAGCTCTCTGGCGCGGATATCGCTTTAATTAGTGGCATGACGATCGGCAACAATACATTGCCGAAGATACTTCATCAAGCAAGTATACTTGGAGTCAAGACCATCTGCTGGGCGGTGACCGGTTCGAACCTTGCCCCGATTTATCGGGACGCCGGCCTGACCAGCGCGGTAAGCGAAGGCTTTCCGCCCTACTTCTTGCCGGGCGAGACCACGCTCAGGGTGTTTCGCGACAAAGCTTTCGGCCATTTCGCCGGACTTCCGGACGGGTCGCGTCGATGAACATCGAGTGGGTGGTGAGGGACAGTCTCGTCGACCAGATCAGATCCATGGTGGCGGCAGGGCGCTGGCCGCGCGAACGCCCGCCGGATGGCTACATGCGAGGCGTTGATTTCTACAACCCGAACGATCTTGTCTCCGCCATTATCGTTGGCGCGCAGATATTCAAGAACGCTCACGGCTATATTCCGCCTTTGTCTACGCCAAAGAGCTTTTCGGAGCGGCTGTACGCCCGCAAATACTTTGCGCCGCTGCCGATGCCGTCGCTCGCGGACAAGCTTGAGGCGCAAGCCTACGTCAGGTCTCGCCTCGGCGACGCATTCCTTCCCTCCGTGGTCTGGGTCGGCGATAGCGTCGACGAGCTCTGCGCCGCGAAGCTGCCGCCGGGACGTTTCGTGCTGAAGGCCAACCACGGCTGGGGGTACAACCTGCCACTCACACTACCCCACGACCTCGAGGCCCAGCGCGAAGGCATCAAGAGGACGGCGGGCCGTTGGCTGGCGTCCCGGTTCGGATATGACACTGGCGAGTGGCAATATTGTACGTTCCAGCCAAGATTGTTCCTCGAGCAGTTCATTGAATTCAATGGTGAGGAACCACCAGACGAATACAAAGTATTTTGCTTCCACGGACGAACACAGTTCATCAACTTTCATCTTGACCGATTTTCTGAACATAAGAGCGCCATATACGATACAGACTGGAATCTGCTTCCCGTTCATTTCGGCCGACAGACTGCCTATCGGGATCGGCCAAGAAACGTGGATGCGATCGTCGAGGCCGCTGAGCGTATTTCTGCCGATCTAACGTTCGCGAGAGTCGATCTATATTCTAACGGTCAAGACAAAATAAGCTTTAGCGAGATCACTTACACGCCTGGAAACACGACAGATCGCTTTTCGCAACCTGAGTTTGACATTGAGTTAGGAAGATTACTCGACGTGGGCATCTGAGTATCGGTCGCAGTGCTCGCAGAGGGTTAGCGGATGGGCTCGCAAGCCCGGAGACCGGCTGACAAACCCGCAGGCGCCGTTTGCTAAGCGCGCCCTTAGCCCTCGCCATTGTCTCGAAAGGAGCGCCTAGTCGGGGTCAGGATTCGCGAGCGCATCCAGGTCGGGGGGAAACATGACCAAGATCAAAGTGTTGGTGTTCGGGTTGCTTGTATCGCTGCCGGCGGCGCCGGCGTTCGCGTCGGACAAGGACGACGCCATGGCGGCGGTGCAGAAGTACCTCGCTTCGTTCAACACGGGCGACCGCGCGGCGGCGGCGGCCCTCTGCGCGCCGGACGCGATCGTGATCGACGACTTTCCGCCGTACGCCTGGCAGGGACCCAACACCTGCACGACCTGGTGGGACGCGCTCGGCGGTTACAACCAGGCGCAGGGCATCGGCCTGCCGAGCGACGTGAAACAGTCAGGCGCCGCCTGGCAGCTCAGCGTCACCGGCGATCGCGCCTATATCGTCCTGCCTGTCACCTACGACTACGCTCAGCACGGCAAGGCGGTCGTCGAGGCCGGCTCGATCTGGACGATCGCGCTAGAGAAGACCGCCTCTGGCTGGCTAATCGCCGGCTGGTCCTAGGCCCAGCACCCTTGATCATAGTGGGTAAACGCGCCGGCTGATGTCGGCTTAGGGTCGTTAGCGGACATCGGCCGCAGGCCCACAAGCGGACTCGTCGACTGGCGGCTAGCCGCTACCCGCGACGCGCGCCGTCGACCTCCCGGATGAAGTCCAGCACGACCGTGCTGGACTCTTCGCCGGCCGCGACGAGGAAGTTGTGCCCCGATCCCCTGAGTGTCACCAGGCGGCTGTCAGGCAGGGTTTCGGCCAGCTCGGCGCCCCACGCGTGGGGGACGGGGGCATCCTCGTCCCCGTGCAGCACAAGAGCCGGCATCGCCAGGGTCGACACCGCCTCGGCGCTGGTGCTGTAGCGGCCCATTGCAGTGAATTGGGCTGCCATGCCACGCGCGCTCGGAAGCAGGCGGCTGGCCTCGACCTATCGCCCCAAGACCCCGGCCGGGCGGTCGTGTCCGCGTTGGGTCGGAAGCGCAACGCTCAGCACCTTTCGCTTGCCGCTCACGCTACGGCCTAGCTAGGGTCGGCGCAGGCGGTGGGCCACAGGGTCCGTCGCGAGAGGGGGTCATGGCGGAACGTCCCGAGCCGAGCTACGTCGGCGACCAGCCGTTCGTCTTCGTCAGCTACGGCCACGCCGACAGCGAGCTGGTCTTTCCGGAGATGCGCTGGCTGCAGGAGGCCGGCTTCAATCTCTGGCACGACGACGGCATTCACGTTGGCAGCGTCTGGCGCAAGGCGATCGCGGACGCGCTCACAGCCGCGGCCGGGATGCTGTTCGTCGCCACCAAGTCGTCTGTCGAGTCCGACCATTGCCTGAAGGAGCTGAGCTTCGTCCTCGACGAGGGCAAGCCGGTGTTCGTCGTCCAGCTCGACGACACCAAGCTGCCGGGCTTGCTGCGCCTTTCGCTCGCCGACCGGCAGATGCTCAATCGGGCCGAGTTCGACGAGAAGGCTTACCGCGCCAAGCTCGTCCAAGCGCTGTCCACCGTCGCGAAGCCGGCGCCCCGCGCGCCAGCGGAAAAGGCGTCGTCGCCCGCGGCGCCACCTGCCGCGGCCATACGCTACACGAACAACCTGCCCAAGCGGCTCGGCGCCCTGATCGGCCGAGAGTCTGAGATGGGAGAGCTCGTCGGCTTGCTCGAGCGCGCCGACCTCGTAACGATCACCGGCACGGGTGGGGTGGGCAAGACCCGCATCGCCATCGAGGTCGGGCTCTCCCAGCTGGACGCCTATGAGGACGGCGTGTGGCTCGTCGAGCTTGCGCCGGTCAGCGAGCCCGAGCAGGTGCCGGTCGCGATCGCCCGGGCGATGAACATCGAATTGCCCGGCGGCCAGGATCCGCAGGAGGCCCTGGTCGATCGCCTGCGGGCGCGCGAATGCCTGGTGCTGCTCGACAACTGCGAGCACGTGATCGACGCGGTCGCGGGACTGGCCGGGGCCGTGTTGGACGCCTCCGACAGCGTCAAGATGTTGGCGAGCTCGCAGGAGCTGTTGGGCGTCGAGGGCGAGCGGGTGTTCCGCCTCCGCTCGCTCGGCGAAGCTGACGCGGCCGAGCTCTTTGTAGAGCGCGCGCAAGCCGTGGAGGCGACGTTCAAGGCCGACGCCAGGAACCGCGACGCGATCGCCGCCATCTGCCACCGGCTGGACGGCATCCCGCTCGCGCTCGAAATGGCTGCGGCCAGAGCGCCCGCGCTGGGCTGCGAGGGCGTGCTTCAGCGGCTGGACGATCGCTTTCGCGTGCTGACCGGCGGGCGCCGCACGGCGCTGCCGCGCCAGCGCACCCTGCTCGCCACGCTCGACTGGAGCCACGGCCTTCTGAACGAAATCGACGCAGCGGTCTTCCGCCGCCTCGGCGTGTTCACTGGCGGGTTCACGCTCGAAGCCGCGTCCGAAGTCGCGGCCGACGATCGGATCGACGAATTTGCCGTCATGGACGCGCTGTCGAGCCTGGTGGCCAAGTCGCTGGTCGTCGCAGAGACCGAGAACGACCGCACGCGCTATCGGCTGCTCGAGACCACTCGGGCCTATGCGCTCGAGAAACTTGACGCCGCCGGCGAGACACTGGCCGTGCAGCGCGGCCACGCCGAGTGGGTGAATCGATTCCTGGAGCCGTTCTCAGCCGAGATGTGGGGCGTCGCGACCGACGACGAAATCGCCGCCCGCTACTACCCCGAACTGGACAACATCGAACGCGCCATCGACTGGGCGTTCGGGCCAACCGGCGAGCCCGACCTGGGCATCGCGATCGTCGCCGCCTCTGGCTGGCTCTGGGGCATCCGATCCCTTTATCCGACCTACCTGCCCTGGGTGGGCGCCGCCACCGGGCGGCTGAGCGCAACCACGCCGCAGGCCGTCCGCACGGCCTTCCTCATCGCCCGCGCCAGCGCCTTCATGATGGGCAACCAGGGCCATGCGCTGGAGGTCATCGACGAAGGCGTGCAGGCGGCGCGCGCGTCGGGAGATCGTCACGCACTGATCGAAGCGCTGGACGCTGCCGGTTACACCTTCTTGATTCATGGCCGGTTGGACGAAACCAAGACAGTCTCCGACGAATCTCTCGCCCTGGCGGCGGAGCTTCCGCTATCGCGGCTGGTGACTCAGGCGCGTCACCTGGCAGCGTGGGTGATCTGGCAGACCGTAGGCGAACAGCCGGCGGCTCCGTTGTTCGGCCGCATCGTCATGGACTTGCGTTCTTTTGGCGCCGACGGATTGGCCAACTGGTTCCTGGTCAACGCGGTGACCGACATCGTTCCCCGGTCTGACCACGACATCGCCATTCCCAACCTGCGCGACGTGCTCGCTCGAATCCGCCCGTCCGAGATGTTCAGCACCCTCTCGGTGGGTGTTACGGCGCAGTTTCTGTTGTTGCTGCTCGCGGAGCGCGCGGCGCCCGGCGACTTCGATGAGGGCATCCAGGTCGCGAGGGCGCATCGCAAGGCGTCTGGTTTGAACGGCGCTGCCTATATCAACAACCTCGCGATGGCGTTGATCGCGATCAAGTCCGACCGGGCCGACGACGCAGCGAAGCTGTTCGGCTTGGCTGAACGCCAGCGCGCGGCGGTTGGCTCGGAGCTCCCGATTAGTCGCGAGTTGTTCAACGACTTGCGGTCACGGTTGCGCGAGGGGCTGCCCGAGGCCGAGATCGCGGCGCTCATGGCCGAGGGCGCCAGTCTGACGGCCGACGAGGCGTTCCGCCTGGCCACCGGCGGAGAATAGCCAGTGTTCGCCCGGGGTCGCATGCTCTCAGTCCCGCGCAGCTCGCCGGAGCTCAGCAGCATCGGCGATTGTCCGCTTCGGGTCGAAAGCAGACACCGGCTCTCGGCCGGAAAGCTGACATTCCAAAGCGGTTTCAGCGGTCGCCAATGTCACAAAAGTAGCGCTTAGTCGTTTCGAGCTTGCCGAATGAGCGAGCGAAACAGAGAAAAGGACTTGTCATGGCTGTTGTTGGCAGCGTGCGCTTCCGGGTCGCTCCGGGGAAGAGTGCGGAAGCAACAGCCTACCTCGGCAGACTTGCCGCCCACCTGAAGAGCGTCAACGGCAACGACTATCGGGTCTTGACCCAGCTCGCCGGCCCTGTCGGTCACCTGATGATTGCGAGCACCTGGGACAATATCGCAGCATGGGACGCGGCGCGCCTGAAGAATGCCGCTGACGCCGGCTTCCAGAAGATGGCCGGCGACGCGGCTGCGGCAGAGCTGTGGGTGCCGGGCACGACTGAATCGGCGCTCTGGCAGGACGTGTAGGGCGGCGGGTCATTGCCCAACGGCCCTATGCCAAATCCACCGGCGCAAGCGGACATCCGGATGTGGAGCGGCCGAGATGTATAAGAGGATTCTGCTCGCCTACGACGGTTCGCGCGAAGGTCTCATCGCTCTCAGGGAGGGCGCCCTGCTGGCGAAACAGTGCGGCGCCCAGGCCTTCTTGCTGTCCGTCCTGAGTTCGAGCGATCTCGGCGTGCCGACCGTCGATGGCGTCCACGTCGATGTGGTGCATGAACAGCTGGCCGCCTACGAGGCGTTGCTGCAGCGTGGCGTGGCCGTGGCGAAGCAGCTCGGCTTGGATCCAGTCTCCAGGCTGGTGACCGGCGAGCCGACTGCGCAGATCGGCGCCTTCGCTGCGGAGATTGACGCTGACCTCGTGGTCTTGGGTCATCGCCGCAAGAACCTGCTCCAGCGCTGGTGGTCCGGCCCGAGCGGCGCCTACATCACCGACCAGGTCCGGTGCAGCGTGCTGATCGGCCGCAACGCGATCAGCGACGAGGCATTCGAGGCGGAATTGCAGGGTATCAACGCCCCGGTAGAGCCAACGGTGGCGGAGGCGCAGAGTCCGGCTGACGCCCGGGCGGGCGGCTGACAGCGCCCCAGCTGCCGAGGGGATTGTGCACGGCGGAAGTGTTGAGCGAACGTCCGCTCGTGGACGCTATGTCAAAGGCCTGAATCGACCGAAGGCGGATCTTATTCGGACGGTGGCTCCCACAGTTCCACCGGATTTCCTTCGGGATCGTGGATACGGGCGAACTTGCCTGTCTCAGGCGTGTCCCAATCAGGGTCCGTGGTGACCGCTATCCCGGCGTCGCGGAGCGCCGAAAGGAGCTGATCTATCCCGGCGACCCGAAAGTTGATCATCCACTGCTTGCCCGCGGGAAAATGGTCCGTGTCCCGCGGGAAGGGCATGAACAGGGTTGGACCGGACTGCTGCACCCAGGGAGATGCGTAGTCGACGACCACGCCCAGGTACTTTCGATACCACTCTTGCAGGGCCTCAGGATCGTTCGCCCGGAAGAAGACGCCGCCAATGCCCACCACAGACATGAAGGCCTCCCGTTAGGTCAGCATCGGCGTCATGCCCGGCTCGGCCTTGCCCATCGCCCGTCGGTATGCGGCGCGCTGGCCGATACGCTCGAGGTAGGCCTTGAGGTTGGGATAGGCGTCGATCGATGTGCCGCGAAACCCTCGGCCGGTGGTCAGGCAGTACACCATCATGATGTCGGCGGTGGTGAGGTTGGCTCCGCCGAAGAACGGGGCCTCGCCGAGCCTGGCTTCCACCATCGCCCAACCTCGCCGGCTACGATCCTCGACGAAGGCCGCGGCCGGATTGCCCTCGCCGCCGCCGCGCAGCACCAGCTGCATCATCAGCGTGGTCATGAAGGTCCCGTTGGACCAGTGGAACCAGAACAGCTGGTCGGCGAAATCAGGATCGTCGCGCCCCGGAGCGAGCCGCCCGCCGCCGTAGCGCGCGCAGATGTAGTCGCAGATCGCTCCGCTCTCTCCCAGCACAAGGTCGCCGTCCGTTATCACCGGCGCGATCCCCATGGGGTGCAGCGCCTTGTACGCGTCAGGCGCGAGACGGTTGTCCGCGCGCCGCTCATAGCGTTTGAGTTCGTATTCGAGGTCCAGCTCCTCGCAGAGCCACACGATCCGTTCGGATTGGGAGATCCCCAGGTGATGAACCGTAAGCATGCCTGCGCTCGACCTCCTCGACCCTTTGCGCAGAGGCTAGGCGATCGCAAGGCGCGCCGATACCCTCTGACGAGGCGAGCCCGCGAATGTCCGTTTTGGCGGACGCTCCCTGCCACCCCGAGAACGGACATTCGCCACGCTCAGTTCGGCCAGCTTTCCCTTGCCCCTGACTTCCCTGCCTAGATAGGGGGGTGCGCGCCCGGGTGTCACACGTCTTCATCTCCTACGCCCGCTCGAGGGCGGCGGGCGGCTCTTGCGCCAGATTGGTAGCGAGGCCATGGTCTGCCGCTGATATGAGCGGGAGCTGTGGCTATGGATTTCAACCTCTACCTCGATCCGATCACCAAACATTATTTCGATTTTCAGGGCGTTGCGGGACGCAGAGCGTTCTGGATGTTCGTTCTGTTCAATTTTGTGATCGCGGTCGTGCTGAACATCGTGCTTGGGATCGTTCATCTTGGCCCGTTGGCCGGCCTCTATTCCCTCGCGGTGCTGCTGCCCAGCCTCGGCCTCGCCGTCCGACGGATGCACGACATCGGCAAGAGTGGTTGGTGGCTGCTGGTGGCTTTGGTGCCGATACTCGGTGCGATCTACCTGATCTACCTCTACTGCCAACCCAGCACGACGCCCTACGGCGCCGCGGCCTAGACAGCACAAGCCTCTTTGCCTTTTTGCGAGGGGCGGTTGTGCGTGCCGCGTCTCCCCAGCTGTCGTCGAGGTGCGTACCGCCAAGACCAAGGCGCCTTAGCGGACGCTCCGCGCCGGACGGCAGACATTGCGGGGAAGGCGGCGAAGACGCGCGCAACGCTTCCAACGAGCATGCTAACCCTGGGCGGCGTCGGATGTGTCGCAGTAGGGACCCGACATGGCGGGCTTGAAGGACAAGCGCGGCTTCATCGACCGGGACAGGCTCGACCTCTCCGAACGGCAGGCCGTGGAGTACTGGATGAAGCGTTGGGGTGTGACGCGTGACCAATTGACCGCTGCTCACCGCAAGGCCGGACGCATGGTCAAGGACATCGCCGCCGAATTGGGCAAGAGACGGTGAGCGCCGAAACGGGTCGAAGCTTCTCTGATATCGCCAAGTTCAGTTGAGCCTGGACCCCAAACCACGATGAGATCGGGCGGAATCGCCCGATCGTTGAATCGTGCTTTAGAATCAAAGGCTTTACGCCGCTGGAGCCTTGACGCCGGTCTCGCTCAGCCAGTCGAGGATCTTCTGTTTCGGCATGGCGCCGACCTTCATCGAGGCCATCTGCCCGTCCTTGAACAGCATCATGGTCGGGATGCCGCGCACGCCGTAGCGCGAGGGCACGGCGGGACTGTCTTCGATGTTCACCTTGGCGACGATGACCTGGCCGTGCAGCTCTTCGGCAATCTGTTCCAGCGCCGGCGCGATCTGCTTGCACGGGCTGCACCACTCGGCCCAGAAGTCGACCAGGACAGGCCCGTCGGCGTTGAGCACGTCCTGCTCGAAGCTCGCATCGGTGACGGTGACAGTGCTCATGTCGAGACAAACTCCTTCGTGCGCGTCAGCCGCGCTCTTTCGAATCACGATCTAAGCAGAGCTTTCCTTGCCATCAACCTTCCGTCTTCAGACGGGCGAGGGTTTGGCGCACCATGTTTTCTGGAACGGCCATCAGCTTTGGTCCGTCGGTCCAGACCAGCGCGGCCTCGATTGCGCGCCCGGGAAAGACCTCCTCCAGCACCGCGACATAGAGGGCCATCTGCGTCAGGTAGGCCGGATCGGCGTCCTCGATCCGCTCGGGCGCCGGGCGGTTCGACTTGAAGTCGACCACCAGCACCCGGTCCGGCGCGACGACGAGGCGGTCGATGCGGCCGGAGACTTTCAACGTCGCCGGCAGGGACGACGCGCCGCCCGCGACGGCCACCTCGGCGCGTGAGCCTGGGCCGAACACGGCCGCGAAGCGTTCGTCGGCCAACACGGCCAGCGCCGCATCGGCCATCTCCCGGCGCTGTTCGTCTGTCAGGTCGGGTTCGCGCGCCAAGAGACGCATCGCCGCGCTCGCGCGCCCGCTCTCGGGCAGGTCGGGCAGCAACTGCAGCAGCCGGTGGACCAGGATCCCGCGCCTAAACCGGCCAAGGCCCAGGCGCGCCGCGAGCGGCGACGGCGCCGGCCCGGCCTCGGAGTCTGCCAGCGTTGACGGCTGCGCGTAGCGCACGATCAGGCCCTCCGCCGGCGCCGGCTTCCGCGCCCAGGCCGGCAGATCCGCCGTCGCTCGCCTTGCGCCCGCGGTGATCGGCGCGGGGGCCGGGTCGGCGCCGAAGCGGGTCAGCGCCTCGCCTTCCAGGACCCGCAGTCCGTGTGCGATCTCCGGGCGGCCAAGCGCGCGCTCAGCGTAGTCGTACCAGCTGCCCTTCTGCTTCTTCGCCACCCCGGCGACGATCAGCCGGTCCCGTGCGCGGGTCATGGCGACGTAGAACAGCCGCAGGGTCTCCTCTTCGATGGCGTCGTCGCGCGCCTCGCGCGCCCGCCTGGACGCCGGCCCGTCATCGGTCTTGCGGGCCGACCAGAGGAAGCCGCCGCCCTCGGCGTCCAGCAGCGGGCCGCCCTGGGCGCTCGCCTTGGTCGTGGTGTCCGGCAGGATGACGATCGGCGCCTCGAGGCCCTTGGCCCCGTGGACGGTCATCACCCGCACCTCGCCGGCGGCCTGCTCCGGCTCGCGCTTCACCTCGAGTTCGGTCTTCGCCATCGCGTCGAGGAATCGCTCCAGGTCGTGGATGCGCCGGCGCTCGAGGTTGAGCGCCTCGCCGAGGAAGGCTTCGATCGCGTCCTCCGCTTCCCGTCCCAATCGCCCGAAGAGCCGCTCGCGCATCGAGCGGCCGCGCGGATCCAGTCGGCTCAGGACCCGCGTGTAGAGGTCGAATGGCGGCCGCGTCTCGGCCTCCGTCCGCACCCAGTCCAGGAGGTCGCGCGCCGCGCGCCACTCCTCCCGCTCGCCGGCGCGGGCGATAAGCGCGCCCCAGAGCGAACGCTCGCGCCCATGCGCCAGAGCGAGCAGCGAATCCTCGTCCACGTCGCAGAACGGGCTGCGCATGAGCGCCGCCAGCGTCAGATCGTCGTCCGGAAAGCGCGCGAAACGGCCGAGCGCGACCAAGTCCTTGAACGCGATGTGCTCCGACAGCGCCAGCCGGTCGGCGCCGCCGGAAGGGACGCCGGCGGCCTTCAGCGCGCGGATGATCTCGTCGAACAGCGCGCTCCGCCGCCTGACCAGGATCAGGAAGTCGCCGGCGCTCGCCGGACGGTTCGCCTTGGTCTCCTTGTCGAGGACGGCGAGGCGATCGTCGATCATGCCCTTGATGGTTCGGGCGGTGCGCTTGGCGAGCTTCTTCGCGCCGGTCTCGCCGGGCCGGACATCGACCGGCGTCCACCACTCGGTGACCGCGTCGTTCGGGTCGCTCTCCAGCGGCGGCCAGAGGTCGACGGCCCCGAAACCCGCAGCGCGCAGCGGCCGGTGGTGCGGTGGGGCCGGCCCGCGTCCCGGGCTCAAGCCCGCGGCGGCGTCCGGGTCGGCGAACACGGCATCGACGAAGGCGAGCACCTCGGGCGTCGAGCGGTGGCTCGCCTCCAGCTCCGCCTCGACGAAGACCTGCCCAGCCGCCTCGACGCGGCGGCGGTAGTCGGCGGCTTCCTCGGGAAGGCGCTCCGGATGGGCGCCCTGGAAGGAATAGATCGACTGCTTCACGTCGCCGACCGCGAAGAGCGTGCGCTGGGCCGCGCCGGCCTCGCGCGGCCGCCCGGCGCCGGAGAAGAACTCCTCGGTCAGGTCGCGCAGGATGTCCCACTGCTCGGGCGCGGTGTCCTGCGCCTCGTCGAGCAGCACGTGCTCGATGCCCCGATCCAGCTTGTAGAGCACCCAGGCAGCGTCGGGTTTGGTCTTGATCAGCGCGCCAACCCTCTCGACCAAGTCCTCGAAGTCCAGCCCGTTGATCGCGCTCTTCTCGCCCGCGTAAAGCGCGTCGAAGGCGAGCGCGAGCGTCAGCGCATGCTCGGTGTCGCGGGCCACGCCCGCCGACTTGGCGCGGTCGGACGCGGCGCGCAGCCGCGTCTGCTCGGCCACGAGCCAGCTGCGCACGCCGGGATCGACCCGCTGCGTGGAGAGGCTCTTCAGCGGCGCGTCGTTCTTGGTCGAGAACGCAGCGCCCGCGCCCGCCAGCGTCGGGCGCTCGGCGACCGCACCCATCGCCCGCGCGCGTTCCTGATCGGTCTTCGCGGTCGAGTCGCTCAACGCCTGAACCGCGCGCCGCCAGGCGGACCAGTCCGTTTCGGCCAAAGCCTCCGCCTCGATGGCCGCGCGATCGACCGGATTGTCGAAGCCGCACCGTTTCCAGACATCGGCGCGCCAGCCGGCGTCGCCGCCGCAGGCTTCGGCGTAGGCGCTGATCTGCACCCGCCGGGCGGCGAAGTCGGCGAACATCTTGTTGAAGCTGCGGAAGTCGAGCTCGACCGAGAAGTGGTCGTAAGCGGCGCTGATGACCGCGCTCGAGCCGTCGAGCGCGAGCTCGGCCAGCCGGTCGCGGGCGTCGGCGGCCACGTCCGCGGCCGCGATCTCCTCGAGCACCAGGAAGGTGGGCGACACGTCCGCCTCCAGCGGGAAGCGCTTGAGCAGCAGCTCGCAGAAGGCGTGGATGGTCTGGATTTTCAGGCCGCCTGGCGTCTCGAGCGCGCGGGCGAACAGCCGGCGGGCGCGGGCGAGGTCGTCGACCTGTTCGTCGAGCGCACGCAGCGCGTCGTGAAGCTGAGCGTCCTCGGCGATCGCCCAGCCGCCCAGCACCTCGAACAGCCGGGTCTGCATCTCCGCCGCGGCCGCCTTGGTGTAGGTGACGCAGAGGATGGTGTCCGGCTCGGCGCCGCGCAGCAGCAGCCGCGCCACCCGCGCCACGAGGGTCCAGGTTTTCCCCGCACCGGCGTTGGCGGTGACGAAGGCCGAACCATCCGGGTCCGAGGCCTCGATCTGAGGCTCGGCCGCCACGCGGGCTGCTCCGCCGAAACCTTGGCGAAGGCGGCTCATTCCGGTCCCTCCGCCTCGCCGATCACGTGCCATTCCCACAGCCGCGCCAGGTGGTCGTAGTCGCCCTCGAACTGGCCGATGAACTGCGGCGCCGCCCAGGAAACGTAAGGCGTGGTCGGTTTGTCGAATCCCGAGATCCGGCGTTCGAGGCCCGCCAGCGCCTGCTCCGCCATGGCGGCGCTCTCGCCGGGCGCGCCACGCGGCTGCTCTTCCCCGCCTTTTCGCGCGCCGAGCACGTGCACATAGAGCAGCTCGCCCGGGGCGGTCGGGCCGGTGGCGACGAACCCGCCCCGGCGCAGGATGGCCGCGGTCAGCGTCAGCTGCGGCGACAGCCCGCTCTTCACCTGGTCGAGCGAGGGAGGCTTGCCGGTCTTGAAGTCGAGCACGTCGGCCGTCTCGCCACGCGCTTCGATCCGGTCTGCGCGGGCGGTGAGCACGAACGGCCCGGCCGGCCCGTCGAGGGTGATCTCGCCGCTCTGTTCGACCAAAAAGCGCGCCCCCGCCCGGCGCCTGCGGTTGAAGGCGACCGCCCAGGGCGCGGCCAGCGCGGCCAACGCGCGTTCGCGCGCCAGCGCCGCGCCCGGCATGCCGGCGCGCTCCAGTTCCTCGATCAGCAGGCGGACGAAGATGGCGGCCGCCGCGTCGTCGTCCTGGTCGGCGTGCTCGACGGCGAAGCGCTCGAACGCCCGGTGCGCGGCCGATCCCCGCGCGCGCGCCTCGACCGGCTCGCCCGGCCGCTCCAGCGGGCGCAAGCCCAGGATGTAGCGAGCGTAGATGCTGTAGGGGTCGCGAACCCAGCGCTCGATCGCCGTCACCGCCAGCTGGCGCGGGCGCAAGGCGACCGGCGGCGCCGGTCTCGGGCGCTCGGCCGAGCGCACCGCCCGTGGCGCGTCCAGCGCCTGCGCCCAGCTGAGCAGGTCGGAGCGGCCCGGCACGGCGACGCCCGCGCCCTTGGCCAGCGTCTGCAGCCGCCAGATCCAGCGCGACTGGGTCGCCGGCGCGCCGCCGCGCCTGGCGGATGTGATCAGGACAAGGTCCCCCGCGCCTGCGGCCTGGGCGAAATCGTGGGCGGAGAGGCCGAGGCGGCGGTCGGGCGAAGACAGCCCCTGCTCCTCGCGCATCGGCCGCGACAGGAACGGGTCGGCCGGCGGCGGCTGCGGCCACACACCCTCTTCGAGCCCGGCCAGGACCATGCGGTCGGCGTGGATCAGCCGCGCCTCCAGGACGCCGAGGATCTTGAGACGCGGGTGGACGGCGGCGCCGGCGCGGACCGTCTCGCCCTCGAGCAGGCCAGTGATCAGGTCGGCGAACGAGCGGGCGCCCGCCGGCGGCACGCCATCGCTCTCGCCGATCAGGGCGGCGATCAGGTTCGCCGCCGCCTCGCCGGCCGGCCCAGCCCAGAGCGGGCCGGGGTCCGGCGCTTCCGGGCCCGTCGCCAGCGCCTCCATGGCCTCGGTAAGCGCGCGGGCGGCCTCCGCCGGCGCGGCCAGCCGCTGGCCGGAGAAGGGCGCGGCCGCGGTGTCGAGCGCCGCGCGCAGGGCCGCGGCCATGGCGCGAGCGGCGTCAACGTTCCGCCGCTCCTCAGCCGCATCCAGCCGCGCCTCGATGGCCGCCCACGACCTCGGCCGCGGGCCGCGCAGGGCGAGCCGCTCCAGCGCCGCGCCCCCGCGCCCGAGCCGCGCCAGCGGATGCTTGAGGATGGCCAACAGCCCGACCGGATCGAGCGGGTCGGCCGCGGCGCGTGCGACGAAGGCCATGAGCTGCCCGACCGGGAAGCTCGCCAGGGGCGCGCCGGCCGATGAATCGACCGTGATCCCCCAGCGGCTCAGCCGCGCGCTGACGCGGCGGGCCATGGCCTGGTCGGGGGTCACCAGCGCGGCCGTGCGCTTGGGTGTCTCCAGCACTTCGCGCAAGGCGAGCGCCGCGACGTCTGCGGCCTGCTCCTCGTTGCGCGCGGTCACCAGCGCAAGGCCGGCCAACCCCTCGGCGATGGGATCGAGCAGGTCGCCGTCGGCTTCCGCGCGCAGGGCGTCGATCGCGGCGAGCCAGTCGGAGGTCGCCTCTGGCGGTTTCAGCGCCTCGCTGACCAGCCGCCGGCGCCAGCGACCGCGCGCATCGCCGGTCCGCGCCGCCGACCAGGGGCGCACGTCTCCGCGCTGAACCTCGGCGCTGGCCAACAGCCGCTTCATCGCCGACTGCGGGTGCTGGTCGCCGACCGCGGCCCAGGCAGCCTCCGGCAGCTCGGTATCGAGCCCCGGCAGCACGACCAGGCCTTTCGGCGCGCGCGCGATGGCGGCCAGCAGCGCGGCGGTCGCCGCGTTTGAGCCGGTCGAGCCGGCGGCGACCAGGGGCTGGGCGGGCGGCGCTTGCTCCCACCGCTCGGCCAGCAAGCGGGTCAGGCGCACGCGCCGGGCCATCAGGTCGACCAGGCCGAGCTCGGTCAGCCGCGCCGGCCAGGCGCTGAGCGCCAGCGCGATGAAATCCGCCGAAATCTGCCAGTGGCGCGCCATTTCGGCCGCGACCCAGTCGGCCGGCGGGCGCAAGGGTCCGGCCTCGTCGATGTCGACGCCGTCGATGAAGGCGCCCAGCGCGTCCGCGAACTCGAGCGCGGCGGCCGCATCCAGCCTGCGCCCGAGCAGGTGGTCGTTCTCGGCGACCAGCCGGGCGAGCTCGAAGCGTCGCCGCCACGGCGAGATCGCCGGCGGCAGGTCGAGCGCCAAGTCGCCGGGCTCGAACGGCGGCTCGCCCTCTTCGAGGTCGCCGAGCGCGCGGATCTGCGGCAACAGCAGCGCCCGCCCGCCGCCCGCTTCGACGAACGCCTCGGCCAGCGCCCGCGCCGCGCGGCGCGAGGGAACCAGAACCACCGCCTCGGCCAGCGCGCCGGGCTTGACCAGCGCGCCCAGCAGGCCTTCGGCGAGATCCCTCAAGAAGGGCCGGTGCGGCGCGATCGTGAACCAGCGCGGCCCCGGCTGGTTGAACGGCGTCATGCCGTGAGCCTGGCCTCGACGAGCGCTTTGCCGGCCGGGTCGCTGACGTGCATCCACAGGCCCTCGGGGCTAAGGCCGAACACCCGCCCGCGGGCGGCGAGCGCCTTCCAGATGCCGAGCAGCGAGAACGGTCCCGCCGGTCCGTCGGCCACGATCGCCGGGTCGGTGATATGGACGCCGACGTAGAGGGACGGGGCGGTCTCGCCCGGCGCCTTGAAACGGACCCGGCCGTCAGGCTCCAGAAAGACGTCGCCGGAGTCATGGAATCCGAGCGAGGTCCGCGTCGGCGCGAGCAGCAACAGCACGTCCATCGTCTCGGGCGCCCAGGCGCGCGCGAGCGCCTCCAGCGCCGCCGCGCCGCCGCCCAGCGCAACGGTATCGATGTTGCTGACCCAGACCGGGCCCGCGCCCAAGAACGGGATCGCCTTCTTCAAGCCCCCGCCGGTCTCGAGCGCCGCGGCGCGCTCGTCGGAGACGGTGATCTTGGGCTGCGCGCGGGTGGCGAGGTGGGCCTCGAGTTGATCGGCGAAGGCGTGCACGTTGACCACCGCCCGCTCGACCCCCACCGCGGCCAGCCGGTCGAGCGCATGGTCGATCAGCGGCTTGCCGCCCACTTCGACCAGCGCCTTCGGCCGCGCATCGGTCAACGGCTTCAGCCGCGTGCCCAGCCCGGCGGCCAGCACCATCGCCGTCTTCGGGCCGCTCATGCTTGCGGCTCGCGGATCACGTTCCGGTCGAACCACGCTTTGAGCTCGGCCAGCTCCGGGTCGGCCAGGCAGCGGTAGAGATAGCGCCACATGCGCGGCATGAAGGCGGCGTAGCGCGGGCGGCCGAACCCGGCGACCTGGCGGGCAAAGATGAAGAGGATGCGCGCGGTGTTGAGCGCGCCGAGCGCGTGATAGTCGGCGAGGAACCGATCGGCGTCGACCTCTGGCCGCGCGGCCAGATAGCGCGCCAGCACCGCCGCCTCGCGCTCGGGCGAGACGTCGCGGCGGCCGTCGTGCAGCAGCATGGATAGGTCCCACGCCGGATGGGCGCGGACGGCGTCCTGGAAGTCCAGCATGCCCACGCGCGCCACGCCGCCGCGCTTGGGCAGCCAGATCAGGTTCTCGGCGTGATAGTCCCGGTGGCAGAACACGCTCGCGCCGTCGACACCGCGGGCGCGGATCGGCGCCCACAGCGCCTCCCATGCCGCCACCGCCTCGGCCGAGAACGGCGGCAGGCCGGCGTACTTCGGCCACCACTCCAGGAACATCAGCCCGCCGGTCTTCAGCGCCAGGTCGTCGTAGGCCAAGAGCGGCCAGCCCGGCGCGCCGCCCAGCACCGGCGGCGGGGTCTCGGCGTGCAGGCGCACCAGCGCATCCGTCGCCGCGTCATAGAGCTCGGCCTCGTCGGCGCCGCCCTCGATCAGCCGGGCGTAGAGGTCGTCGCCCAGGTCCTCGAGCACCGCCAGGCCGGCGGGGGCGTCGGCGGCCACGATCTCCGGCGCCGAAAAGCCGCGCGCCGTCAGATAGCCGGCGACGCTCAGAAACGCCTCGACGCGGCCGGCGGCCAGGCGGGCCAGCGCGTTGTAGCCCATCCGCTCTCGCTCGGATTCGCTCGCGTCGGGCGGGCAGGGGGCCGTCTCCGCATGCGGCGGCTGGTCCATGAAGATCAGGCTCGCGCCGGCGGGCGTGCGCAGCCGCTCGTAGAGGCGCGTGGACGCATCGCCGGCCAGGCGCTCGCGCACGGCCTCGCCCAGCCCGTTGTCGGCCAGGAAGGCGGCCTTCTCCGCCTCGCGGTCAGAACTCAAGCGGGCGTCCTTCCCAGGCTCCATGCGGGTTCAGGCGGGCGAGCCGGCTCTCGCGCGGCGCCTCGCCGACGATCGTCAGCTCTATATCGAGTCGGTCGCGCGGCAGGCGCCGCCCCAGTCGCTCCGGCCACTCGATCACCGCCGCCCCGTCCTCCAGCGCCTCGTCGAGGCCGATCTCGTTCGCCTCCTCCGGCCGCTCGATCCGGTAGAGGTCGAAGTGGGCGATGCTGAGGCCCTTGCCCTGGTAGAACTGCACCAGCGTGAAGGTCGGGCTCGGCACGTCCTGGTGCGCGGCCACACGCTCGCGGATCAGCGCCCGCGCCAGCGTCGTCTTGCCGGCGCCCAGGACGCCCTTCAGGCAGACCGCCTCGTACCGGCCCAGCGTGCGCGCGACCGCCCGCCCCAGCCGCGCCGTCGCGTCCTCGTCGGCCAGCCGGAAGTCGCCCTCGGCCGGCAGGATCATGGGAACGGCCGGTCGGGCTCACGCACGAGCTCGCGCTCGATGTAACGTTTCAGCGCCAGCGTCAGCGCGTGCGCATCGCCCTCTAGCGCTTCCGGCCCGATCGGCCGCCCGACCGCGAGATCGAAGCGGTCGCCGCGCTTGTTCAGAAGCTCGTGGAACAGGGTGATGTCGCGCAGCTCGGCGGAGAACCGATCGAAGACGTGGAACAGCGTCGGATGCGGTCCGCTCAGGTGCGCCGGGACCACCGGCGCATCGTACTTGCGCGCGAGCGAGAGCGCGCTGGGCGCCCAGGGCCGGTCGGCGATCACCCCGCCGCGCCGCCGCGCCAGCCGTCCGGCCGGGAAGATGACGATCGCCCGCTCCGCCTCCAGCGCCGCGCGCGCCAGCTGCAGGGTGAGGCGCGTCTTCTCGCGCGTGCGCTTCTCCTCGACCCACTCGACCGGGATCAGCACGTCGGCAAAGCCGGGGCAGACGCGAAAGGCGTCGGCGTTGGCGAAGAAGCAGAGGTCGGGGCGGAGCGCTTTCAGCGCGTCGTAGACCGCGATCCCGTCGGCGACGCCGGTCGGGTGGTTGAGGATGATCACGCATCGGCCGCTCGCCGGCGCGCGCTCGAGGCCGGTGACGGCCAGCTTCAGCGCCAACAAATCGGAGACGTAGGCCATCGCCTCGGTGCCGCTCAGCGGCCGGATGGCGTCGGCCATGCGCACGGCCTTGCCGTAGTCGAGGATGCCGTAGAGGGCTGGCTTGATCAGCGGCCAATAGGGCTTGGCCACCCAGTGGGGCGCGCGCTCCTCGATCAGCTCATCGACGATGTGCTTGCGGCTCGCGACGGACATCGCAAGCGCGCGGGCGGGCGCGACCATGGCCAAAATCATGCGCTACCCCGCCGCCCGCTCGCAAGGGCGCTCAATCGAACTTCTCCCACAGGGGGAAGGAGGGGCCCCGCCGGCAGGCGGGGACGATGAGGGGTTACAGCGTTGGGGGATTGGCCGGCGGCGCTGAGAAGTAGACACCGGGCGCCCTTCCTTTCGCGTTTGTTCTAAGACGTCCCCCGCGAGAGCGAGGGAATGCGAGCCATGCGCGAGATCGTCCATTTCATCAACGGCGCCCCTGTCGCGGCCGCCGGGCGCTCGGGCGAGGTCTTCGATCCCAACACCGGCGAGGTGCAGGCGCGCGTCGCCTTCGCCGACTCAGGCGTGATGGATCAGGCGGTCAAGGCGGCCGCGGCGGCGCAAACCAGCTGGGCCGCCATCAACCCGCAGCGGCGCGCGCGGGTGATGTTCGAGTTCAAGCGCCTGGTCGAGGCGCGCATGGACGAGCTCGCCGCGCTGCTCTCCTCCGAGCACGGCAAGGTGCTCGCCGACTCCCGTGGCGACATCCAGCGCGGGCTCGAGGTGATCGAGTTCGCCTGCGGCATCCCGCATGCGCTCAAGGGCGAGTACACCGAGGGCGCCGGCCCAGGCATCGACGTCTATTCCATGCGCCAGCCGCTGGGCGTGGTGGCCGGGATCACCCCGTTCAACTTCCCGGCCATGATCCCGATGTGGATGTTCGGGGTCGCCATCGCGGTCGGCAACAGCTTCATCCTCAAGCCCTCGGAGAAGGACCCGAGCGTGCCCGTGCGGCTGGCCGAGCTGTTCATGGAGGCGGGAGGGCCGGCGGGCGTGCTGAACGTCGTGCACGGCGACAAGGTCGCGGTCGACGCCATCCTCGCCCACCCCGACATCAAGGCCGTCAGCTTCGTCGGCTCGTCGGATATCGCGGCCTACGTCTATGCGACCGGGACCGCGAACGGAAAGCGCGTTCAGGCCATGGGCGGGGCGAAGAACCACGCCATCGTGCTGCCCGACGCCGACCTCGACCAGGCCGTCGCCGACATCATGGGCGCGGCCTACGGCTCGGCCGGCGAGCGCTGCATGGCCCTTCCGGTCGCCGTGCCGGTGGGCGATGCGACCGCCGCGGCCCTGCGCGAGCGTCTGGAGGGCCAGATCGAGACGCTGAAGGTCGGCGTCTCCTCCGACCCGGCCGCCCAGTACGGGCCGGTGGTCACGGCCGCCCATCGCAAGCGCATCGCCGACTACATCCAGCTCGGCGTTGACGAGGGGGCCGAGCTGGTCGTCGACGGGCGGAACTTCGCCCTGCAGGGGTTCGAGGACGGCTTCTTCATCGGCCCCAGCCTGTTCGACCGGGTGACGGCGGACATGCAGACCTATCGCGACGAGATCTTCGGGCCGGTGCTGCAGCTCGTCCGCTCGAAGAGCTTCGAGGACGCCGTTTCGCTCCCGTCCAAGCACCAGTACGGCAACGGCGTCGCCATCTTCACCCGCAACGGCCGCGCCGCGCGCGAGTTTGCCGCCCGGGTCGAGGTCGGCATGGTCGGCATCAACGTGCCGATCCCGGTGCCGGTCGCCTACCACACCTTCGGCGGCTGGAAGCGCTCGGCCTTCGGCGACTCGAACCAGCACGGCATGGAGGGCGTGCGCTTCTTCACCAAGATCAAGACGGTCACCGCCCGCTGGCCCGAGGGGCCGGCCGGCGACGCCGCCTTCAACATCCCGACCATGCAATAGCGTGGCCGAGCGGGGGGCGAACGGGATGGGTCTGAGGACGGCCATCGGCACGATGGTCGCCTTCGTGCTGGTCGTCGGCGCGGTGATCCTGCTTTGGTGGGACATCGACGTCCGCTGGCGCCCGCACGATCTCACCAAGGACCAGGGCAAGATCGCCGCGCTGCTGCAGGCGGCCGGCTGGGTCTCGCCGGGCGGCGGCGCCAGCAAGCTCTACGTCGTCGGCGTCCGCGATTGCCTCGGCTGCGAGCGGATACAGCGCAGCGACTTTCCCGCGCTGCAAAAGGCCGGCGTCGACACCCGCGTGATCATGATCGCCGCGCCCGATGTGAACGGCAAACCCGTCACCACGCCGGCCGAGCGGGCGATGGTGGCCGAGCTCTGGGTCAATCGCAGCTGGCCGCTCTATCAGGCCTGGATGGCCGCCAATCCCGCGAGCTGGGCGGCGCCCGGCGTGCCGCCCGCCGACGGCGATGCGGCCCGCAGCGCGGTCGTCGAAACCAGCCGCGACCTCGCCGACAAGCTGAAGCCGCTGCTCGGCGAAAACGGCGTCGCCGTCACCTGGCCGCTGGTGATCTGGCAGGCCAAGGACGGAACCCTGGAAGCCGCCTCTGGCGACGCCCCCAAAACCTGGGCCTACATGAAGCGAGACCTGGGCGCGCCATGACCACACCTCTCCCAGAGGGAGAAGGAGGGGCCCGGAGCGAAGCGATCGGGAGGGTGAGGGGTTACGGCGCTTCAGGCCAATCCCCGGCGCCGTAACCCCTCCCCCCGTCCTGCCGGCCTTTGGCCGCCAGTCCGACCCCTCCCTCTGGGAGGGGTTTGTCACCCCGGCTGCTTCACCGTCCTCAGGTACGGCTTCACTTCCTTCCAGCCGGCGGGGAAGAGTTCCTTCGCCTGCTCGTTGCTCACTGAGGGGACGATGATCACGTCCTCGCCGTGCTTCCAGTTCACCGGCGTCGCAACCTTGAACTTGTCGGTCAGCTGCAGGCTGTCGATGGTGCGCAGCAGCTCGTCGAAATTCCGCCCGGTCGAGGCCGGGTAGGTGATGGTCAGCCTGAGCTTCCTGGCCGGATCGATCACGAACACCGAGCGCACCGTCAGCGTGTCGGAGGCGTTCGGGTGGATCATGCCGTAGAGATTGGCCACCTTGCGGTCGTGGTCGGCGATCAGCGGGAAGTTCAGCTTCGCGCCTTGCGTCCCTCGATGTCCTTCGCCCAGCCGGCATGGCTGTCTGCGGGGTCGACCGACAGGCCGATCACCTTCACGCCGCGCTTGTCGAACTCGGGCTTCAGCTTCGCCACCGCGCCCAGCTCGGTCGTGCAGACCGGGGTGAAGTCCTTGGGGTGCGAGAACAGCACCACCCAGGAATTGCCCGCCCAGTCATAGAAATGGATCGGGCCTTCGGTGGAGTCTTGGGTGAAATTGGGAACGACGTCGCCGAGCTGTACGGGCATTTCAGTCCTCCTTCGCGCGTCTTGGGATGCGCGCCTTTTCAACGGTTGAGGCGGATTTCCGATCTATCCGTCGCTCTTCAAGTTAGTATGGCGCAGGGCCTTTTCCCACCGGCCGCCTTTGGAGATTTTCTGAAAAACCCATGTTGCTGCACCTCTCCACCTGGGCCGAAACCGAGGCCTATCTCGAGCGCTCGAAGATCATCGTCATCCCCATCGGCTCGAACGAGCAGCATGGGCCGACGGGCCTCTTGGGCACCGACTGGCTCTGCCCCGAGATCATCGCCCATGCGGCGGAGAAGACGCACCCGGAGCTCCTGGTCGGCCCGACCTTCAACGTCGGCATGGCCCAGCATCACCTGGGGTTTCCCGGCACCATCTCGCTTCGGCCCTCGACCTTCATCGCGGCCATCGGCGACTGGACCCGCTCGCTCGCCGTGCACGGCTTTACGCGCATCTTTTTCCTCAACGGCCATGGCGGCAACGTCGCCTCGATCGAGGCGGCGTTCTCCGAGATCTACGCCGAGGCCAGCTTTTCCAAACGGCCGGCCGGGTTCGCGCTCAAGCTCAGGAACTGGTGGGACCTCTCCGGAGTCGGCCAACTGGCGCGCAAGCAGTTCCCCAGCGGCCACGGCAGCCACGCGACGCCGTCCGAGATCGCCGTCACCCAGTGGGCCTATCCCGACGCGATCAAGGCGGCGAACTATGCGCCGCAGATCGCGCCGTCCGGCCCCATCCGCGAGGCGCTCGACTTCCGCGCCCGCCATCCAGACGGCCGCATGGGCTCGGACCCGGCGCTGGCCACGCCCGAGAAGGGCGGCGAGCTGGTCGCCCTGGCCGCGACCAGCCTGGTCGCCGAAGTCGCCGCCTTCGCGGCGGAACAGCTGCAGCTGGCGCAATAGCGGGCGGTTTGCAGTTGACCGCGCCCGCCGGCGACCGCAACCTATCCGGTCAGTGGAGGATGTTCCGTGGAACGTACGGTCTTGAGCCTCGCTCTCATCGCCAGCCTCGGCGCGGGGGCGGCGTTCGCCGCCGACACCGCGACCGCCCCGGGCCAGCAGCCCAAAAAGGGTGGGTTCGACCCCAATCAGATCATCTGCAAGAGTGTCGAAGAGACCGGCTCGCACCTCGGTGGTCAGAGGGTGTGCGCCACCTGGGCCGAGTGGGACGCCCAGAGCCAGGTCGACCAGAAAACGATGCGCGACATCACGATGCGGCCTCAGCCGAGCCCCGGCGGCTTCTCGGCGGCTGGCCCCGGCTCGGGCAGCGGCATGGGCCGCTGATCAGGCGGTCAGCACCGCCTCGCCCTCCACCGTGACCGGCCAGGGCGTCAGCGCCCGCCCCTCGCAGGGGCCGGCGAGGCAGCGCCCGTCGCCGATGCGGAACAGCGCCCCGTGCGTCGAGCAGAGCAACAGATCCCGCTCGCGCGTGAAATAGCGGTCGGGGGAGACCGCCAGCGGCGTGCCGTTGTGCGGACAGCGGTCGACGAACCCGAACAGGCCGCCCGCCTTTCGGACCACGAAGCCCACGAACATGGAGTCCCCATCGCGGAAGATGAAGGTCTTCGCGCCCGGGTCTGCGATGTCGGCGAGCGCGCAGAGGCGCACCCCCGCCGCCGGCTGGGCTGTGTTCATGCAAGCTGGCCGATCACCACCCGCCAGGGCCGGATCTCGACCGCGCCGAACAGCCCGGCCTGGAAATAGGGATCTTTGGCCGCGAACGCCTCGACCGCGGCGCGGTCCTCGCCCTCCATGATGAACATCGAGCCGATCGAAGCGCCATCGTCGTCCATGTACAGCCCCGCCAGCCGCACCACCCCCGGATTGGCGTCGAGATAGGCCAGATGCGCCGGCCGCGCCCCGGTCCTCAATCCCGCGCTCCCCGCCCGATCCAAACAACTCATCACGAACAGCATCGCAATCTCTCCATCCCCCGCTCGCGGGGCCTTCGTTTTAACCACCAAGCACACCAAGCACACCAAGAGGCCGTGGATGGCCGCTGCGCCTCGGCCTCTCAGAACCCTTGGTGTGCTTGGTGTGCTTGGTGGTCGAACAACCTTGCCGCTACGCGGCGGTTAGAACTCGGGGCGGAGGGGGCGGGAGAGGAGGCTGGCGATCGCGGCGTCGACGTCGATCTCGCCGGCCAGCACAGCGCTCACCGCTTCCGAGATCGGCGTCTCGACCCCGAGCTTCTTGGCCAGGGCCCGCACGGCCGGCGCCGTCGCCACCCCTTCGACCACCGAGAGCCGCCCGCCGAGCGCCGCCTCCAGCGTCTCGCCGCGCCCCAGCGCCAGGCCCAGGCTCATGTTGCGCGACTGCGGCGAGGTGCAGGTCAGCACCAGGTCGCCCAGGCCGCAGAGGCCGTTCAGCGTCCGCGCCTCCGCCCCCAGCGCCGTCGCCAGCCGCACCAGCTCGGCAAACCCGCGCGTGACCAGGGCCGCGTGCGCGCTCCGCCCCAGCCCCCGCCCCTCGACCACCCCGCAGGCGATGGCCAGCACGTTCTTGATCGCCCCGCCGGCCTCGGCCCCGATCAGGTCGCCTGTCCAATAGGGACGGAAGGTCGGCGTCGCCAGCGCCTGGGCGATGTCCTGGCCGAGGTCCGCATCCGCGCAGGCCAGCGTGACGGCGGTCGGCAGGCCGCGCGCGACGTCGATGGCGAAGCTGGGGCCCGACAGCACCGCCAGCACGGCCCCAGGGCAGGTCTCGGCCGCGACCTCGGTCATCAGCTTCAGCGACCCCTGCTCGATGCCCTTGGCGCAGAGCACCAGCGGCTGGCCGGGCCTGAAGAAGGGGCTAAGGCCCGTGAGCGTCTCGCGCATGTACTGGGCGGGGACGACGGCCAGCACCAGGGCGCAGTCGGCGATCTCGGCCAGGCTCTCGGTCGCGCGCACTGCCGGATTCAGCCGCACGTGCGGCAGGAAGAGCGGGTTGGCGTGGCCCGCGTTGATCGCCTCCACGACCTCGGTCTCGCGCGCCCACAGCACGGCGGCAAGCCCGGCCCGGGCGCAGACCTCGGCCAGCGCCGTGCCCCAGGCGCCGCCGCCGATCACGCCTGTGCTCGCAAACCCGCTCACGCCTTGGCCCCCTTGCGGCCGGGGATGTGGGTCGGCCGATCCCGCGCGGCGGCCTCGTCCAGCGGCCAGCGCGGCCGCGCCACCGCGTCCATCCCGTCGACAAGCCCCAGCGCCAGCCGCTCGGCCCCCGCCAGCGCGATCATCGCCGCATTGTCCCCGCAGTACTCCAGCGGCGGCGCGGTGAAACTGAAGCCATGGCGATGGGCGGCGTCACGCAACATCGCCCGCACATGCGCATTGGCCGCCACCCCACCCGCGACGACAAACCTCAAGTCCCTTCCCCCAAGCGGGAGAAGGGGAGCCGAGCGCCGCTCCGCGTAAACCCCCATCGCCCGTTCGCTCCGCTCCGCCAGCTGCCGGGCGATCGCCCCCTGCACCGCGGCGGCCAGGTCGCGGCGCTCGTCCTCGCCCGTCACCCGCTCGGCGATCCGCGCCGCGGCGGTCTTCAGGCCGGAGAAGGAAAAGTCGCACCCCTCGCGCCCGGCCAGCGCATTCGGCAGCGCAAACCGTCCCGCATCGCCGCCCCTGGCCAGCGCCTCCAGCGCCGGTCCGCCGGGGTAGGGCAGCCCCAGCGCCTTGGCGATCTTGTCGAACGCCTCGCCGGCCGCATCGTCGATCGTCGCCCCCAGCCGCGTACAGCGGCCCACCCCCTCGACGTCCAACAGCTGGCAGTGTCCGCCGGAGATCAGGAGCAAGAGGAACGGGTAGGGCAGGTCTGCCGTCAGCCGCGCCGACACCGCATGCCCCTCCAGGTGATTGACCGCCACCAGCGGGATGCCTCGCGCCAGCGCGATCGCCTTGCCCGTCGAGAGCCCGACCATGACGCCCCCGACCAGCCCCGGCCCGGCGGTGGCCGCGACCCCGGTCAGCGCCTCGAAGTCGATCCCCGCCCGCTCCATCGCCGCGGCGATCACCCAGTCGATCGCCTCGACGTGGGCTCTGGCCGCGATCTCCGGCACCACGCCGCCGAACGGCGCGTGATCGTCGACCTGGCTCAGCACGATCGAGGCGGCGACCTCGACGCCGCCGTCCGCATCCACGCGCACCACGGCCGCCGCGGTCTCGTCGCAGCTGGTCTCGATGCCGAGCACGGTCTGTTGCGGGCGCATGGCGGCTCCTGTAGCAGCCGGGGCGCGGCGGACGAAGTTTCGCAATCCCGCCGAGAGGTCGCCTCCCGTGGACCCCATTCGCATCGGCACGCGCGGCTCCAGGCTGGCGCTGGTCCAGGCCCGCCAGGTGCAGGCGCGCATCGCCGCCACTCTCGGCGCGGCGCCCGCCGAGGCCGAGCAGGTCGCGCCGATCGTCGTCATCACCACCACCGGCGATCGCGTGCAGGACCGCCGGCTGACCGAGCTCGGCGGCAAGGCGATGTTCACCAAGGAGATCGAGGAGGCGCTGGCCGAGCGCCGCATCGACTGCGCCGTCCATTCGCTCAAGGACGTCGGCATCGAGCGCCAGCCGGGCCTCGCCCTCGCCGCCACGCCCGAGCGCGAGGACCCGCGCGACGCGTTCCTCAGCCCCCGTTATGCGACGCTGGCCGAGCTGCCGAACGGCGCGCGGCTCGGGACGGGGGCGTCCCTCCGCCGCTCGGCCCAGGCGCTGCACCGCCGTCCCGACCTTTCCATCGTGCTCATCCGCGGCAACGTCGACACGCGCCTGGCCAAGCTCGAAGCCGGCGAGGCCGACGCCATGGTCCTGGCCATGGCCGGCCTGAACCGGCTCGGGATGGCCGACCGCGACCGCCATGCGATGGACCCCTTCGATTACCCGCCGGCGCCGGGGCAGGGGGCGATCGTCATTGAAACCCGCATCCCCGATCTGGACGCCGCCTGGGTCCGCGCCCTCGATCATGCGCCGACCGCGACCTGTGTCGCCGCCGAGCGCGGCGCGCTGGCCGCGCTGGAAGGCTCCTGCCACACCGCCGTCGGCGCCCACGCCGTGCTCGCCGGCGATCGCCTCACCCTCGTCGTCGAAGCCCTGACTCCCGACGGCGCCGAACGCTTCCGCCGCCAGGCCGCCCTCATCGCCCCCACCGCCGAGTCCGCCCGCGCCCTCGGCTTCGACCTCGGCGCCCAAATCTGCGCCGAAGCCGGCCCCCGCCTCCTCGCGCCGGAGTAACACACCTCTCCCAAAGGGAGAGGGAGGGGCCCCGAGCGAAGCGATGGGGAGGGTGAGGGGTTACGGCGGCTCAGGCAGAACCCCGCGACGCCCCAACTCGCCACCGCGCTGCTCGCTAGCCCGACAGGCCGTAACCCCTCCCCCCTCGCGCCTCGCGGCGCTCGCTCCTCCCTCTGGGAGGGGTTTGGGAGGCGCGACTTGCGTTATGCTCTAACATGCCCCCATGCGCATCTGGATCACTCGCACCTTGCCGGAAGCCGACGCCACCGCGCGGCGCCTCGCCGCCCGCGGGCACGCGCCCATCGTCGCGCCGGTGCTCGAGGCGCGGGCCGTCGCGAGCGTCCGCCTCGACCTCGCCGGCGTCGACGCCATCGCCTTCACCAGCGGCCATGCGATCGCGGCGTTCGCAGGCCTGACCCGCGCCCGCGATCTCCCCGTCTTCACCGTCGGCGACGCCACCGCCGCCCTCGCGCGCGCCGCCGGCTTCAGCGACGTCCACTCGGCCGACGGCAACGCCGAGACCCTGGCCGAGCTCATCGCCCGCGAGCAGCGCGACGGCCAACGCGTCCTGCATCCCACCGCGCGCGAGCCCGCCGCCGACCTCACCGGCCTCTTAGGCGCTCGCGGCGTCAGCGCCACGCCGCTCACCGTCTACGAGACGCTTGCAACCGCCCTTGCCGCCCCGCCGGCCGACGCCGACGCCGTCCTCATCCACTCCGCCCGCGCCGCCGCCCGCGTCGCCGTGCTCGTCGAGGATGCCAACCGACTCGACCTCGAGGCCTACGCCATCTCCCCCGCCGCCGCCCGCCCCTTGAGCCGCCTCGGCCTCGCCCGCCTCGAAGCTGCGCCCTTCCCGAACGAGTCTGCCCTGCTAGAGTTGCTCCGATGACGCGCGTCGCACAGATCCTCCCCCGTTCGGGGAGGGGGACCGCACGAAGTGCGGTGGAGGGGGCCCGGGGCCGG
>DATNJB010000025.1:0-86962 GCA_035604135.1 Caulobacteraceae bacterium | reverse complement strand
CCACACCCCTTCTCTATACGACGCCCTTTCCGTACGGCGCGCCGAGCGTGCCGGCGGCTTTCAACGATGTGACGTCGGGAAGCGACGGTTCGTGCTCTCCTGCGTACTTCTGCACCGCCGAACCCGGCTACGATGCTCCGTCTGGCCTCGGCACTCCGACAGGTGATTCTGCATTCTAGGCGGAGTTCGGCCGGTCGGCATGGTGACAAGGCGCCGGGGCGTCGCGCCGCGCGTGCCTATTGCAGGGTGGGAGTCCTGCGGCTATCCGCGCCACCGGGGTCGGCGAGTTGATGTCAGGCCCGCCGCGAGAACCCGCTGGACAGCTCGACGCCAGGGCGGAAAGCTCCAAGTGATTCGGCCGGCGTCGCATCTCGCGCTCGCGGCCCGCCAAACGAGGATGCGCATGACCGAACTGACGCAGCGGCCTAGGAACGCACGGCGCAGGCCGCTCGCGACCAGTCGCCCAGCGTCGGCATCGTCGTTGGACGCTACCCTGCGGCCTCGGCTGAGCTAGCCGCTCTGTCGGGCTCAGGTTCGCTGTTTTCCCGCCGCAAAGTGGCCGCCGAGTCGTGATCATGCGGTAGCGGTGGCGGGGGACGCAGAAGGTGTCCAAGAGGATTCAGTGGCAGGGCGTCGGCGCGCGATTACCGTCCCCGATCGTATCGTTGGCACTGGCGGTCGCACTTGTCATCCTGGCGCTCGAGGTGGGTTTCCTCCTCCTGTAGAGACGGTGATCACGACCGGCGATCGCCCGCGTTCGGGCTCCGACGCCGTGTCCGCTTTCGACCCGAAGCCTGCGCCCGCAGTCGGGTTCTCACGGCCTCTTCAGGCGGCATCGTCGTCCCGATCGAATGCTTTTAGGCGTTCAGCGTAACCGTCGCGAAAAGCTCTGTTCACAAGTCCATCAGGGCTGTCGCGCGTTTCAAGACGGTGTTGCTCATAGACTCGCTGATAACGTCGCCATGCAGACGCCGGCTCCAAGCGATTGTCAGCGGCATCTTCGATCTGAGACGGCGCCAGCGCCTGGAAGATGGCCTCTATCGCGCTGTTCGACCCGGCGAAGGCGCAAGCCATGTGCCGTTCCACGTCGGCGAAGGACGCGGCGACAGCAGCCGGCCCCGGAAGAAAGCCTCCCTGATCTGTCTTCAACAGATCAACCCCCGCCCGGCGCGCACCTTGCCAGCGGATCGGGTTGGCTCCCGCCACTCTGATGGTTGTCCGCTCCATGCGGTATGCCGCTCTCTCGCTGGTGCGCTCGCCAACCAGATTGGTCAGGTTGAGCACCAGCTGGCGGTAGACCTCACCCAGTCGCATCATAAGAGCCTCTGGCGTGTCGTCGGCGAAAGCTGACAGCTCTAGCTGTGCGCCCGCGCAAAACACCGCAAGAAGGGGCTCGAAGTCATGGGGAAGCCTCTCGAGCACCGGGTGAGCGCCGGTTTCCAGGCCCCTTGCCCCGTGCGATGCTTGTGCGGTTGACGACGGCGGGTCGGCCGACCTTCCCCGCGAGTCGCTCGACACCGCGTCGACGATTTTCAGGATGTACTGACCGATCCTGACCGTTTGGGGCGGATGAATGTGCCATGGCTCGCGCGGTGCGATGCGCGCGCCGTCAGCCCCGACGAAAACGCCGTTTGCGCTCAGGTCGAGCAGGGCCGCCCGCCGATCCGGTCCGACGATGATAACGCAGTGGCGTCGGGATAACTCGCGGCTGGGATCCGGAAGGCGCCAATCAACGTCATCCCCGCGCCCGATGACGCACGCGCCTTGTCCCAGCGCTCGCTCTTCAAGAACGCGCTGGGGGTCGGCCAGACCATAGAGCCGAATGGAGAGCAAGCGCGACAGTTCCTCAGCGCTGGAGCGAGCAAGCGCGTTGGATCACTCGCCTGGCCATGCCCCGACCGCGCACCGCAAGCGCAACCAGCGGCCCGGGCTGCATAGTGTTGATCATTTCAGCGTTGAAAGTCGGTGAAGGTTGATGCTTAGCGGTTGACTAACCGGCTCACGCGGGAAGGCGCCGCTTGCGCCGTGTCGCCAAGAGGCGGGGTCGGCTCTCAGGCTATGGCCAACGCGTGCTTTCCGCCCAAGGCGGACATTGCCACTCCTTCAGCCGCCGACTTGGCCCTACGCCTCCAGCTCGATGTCCCAGTAGAGGTAGTCGAGCCAGCTTTCGTGCAGGTGGTTGGGCGGAAAGCGGCGTCCATGATCCTGCAGCTCGTACATGTTCGGTTTGTGCGGCGGCCGCTGCGGCTGCATGTGCGCCTCGCGCGGCGTGCGCCCGCCCTTGGCCAGATTGCAGCGCGCGCAGGCCGTTACGATGTTCTCCCAGGTCGTCCGCCCGCCGCGGGAGCGGGGGATGAGGTGGTCGAAGGTCAGATCCTCGCCCGAGCCGCAGTACTGGCAGCAGAAGGCATCGCGCAGGAAGAGGTTGAACCGCGTGAACGCGGGCGGCCGATCCTGGACGATGTACTGCTTGAGCGAGACCACGCTCGGCAACCGCATCTCGAACGAGGGCGAGTGGACGACCTGGTCGTAGGTCGAGACCACATCAACGCGGTTTAGGAAGACGGCCTTGATCACCTCCTGCCAGGGCCAGAGCGACAGGGGGTAGTAGGACAGCGGCCGATAGTCAGCGTTCAGCACCAAGGCCGGCCAGCCGGATGGCGGCCGCTTGAGCACCTCTGCATGGCCGCGCCTCCTCGCTAGGGAGGACCGGTCGGTCGGTTCACTCACGGCGAGACTGAAAGCGCGGCTCCTCTGGACTGGCGCCGCGCGCTCTTCAAGGGCGGCCGGCGCGGGAGGGACCATAGAGAAGATTCCGCGACAGCTCTATGTCGGCGGATGGATCGGGCTGGCGATTTTGTCTTTTGCGTCGCTTGGCGGCCACGCCGCCTTCGCGGGTCCCGGCGAAATGAGCCGGGCGGAACAATCAGCTATCGATGGCGTCTATCTAGCGGAAAAAGGGCGTCTGAGGGGAGCGTGAACTTGGAACGCTGCTCCCCTCAAACCCTTTGAGCCTCCACGAGGCCTACCCCCGGGCGATCTTAGGCGCCGACGAGGGCCATGGCCCCGCCGGTCAGCAGGCCGATGGCCAGGAGGAAAATGCCGCCGGATGCGTCAGCGGCGCGTTGGATGATGGTGGAGAGAGACATTTGGTCACCCCTAGTGACGTGGTTTCAAGGCGCCCCCCGGCTGGGTGAGCGGTCCGTTTCGATCTCTGGAGCCTTGTTCGGCAACCGCTTTTCGATCTGGACGGTGCTTAGATAACACCTATTTAAACGGCGTCAAGATGAATCTTTACATCGTTAGAATTATGTCATACGGTCTCAGGAAATCTAAGGGGTAGGAAACGATGGCCATGCATGAGCCCGCGGCTGCCGCGGCAAAGCCCTATCATCACGGCGACCTGCGCCGGGCCCTCCTGGATGCGGCGCTGACGATCATCGAGCGCGACGGGCCTGCGGCGCTCACGCTCCGCGCGGTGGCGCGCGAGGCCGGCGTCTCGCCGGCGGCGCCCTACCACCATTTCCACGACAAGAACGAGTTGATGTCCGCGGTCGCCAAGGACGGCTTTCGTCGGCTGAACGAAGCGATGGCGAACGCGGTGAAAGAGAGCGGACCGGGCGAGCTGGGCCTGGCCTACGTTGAGTTCGCCCACGCCAACCCGGCCCTCTATCGCGTCATGTACGACTGCGCGCGTTCGGCCGAGACGTTCCCCGAGCAGAGCGAGAAGGAGCACGACGGGCTCGAACTGGTGAAGCAGGCGATCGCCAAAGCCGCTGGCGGCAAGATCAACGAGCTCGACCTGGAGCTGACCGCCATCGCCGCCTGGTCGTCCGTCCACGGGCTTGCCGAGATCAGCCGTTTCGACAAGTGCGCGCCGCTCAAGGAGCTCCTGGGCGGCGAGCGCGCCTTCATCAAAGCGGTGCTCGAGCACGCCCCCATGTTCCTTGCGACCAAGCGCGAGCACTGAACAGAGGCCAATGGCGTCCGGCGCGCCCGTCGTCACCCGTTTTGCGCCTTCACCCACCGGCTATCTGCATCGCGGCCACGCCTTTTCGGCGCTGACGGCGGCGAAGGCCGCTGCCGAACAAGGCCACGGCCGCTTCCTTCTTCGCATCGAGGATATCGACCGCCCCCGCTGCCGTCCGGAGTATGAGCAGGCGATCTACGAGGACCTGGCTTGGCTCGGTTTGACCTGGGAGCCGCCGGTCCGTCGTCAGTCCGAGCACATGGACGACTATCAAGCCGCGCTCGCCCGACTGCGCGAAGACGGCCTGGTCTACCGCTGCTTCAAGACCCGCGCCGAGGTGATGGCCGAGAGCGCCAGCGCGCCGCACGGGCCGCCCGAGGCTTATGTCGGCGCGCCGCTCCAGAAGGCCGAGGAAGAACGGCGGCTGGCGGCCGGCGAGCCGTTCGCCTGGCGGCTGTCGCTGCGCGCCGCGCGCGCCAAGCTCGCCGACCGGTACGACGATGCGCTGTCCTTTGAGGAGACGGGCGCGGGCCCGCGCGGCGAGCACGGGCTGATCGCGGCGCATCCGGCCGCCGCCGG
Source organism: Caulobacteraceae bacterium (assembly GCA_035604135.1). Lineage (GTDB taxonomy): Bacteria > Pseudomonadota > Alphaproteobacteria > Caulobacterales > Caulobacteraceae > Poindextera. The sequence goes on along the minus strand of DATNJB010000025.1, from coordinate 82,413 downwards.
CGACGTGATCGTGGCGCGCAAGGATCTCGGCATCGCCTATCACCTGGCGGTGGTCGTCGACGACGCGCTGCAGGGGATCACGCTGGTGGTGCGCGGAGCGGACCTGTTCGACGCCGTCCCCACGCAGCGTTTGCTGCAGGCGCTGCTTGGCCTGCCGGCGCCGACCTACCGGCACCACCGCATCCTGACCGGGCCGGACGGCAAGCGCTACGCCAAACGCGACCGCGCCGAGACGCTGCGTGCGATCCGCGCGCGGGGGGTGACCGCAGCCGAACTCCGCGCCGAGCTCGGGTTCTAGTCGCGGGCGCTCAGACCTTCAGGTTGACCGCGGCTGTCCGGCCGCGTTCCTCCTGCAGCTCATAGGCGACCTGCTGACCCTCGTTCAGCCCACGCAACCCGGCGCGCTCGACCGCCGAGATGTGGACGAACACGTCCTTGCCGCCATCCTCGGGCTGGATGAAGCCAAAACCCTTGGTGGCGTTGAACCACTTTACGGTGCCGTTGGGCATACCCTCGTTCCTCGAACAGCCTGTGACCTGGAGGGCGAAGCCCTCGACGACAATCGCAAATCTGGCTTCGGCGAGTTCGCGGACCGTTGGGGTCGTGGCAGAGCGGCCGTAGATCGAATTGCCAAGCGAAGTGGCAACGCGCGCGCCCGGTCGTCAACCGCCCGCCCGTTCACTTTTGCGGCAGCAGAGCTTGGATGACGGCCTGGGCGTCACGCCCGCTCCAGTCTGCGCCGCCGGCGAGCCGGGCCCGCTCGCGTCCGCTCGCGTCAAAGATCAAGGTCGTCGGCAACCCGTCGGTCGGCGGGTCGAGGGTCAAGGCGATCTTCGCGCCGGGGTCCTGGTAGAAGGGCAGAGGCGGGTACCTGGCGATGAAGGCGCGGGCCTTCGCGCGGTCCTTGGGGTCGTCCATGCTGATCGGAACGACGAGGACGCGTCCCGGATAGGCCGCCTGAAGCTTGGCCAATGTCGGCATCTCGCGCACGCAGGGGCCACACCACGTCGCCCACAGGTTCACGACCAACACCGGCGCCTTCAGCTTGGCGAGGGTCGTTTCCTGATCGTCGGCGTCGAGGAAGGGCAGCGTCGGCGTCGGCAGGCTTGGGTTGTCGACCACCAGCTTCGCCATTTCGCCCCGCGCCAGCGACGTCAGGTCGGCCGGCCCGGCCGGCGGTTTTGAGGAAAGCGCGACGATGACATATACGAGCGCGGCGAGGCCGACGGCGGCCGCGCTCCAGAACGCCACGATCCAGGGCCAGCGTCTGGACCCCCCCATCGTCTCGCTCGAACGGATGTCCGTCATGGCCAAGGCTCCGAAGACCGCTCACGCCGAGCCGGGTCGGAATGCCGCCCCGGCGCGGGGGCAGTCCATGTGGGGCGCGCGCTTCTCCGTCAAGCCGGACGCGCTGATGCAGGCCATCAACGTCTCGATCGGCGTCGACCGGCGCCTGGCGACAGAGGACCTGGCTGGCTCGCGCGCCCACGCGGCCATGCTGGCCTGCGCCGGGGTGATCTCGACCGCCGACGAAGCGGCCATCCAGCGCGGCCTCGATGCCATCGAGGCGGAGATCGCGGCCGGGACCTTCCCGTTCCGCGAGGAGTTCGAAGATATCCATATGAACGTGGAACAGCGGCTGGCCGAACTGATCGGGCCGCCGGCCGGCCGGCTACACACCGCACGCTCGCGCAACGACCAGGTCGCGCTGGACTTCCGCCTCTGGGTAAGGGCCGGCTGCGACCGGGCGGGCGAGGGCTTGCGCGCCCTGCAGCGGGCGCTGCTCGCCAAGGCGGAGGTGTACGCCGCGGCGATCATGCCGGGGCTGACGCACCTGCAGCCGGCCCAGCCGGTCACCTTCGGCCACCACCTGATGGCTTACGTCGAGATGTTCGGACGCGACGCCGCCCGCTTCGCCGACGCGCGCGCCCGCATGAACACCTCGCCCCTGGGCGCGGCCGCGCTGGCCGGCACCTCCTTCCCGATCGACCGGACCGAGACGGCGCGCGCTCTCGGCTTCGATGCGCCGATGGCCAACTCGATGGATGCCGTCTCGGCCCGCGACTTCGCGCTCGAGGCGCTGGCGGCGGCGGCGATCGCCGCCCTCGACCTCTCGCGGCTGGCGGAAGAGATCGTGATCTGGTCGTCGCCGCCGTTCGGCTACGTGCGCCTGTCCGACGCCTTCACCACCGGCTCGTCGATCATGCCGCAGAAGCGCAATCCCGACGCCGCCGAGCTCGTGCGCGCCAAGGCCGGGCGCGTCTTGGGCGCGTTCGTCGCCCTGAGCACGGTCATGAAGGGCCTGCCGCTCGCCTACGGGAAGGACATGCAGGAGGACAAGGCGCCGGTGTTCGAGGCGTTCGACGCGCTCGAGCTCTCGCTTGCCGCCATGACCGCGATGATCGCCGACCTCACAGCCGACGAGTCGCGCATGGCGACCGCCGCTGGCGTGGCGTTTTCGACCGCGACCGACCTCGCCGACTGGCTCGTGCGCCGGCTGGGCGTTCCGTTCCGCGAGGCGCACCATCTGACCGGCCGTGCGGTCGTGCGCGCCGAGGCGCTCGGCTTCGCCGAACTCGCCGCCTTGCCGCTTGAGGAGCTCAAGGCCATCGAACCGCGCATTACGGCCGACGTTTACGAGGTGCTCACGCCTAGCGCATCGGTCGCCAGCCGCGCAAGCTACGGCGGGACCGCGCCCGCCCAGGTCAGGGCGCAGATCAAGCGTTGGAAGGGAAAGCTCAGATGATCGCCCGCATCGCCGTCATCCTTGTCTTCGCGGCCGGCATGGGCCTCTCGGCCTGCGGCAAGCTGGGCGATCTCGAGCAGCCCGCGCCGCTGTTCGGCGCCCAGGCCAAAGCCGACTACCAGCAACAGCACGCCGCCGACGCCGCACGCGCGCGGGCGCGCGCCCAGTCGCAGTTGCCGCCGCCCAACGACGAGGCGACCCCCAGCAGCGAGCAGCCGCTGACCCAGGCGCCGTACGCGCCGACCATCCCCGGCCGCAACGACACCATGCCGCCGCAGGGCGACCCCGGCGCGCTGCCCCAGCCTGGGCAGCCCGGCACGCCGCAGTGAATCACTTCGAGGCGCGCGACGGCGCGCTGGCCTGCGAGGGCGTGCCGCTGGCGCGCATCGCCGAAGCCGTCGGCACGCCGGCCTACGTTTATTCGACAGCGACGCTCGCGCGGCATGTGCAGGTGTTTCGCGAAGCGGTGGCGAGGCTCGGTCCGCCCGCGCCGGTCGTCGCCTTCGCGGTGAAGGCAAACTCGAACCTGTCGGTCTTGCGGACGCTGTTCGGCCTCGGGATGTGGGCCGACACGGTGTCCGAAGGCGAGATCCGCCGCGCGCTGGCGGCGGGGCTCGGTCCCGACCGCGTCATCTTCTCCGGCGTCGGCAAGACCGACGCGGAGCTGGCCTTCGCGATCGACTCTGGCGTGGCCGAGATCAACGTCGAGTCCGAGCCCGAGCTCGACCGCCTGTCGACGATCGCAGCCGCCAGGGGCGTGCGCCAGCCGATCGCGATCCGGGTCAACCCCGACGTCGTCGCCGGCGGCCATCCCAAGATCGCCACCGGTCAGGCGGATGCGAAGTTCGGTGTCTCCCTGAGCGAGGCCGCCAGACTCTATCAGAAGTCGTCGAATCTGGCCGGCGTGCGGCCTTTCGGCGTCGCCTGCCACATCGGCAGCCAGATCGCCGACCTGGCGGCGTTCGAGGCGGCCGCCCGCACCATGCGCGGCCTGGTCGAGAGCCTCAGGCGGCAGGGGCTCGCCGTCGAACGGCTCGACATGGGCGGCGGCCTCGCCGTGCCCTATTTCGACCAACCCGATCCTCCGAGCCCGGCGGCTTATGCCGCCGCGTTGGCGCGCGTGCTCCATGGCCTCGACGTGCAGCTCGCCTTCGAGCCCGGACGGCTGATCGTCGCCAACGCGGGGGTGCTGCTATCGCGCGTCATCCACGTGCACGAGCGGCCCGAGGGGCGCCGGTTCCTGGTGCTCGACGCGGCCATGAACGACCTGGTGCGGCCGGCGATGTACGAGGCCTTTCACGACCTGCGGCCGGTGGCCGAGCCTCGGCCGGACGCGCCGCGGCTAGCCTACGACGTTGTTGGCCCGATCTGCGAAAGCGGCGACACCTTCGCCCGCGACCGCCGGCTGCCGGCGCTCAAGTCCGGCGACCTCGTGGCCTTCATGTCCGCCGGCGCCTATGGCGCGGTGATGGCCAGCGAATACAACAGCCGGCTGCTCGTCCCCGAAGTGCTGGTCGACGGCGACCGCTTCGCCGTCGTGCGCCCGCGCCCGACCTATGAGCAGATGCTCGCCGCCGAACCCCTGGCGCCCTGGCTGTAGCCTGTTCCCTTTTCGTTTCACGCGAGCCAGCGTAGGACTGGCGAGTTGTGAACGCGCCCGCCACCGCCCTCGACGTCGCGCCCGCGCTTGTCGTCCTGCCGGGACCGCGGGCGGCGATTTGCGACGGCTCCGGCGCTCGCCCGCTTGCGCCGGAGGAGGCGCGCCGGCTGGCGCGCGGCGGGCCGGTCCTTGTCGCCCATGCCGGCCTGACGGCGCGGCGTCTCGACCTGCCGGCGCCCGTCCGCTCGCGCGATGTCTTCGATGCGCTCGAGCTCTTCGCCTTCGTCCGCCCCGCTCGGTTCTGCGCTCCCTCCGCCGCCGGGCTGGCGCTCGCCCTCGGCATGCCCGAGCCGAAGACGCCCGAGGCGCAGGCCGAGAGCCTGAAGCTGGCGTGCGGGCTTTTGCTGTTCGAGCTGGCCGAGACGCCGTGGCCCAATCGCGAGGAGGCACTGGCGCTGGCCGAGACCCTCGGCCGCGCCGCCTGGGCCTGGGCGCCGGCGGTCGTGCAGGCGCTGCGCTCGAAGGCGGTGCGGGAAGGCTGGCGCGGGTCCGGCCTCGACGCCTGGTCCCGCATCCCGGAGTGGGAGGACCAGGCCCCGACGGGCGAGCCCGGCTCCAAGCCGGTGGACCCGGACGCCGCGCGCGAGCGGCTGAGCGCGCTCTTGAGCCGCGCCGGTCTGGACGAGGCGCGGACGGCGCAGGCTGAGTTCGCCGCCGAGACCACCCACGCCTTCCAGCCCCGCGGCAAGGAGGGCGAGCCGCACATGATGCTGGCCGAGGCCGGCACAGGCATCGGCAAGACGCTGGCTTATCTGGCGCCGGCCTCGCTATGGGCGGAGGCGAACGGGCCAGGCGTCTGGGTCTCGACCTTTACCCGCGCGCTGCAGCGGCAGATCGAGCGGGAGAGCCACGCGGTCTATCCGGACCCGGCCCAGCGGGCGAAGCGCGCCGTCGTCCGCAAGGGCCGCGAGAACTACCTCTGCCTGTTGAACCTGCAGGAGCAGGCGAACGCCGCTCTGCTGGGTGGCGGGGACCTGGTCGGGATCGGCCTCGTCGCGCGCTGGGCCAGGGCGACGCGTGACGGCGACATGACGGGCGGCGACTTTCCCGCCTGGCTGCCGGCGCTGTTCGCGGTCGGACCGGCCGCGCAGGCCAGCCCCGCCAACCTCGTCGACCGCCGCGGCGAGTGCGTGCACGCCGCCTGTCCGCACTATCGCGCCTGCTTCATCGAGAAGGCCGTGCGCGCGTCCAGGCGCGCCGACCTGGTCATCGCCAACCATGCGCTCGTGCTGACCCAGGCCGCCTTCGATGGCGCGCGCGCGGCGCGTGGACTCAAGGCCGACATCGAGACCACCTCCCCCAAGCGGATCGTGTTCGACGAGGGTCATCACTTGTTCGACGCCGCCGACTCGGCTTTCTCGGCGGCGATCTCCGGCGCCGAGGCCGCCGAGTTGCGCCGCTGGATCCGTGGGCCGGAGGGGCGCGGGCGCCGGGGACGCGGGCTCGAGGCCAGGCTCTCCGACCTTATCGGCGACCGCGATGACGCGCGCGCCGCGCTTGGCGAGGCGCTCCGCGCCGCGACCGCCTTGCCCGGCGAGGGCTGGTCTGGACGCGTCGCGCCACCGTCGGCGGAGGTCAACCCGCTCGGGCCGATCGAGCGCTTCCTGGTCGCGGTGCTCGAACAGCTCGCCGCCCGCGCCGCCCCGTCCGAGGTCGGGCAGGAATGCGCCGCCCGCCCGGCGATCGACCTCGTGCGCGAGCGGGCGGGCGAGGCGGCCCAGGCTCTGGCGGCCATCGAGGCGCCGCTGATCGCGCTCGCGCGCCGGCTGGAGGACATCCTCGATGCGGCCGCCGACGAGCTGGCGACAGGCGAGCGGGCCAGGATCGAGGGGGCCCTGCGCGGGCTGGACCGCCGCGCCCGCATGCACCTGCCGGCCTGGCGCGCCATGCTGACGGCCATCGCCGAGGACGCGGAAGACGATCCCGACTTCGTCGACTGGTTTGACGCCACGTTCCTCTATGGCCGGGTGGTCGATGCCGCTTGCCGCCGCCACTGGGTGGACCCGACCGAGCCGCTGCACGCCGCCGTGCTCGCGCCGGCGCACGGCGTGCTGGTGACCAGCGCGACCCTCGCCGACCCCGCGCTCGACGACCCGTTCGCGCTCGCGGAGGCGAGGACCGGCGCGGCGCGGTTCGCCGAGCGCCCGAAGACGCTTCGGCTCGCATCCCCGTTCAACTATGCGGAGCACGCCAAGGCGTTGGTGGTGACCGACGTGGGCCGCGACGATCCCAGGCAAGTCGCTGCGGCAATGCGCGAGCTCTTTCTGGCGGCGGGCGGTGGCGGCCTGGGCCTGTTCACGGCGATCCGGCGACTCCGCTCCGTATACGAACGGATTGCGCCGCCGCTGGCGCAAGGTGGGCTTGCCCTCTACGCCCAGCATGTCGACCCGCTGGACGTGGGCGCGCTGGTCGACATCTTCCGGGTCGAGGAGGATTCCTGCCTGCTCGGTACGGATGCGGTGCGCGACGGCGTCGACGTGCCCGGGCGGTCGTTGCGATTGCTTGTTTTCGACCGGATTCCGTGGCCGCGCCCTGACCTGCTGCACAAGGCGCGCCGCGGCCGGTTTGGCGGCAAGGCCTACGACGACGCCATCGCCCGCGCCCGCATCGCCCAGGCATTCGGCCGGCTGATTCGGCGCGCCGACGATCGTGGCGTCTTCGTCATGCTCGACGCCGCCGCGCCCACCAGGCTGTTCTCAAGCTTGCCGGAAGGGGTGAGCCTCGAGCGCGTCGGGCTGGTCGAGGCGATCGAGACCGTGGCGACGCACCTGACCTGAGTGTGGCTCAACCGCCGCGATACATCATGAATAACCCGTTTTGGTAACAATGGTCGTTAAATCCCCGCATGGTCGTGTGATAGGGCCAAGCTCGAATCCATCGCGCGAGGGGGGCGGGAATGATGCGTCGTTGGTTGGGGCTTGGCGCTGCGGCCAGTGTTTTGGCGTTCGCTGCGGCGGCCGCCGCACAATCCGGTCCGGATCCGCTGGTCGCGGTGCTGGTCGAGAAAGGCGTCATCAGCCAGGCGGACGCCGCCGGCGTGACGACGCGGGACCAGTTGGTCAAGCTGCTCCAGTCCAGAGGCGTCCTGAGCCAGAACGACGTCAACTCGATCGCCCAGGCCGAGCCGATGATGCTCGCCAACAATGGCGGTACGCCGCCGAACGAGGCGCCGGTCTATTTCCACGAGGATCACCCGACGACGGTGACGCTCGGGCCAGTCGACCTGACCGTGGGCGGCTTCGTCGACGTCATGGGCATCTTCCGCACCAACAACGAAGGCACGATCGGCACCAACTTCTTCAACATCCCCTTCGTCAATACGATCGCCGCCCACGCGAGCGACAACCGGATAACGGCGCAGAACTCCAGGCTGAGCCTGAAGGCGGAAAGCAACTTCGATTGGGGCGGTCAGCCCATTGACGCGGTCGCTTACTTCGAGGGCGACTTCCTCGGCAACGACGCGACCAACACCGAGGTGACCAGCGAGAGCCACACCTTCCGCGTCCGCCAGTACTTCATCGACGCCCGGCGCGGCCAGTGGGAGGTTCAGGCCGGCCAGTCCTGGGCCTGGACGACGCCGAACCGTTACGGCCTGTCGGCCTATCCCGACGCCATGTTCATCACCAACGACTACGACCCAAACTACAATGTGGGGCTGACCTGGTCCCGCTTGGCCCAGTTCCGCGTCGTCTACCACGTCAATCCGAAGCTGGCGGTGGGCGTCGCCGTGGTCAATCCGGACCAGTTCGGCGGGCAGGGCGAGGTCACCTTCCCGACCCAGTTCAACGCCCAGCTGTCCAACCAGATCGACCAGGCAAATCAATCGACCGTGCCGGACGCATTTCCAGACATCATGGGCAAGGTCGCCTATGACGACAAAACGGCGGCGGGCTTGCCTTTCCACCTCGAAGCCGTCGGGCTCGTGTCCCAGTTCCGCGTCGCCTACCTGCCGCAGGTGCTTGGCGCCACGTTTACGCGCACCTCGACGACGGGTTGGGGCGTCGAGGTGAACGGCAATGTTCAGGTGGCGCCGGGCCTGACCCTGCTGGGCAACGCCTTCTATAGCGAGGGCGAGGGCCGCTACATCGGCCTCGGGCTGGGTCCGGATCTGGTGGCGCTGCCGGTGATCACCCCGCCGGCCGCGACTGCGCAGACCATCAGGCTTTCGACGGTGCGCTCCACCTCGCTCCTGGGCGGGGTGGAGTGGACGCACAACGCCTGGTCGGTTTCCAGCTACTACGGCTTCGTCAACTTCGATCGCAACTTTGCGCTCGACACCTCGGCTGGCGCTCATCCGGGCAGCTTCATCGGCTTCGGCGGCCCGAACTCGCCGAACAGCAACAACAAATACCTGACCGAGTTCACGATCGAGCCGCAGTACAAGATCTGGTCGAGCCCGACGGGCGGCGTGCTGTCGACGGGGCTGCAGTACTCCTACGTCTGGCGTCGGCCATGGTTCGTCGCCGCCGGCGCGCCGACAGAAGCGGACCTCAGCATGTTCATCTTCGACGTCCGCTACACCCTGCCCTAGTCGCCGCCGGCCGCGCGCTACCGCTCGGCCGACGACGCGTGGCGTCACGACGTCCGGTCGCGGCCGAAGTTCGGCTCCGGGCTCTCCTGGCCGGCGGCGATGATGCCGCGGCGGATCTCGCGGGTACGGGTGAACAGCGCCTCCAGCTTGTCGCCCTCGCCCCAGCGTATGGCGCGCGACAGCGCCTGCAGATCCTCGGTGAAGCGGCCGAGCGTCTCGAGCACTGCGTCCTTGTTCAGCAGGAAGACGTCCCGCCACATGACCGGGTCGGAGGCGGCGATGCGCGTGAAGTCGCGAAAGCCGCCGGCGGAGTATTTCATCACCTCGCCCTCGGTGACTTCCTCCAGGTCCGCGGCGGTGCCGACGATGTTGTAGGCGATGAGGTGGGGCAGGTGGGACGTCACCGCCAGCACCAGGTCATGGTGGCGCGCGTCCATGGTCTCGACGTTGGCGCCCAGCGCGCGCCAGAAGGTCGCCACTCGCTCGACCGCCGCCGGGTAACCGGGCTCACCGGACTCCACCGGGCAGATCACGGTCCAGCGGTTTTCGAACAGGGTCGCGAACCCCGCATCGGGGCCGGAGCGCTCCGTGCCCGCGATCGGGTGCGCCGGCACGATGAAGACGCCATCTGGCGCGGCCTCGACCATCGCCTCGCCGACGGCGGCCTTCACCGAGCCCACGTCGGAAACGATTGCGCCGGCCTTCAGCCCGGCGGCCGCGGCCTTGACTGCCTCGCCGATCGCCGCCGGCGGGGTCGCGACGATGACGAGGTCGGCGCCGGATGCGGCCTCGGCGGCGGTCTCGGCGACGGAGTCGGCGATGCCAAGCGCGCGCACGCGCTCGCGCGCCTCACGGCTCGCATCGAAGACGGCGATCTGGCGCGCCGCGCCTCGCTCGCGCGCCGCGCGGACGACGGACGAGCCGATCAGGCCGCAGCCGATGACGGCCAGGCGCTCGACCACCGGCTCGCTCATCGCCGGCGGCGCCCAAGGAAGTCCGCCAGCGCGTCGATCACGGCGCGATTGTGCTCTTCACGGCCGATGGTGATGCGCAGGCAGTCGGGCAGGCCATAGTTGGCCACGCCGCGCACGATGTAACCCCGGGCGGCGAGGAAGGCCTCGGCGTCGGCCGCGGTTCGGCCCGGCGTCGTCGGAAAGCGCACGAGCACGAAGTTCGCCCCCGACGGCGCGACGTCCAGGCCCAGCCCGCCGAGCTGCTGCGTCAGCCAGGGCCGCCAGCGCTCGACGAGCTCGAGCGATTCCGCCTGGAACGCGGTGTCGCCGAGGGCGGCGATGGCGGCGAGCTGGCCTGGGATCGAGGTATTGAACGGCAGGCGGATGCGCTCGATCGCCTCGGCCGCCTCGATCGGCACATAGCCCCAGCCGATGCGCAGCGAGGCCAGCCCGAAGATCTTCGAGAAGGTGTGGGTGACGATGACGTTCGAGGCCGTGCGCGCCAGATCGAGCCCGTCGGTGAAGCGGGGGTCGGTGCAGAACTCGGCGTAGGCCGCGTCGATCACCAGCATGACAGACGGCGGGAGGGCGGCGTGCAGCCGCTCCATCTCCTCGCGCGTGATCCAGGTCCCCGTCGGGTTGGACGGCTGGGTCACGAACACCAGCCGCGTGCGCTCGTCGACCAACGCCAGCATTTCATCGACGCTGATGCGAAGGTCGGGCTCGGGCGCGAAGCGAACCTCCGTCTGGCAGGCGCGCGCGCCGATGCCGTAGGCGTTGAAGCCGTATTCGCCCTGTACGATGTTGTCGCCGGGCTCCAGGTAAATCTGCTGCACCAGCCGTCCGAGGATCTCGTCCGTGCCGCAGCCGAACACCAGCCGCTCGGGCTCCAGGCGATAGTGAGCCGCCACCGCCTCGCGCAGGGCTAGGGTGCGGCTGTCGGGGTACATGTTGAGGCTGGCGGCCGCCTCGGCGTAGGCAGCGACCGCCTTCGGGCTCGAGCCCAGGATGTTCTCGTTCGACGACAGCTTGATCGGGTGGGCGACGCCTTCGACCTTCGACTTGCCGGGCACGTAGGCGACGATCTCGTCGATGCCCGCCTTGGGCTGCGGCCGGTCAGCCTGGAAGCGTTCGAGCGCGCTCATCTTAAGGTCGCGGCTCAGAGGTCGAACGGTGTGGGCGATGCGCCGATGACGCCTTTCAGGGCGCCCGGCGCGCGGGCGAGCTTGGCATCCTCGCGCTCGAAGAAGCCCGCCAAGCCAAACAGACGCACCCCCTCGGCCTCGGCGACAAGCCGGGCGGCGACGCCCTCGCGCGCTAGCACGAGCTCGATGTCGGTTGCGGGCTCGGCGGCATCGGTGACCCAATAGGTCTCGTCACGCTCCGTCGGCTCTATCGCGACCTGGGCGACGGCGAGGGCCGCCTGGGGGCCCAGACTCTGAAGGCACGGCAGGCTTGAGAAGACCACGAGACCAGGCTCGGCCAGCAGCCGCGCCCACCAGGCGGTCTTGCTCGCCAGCGCCAGCACGGCGACGCCGCCCGGCTCCCTCGCGCCTACAAGTGCGGCGGCGGGGCTTTTGCAGATCGCGAGGGGCGGGGCCGCGCCGAAGCGCAGGCGCGCCACCTCGACAGTCCTGGCCGTCTCGTCGTCACCCCAGACCGCCACGTGGAAGGGGCCCTGCTGGATCAGGCTGTCGGAAATTAGCTCGCGCCAAAGACGCACCGTAAGCTGGGGGCTGGCGCTCCGGCCGGGCGTGGCCAAGAGCCCGCGGATCAGAGCCGCCTCGCGCGCGGGCCGCAAGCCAAGCGTGAGCGTCTCGCCGGCGGCGCGCTTGGCCTCGGCCACCTCGCGGGCGAGGCTGGCGCGCTCGTCGATGAGCTTGATCAGCGCCGCGTCGACCTCATCGATGCGCGCGCGAACGGCATCCAGCGATGGCGACTTGGCGTGCAAGGGCTTTGACGTCCGTTTTCTCAAAAGCGCGCGAACATAGAGGTTGCGCGCGGACGCGCAATAGGCGGCGCTTTGCGCTAAGGCCAGCCGATGGCGCAGGGGCAGCTTGAGTCGCCGACCAGCGATCGCTGGGTGTTCGGCTACGGGTCGCTGATGTGGCGGCCTGGGTTTGCGTACCAGGAACGCCGGCCCGCTATCGCCCACGGGCGCAGGCGCGCCTTCTGCATCTATTCGGTGCACCATCGCGGAACGCCGGAGCGTCGCGGGCTCGTGTTGGGCCTGGCGCCGGGCGGGGCGACGCGCGGCGCCGCCTATCGCATCGCGGGCGCCGATTGGCCAGGCGTCTACGCCTACCTGCAGGAGCGCGAGCAGCCGACCGAGACCTACTTCGAGGCCTGGGCGCACGTCCGGCTCGACACCGGCGCGCTTGTCGAGGCGCTGGTCTTCCTGTCCGACCGCACCCATCCACAATGGGCCGGCGATCTCAGCCTCGAGCAACAGGCGCGGCTGATTGCTGGTGCGACCGGGCTCTCAGGCCGCAACGTCGATTATTTGCGCGATCTCGTCGTCCACCTGAGCGACGAAGGCGTCGCCGATCGCACCATGCAGCGCCTTCTGGCGCGGGTGGAAGAGCTCGAGGCGGGGGCGGACTAAACCCCCTCCGCCAACAGGGCGTTCGAAGCCGCTTCCAGCCGCTCTTCGAGTTCGCGCATGAACTCGGCGCGCTTCAGCCCCGCCGGCAAGGGTTCCAGGAACTCGAAGACGATCGTCCCGGGCTTCAGGACCAGCCCGCCCTTCTGCCAGTGCATCCCCGAGTTCAGGGCCACCGGCACGCACGGCATGTCGAGGTCGCGGTAGAGGGCGGCGACGCCGGGCTGATAATCACCGGCCTGGCCCGGCTTGCCGCGATGCCCTTCCGGGAAGATGACGATCTGCCGCGGCGCCTCGGCCAGGCGCGCGCGCGTGTCGGTCAGCATCTTCTTGAGCGCCCTGGCCCCGCCCTCGCGGTCGATGACGATCATGTGGCACTTCCACGCCCACCAGCCGAAGATGGGGATGCGCATCAGCTCCTTGCGCAGCACGTAGCAACCGGCCGGAAGCGCGGCCATCGTGCCGAAGATGTCGAACATGCACTGGTGCTTCGGTGCGACCAGGGCTGGGCCGGCCGGCAGGTGCTCGCGCCCGCGGACCTCGACCCGGACGCCGCCCACGACGCGCAACAGCCAGGTCACGACCCTGGCCCACATGTTCAGCGTCGCCTGCGCCGGGCCGTACGGCCCGAGCAGGATCGGCAAGGTGACGATGGCCGCGAAGAGCGTCCACAGATAGAACGAGACATTGAAGGCCAGCGAGCGGACGAGCGTCACCCGAGAGCCTTCCTCAAGCCGCTAGGTTCGACGGGGCGGCGTGCGACCGCGGGCCAAGGCCCAACAGGCCCTCGCGCGCAAGGATCACCAGGTACTTGCAGTACTCGAGCGTCATGCGCCTGGCCCCCACGGCGGTCCGCCACCAGCGCCCGGCGTCGAGCTCGGTGGTCTTTACCGGATAGGGCGTAAGGGCGGCGTCCGGCAAGGCTTCATGCAGCTCGAGCATCGCGCGCGGCATGTGGAAGTCGGACGTCACGACGATCAGCGAATGGAACCCCTTCGCCCTGGCCCAGGCCGCGGTCTCGCGCGCGTTGCCGACGGTGTCGGTGGCCGAAAAGCCCAAGTCGACGCAGCAATCGTAGACCCGCCGCGTGGCCTTCGCCACGCCGCGGATGTCGGCCGGGCTGGCGACGCGATTGACGCCGGAGATCAAGAGCCGCTTGCCCTTGCCGTCTTCGAGCAGCTTCATCGCCGCGCTGATGCGGTCGGCCGAGCCGGTCAATGCAACGACTCCATCTGCGGGTGTGACCTCGTCGGGGGTCTCCAGCCGATCGATGCGCCCGGCGAAGGCGAGCAGGCCGACCGCCCAGATCACGACGACGAGCGCCAGGATGGTCGCGCTCCTCACGTCATGCTCCTGACCAGCGACAGCGCCGTCAGCCGCGCGGCGATGGCGGCGATCGCGCCTGCCACGATCGGACAGGCCAGGAGCGGCAAGAGATCGCTCCACGCCACCGGCAGCACCGGCGTCAGCCCCTCGCCGCCGCCGGCCAGCCGCGCGAGCGCCGTGACCAGCGCCGCGCCGCCGGCGCCGGCCAGGCCCGCGGTCGCCGCCAGCCGGGCGAAGCGCATCTGGAAAAGGCCGGCGATGTAGCCGTCTTCGGCGCCGGCAAGGTGCAGCACGCTCACCAGGTCACCCCGCGCCTGCAGGCCCGCGCGGGTTGCAAACGCGATGACTGCGCCGGCCGCCACCGCCACCAGCGCCGCGATCGCCACAGCCGCGACCTGGGCGAGGAAGGCCGCGCGCAGAATGTCCTTGAGCCACATGGTGTGGTCGTCGACGGTTGCGTCAACGCGCGCGGCCTTGAGCGCGGCGTCCAGCGCCGCCGCGGTGGCCGGCCGCTCGGGGTTCAGCTCGACATCGACCAGGCGTGGGATGGCCAGATCCTCCGGCAGCGCATCGCGGCCGATCCAGGGCTCCAGAAGTTGCTCGGCCTTGTCCTTCTCCAGCGCCTCGACCTCGTCGACGCCGCTCACGGCGGCCAGAGCCTCGGCAGCCCGGGCCGCGGCCGCGTCGGCGGTCTCGTCGGGGCCTGGACGCACCACGACCGTCGCCGAGCCCCTGAGCTCGGTGCGCCACCCGTGCGCCGCGCGGTCCGCGGCCAGCGCCGCCACCACCGAAAGGCAGGCGAGGAAGCAGAGCACGGCCACGATGAACACCAGCGCGCCGTCGCGCGCGTCCTCGGCCGGCAGCAGGGCGGCCGGCCGCTGGCTCGGCGCGGTCCGGGGTCCGCTCACGCCGCCGCGTCCGCCGGCAGCCGCAGCTCGCCGTGCTCGATATGCAGCACCGGCTTTCCCGACCGCGCCACCAGCTCGCGGTCGTGGGTCGCGATCAGGACGGTCGTCCCCAGCCGGTTGAGCTCGACGAACAGGCGCAAGATGCGCACGGCCATATCGTGGTCGACGTCGCCGGTAGGCTCGTCGGCGATCAGCAGGTCCGGCCGCCCGACCACGGCGCGGGCGATGGCAAGGCGCTGTTGCTCGCCACCCGACAGCGTCATCGGATAGGCCGTCATCTTCTCGCCCAGGCCGACCCACGCCAGCAGCTCGGCCACGTCGCCGGCGTAGCCGCCCGCCTTGCGCCCAGCCAGGCGCAACGGCAGGGCGACGTTGTCGAAGGCGTTCAGGTGGTCGAGCAGGCGGCGGTCGTGGAAGACCATGCCGATGCGGCGCCGCAGCGCGGGCAGCTCCTGGCGCGTCAGGCGCTCGGTGTAGCGGCCGAAAAGCGCGATCCGCCCCCGCGTCGGGCGAAGCGCGACGTGGATGAGCTTGAGCAGGGTTGTCTTGCCGGCGCCGGACGGGCCGGTGAGGAAGTGGAACGAGCCGGCCTCGAGCTCGAACGTGAGGTTTTTCAGCACTTCCGGGGCGGTCCCGTAGCGCAGACCGACGTGATCGAAGCTCACGACCGGCGCTCCGGCGAGGCCCGCTGCGCCGGGCATTTCGTCCGGGCGTTCGCTCGCGTCGGCGGTTCTGGACATAGCGACCGAAATCGGCGACCTCGGGTGCGAGGGCGCGCATGCATCCGATTCGCCAGCGATGATACTGACCTGCCCAGAGTGCGCCACCCGCTATTTTGTCGAGGATGAGCGCCTCGGCGAAGCGGGTCGGTCGGTGCGTTGCGCGGCGTGCGGCGCGAAATGGACGGCGCGGGCGGAGCCGCCGCTAGAGCTGACCCAGGGCGAACCCGGCGCGGTGGCGGATGAGCCGCCGGCGCACGGCGTTCCTGCGGACCAGGGCGAGCTGGGCGAGCTCAGCCAACTCCCG
Organism: Caulobacteraceae bacterium; assembly: GCA_035604135.1. GTDB lineage: Bacteria > Pseudomonadota > Alphaproteobacteria > Caulobacterales > Caulobacteraceae > Poindextera. Next base: position 66,661 of record DATNJB010000025.1, on the reverse strand, counting down.
GCCGAGGAACTGCCGCGCCACTTCCGCGGCCGCATCCAGACCAAGGAAAAGGTGCGCGAGGCGGCGACCAGCGGCGCGATTTGGGCCGGGCTCGTCGCCGGCTTTCTGCTCCTGATCGGCGCGGCGGTGCTGTTGCGCGAGGACATCGCCAGCCTCTGGCCGCGGGCCGCAGGCGCTTTCGCCATGGCCGGCCTGCCGGTGAACGTCGTCGGTCTGACCATCGAGGATCAGCGCGCCCAGCCGGCGCTGAAGGGCGGGCACGCGGTACTGAGCGTCTCGGGCAGCCTGCGCAACGTGCGCAACCATCCGATCGCCGCGCCGCCGCTCAAGATCAGCATCCTGAACAACGGCGGCCGCGTGCTGGCCGTGAACATCGCCGACCCCGGCGGCGCGCTGATCCCACCGGGCGAGAGCCGCGGTTTCGCCGTCGACGTCATCGACCCGCCGGTCGGCGCCGCCGACGTCGAGGTTACCTTCGCCGCCAACGCCGCCCGGCGCGCGCCAAGCCCGCAGCCCCGGGCCGCCCAGACGCTGAGCAATGCGGGCCTGCGACCCGCGCCTGCGCCGCAGCCGCCGCCCGCGGCGCTGCCGCCCGGTCCGGTGCAGACCGCCAAGCCGCTGCCCCCCGGCTCGAAATACGCGCTGCCGGAGTCGTCGGACCCGATCACCGGCTGAGGCGATTGCAAAGTGCATAATCGCCCCGGCTGAGTAGAAACAGAACGCGAACATGCTATAGCGCGGCATGGACGGCGCGCTGGCCACCACCGAGCTTCCCGGCGTCTTCGCCGACTGGTTCGCCCGCCGCGGCTGGCGCCCCAGGCCGCACCAATTGGCCATGCTGGAGAAGGCGAGGGCGGGGCGCGATGCGCTGCTGATCGCGCCGACCGGCGGTGGCAAGACACTGGCGGGCTTCCTGCCCACGCTGATCGAGCTCGCCGAGCGGCCGAAGCGCAACACCCCCGCCGGCATCCACACCCTCTACATCTCGCCGCTCAAGGCGTTGGCCGTCGACATCGAACGCAACCTGATCGCGCCCATCTTCGAGATGGGGCTCTCGGTGAAGGCGGAGTCGCGCACCGGCGACACTGGCATCGCGCGCCGCGCACGCCAGCGGGTGAAACCGCCCGACCTCCTGCTCACCACGCCCGAACAGCTCGCATTGTTCTGTGCCTGGGAGGGTGCGCGGCGTTACTTCGAGGATCTGGCCTGCGTGATCATCGACGAGGTCCACTCGATCTGGCCATCGAAGCGCGGGGACCTCTTGGCGCTCGATCTGGCGCGGTTGCAGCAGTATGCCCCGGGCATGCGCCGCGTCGGGCTCTCGGCCACGGTCGACGACCCCGCCGTCATCCAGCGCTGGCTCGCGCCGAAAGCCGGCGCGCCCGTCGACGTGGTCACCGGCGCCGCAGGCGCGGCCCCAATCGTCGATATCCTGCTCTCGCAGGGCCAGGTGCCGTGGGCCGGGCACACCGCCCATCACGCCATGCCTGATGTCTATGACGCCATCCGCCGGGCTCGCACAGCGCTCGTCTTCGTCAACACCCGCTTCCAGGCCGAGTTCGCCTTCCAGGAGCTCTGGCGCCTCAACGACGACAACCTGCCGATCGCGCTGCACCACGGCTCGCTCGCCCCCGAGCAGCGCCGCAAGGTCGAGGCGGCGATGGCCAAGGGCGCGCTCCGCGCCGTCGTCTGCACCTCCACCCTCGATCTCGGCATCGACTGGGGCGACGTCGACCTCGTCATCCAGCTCGCCTCGCCCAAGGGCGCCTCGCGCATGGTCCAGCGCATCGGCCGCGCCAATCACCGGCTGGACGAGCCCAGCCGGGCGCTGTTCGTGCCGTCCAACCGCTTCGAGATGCTCGAGTGCCAGGCCGCGCGCGAGGCGATCGCCGAGAACGCCCTCGACGCCGAACCGGAGCGGACCGGCGCGCTCGACGTGCTCGCCCAGCACGTGATGGGCGCAAGCTGCTCCGAGCCGTTCGACCTCGTCGCGCTCTACGACGAGGTCAGGACCGCCGGGCCCTACCGCGACCTGAGCTGGGAGGACTACGAGCAGGTCGTCGATTTCGTCTCGACCGGCGGCTACGCGCTGAAGACCTACGACCGCTATCGGCGCATCGTGAAGGGGCTGGACGGCCTCTGGCGGGTGCGCAATGCCGAGACGGCGCTCCGTCACCGCATGAACGTCGGGGCGATCGTCTCGGCGGCGATGCTCAGTGTGCGGATCGCCAGCCGTCGTGGAACGCCGGGCAGGAAGATCGGCGAGGTTGAGGAGGGCTACCTCGAGGTGCTGGAGCCGGGGGACACCTTCATTTTCGCCGGCCAGGTCTGGCGGCTGGTGGGCGTGACGGGGGTCGACGTCCTCGTCCAGCGGGCGACCGGCGAGCCGGCCAAGATGCCCTCATGGGGCGGCTCGAAGTTTGCGCTCTCCACCCTTCTCGCCCGGCGGGTGCGCGAGCTGATGAGCGACGACCGCCATTGGCGCGTGCTGCCGCCTGATACCCGCGAGTGGCTGGAACTGCAGCGGGACCGCTCCGCCGTCCCCGCCACCGACGAGATGCTGGTGGAGACCTTTCCGCACCACCAGCGGCGCTTCCTGGTCGCCTACCCTTTCGAGGGGCGGCTCGCGCACACCACGCTGGCCATGCTGCTCACCCGCCGTCTAGACCGGCTCGGCGTCGGCCCCCTCGGCTTCGTGTGCAACGACTACGGCCTGACCATCTGGTCGCTGAGGCCGATGGACGGGCTCGACTTCGCCGAGCTGTTCGCCGAGGACATGCTGGGCGACGACCTCGAATCGTGGCTGCTTGAGAGCGCGATGATGCGCGGCGCGTTCAAGAACTGTGCCCTGATCAGTGGACTGATCGAGCGTCGCTTCCGACGCGACCAGAAGTCGGGGCGGCAGATCAGCTTCTCCACCGACCTGGTCTATGACGTGCTGCGCCGGCACCAGCCCGACCATTTGCTGCTGCGCGCAGCGCGCGACGATGCGGCCAAGGGACTGGTCGACATCGCTCGCCTTGGCCAGCTTTTGGCGCGCATCAAGGGCCGCATTGTCGTCAGCCGCCTCGACCACCTCTCGCCGTTCTCTGTGCCGATGATGACCGAGATCGGCAAGCAGAACGCGCCGGGCTCCGCCCGCGAGATGATCCTCGCCGACGCGGCCGACGCCCTCATCGCCCAGGCCAGCGCATGAGCGCGCTCGCCCTCGCGCGCAGTGGCTGCGGCGGCGTGGCCGTGACGCTCGGCGAGGCCGAGCTTCTGCTCCGCGCGTCCGGTGTGCTCTGGCTCGGCCGCGCCCGGACGCTGGTGGCGGCCGACCTGCACCTGGAGAAGGGCTCGGCCTACGCCCGCAAGGGCCAGCTCTTGCCGCCCTACGACACCGCCGACACGCTCGGCCGCCTCGCCGCCGAGGTGGCGGCGCTCGATCCGGTGGTCGTGGTCCTGCTCGGCGACAGCTTCCACGACGGCGAGGGCGAGGCGCGCATGGCGCCCCGCGACACCCAGCGTCTGGAGGCGATCGCGGCGCGCCGCCGACTGATCTGGGTGGTCGGCAACCACGACGCCGATGGGCCTAAGGCGCTGCCGGGCGAGGTCGTCCCGGACATCCGCATCGAAGGCGTCGTCTTCCGCCACGAGCCGATCGCCGGCCCGCAAACCGGCGAGGCGGCGGGCCACCTGCACCCCTGCCTCCGCGTCGCCGGCCGCGGCGGCAAGGTGCGCCGGCGCTGTTTCGTCACTGACGGCGCGCGGATCGTGCTTCCGGCCTTCGGCGCCTTCGCCGGTGGTCAGAACGTGCGCGATGCGGCCTTCTCCACGCTGTTCGCCCGCCCGCCGCTCGCCGTTGCGCTCGGCCCCGATCGCGCGCAGCCGATCGGCTGGGACATGCTGGTGGGGGACTAGCCGCCCTATTGCGCGGCGGCGGCCAAGCGCTGGTTGACCGTCGGGTCGAGGGTGCCGGTGGCCGGCAGGCCCTGGTCGCGCTGGAAGGCGGCGATGGCGAGGCTGAGCGCCGGCGAGCCGACGCCGTCATAGGGCCCCTGGTAGTAGCCCAGGCGGGAGAGGCCGCGCTGAGCCTCAGCGATGGCGCCGGACGAACCGTTGGCTTGCATCGGCGCGGCGCTCGCCGAGTCGGGGATGAAGCCCTGCGCCGAACGCTCGGCGGCGGCTTGCGCCTCAGGCGAGAGCGCGTTCTTCATCCGCTGCGCAGCAGCCGCCGACTCCGCGTCGCCGGAGCGGCCGGCGATCAGGTACCACTTGTAGGCTTCGGCCGGGTTGCGCGTGACGCCGAGGCCCTCTTCATAGAGCCGCGCCAGATTGTACTGGCTGTCGACCAGGCCCTGATCGGCCGCGCGGTGGAACCAGTCGGCGGCCTGACTAAGGTCCTTCGGCCCGCCCGTGCCTTCGAAGTCGTCGAGCGCCAAATTGTGCATGGCCTTAACATCGCCAGCTTCCGCCGCGCGCTCGGTCCAGGTGCGCGCCTGGACCGGATCCTTCTTCAGCCCGGCCTGGCCACCCTCGTACAGCTTGGCCAGATAGAACTCCGCCGGTGCGTAGCCGAGGTTGGCGGCGCGCTTCAGCGAGTCCAGGCCCGAGTTGTCGTGCGCTTCGATGCGCCGCACGCCGTCGGCGTAGAATTCCGCCGCCGCCTCGCTCTGCTGGGCGTTGGGCGTCTGAGCGGCGATCGGGCCGGTCGGCGTCGGGTTGAGTGCAATCGCCGCCAGCGGCTGGCCGCCTTCACCCGGGCCCGGCCGCTCGGACGCGAGGGGCGTGGCCGGCGCGTTCAAGCCCAGCACTTCGGCCACGCGGGTCGGCAGCTGACCGGCCGGCTTCTGCAGCACGAATTCGTAGCCCACGAGCGCCATGCTCAGCGCTGCCGCGCCACCGGAGACGAAGAGGGCGGTGGTCATCGCCGAGGGACCGCTGCGCCGCGCGCCGAAGGCGCGTTTGCTGGTGGAGCGCTGCCGCTTGAGATCGGCGGGCGTCGGCGCTGCGCGCGCGGCCGCGCGGGTCTGCTCGATGAGCTCGCGTGTCGTGAGCGGCCGCCGCGGCGTCTCGGGTACGATCGCGTCGAGCGCCGGCTCGTCCTGGTCCTCGGTCTCGCCGCCGTGCGCCATGGCCTCGGCGGCCAGCAAATCCTCTTCCAGCGCCGCGTCGTGGTCCCGCGCGAGCCCAGTGTCGAAGTCCACCTCCGGCAGCGGCGCCCTGTCGTCGAACAAGGGCGGCTCGGCCTCGACGAATGTCGCCTCTGCGCCGAACGCGCGTGTCTGGTGGTCCGTCGTCTCGTCATCGAACGCGGCCGGAGCCACGAGATCATCGTCGTCGAAGTCGGCGAAGGTGCGAGTTTCGGACGCGACGGGCTCGGCGGCGGCGAGCGTCGGCGCCGGGGCCTCTGGCTCTGTTCGCGCGAAGACCTCGACATCAGCCTCGGCCAGATCAGACGCGATCAACGCCTCGCGCTGTTCCGGCTCTTCGAAGCCGTTGGTCTCGAACGGCGCGTCCTCCTCGGGGAGCTCGTAGCGCGACGCCTGGCCGTAGCCCTCGCGCCCAAAGGGAGCGACGTCGGGATCGTCGAACAGCGCCGCATCGGGGCCTTCCGGCGAGGACGCCTCGGCCTGCTTGCGCTGGGCCTGCTCGAGCCGCTGATCGATGCGCTCGCGCGCGTCCTCGAGCAGCCGGGCGGTCCGCTCCTCGGAGAGGCGGATGCGCTCGGCCAGCTCGGTCGAGGTGCGCTCGGCGCGATCCTGCAGCCGGTCCGAAACGCGGGCGACCTGCTCGCCCATGTCGTCCATGGCTTGCGCCGAACGGCGCTCGGCATTGGCGATACGATCGGCCAGCTGCTCGGTGATCCGGGCGATCTCTCCGCCCAGCTTTTCCAGCGCGCGGGCGTTGATTTCGTCGCTGTGCGCGAGCCTGGCCTCCATCACGCCGGCCATGCGCGCCACCTCGCCGCCCACTTGCTCGATGGCGTCCGCCGAGCGGTGATCGACGTCCTGAACGCGCCGGCCGAGCGTGTCGGCCATGCGCAGCACCTCATGCCCCATGCGTTCGATGGCGTGCGCCGATCGGCGCTCGGCCTTCTCCACCTGGGCGGTCATCTCGACCAGTGACCGCTCGATGCGCTCGAAGCGGCCGTCGGCGGCCTCGCGCAGCTTCTCCGCCATCTCGGCGCGGACGGCGTCGACCCGGGCCGACAGGCTGACGGCGAGCTGTTCGAGGCGAGCTTCCGGCACGCCGCCGGAGGTGCGGGTTTCGGCGGCGCCGAGGCGTTCGTCGAGCTGGGCGAACGAGGCGCGCAGCTCGCGCATGGCCTCGGTGGTTCGCGCCTCGGCTTCGCCCAGGCGCTCGGTCAGCCGAATTGTGAAGTCATCGCCGCCACCGGCCTCGCCACCCGCGGCAAGGCTCGCCTTCATCGTCTCGATATCGTCGCGAAGCTCGGCGAAGCGCTGCTCGGCCTTGGCGTCGCCGTCGTAGAGGTGGCTCGCGACCTTCGCGAGCGCGTTTTCCATGGAGCGGACGGCTTCGACCGAGCGGTTGCCCGGCGCCTCCTGCTCGATCCGGCGCAGCCGCTCGTTCACGCGACTATGCTCGCCGGAAAGGTCAGCGACCGCGCCCTCGAACCGCGCGGCGACGGCGGTCTGCTCGCGCTCCGCCTGCTCGAGGCGGTTGATGATGCCGTTGACCGATTGGTCGATCCCGCTGATCGCCAGCGTGGCGCGATGTTCGGCCGCTTCGATGCGGGTCGTGAGCCGATCGAGCGAAGCTGTCGCGCGCAGCACGTCGTCGCCGGGGTGGTCGGGCGCTTCGAAGCGGCTGTAGTGCGGCTCATCCGCGGCGCGCGATGTCGCTTCCTCGGGTGAGCCTCCGTCATCGAGGATCATCTGGTTTAGCCATTCGCCCAGCGTCATGCCGGAGCGACGGGCTAGGTCCTTGGCGATTTCGCGCGCCTTTGGATCGATCCCCTTCACGCTCCATGGCGCGTTCGCCGCCATCGCGAATCGGTCTCCCAGCCCAGGATTGGGACGCTAACCACCGATTCCTAGCGTGTAAACGCGGCGCTATCGCTAAATATAGCGTTTCGCCGATCTTCTGTGGATGACCCACAACGCCCTCCGCCCTTAAGCGAGAGTCGCGCCAGTTATGGTTAACACCACGTAAAGGGGCTTAAGCGAACGGGGCGCGGAACACGAAGACTGCGCCTGCGGCGATGAGCGCAAAGCCGATGACGTGATTGATCGTGATCTTCTGGCCGAGATAGGTCGCGGCGAAGATCGCGAAGATGGCGAGCGTGATCACCTCCTGGATCGCCTTCAGCTCCATGGGGTCATAGACGGCGCTGCCGTATCGGTTGGCCGGGACGGCGAGGCAGTACTCGAAAAAGGCGATCCCCCACCCGGCGAGGATGACCAGCCAGAGCGGCCGGTCCTTGAACCTCAGGTGGCCGTACCAGGCAAAGGTCATGAAGACGTTCGAGCCACGAGCAGGATGATCGGCGCGATGCGTGCGGCAATGGTCGGCATGGGCCTCTGAGTCCCCCTCGGCCGTGGAACCCACGCGCACGCTGAAGGTTCCTGACGCTCTTGACTCCCATGTCGGAACGAGAACAAAGTAAGAACAAAGGTCGTCCGCAATGTCCCTTGCTCTGTTCGAACGTCCCGCAATCGTCGATCCCGCGGTCTTCCCGCGCGCCAGCGAGCCGCTGGAAGAAGTGGGGGCGGGCGAGCCGATGGACGCCGCGGCGGCCCTCGGCTTTTCGCTTTCGCGCCTGACTGAGGCCAATGACCCGCGACCGCTCGTTCTGGTCACGACGGCCGATTGGCTGCGCGAGCGCGGCCGCCCCTTCGCGCGCGGGCTCGGAGCCTGGGGCGCGACGGCCAAACGGCTGATCTGGGTGAGGACCGCGCGGGAGGCCGAGGCGCTTTGGGCGCTGGAGGAGGCGCTGAAGTCGGGCGCGGTCGCAGGCGGGCTCGCAACCGTCGAGGCGCCGCCGTTCGTGGCCACGCGCCGGCTGGACTTCGCCGCCCGCGCCGGGGCAGCCGTTGGCGTCATCCTGCGCGCGGGAGCGGGCGGGGATTTGAGCGCGGCCCGGCGCCGCTGGCGAATCCGATGCGGTCCCTCGGCGCTGAATGGTTTCGATGCGGACGCGCCGGGACGCGTGCGTTTGAGCGCCGAGCTGGTTCGCCGCAGAGACGGACCGCCCGGCGCCTGGCTCCTGGAGCAGGACGATGAAACGGGTCGTCTCGGCGTGGTTGCCGGACTGGCCGGTCACGGTCTGGATGAGGCCGCAGCCGGACGGGACGGACGCCTCGCACCCCAGGCCGCCTGAGGGGGCGCCTTTCGCTCTTGTCGAAAAGGGCGTGAACGGGCTGAGCTTGCTTGCCCTGAACGCGTCCGCGCGCGCGCTCGGCTTGTGGCGCGGTCAGGCGCACGCAGACGCCTGCGCCATGACCCCGCAGCTGATCAGCGCGCCGGCGGAGGCCGAGCGCGACCGCGATGCGCTGAGGCGCCTGGCGCTCTGGGCCGAACGGTTTTCCCCTTCTGTCGCTGCCGACGAGCTCATGCCCGGCTTCGAGGGGCTGTTCCTCGACATGACCGGGGCTGCGCATCTATTCGGCGGCGAGCGGTCGCTGCTTTCCGACCTGCGTGGACGGCTGCACGCAGCCGGCATCCCCGCGCGCCTGGCCATCGCCGATACGCCGGCCGCCGCCTGGGCGCTCGCCCGGTTCTCCACCGCCGCGGAGACGATCGCGCCGGCCGGCCGCACGCGCGAGGCGCTCGCCCTCCTGCCGGTCGAGGCCTTGAGGCTCGAGGCCAAGGCGCTCTCGCTTCTGAAGCGCTTCGGCCTGAAGACGATCGGCAATCTCTATGGCCTGCCGCGCGCCGGTCTGGCGCGCCGGTTCCGCGGCGAGGCGGGTTTTCGCGTCGTCGAGCGGCTGGACCAGGCGCTGGGGACCTTGGCCGAACCGCTCGATCCCGTGCGGCCACCCCCGCTTTACCGCGTCTGGGTCCCCTTCGCCGAGCCGGTGATGGATGTGGACGGCGTGGCCTTCCACCTGCCCAGGCTGGCCGAGGCTCTGGCGTCGGCGCTCGGGCGCGACGGGCAGGGCGCGCGGCGGTTGCGCCTCACCGGCTTCCGCGTCGACGGGCGTGCGACGATGCTCGAGGCGGGTTTGAGCGCGCCGGCGGCGGGGGCCGAGCATCTCGTCAGGCTGCTGCGCGAGAAGGGCCTGGAGCGGCTCGATCTCGGCTTTGGGCTGGATGCGCTCATGCTCTCGGCGGAAAAGGCCGAGACCGTCGAGGCGCGCGAGGCGGAGCTGGATGCGTCCCCCGGGCAGGCCTCCCTCCATGCGCTCGCTGCCCTGATCGACCGCCTCGAGGCCAAGCTTGGCGAAGGCCAGGTCCGCCGCCCGCAGCCCAAGGAAAGCTGGGTCCCGGAACTCAGCGAGGCCTGGACGCCGGCCGGACCCAGCCCCAGCCCGCCGCCCGAGCGGGATGAGGCTCGCCTGCGCCCGATCCTCTTGTTCGAGCCGCCCGAGCCGGTGACCACCATCGCCGAGCTGCCGGACGGCGTCCCCGCCCGCTTCGTCTGGCGGCGCGCGTCGAGACGGGTGGTCAAGGCCGAGGGGCCCGAGCGGCTGGGCGCGGAATGGTGGCGGCCGGCGGCCAACGAGGCCAAGCGCCCGCGCACGCGCGACTACTATCGTGTCGAGGACGAGACGGGGCGCCGCTACTGGCTCTATCGCGAGGGGCTCTACGGTCGCGAGAATGCCGATCGCGCGCCCACGTGGTGGATCGCGGGCGTGTTCGCATGAGCGCCTACGCCGAGCTCGACATCCGCTCCAATTTCAGCTTCCTCGAGGGCGGCTCGCATGCGGGCGAGCTCGTTGACCAGGCCAAGGCGCTCGGGCTTGCCGCCATCGGGATCGCCGACCGCAACACCCTGGCCGGCGTGGTCCGCGCCCACGCCGCGGCCAAGCAATGCGGCCTTCCACTCCTGATCGGCTGCCGGTTGGTCTTCACCAATGGCGCTGAGTTGATCGTCTATCCGCGCGATCGGTCTGCCTACGGACGGCTGTGTCGCCTGCTCTCCATCGGCAAGAGCGGGATCGAAGGGTGGGAGGTCGGGGCCGAGGGCGGCGCGATCGCCAAGGGCGAGTGTCACCTGCGCTTCGAACAGGCGGCGGCGTTAGCTGAGGGGATGATCGCGCTCGCGCCGGCGCCGGTCGCCTTCGACGAGGCGTTCGAGACGCGCCTGGGCGCCTGGCGCGCGGCCTGGCCGGACGAGCTCTATCTCGCCGCCTCGCCGACCCACCGGGGCGACGATCGCGCCCGGCTCAACCGCCTCGCCGCCATCGCCAGCCACACAGGCGCGCCGATGGTCGCCACCAACGCCGTCCTCTACCACCACTTCGAGCGCCGCCTCTTGCAGGACGTGCTGACCTGCATCCGCGAGAAGACAACGATCGACGAGGCGGGCTTTCGACTGCAGGCGAATGCCGAGCGGTTCGTAAAACCGCCGCAGGAGATGGCTCGCCTGTTCAAGGGCCACGAGGCCGCCCTGGCGCGCACGCTCGACATCGTCCGGGCCTGTCGTTTTTCCTTGGACGAGCTCAGCTACGTTTATCCGGACGAGCCGGTTCCACCCGGTAAGACACCGGACGGACACCTGCGCGAGCTGGCGTTCAAGGGCGCCGAGCAGCGCTACCCCAATGGAATCCCCGCCAAGATCCTAGCCCTGCTCGAGAAGGAACTGACCCTCATCGAGAAGGTGCGCTACGCCCCGTACTTTCTTACCGTGCATGACATCGTCGCCTGGGCGCGCGAGCCGGGGCGCGAGATCCTCTGCCAGGGGCGCGGATCGGCGGCAAACTCCGTGGTCTGCTTTTGCCTCGGCGTCACCTCGGTCGATCCGACGCAACAGGACGTTCTGTTCGAGCGCTTCATCTCCGAGGAGCGCAGCGAACCGCCGGACATCGACGTCGACTTCGAGCACGAGCGGCGCGAGGAGGTGATGCAATATGTCTTCAAGCGTTACGGCCGCCATCGCGCGGCGATCTGCGCCACCGTCATCCACTACCGCCCGCGCTCGGCGATCCGCGACGTCGGCAAGGCGCTGGGCTTGACCGAGGACGTCACCGCCCAGCTCGCCAACACCGTCTGGGGCTCCTATGGCGCGAAGGTCGAGGAAGGGCACGTCGATGCGACGGGCCTCAGGCGCGAGGATCCCCGACTCAAGCTCGCGCTCGAACTGACCGAGGACCTGATCCGCTTTCCCCGCCACCTGTCGCAGCACGTCGGCGGGTTCGTGCTGACCCAGGGGCCGCTCACCGAGACGGTCCCGATCGGCAACGCGGCGATGGACGACCGCACCTTCATCGAGTGGGACAAGGACGACATCGACGAGCTGAAGATCATGAAGGTCGACGTGCTCGCGCTCGGCATGCTGACGGCGATCCGCAAGAGCTTCGTGCTGATGCGCGAGCACTACGGCGTCGACCTCGACCTCGCCACCCTGCCCAGGGAGGAGCCGCGGGTCTACGACATGTTGTGCAAGGCCGACTCGCTCGGGGTCTTCCAGGTGGAGAGCCGCGCGCAGATGAGCATGCTGCCGCGTCTTCGCCCTCGCACCTTCTACGACCTGGTGGTCGAGGTCGCGATCGTCCGTCCAGGGCCGATTCAGGGCAACATGGTGCACCCCTACCTGAACCGCCGCTCGGAGAAGCGCGCGGTCGAGGCGAAGGGCGGCGCCTATTCAATTGCGTTTCCCGTGCCTTCGCCGGAGCACGGGGATGCGGACGAATTGAAGCGCGTGCTGGGCAAGACCCTCGGCGTGCCGCTTTTCCAGGAGCAGGCGATGCGCATCGCCATGGAGGCCGCGAAGTTCTCCGGCGACGAGGCGAACGGCCTTCGCCGCGCCATGGCCACCTTCCGCCGCAACGGCACGATCGGCAGCTACGAGGACATGATGGTCAGCCGCATGGTGGCGCGCGGCTACGATCCCGAATTCGCCCAGAACTGCTTCAGCCAGATCAAGGGTTTCGGCGACTATGGCTTCCCCGAAAGCCACGCCGCCGCCTTCGCTCACCTGGTCTACGTCTCGGCCTGGATCAAATGGGCGTACCCGGAGGTGTTTGCCGCGGCTCTGCTGAACAGCCAGCCCATGGGCTTCTACGCCCCCGCCCAGATCGTCCGCGACGCCAAGGACCACGGCGTCGAAGTCCGCCATCCCGACGTGAATGAAAGCGACTGGGACTGCACCTTAGAATCCCCCTCCCAGAGGGAGGGGACGAGCGACGGCGAAGCCGGCGCGAGCGGGGAGGGGTTACGGCCTCTCAGGCAAACCCCCACTGCCGTAACCCCTCATCGCCCCCTTGCTACGCAAGGGTCCCCCCCTTCTCCCTGTGGGAGAAGTTCGATGGAGAAAGGGTCCTCGGAAGAGGCGCCGCCTCGCGCCGTCCGCCTGGGCCTGCGGCAGATCGATGGATTCCGTGAGGCGTGGGCGGTGGCGATCATGGCGGCGCGCGCGACGGGCGGGCCGTTCCGGTCGCTGGACGAGCTGAAGGCCCGCGTCATGCTCGAGGGCGGAGCGGGGCTGCCGGGCCATGCGCTGGACGCGCTGGCCGCGGCGGACGCGCTGAACTCGCTCGACCTGACGCGCCGGCCGGGCCTGTGGGCCGCGCGCGGGATCCCCGGCGGAAGCACCGTCCCGCTCTTCGCCTTCGCCGGCCTCGAGGAGGCGGACGGCCCGCCTCCGCCGGCGCTGCCGGTCGCGCCGCTCTCGGAGGAGGTGGTCAACGACTACGAGACCATCCGCTTGTCGCTGAAGGCGCACCCCATGAGCTTCCTCCGTAAGCGAATGGCCGCCGTGGGCGTCATGCCGGCGGGTCAGCTCAAGGATGCGCCGGAGAATTCCCGCGCCGCCGTGGCCGGGGTCGTGCTCGTCCGCCAGCGGCCCGGCTCGGCGCACGGGGTGGTGTTCATGACGCTGGAGGACGAGACCGGTGTCGCCAACGCGATCGTCTGGCCAAAGGCGTTCGAACGCTTCCGCCCGGTGGTCATGGGCGCGCGCATGGTGATCGTGCGCGGCCTGGTCCAGCATGCGCCGGACGGCGCGGGCTATGTCACCCACCTGGTCGCCCAGACGATCGAGGACCGCACCGCCGACCTCGCCCTGCTGTCCGCTCCGCCGCTCAATCCCCCGCGCTCGCATGGCGACGGGGCGGCCTCGGCGTCGGCTGACTCGAGGGACCGCAGCACGCGCGAGCACGAACGTCATCGCCATCCCCGCGACGCCAGGGTTCTGCCGCGCTCGCGCGACTTCCACTGATGCGATCGCCTGCCGCTGCGGCGGTCTGCCCGCTTGCGCCGGATGGCGGAGCGGCGTATCGCGCCGCCCGGAACGCGCGGGACATCCGCCCGCCATCCCCGGAGCAGCGACCGAATGCCTGGCGAGCCACGCCGCGCCGCCCGATCTTTAGCCGCTCAGATCCCCGCCGAACCCGCCCCCCAGACCGCGAATGGCGTTCCGCACGCCCGCTTCCTGCCGATGGCGGTGGGCGCGGTGGGCGTGGTGTTCGGCGACATCGGGACGAGCCCGCTCTACGCTTTTCGCCAGGCCCTGCAACAGGCGAGCGCCGCGCACGGCGTGCAGGCGGAGGCCGTGTTCGGCGTCGTCTCGCTCGCGCTCTGGGCGCTGATCATGGTGGTCACGGTCAAGTACGTCCTCTTCCTGATGCGCGCCGACAACAAGGGCGAGGGGGGCGTGCTGTCGCTGATGGCCCTGGCCCAGCACGCGATCGGCCGGCGAACGACGCTGGTCTTCTTCCTCGGCGTCGCCGGCGCGGCCTTGTTCTACGGCGACTCCATCATCACTCCGGCCATCTCGGTGCTGTCGGCCGTCGAAGGCCTGCGCACCGTGCCCGGCTTAAGCAACAGCGTCAGCCTGAGCGTGGTGATCGTCACCAGTCTGGTGATCCTCACCGGGCTCTTCCTCGTGCAGTCGCGCGGCACGGCTGGCGTCGCGCGTTATTTCGGGCCGATCCTGATCTTCTGGTTCGCCTGCATCGCGGCGACCGGCCTGCTGCATCTCGTCGGCCAGCCCGGCATCCTGCTCGCGATCAGCCCGACCTACGCCGTGGGCTTCCTCCTGCGGCATGGGCTGACCAGTTTCTTCGTGCTGGGCTCTGTGTTCCTGACCGTGACCGGGGCCGAGGCGCTCTACGCCGACATGGGCCACTTCGGCCGCTGGCCGATCCAGGCCGCCTGGCTCTGGCTCGTCCTGCCGTGCTTGACGCTGAACTACCTAGGCCAGGGCGGCTTCGCGCTCGAGGTGCTCAAGCACGCGGCCGGCCAGCCGGTGGGCGACGTCGACTGGTTTTTCCGCATGACGCCCGAGCTCGTGCGCGCGCCGATGGTGCTGTTGGCCACGGCGGCGACGGTCATAGCCAGCCAGGCGGTGATCACCGGCGCCTTTTCCATGACCCAGCAGGCGATGCAGCTGGGCTTGCTCCCACGCATGGTGATCCAGCGGACCTCGGAGACCACCGCCGGGCAGATCTACCTGCCGCAGATCAACCTGATGCTGGCGATCGGCGTCGTACTCCTGATCGCCGTGTTCAAGAGCTCGGACAACCTGGGTCAGGCCTACGGGCTTGCCGTCACCGGCACCATGGTGGTGACCACCTCGCTGGCCTTCGTCGTCGTGCGCCGTCGCTGGCGCTGGCCGCTCGCCGGGGCGCTGGCGCTGATCGGCCCGCTCTGGGCGTTGGACGTCACCTTCCTCGCCGCCAACTCGCTGAAGATCCTCTCCGGGGCAGCGATGCCCCTGGTCCTGGGGATCGCGCTGTTCTTCGTCATGTGGACGTGGGTGCGCGGCAGCGATCTCGTTACCGCTCGCGCCCGGCGCGACAGCCCGGCCCTGCTCGAGTTCATCGCCATGCTGAAGGCGAGACCGCCGCACCGGGTCGCGGGAACCGCGGTCTACCTTACCTCCGATCCCGACCATGCGCCCGGCGCGCTCATGCACAACCTCAAGCACAATCGGGTGCTGCACGAGCGGAACGTGATCCTGACCGTGGCCACGGCCGACACGCCGCGCGTGGCCGACGACGAGCGGATCGAGCTTGAGCCGATCGACGAGAGCTTCACCCGCATGAGGGTGACCTATGGCTTCATGGAGCGGCCGAACGTCCCCCGGGCGCTCGCCGCCTGCCGCAAGCTCGGGATCTCCTTCGACATGATGTCGACGTCGTTCTTCTTAGGACGCCGGACGGTGGTGGCGAACCTGCGCCATGGGCTCGCGCGGCTGCAGGACAGGCTCTTCATCCTGCTCGCCAAGAACGCCGCAAATCCGACCGATTTCTACCAGATCCCGCCGGGGCGGGTGCTGGAGATGGGAACCCAGGTGAGCGTCTAGATGCGATCTTTCGTTCTCGCGCTGGCGGCCCTCGCGCTCGTCGCGGCCGCGCCGGCCCGCGCCGCCGATGCGACGGCCGATGCGCACTACCAGACGCTGCTGGCGGCGGCGAAGACGGTGGACCCAGCCGAGGTCGACTGGCAGGCGCTGCGTTTCGCCTACGCCGACAGCTCGTCGTTCGACCTGATGGGGGAGCACACCGATGCCGCCCGCCGCGCGATGTTCGAGGCGCTGAACAAGGACGACGACAAGACGGTCATCGAGCAGGCGGACAAAATCGTCGACGCCGACTACGTCGACATCGATGCCCACGTGGCGCTGGATCTGGCCTACCAGGCGACGGGTCAATCGACGCTCTCCGCCCGCGAGCACCAGATCGCGCTCGGCCTTCTGAAGTCGGTGCACACCGGCGACGGGACGACGCCCGAGCAGGCGTTCACGGTGATCTCAGTCGGCGAGGAGTATGCGACGATGCGCGCCTTTGGCCTCACGGTAACCGGCCAGGCGCTGATCGAAGCGCCGCCGCACAGCTACGACCGCCTGACGGTCACCGACGGGGCCGGCAAGACCCACACCGTCTTCTTCCTCGTCGACCGCGTGATGGCGGCCGAGAGCGCGCTGATGAAGAGCGGCAAATAGCCCCTCAGCGCTCCGGGGTCACGTAACCGAACGACGAGCCTCCGATCTGGGGGCGGTCGTCCGTGATCTCCCACCATGGCGCCTTGGACGAAACAAAGGCATGGAACTCGGGCCTGACGTCGGGGTCGCCGTCAGTGGTCCCCAGCCGGATGTGCACCAGCCCGCGATCGAGCCGCTCGGTGAACAGGCTCGATCCGCAGTGGCGGCAGAAACAGCGCACGACGCCGGGCGATGAGTCGTAGCGGCCGATCGCCTCGGCGCCGGCGAGGACCTTGAGCGTGTCCAGCGGCGCGCGCATGGAGCTCGCGAACGCACTCCCGCTCCACTTGCGACAACGGCTGCAGTGGCAGTTGTACGTCGGCCCCGCCGAACGCGGGATCTCATACCGCACCGCCCCGCAGAGGCAGCTTCCGGTGATCATCGGTGGAACTCTCCTCGTTCAACGCGCGCAGGCGCCGCATCGGTGCTTGACCGGCGACCCGGCCGGCGTACTCTCCTCAGCATTCTCCGGGGAGTCCCGCGAAGGGGCTGAGATTCCGCTGATGCGGTGACCCGCTGAACCTGATCCGGGTCATGCCGGCGAAGGGAGAGAAGTGAAGGAACGGCCAGCCCGTTTCCCTCTTTTCATCCGCCGCCGCGCATCCCGCCAACGAGGAGCCGACGCCGGTGAACATCCAGACCCCGATCGCCAACAAGATCCCGACCGGAGAGCGTCCCGGCTCGCGCAAGGTCTACTCCGACGGCGTGCTCTTCCCCTGCCTGCGCGTGCCGTTTCGCGAGATCGCGGTGCATCCGAGCGCCGGCGAGCCGGCGGTGGTGCTCTACGACCCCTCCGGCCCCTACACCGACCCGGGCGCCGTGATCGACATCGACAAGGGTCTGCCGCGCCCGCGCGACGCGTACGTGCTGGCGCGCGGCGACGTCGAGGCGGTCGAGCCGCGCGCGGTCAAGCCCGAGGACAACGGCGGCGCGCGCGGACGCTATCTGGCGCCGCAGTTCAAGAGTGACCGCAAGCCGTTCCGCGCCGGGCGGGGGCGGGCGATCACGCAGCTCGAGTACGCCCGCGCTGGCGTCATCACCGCGGAGATGGAGTATGTCGCCATCCGCGAGAACTTGCGGCGCGAGTCAGGCGCGACGCCCAACCGCGACGGCGAGGACTTCGGCGCGTCCATCCCCGACTTCGTGACGCCGGAGTTCGTCCGCGACGAGGTGGCGCGCGGCCGCGCCATCATCCCCGCCAACATCAACCACGGCGAGCTAGAGCCGATGGCGATCGGGCGGAACTTCCTAGTCAAGATCAACGCCAACATCGGCAACTCGGCCGTGCTGAGCCAGGTCGCCGACGAGGTCGACAAGATGGTCTGGGCGACCCGCTGGGGCGCCGACACCATCATGGACCTCTCCACCGGGCGCAACATCCACAACATCCGCGAGTGGATCATCCGCAACTGCCCCACGCCGCTCGGCAGCGTGCCGATCTACCAGGCGCTGGAGAAGGTCGGCGGCGTGGCCGAGGACCTGACGTTCGAGATTTTCCGCGACACCCTGATCGAGCAGGCCGAGCAGGGGGTGGACTACTTCACCATCCACGCCGGCGTGCGCCTGCCCTTCATTCCGCTCACGGCCAAGCGGGTGACCGGCATCGTCTCGAGGGGCGGCTCGATCATGGCCAAGTGGTGCCTGGCCCACCACCGCGAGAGCTTCCTCCACGAGCACTTCGAGGACATCTGCGACGTCATGCGCGCCTTCGACGTCTCGTTCTCGCTCGGCGACGGCCTGCGCCCCGGCTGCACGGCCGACGCCAACGACGCGGCGCAGTTCGCAGAGCTGGAAACCCTCGGTGAACTGACGAAAATCGCCTGGGCCAAGGGCGTGCAGGTGATGATCGAGGGTCCCGGCCACGTGCCGATGCACAAGATCAAGGCCAACATGGACAAGCAGCTCACAGCCTGCGGCGAGGCGCCATTCTACACGCTGGGCCCGCTGGTCACCGACGTCGCCCCCGGCTACGACCACATCACCTCGGCGATCGGGGCGGCGATGATCGGCTGGTTCGGCACCGCCATGCTTTGCTACGTGACGCCCAAGGAGCATCTGGGCCTGCCCGACCGCGAGGACGTCAAGCAGGGGGTGATCGCCTACAAGATCGCCGCCCACGCCGCCGACCTCGCCAAGGGCCACCCCGGCGCGCGGCTCTGGGACGACGCGCTCAGCCGCGCGCGCTTCGAGTTCCGCTGGGAGGACCAGTTCAACCTGGGCCTAGACCCCGAGACCGCCCGTGCGTTCCACGACGAGACCCTGCCCAAGGAGGCGCACAAGACCGCCCACTTCTGCTCCATGTGCGGCCCGAAGTTCTGCTCGATGAAGATCAGCCAGGACATCCGCGACGCCGCCAACGCCCAGAACGACGTCGCCACAGCCGGCATGGCCGAGATGGCCGAGAAGTTCAGGACCGGCGGCGGGGAGATCTATGTGGAGACCAAGGACTGAGCGCGCCGCCGCGCATCCACATCACCGGCGCCTCCGGGTCGGGAGTCTCGACCCTCGGCGCGGCGCTGGCGGCGCGGCTGGGCTGCACCCAGCTCGACACCGACGACTTCTATTGGCTCCCGACCGATCCGCCCTATCGCGAGGTGCGCGAGCGGACCGAGCGGGTGGCGATGATGGCGGCTGCGTTCGACGCGGCCCCGGCCGGTTGGGTCCTTTCAGGCTCGCTGGATGGCTGGGGCGACCCGCTGATCCCGCGCTTCGAGCATGTCATCTTTCTGACGGCGCCGATGGAGGTGCGCCTGTCCCGGTTGCGCGCTCGAGAGCGTCTGCGTTACGGCGCGGCGATCGATGCAGGCGGTCCCCTTCACGACCATCACCGCGAGTTCCTGAACTACGCAGCTGGCTACGATAGCGGTGAGTTTGTCGGTCCGCTGACCGGCCGACATCGTTTGCGCCATGAGGCATGGCTTTCCAGGCTGCCCTGCCCGGTCACCCGCTTAGACGGCAAGCGGGCAGTTGAGGTGTTGGTCGGGGCGGTCTTGGCAAAGACGGCGTAGGCTCGCGGCCCGACCAACGACCCATTGTCAATCTTTGCCAAAGACCTATCATCTGTCTATGACCACGCGAAACATCAGCCTTACCGAGCCGCTTGACCGGTTCATCGACGACAGGGTGAGCTCGGGTGACTACCAGAACGCCAGCGAGGTGGTCCGGGCGGCGCTGCGGCTGCTGAAGCGCCAGTCGGAGACCGACGCACAAACCGTCGCCCGTCTTCGCGCGGCGATTGCCGAGGGCGTTGCCGACGTGGAAGCCGGCCGCTTCGAGGTCGTGACGGATCTCGGTCGCTGGTTTGACGAACTGGAAGCGGAGGTCGACGCGGCAACACGCTCTGGCGCTGAATGAAGGTGGTCATCGGCGCCCGCGCGCGCCGCGATATCTTCATCCTCCTGTCCGTCAGCCGCGATCAGTTCGGCGCCGTCGCGCAGCAGCGCTATCGCGCGCTCCTGGAACAGGCGATCGCGGACATCGCCGAGAACCCAAGCCGACGGGGAGTCGTCAGGCTGGAGGAAGTCGCGGACGACGATATCTGGCTCTACCACGCCCGGCACGCCCGCCCGCGCTTGCCCGTCGCCCACCGCGTTGGCCGTCCGCGGCACGTCATCGCCTTTCGCGTTCGCCAGGACAGGCTTGAAGTCATTCGCGTTCTTCACGACGCGATGGACCTGCCGCGCCGTCTGAGCGAGGTCTAGCCGATCTGGCAGACCGCCTTGGCCAAAAAAACAGAACATGTTTTAGTCTTACGGACTGGCCAGACAGGAGACTCGGGTTCGTGAGTGAGATGAAGCAAAGGGCCCGCGCGCCCATGCGTGACCGCGAGGTCGACGCCGTCGTGATCGGCGGGGGCTTCGGCGGCATGTACATGCTGCACAAGCTGCGCGAGCTGGGCGTTGCGGTGCAGGGGTTCGAGGCCGGGCACGACGTCGGCGGCACCTGGTACTGGAACCGCTATCCGGGCGCGCGTTGCGACGTGCCGAGCCTGTTCTATTCCTACACCTTCTCCGACGAACTGCGCGACGAATGGCGCTGGACGGAGAAGTACGCCGCCCAGCCGGAGATCCTGCGCTACGCCAACCACGTCGCCGACAAGTTCGAGCTTCGGCCGCTGATCGCGTTCGAGACCCGCGTGCTCACCGCGACCTTCGACGAGGCCGCTGACCGCTGGCGGCTGACCACCGACCGCGGCGACACGATCTCGTGCCGCTGGCTGGTCACGGCGACCGGCTGCCTCTCGACGCCGCGCGCGCCGGCCATTCCGGGCGTCGAGACCTTCAAGGGCGCGACCTATCACACCGGCGCTTGGCCGCACGAAGGCGTCGACTTCACGGGCAAGCGGGTGGCCGTGATCGGCACCGGCTCGTCGGGCATCCAGTCGATCCCGCAGATCGCCGCCCAGGCCGAGCACGTCACCGTATTCCAGCGCACGCCGAACTTCTCGATCCCCGCGCGCAACACGCCGCTGAGCGATGAGGACCTCGAGACCTTCCGCCAGAACTACGACGCCTACATCGCTATGGTCAAAGGCCCCGGCATGGGCTTCACGGGCGGCCTCGAACTTCCGATCCCGGATGAAGAGGCGCAGCGCAATCGGTACGACGAGCTCTGGGCGATCGGCGGCGCTGGCTTCCTCGCCGCCTGGGGCAACCTCTTGACCGACATCCAGGTCAACGACCGCGCGGCCAGCTACGTGCGCGAGAAGATCGCGGCGACGGTCAAGGATCCGAAGACGGCCAAGGCGCTGCAGCCGCACGACCACCCGCTGGGCACCAAGCGCATCTGCGTCGATATCGACTACTTCGAGACCTACAACCGCCCGAACGTGACGCTGGTGAACCTGCGCGAGACGCCGATCACCGAAATCACGCCCGCGAGCGTGCGCACGGCCGACGCGGCCTACACGGTCGACGCCATCGTGTTCGCCACCGGCTTCGACGCCATGACCGGCGCGCTGCTGGCCATCGACATCAAGGGCGCGGGCGGCGCCGACTTCCGCGGGGCCTGGGCGGAGGGGCCGAAGGCTTATCTCGGGCTGGCCGTCGCCGGTTTCCCCAACCTCTTCCTGATCACCGGCCCCGGCAGCCCCTCGGTGCTGTCGAACATGATCAACTCCATCGAGCAGCACGTGGAGTGGATCACCGACTGCATCGCCTACATGCGCGAGCATGGCGCCACCCGCATCGCCGCCGATCCGGACGCGCAAGAGGCATGGGTCGCCCACGTGAGGCGGGTGGCCGACAAGACCCTCTTCCCGCGCGCGGCGTCCTGGTACATGGGCGCGAACATTCCTGGAAAGCCTAGGGTGTTCATGCCCTACATCGGCCGGGGCTATCGCAAGAAGTGCAACGATGTGGCCGAAGCCGGCTACGAAGGCTTCGTGCTCGCCAAGGAACGCGCCGATGTTGACGCTGCCTGACCGGTTCGAGTTCCTCTCGGACGCCTGGCTCGACGAGGCGCGGTCGTACCTCACGAAGGCGGTCGAACAGCGCACGGAGGCTCTAGCCGGCCAGCCGTTCTCGCTCAGCGAGCGGTTCACCGACGCGCCGCCGCACCTGAAGCTGCCGAAGAATGTCGGAGCCTGGAAGGCGCGCTACGACGGCGAGACACTGAGCGTCGCGCGCGGGTTCGATCCGAAGGCGGACGTTGTCGTCGAGGGCGACTACCAGGCAGGCCTGGCGGGCGCGCAGTTCATCGGCATGCTCGCGCCGGGCGCGATGAAGGCGATGCGCCGCGAAGTCGCCGCCATGCACGGCAAGGACGCCGTTCGCATGCGCGGGCGGGTCGAGAACCCGACGGCCGGCGAGATCCTGGCCCTGTTGCACGACCATCTTGGCCGCAAGACCGTCGAGAACCCCGACCTCGCCCACCGCGCCCAGCGCCAGGGGCTGACCGACAAGATCCGCGAGATGGAGGAGCAGGGCTACACCGTCGTCGAGCGCGCCATCTCGCCGGAGTTCGCCGACGCGGTCAGGGCCGCCACGCTGCGCGCGCTGCTGCCGCACCAGAGCTTCTCGATGAACTGGATGCTCTACCACGGGCGCGAGTTCGAACAGCTGATCCAGAACCCGCTGCTCATGACCCTGATCGACGCTTCGCTGGGACGCGGCGCGGTGATCGCCTCCTTCTCGTCGATCAAGAAGGGGCCTGGTCCGGGCGTCATTCCGATGCACACGGACTATGCCCACGTGCCCGAGCCCTATCCGGAGTTCTCGCTCACCGGCGTCGGCGTCTGGGCGCTGGAAGACTGGACGCTCGAGGCTGGCCCGACCTGGATCGTGCCCGGCAGCCACAAGATGCGCCGCCCGCCGAAACAGGGCGAGGGCCACAACCAGGGCGTCCCCATCCTCATGCCCAAGGGCTCGGTGGTCTATTTCCACCACGGCGTCTGGCACTGGCAGGGCGACCGGGCTTTGCCCGGCGACCGGGTGACGCTGCACGCTCACTTCAACTGCGGCATCCTGCGCAGCCTGGAGCCGAAGAAGACCGACGTGCAGATGCTGCACCGGAACGCGCCCCGGCTGGGCGAGATGCTGGGCGAGGACGACTGGTTCGACAAGATGAGCGCGCAGGGCCGCGACTGCGGCCGCTTCGCCTACATGGGCAAGCTGCTCGCCTTCACCGAACGGAAGAAGCAGGAAATCCTGGCCGGCGCTTAGGCGGGCGCCATCGCCTTAAGCTGCATGGCGCCCATGAAGTCGAGCTTGCCGATCGGCACGCCCCTGTGGCGGAGGATGTCGTAGGCCGTCGTCGCGTGGAAGAAGAAGTGGCCGTAGGCGAAGGTGAGCAGGTAGTTGCGCGCGGTGAAGGTCATCGCGCCGCGCGGTGTTTGCAGCGTCACGTCGGCGTCGAGATCGATGTTCAGGTCGGTCGGCTTGACGCCATCCAGGTAGTCGACCGCCGCGTCGACGGCGGCTTTGCACCCGGCGAGGGTCTCGAGGCCCTCGGCGCGCGGGTAGGGCTCGCCGCGCAAGGTTCCGACTGCGCCGGCGCCGTGGAAGATCGACTGCATCACCTGGAAGGTGAACGGGCGCATGTCCTCGTAGAGGCGAAAGCCGATGATGTCGGCCTCGGCGACGGCCCCCGAGGCGCAATGGGCCTCGGCCTTGCCGAGCACACCGGAAAGCCCGGCCAGGTATTGCCGAAAGACAGGAACGGAGACGTCGTAGAGCGAGAGGGACATGCTGAAATCCTGAAACCGGTGATGTTCGGGGAAAGCCCGATTTAACAGCTTGGCCACAGCCGCGTCGAGACCGCCGCGGTCAGCGCCGCCAGAGTCGGTCGCCGTCGTCGCCGGCGACCGCTTGGCCCCTCGAGCCCACCGCCTCGACCTGGCCATCGGTTAGGAAGGCGATGCCGGCTTCGTCGGCTGCAGGAACCTTGGCGAGGAAGCGCTGACCGTCCGGGCCGCGCCCGACGATGGTTCCGAAGCGCGGCCGCCCGTCCCGCTCGTAGAACACCGTGTAGGTCTCGACGAGCCCCGCCCCGACGTAGTCCTCATCGAGCGGCGGCGCCGGCCCACGGCGTGCGTCAGCCTCGGCCTGGACGTCGAAGGGCTGCAGCACGGTTTCAGGCGCGAACGGCGCGCGGCCGAGGGCGATCGTGTGGTTTGTGGTGGCGATGCCGCCGTTGGCGAACAGCAGACCGACCCGGCCACGCTCGCGCAACGCGGCGACCATGCTCACCACGGCGTGGCTCATGTAGTTGCCGATCGGCCCGCCGCCGAAGGTCAGGCCGCCGAACACGGTCGCCGGCCGCTCCAACGGCCAGTCCAGGATGCGCCGCGCCATCTTCGGCACGCAGGGGAAGCAGCTGTAGAGCTCGACCATGTCAATGTCCGCGCTCGTCAGCCCGTTCAGGCTGAGCGCACGCTCGATCGAGACAGCCATGCTGGGCGAGTGGTCGTAGCGGTCGCGCGCCAGGACGTCGTTCGGCTCGTGCGCCGCGGCGCCCGCGCCGACATAGACGAGGCGGCGCTCGTCGACGCCGGCCGCGAGCGCCTCTGCGAAGCTGGTCAGGATGAAGCCGGCGCCCTGGTTCACCGAGCTGTTGGCCACCATCAGCTTGTTGTAGGGAAACGCGATCGGGCGATTGGCGGCCGACGGGGTGACGATCTCCTCCGGCGAAACCGGCTTGCGGATCCAGGCGCCGGGGTTCTTGGCCGCCACTTCGGAAAACAGCGACCAGATCTTGCCGCTCTCGGCCTGCGCCTCGGCCAGCGTCTGGCCGTATGCCGCGCGGCCGGCGTTCTCATAGAGCGGATAGACGTCGACCGGGACGAGCAGGCTGTAGCGCTGGCGAAGCGACGGCGGCGCGCGGTTCGCGCCCTGGCGCATGATGTTGTGGTCCGAGGCGCTGCCGCCGGCGGCCTGGGCCGCGCGCTGGGCGGCCGTGCGCAGGGCCTCGCCGCCCACGACCGCGGCCACCGCGACCTCGCCCGAAGCGATGCGCTGCGCCGCCTCGTTCAGCAGCCGGATCGGGCTGTCGCCGCTGGCGTAGGGCGTCTCGTAGCAAAGCCTGGGCGTGACCCCGAGCGCTTCGGCCAGCGGGGCCGAGAGGTCGCCGAGCTCGCGGAACGAGATCTGGTCGACGAGCGCCAGCGAGTCGAGCCGCGCGATCCAGCCGTCGCCGGCGTCGCGATCGGCTTCCTTCAGCGCAGCCTGCATCAGGCCGAGCGGATCGAGGCCGGCCGCGGGATCGGTCGGGCGGTCATTGACCTGGCCGACGCCGATGATGACGGGAATGCGGGCGGGATCGTCTGCCATGCCACGTCACTGCCTTGGGCTTTCCCGCGATGCAAGTTGCCGCAGGGGCGCCGAACGCCTAAAATCCTTGTTGCGCGCCAAGGACGCGTCCGGTCCGCGGGAAGGGCCCAAGGCCCACCGAAGTTTCGAAGACGCCTACAACCGATCCACCTTCTTTCTGCCCGTTCCGCGGACACACGGGCGTCTCGAAAGGAGGCGCGCCCATGGCGCAACTGCCCAGACGTCCGAGTCTCGATCGCCGGCGCCGCGAGGCGCGCGCGCTACAGCGCGCCTGCCGCGCCGGCGAGCCCGCCGCCATCGCCAGGCTGACGGCGGTCCTCGGCGACATGGACGCGGCCACCCTCGCGCTGTCGCGCGCCCAGACGGCCGTCGCCCGCGACTACGGCTTTCCGAGTTGGCCGAAGCTGGCGGCGGACGTCGCCGCGCGACGCGCCAAACGCACCGCGCCAACGACCCAGGACGCCGCTGCGCTGGCCGAGCAGTGGTTCGCGCTCGCCGAGCTCGACAACCCCAAGCCGCTGAACAGGGCGCTGAACGTCGGAAAGGGGCGCATCGAAGCCGCGCGCGAGGTCATGCGCAACGATCCCGTCCGCTACCGCGCGTTCCAGCAGGCGCTGATGCGTGGGCTGACCTCGACGGCGCGGGACCGTTTCGAATGCGCGCACGCGCTCGATCTGTTCGGGGACGCTTCGACCCGCTACGCGCTCGTCCCGCTCATGGACGACCCCGTGCCCCGCGTTCGCTGGATGGCGATGCATGCGCTCTCCTGCCACGCTTGCGGCGAGAAGCCGGGCCCGCTCGAGGTCGACATCCGCGAGCGCGTCGTCGAGGCGGCGCGTTCCGACCCGAGCGCCCGCGTCCGTTTCCATGCCGCCACGGCGCTTGCGCTGGCGCACGAGACGAGCGCCATCCCCGTGCTGCGCGAGATGCTGACGCGCGAGACGGACCCAAGGCTCCTGCGCGGCGCCGCGTGGGCGCTTTCCGAGCTCAGCCGGCCTGACAAGGCCGCGGCCGCGGGCCTATAATCTCGCCCAACGAGGGTAGTTAAGGGAGAGAGCGCCGATGTCGGTCACCGAAGTTGAGATCGAAGCGCCGGCCGAGATCCTGCATGGGGATGTCGTCGTCTCGGACGGCGTTCGCATCCACTACCAGGAGGCGGGCGCGGGCGTGCCGGTGGTGCTGCTGCACGGCTACACCAGCTGCTGCGACGCGAGCTGGTTCACCGACGGCATGGCCAAGGAGCTGGCGCGCACCCATCGGGTGATCGGCATCGACGCGCGCGGTCACGGACGCAGCGACAAGCCGCACGACCCGGCCAAGTATCCCGGCGACCGCATGGCCAGCGACGTGATCGAGGTCCTCGACGCGCTTGGGATCGATCGTGCACATTTCCACGGCTACTCGATGGGCGGCGGCCTGGTCGCGCAGCTGATGGCGCGCGCGCCCGAGCGCTTCATCACCGCCGGCTTCGGCGGGTCCGGCGTGCGCGAGACCGACGAGGCGCTGGCGGCGCAGGCCGCGGAGCGCGACCCCAAGGGGGTCGACCCCGACCAGGACCGCGGTCGCGCCGCGCTCGCCGCGCGCGCCGATCGCGACAACGAGGCGCTGAAGGCGGTGCAGGACGGGCGGACGGCGACGCCGTCGACCCGTCCTCCGCTGGACCTCGCCACCATCGCGTTTCCGGTGCTGGCGGTGAACGGCGAGTTCGACGCGCCGATCTCGAAAACCCAGCGAATGCAACGGGAATTGAAGGACTTCCGCGCGGTGATCCTGCCCGGGCACGGGCACAACACGGTGACCACCGCCGGCTTCACGCCCAGGCTCTACATCGACACCGTCGCCGGCTTCGTGCGGGAGAACGACGCCCACTAAGGCTTGGCGCCGGCCGGTTGCTAGCCCAAGAACGGCCGCGTTTTGCAACACGGCTGCATAAATTGGCGTCTAGCTACGAACTTGCTATCGGCAGATTGAACTCATCATTTTGCGCAAGGCCCCGCCGGGCGGCCGCCGCGCACCTAAGGGAATAGGGACGGTTGATGGCGGCGCGACGACGCTTCCGATGGGGGTTCGCCGTACTGGGCGCTGTCCTTGTCGTGCTCGTCGGCGCGATCTGGATCATCACGCACCAGCCGGCGAAGGTGGCGCGGCCGCCCGGCGTTCCGGTGACCGTGGTGCGGGCCGTCCGCCAGGACGTGCCGGTCTCGATCGGCGGGCTGGGCTCGGCCCAGGCGTGGAAGAGCGACCTGATCAACACCCAGGTGAACGGCATGCTGACCTGGGTGGCGCCGGAGGGGACTGATGTTCGCGCCGGAGCGGTGTTGGCGCAGATCGACCCTGGGCCGTACCGCGCAGCGCTGACGGTGGCCCAGGGCGCGCTACGGCGGGACGAGGCCGTTCTCGCCGGGGCGCAGGTCAACCTCAGCCGGTTCCAGGCGCTCGCCTCACAAGACTCGATCGCCAAGCAGCAGGTCGACGACCAGGCGGCGCTGGTGAAACAGGATGAAGGCACGGTCGAGCTGGACCGCGGCCAGGTCGCGGCCGCCGAGCTCAACCTGCGCTATTGCCGGATCGTGTCGCCGATCGACGGGCGCGTCGGCGTGCGGATGATCGACCCTGGCAACGTCGTCAACACCTCGCTCACCACCGGCATCGTCAGCGTCAACCAGATCACCCCGATCGCCGTGACCTTCACGGTCCCGCAAGGCGACTTTCAGCACCTCGCCCAGGTGTCCGATGGCTTCCGGACGCCGCTGACCGCGGAGGCGTTGAGCCAGGAAACCGGCGATACGCTCGGCGAGGGCGTCGTGTCGATCGTCGACAACCACGTCGACCCGTCGACGGCGACCGTGGAGCTGAAGGCGCGGTTCCCGAACGACGCGCGCACGCTCTGGCCCGGCCAGTTCGTGAACGTCCGCTTGACCCTGCAGACGCTTACCGCCGTTGTCACCGTCCCGGCGGCGGCGGTGAACCAGGGCCCGAACGGGGCGTACGTCTATCTGGTCGGCCCAGGCAACAAGGCTGTGATGCGGCCGGTGACGGTCCAGACCACCCAGGAGAACATCGCGGTCATCCAGAGCGGGATCAACGCCGGGGACCTCGTGGTCACCGACGGCCAGATGACGCTGCGCCAGGGCTCTCCAGTCATGTTTCGGCCGCCGTCAGGCGGCAGAGGCGGCCCGTGAACCCCTCGGCGCCGTTTATCCGCCGCCCGGTCGCGACCTCGCTGATCGCGGCGGCGGTGCTGGTGCTCGGCATCGTCGCTTATTTCAACCTGCCGGTCGCGGCGCTGCCGAACGTCGACTTTCCCACCATCCAGGTCAGCGCCAACCTTCCCGGCGCGAGCCCGGAGACGATGGCGTCGAACGTGGCCACCCCGCTCGAGCGGCAGTTCTCCAGCATCCCCGGCCTGGTGCAGCTCACATCGGTCAGCTCCACCGGCTCGACCAACGTCACGTTGCAGTTCGAGCTCTCGCGGAAGCTGGACGCTGCGGCCCAGGACGTGCTGGCGGCCATCAGCGCCGCCGGCGGTCAGCTGCCGACGAACCTTCCGAGCCA
This sequence comes from Caulobacteraceae bacterium, assembly GCA_035604135.1. Lineage (GTDB taxonomy): Bacteria > Pseudomonadota > Alphaproteobacteria > Caulobacterales > Caulobacteraceae > Poindextera. The sequence continues at coordinate 38,245 of DATNJB010000025.1, read as the reverse complement.
GCCGCAGATTCGCAAGGTGAACCCGGCGGACGCGCCGATCATGATCATCGCGCTCAAGTCCGACACCCTGCCGCTGGCGACGGTCGACGACTATGCCGACAACGTCATCCTCGGCCAGATCTCGCGCATCGACGGCGTTGGCCAAGCCTTCATCGGCGGGGCGCAGAAGCCGGCGATCCGCATCCAGATCGATCCCGACAAGGTCGCTGACCTCGGCCTGTCGATCGACGCCATCCGCGGCATCATCACCAGTCAAACCGTGAACCAGCCCAAGGGTCTGATCAACGGCGACCAGAAGGCCTCTACGGTCTACGCCAACGACCAGATCATGGATGTGGGGTCCTGGAACAACCTTGTCGTCGGCTACCACAACGGGGCGTCGGTCCGGATCCGCGACATCGGCCAGGCGGTGCAAAGCGTCGAGAACAACCAGGTCGGCGCGTCGGTCTATCCAGGCCTTGCGAACGAGGACCCGACGCTGAAGGGCGGTCGGGCCGTCCTGCTGATCATCTTCAAGCAGCCCGGCGCGAACGTCATCCAGACCGTCAACCGGATTAACGCGGCGATGCCGGGGCTGAAGGCGGACATCCCGCCGTCCATCGAGATGCACATCGTCGCCGACCGCACCCAGACCATCCGCGCGTCGGTGCGCGATGTGGAGCTGACGCTGCTGCTCACCGTCTTCTTGGTGACCGGCGTCATCTTCCTCTTCCTGCGCGACGTGCGCGCGACGCTCATTCCGGCGGTGGTGATCCCGATCTCGCTGCTGGGCACGACGGGCGTGATGCTGGCGGCGGGCTTCAGCCTCGACAACCTGTCGCTGATGGCCATGTCGATCGCCGTCGGCTTCGTCGTCGACGACGCCATCGTCATGGAAGAGGTGATCTGGCGGCGCATCGAGCAAGGGATGAAGCCGTTCGACGCCGCGCTCGCCGGCGCGGGCGAGATCGCGTTCACCATCCTGACCATCTCGATCTCGCTCATCGCCGTCTTCACACCGTTGATGTTCATGGGCGGCGTGGTCGGGCTCCTGATGCGTGAGTTCGGGCTGACGCTGAGCGCGGCGGTGGTGGTGTCGATCGGCCTCTCGCTCAGCCTCACCCCGATGCTGGCCGGCCATTTCCTGAGGCGGCCGAAGCCGGCGGCGAACGCCTTCATCCGCGCGCTGGAACGCGGCTTCAACTGGATCGAGAGCCACTACGTCCGGGCGTTGGACGTCGTACTACGGCACACGCGCGTGACGCTCTCGGTCTTTATCGTCACGGTGCTGATCGCGATCGGCCTCTACGTCGTCGTTCCCACCGGCTTTTTCCCGCAGCAGGATACCGGCTTCGTGCAAGGCGCGTTCGTCACCGCGCAGGACTCGTCGTTCGACAAGACACTGCAAAAGTCGAAGGACGTGGCGGCGGTGGTCCAGCAAGACCCCGCCATCGAAGGGTTCGGGGTCTTCATCGGCGGCGGCGGCGTCAACCAGGGCAACCTGTTCATCACGCTCAGGCCGAAGGACAGCGGGCGCAAGGCCACGGCGGACCAGGTGATCACCCGTCTGCGGCCCAAGCTCGCCAAGCTGGTCGGCGTCCAGACCTTCCTGCAAGCGGCGCAGGACATCAACATCGGCGGGCGCGCCGCGCGCGCGCAGTATCAGTACACGCTGTCCGATGCCGATCTGAACGAGCTCAACACCTGGGCGCCCCGGCTCACCAACGCGCTGCAAGGAATGCCGGAACTGCGTGACGTGAGCTCCGACCAGCAGAGCCAGGCCGCCGCGGTCATGTTGACCATCGACCGTGACGCCGCGGCGCGCTTCGGGATCGCGCCGGCCAGCATCGACTCGGCGATCTACGACCTCATCGGCCAGAACGAGGTCGCCCAGTATTTCACGCAGACCAACTCCTACCACGTCATTCTGGAGGGGCCGCCGAAGCTGCAAGGAACGCCGGCCATCCTGAACCGCATCTTCATGGTCTCGCCGCTCACCGGAAAGGAGGTGCCGCTCTCCTACCTCGTGAAGGCCAACCCGGACGCGACGAGCAGCCTGACGATCAGCCACCAGGGCCTTTTTCCAGCAACGACCATCTCTTTCAACCTCGCGCCTGGGACGGCGCTGGGGCAAGCGACCCAGGCTGTCGAGCGGGCCCGCGTCAAGCTGGGGGCGCCGGCGACGCTCACAGGCTCGTTCCAAGGCACCGCCCAGGCGTTCCAGCAGTCGCTGGCGTCCGAGCCGATCCTGATCCTCGCGGCCTTGCTCGCCGTCTACATCATCCTGGGCATCCTCTACGAAAGCTACATTCACCCGCTGACGATCCTCTCCACGCTGCCGTCGGCCGGGCTTGGCGCGCTCCTCGCCCTGCTGGCGGCCGGTCAGAACCTGAACGTGATCGGCATCATCGCCATTATCCTTTTGATCGGCATCGTGAAGAAGAACGGCATCATGATCGTCGACGTGGCGTTGAGGCTCGAACGCGAGGAGCACATGGCGCCGCGCGAGGCCGTGGCCCAGGCGTCGCACCAACGGCTTCGGCCGATCCTGATGACCACCGCCTGCGCCATGCTGGGCGGCTTGCCGATGGCGTTCGCGTTCGGCACGGGCTCGGAGTTCCGCCAGCCATTGGGCTTCGCGATCGTCGGCGGACTGGTGGTCTCGCAGGCGCTCACCCTGTTCACCACGCCCGTGATCTACCTCTACCTCGACCGGTTGCGCCGGAAGGAAGAAGGCGAGGAAGGCGAGGGCTCGCCCGGAGCGCCGGAGCTCGCGCCGGCCGAATAGAGGCAGGCCGCCCGAGGGCCACGTGACCGGGGTCAGGCCACCTGTTGAGCGTCCGGCGAGCGCGAGGCCAGGACGCCGTTGAGCGCGGTCATCAGGCCAGCGACCGTGACGGGCTTGGAAACATGGCCGTCCGCGCCGGCCCGGCGTCCCGCCTCGCGGTGCTCGGCGAGCGCGTTGGCGCTGAGCATCAGGACGGGCGTTCGGGGAGCGCCCGACGCGGCCTCCTGGGCGCGGATCAGGCGCGTCGCTTCAAGGCCACCCATCACGGGCATCTGCATGTCCATGAGCACCGCGTCGAACCGTTCGTTCCGCATCGCCGCGACGGCCTGGGCGCCGTCCTCGACCACGACGGCTTCGATGCCGAACTGCTCGAGCATCATCCGCACCACGGTCTGGTTGGTGGCGTGGTCGTCGGCGACCAGGACGCGGGTCGCGCGCGCCTCGTGGCCCGCGGCTTGCGGTTCGCGCAGCTTGGCGGCCGGCGGCTCGGTGCTGGCGAGCGGCGCTTCGAACCAGAAGCGTGAGCCGCCGCCTGGGGTGCTGTCGCAATCGAGGCGCCCGTCCATGAGCGCCGCAAGCTGGCGCGAGATCGCCAGGCCTAGGCCGCTGCCGCCGAAGCGGCGGGTGATCGAGCCGTCGGCCTGCTGGAAGCGGCCGAACAGGCGCTCCTTCTCGCTCGCGTCGAAGCCGACGCCGGTGTCGGCGACACCGAAGCGCAGAAGGCCAGGCGCGGGGGACTCGGCGGTGATGGTGACGCCGCCGCGCTCGGTGAACTTCACGGCGTTGCTGACCAGATTGGTCAGGATCTGACGCACCCGAACCGCGTCGCCGAGGAACCAGCCCTCGAGCGCGGGGTCGATCTGGCTGGTCAGCGAAAGGCCTTTTTCGTCGGCGCGCAGGCGCGAGAGCGCCGCCACCGACCGCACGAGGTCCGCGGCCTGGAAGGGCGCGGTCTCGATGGTCAGTTGGCCGGCCTCGACGCGCGCCAGGTCGAGCACGTCCGACAACAGGCGCTCGAGCGACTGGCCGGACGCGCGGATGACTTCGGCCATGCCATGCTCCCGTGGCGGCAGGTCGGCCGCCGCGAGCATGTCGGCGACGCCGACGACGCCGTTCAACGGCGTGCGGATCTCGTGGCTCATATTGGCGAGGATTCGGTCTTCGAGCGGCTGGCCTGCTCCGCTCTCCTGGGCCTGGCGCAGGCGGTGCGCGACCCGGCGCTGCCAGACCACGACGGCGCCGGCGCCGACGAGGAAGAGCGCGGCCAGGAGCCCGATCCAGCGCTGGGTCTGCACCACGCTGCGCTCGAGATCGGCCTGCCGGCGCACCGCTTCCAGCTGCTGCTCCAGCTGGGCGGTGAGCTGGTGCACGCCGGGCCGTGAAGCGCCGGGCGTCGGTCTGTGAGTGCAGGCGGGAGTAGTCGCTCATCATGGCGAACGCCGGACGATATTGCCCCTCGGCCGCGAGCAGTTCCGCGGCCACCCGGGGCATGCGCTCGAAGGCCGCATCCGCGTACTGGTGGGATGCCTGGGCCGCGCGCAGGCGCTCGAGGTCGGCGCGCGCATCCTTGACGTCGCCCATCCGCGCGGCGGCCAGCGCCCGCACCGTGAGCAGCTGCGGCGCCAGGAACTCCGCGCCTGTCAGCTTCTGATCGAGGCCGTTCAGGCAGGCCATGACCTCGCGCGGCGGGCCGAAACTGTCGGCGACCATGCCGCAGAGGTTCTTGTCCCAGGCGTCGAGGTGCGGAAGGTCCGAGCGCAGGGCGAGGCGGTGGTGGGTGGCCGCTAGGTCGCGCGCCAGGCTCGCGTCGCCGAGCTGCACCGCCAGATGGGCCATGTTGTAGACGTCGTCGAAGTCCGGACGCGGGTAGGCGCGATTGGCCAGCTCGAAGTCGGCTTTGTCGAACGCCCGCGCGGCACCCTCGAGGTCGTCCAGCTGCATCAGCGCGATGCCGATGGTCTCCCAGACCTCGGATTCGGCCGTGGATGCGTCGACGTCATCGGACGGGATGAGGTCCTTGGTCGCGAACAGCTGCTTTAAGGCCGCGCCGACCTCCCCATCCTCGACCCGCAGTTGCGCGACGTAACTCGTGGCATGCGCGCGGGCGACCACGTCTGGCTCGGCGTCGGCGATGTGCTCCAGCTGCGGCCGCACCGAGGTGTCGCCGCCCGAATAGCGCGCCATCAACTCATTGATCTCGGCCATCACCTGGTAGCGGCGATCGCCAAGGGTGCGCGCCCTGGCCGCCAGGAGGCCGTTCCAGTGTTCGAAGCGGTCGAACTCCGACTGGTTGAGCATGATCGTCGAGACGTGCTCGAGACGTCTGAGCGACTCGCGGCCGGGGGTCTGGGCCGCCTGCTCGCCGAAACGTTCCAGGTCGGCGAAACTGGTCTTGTCGGCGCGCTGTTCGATGGCGGCGGCAAGCTGGCGCGCAGCATCGTCGGCCCCGCCGGCGGCCGCCGCGGGCGCAATCGTCAGCAGGACGGCAACGGCCGCCGCCGCCAGGGACATGCGAGCCGGCATGCAATAGGGCCTCCCCAAGATACCCACGATTTACAGGGGAATGTGTTGCCGAACCTCTTACGGCACAGTCTGTCAGACGCTGCCAGCGCCGGGCCCGGCAGCCGCCATAAGCGCGCGCAGCGCGGTCATGTGCGCCTCCAGCGCCTTGCGTCCCGCGCGCGTGAGCGCGAGCCACGTGCGGACGCGCGAGGCCACGGTCCGCTTGTCGATCGCGACGTAGCCGGCGTCCTCCAGGTGCTTCAGGTGCTTGCTGAGCACGGACTCGCTTACCCCGACGATCTCGCGCAGGGTGGCGAAGTCCATCGTGTCGACGCCGGCCAGAAGGCAGCAGATCTGGAAGCGATGCGGCGCGTGGATGGCGGGATCGAGCGCGCTGGTCAGGACGCCCCCCCAGCGTGGAGTTCGACCCCGAGGTCCGCGCGATAGGCCGCTTCCCAAACGAAGCCGGCCGCCGTCACGAGCACCGCGGCGATCGGGCCGGCGGCGAGCGGCGCCCAGCCGATCCCGAGTCCGCGCTGCAGGTAGATGCCGCCCAGCATCAGCGCGACGGCGACCGCGGCGGTCGCAAGCGCGACCCAGCGCGTTCGCCCCTTGCGCATGCCGCTGATCCACATGCCTGTGTGGCGTTGGTAGGCCTGGGTCAGGAACACCAGGCCGACGCAAAAGATCGAGAGAACGGCGAGCGAGACGGCGGTTGGGGCCGCCTGCGCGGCAATGAGGCCGCCGACCAGCAGGCCGAGCGCTGGGTGGTACCAGCGCGGCGCGCGGGCGCGGTCGACGAGAGCGGCGCGCGCCAAGGCGGCCTGTTCGAGGGCGAGGCGGGGGCTCTGATCACTTTCTATATTGGAAAGTATATCATGACTTTCCATGTTGTCAAGTCACCGCCTAGCAGCCAGCCAGGCCGTGAACCAAGCGGGATGTGGGGGGTTGTCCCGTGTCCCGAAGGTCAGCCGCCTCCAGCAGCCGCTGGCTCCGCCAGCGCCACGCCCGGGATGTTGACCAGGTAGATCGGCTGGCCGTCGGGGTCGCGGAGAAAGCAGGCGACATGCCGCTCCTCGGTCTCGATCGGGCCGTCCTTAAAGCGTTCAGCCGGCGTGGCGCCTTGCGCCGTCATCGCCGCCGCGGTGGCGCGCACATCGCCCTGCCAGAAGATCAGCTGCGGCTCGTCGGGGGGCTCCAGGTAGCCTTGGTAGAGCGCGATGCGGGCATCGCGGTTCTGCAGGGTGACGTGGCGCTGATCGAGGCTGCCGCCGACCCGTTGGAACCCTAGCGCCTCATAGAACGAGTAGGAGCGGCGGATGTCGCTGACCGGCAGGGCGAGTTCGAACCAGCCGAGGGTCATGTCGGGCTCGAGCGGCGTAGTCGGCGTGCGTGGCGGCGCCACCTGCTCGTGGCCGGGGTGATTCACGAAATGCACCGGCATGTAGATGAAGAACAGCGGGTGCTCGTCGGGGTCGAGCAGCATGAACGATCCGCCGCCGTCCTCGGCCTTGTTCGGGCCGCGGAAGAAGGGGATGCCGGCGGCCTCGACCTTCGCGGCGATCGCCTCGATGTCGCCTTGCCAGAAAATCAGCTGCAGCCGCTTGGGGTCGAGGTGACCCTCCTGGTACAGGCACACCCGGCAGTCGCCGCGCCTCAGCGTCATCACTCCGACTTCGACGTCGCCGCCCTCGCGCGCAAACCCTAAGCCTTCATAGAAGGCCATCGCCCGCTTCAGGTCCTTGACCGGCAGCGCCGTCTCGAAAGCCCCCAGGTCCATCTGCTCCGTCCCTTCCTTCGGCATCATCCGGCCGCGTCCGGCGCGTCGCGCGCCAAACGTTCCCGGTAGCGCGGCGTCAGGTCCGCCATCTCGCGGGCGGCGCGGGCCTGTTCCCGCTCGGCGGACCAGGGCTGCGGCGTCTCGCGCAGGGCCGCCTCCGGCAGCTCGTAGAGGTGCGCGTGCCAGCCGGTCCCGATACTCAGAAGGTGCTCGGGCGGGATCAGGGTCTCGATCAGCACCAGGCGCGTGCCCATGAAGTCTGGGTCCTCTTGATAGAGCTGCCAACGGAGCTCGGCGCGCGGGTTGTTGGCGTCGGTCGAACCCCAGACCATCAGGTTTGGCGGATCGAGTTCGCGGATGACGTAGCGGGCCGTGAAGTCCGCCGTCGGCCATGTCAACTCGACCTCGCCGCCGACCCGCAGGTCGAGCTTGGCCACGGCCAGCCAGTCGGCGAGCCGCTCGGGTTCGGTGATCGCCGCCCAGACCTTCTCGATCGGCAGCATCCAGCGGCGCCCGTAGCGGATGTTGTAGCGGTCATCCCCGGCGCGCGTGACGTAGGCGTCGGGTTCGTGGTGCCGCAAAGTCGGACGAACGTCGAAGCCCGGGACGTATCGCCCGTAGATCTGCTTGTAGCGCGCGACCTCTCTCTGGTGCGTCCCCGGCGCTTCCGCAATCGCCCTGCCGTCCTGCGCCACCAACGTGACGTCGTCGATGAAGCCCTTCCATCCGGCGGCTCCGCCCAGGAACCACCAGGCATTCAGCCCGGTCTGGTGGAAGACCAGCCGGCAGCCGTCGTCCAGCGGCATGAGCTCCCATCGGATGATGGTGTCCCCTGCGGTCCCGAACCACTCGAGCGCCAGCAGCCGCGGCGGGTCGAACGCGATGATCGTGCCTTCGACCATGTCATCCTTCCCACCCGGGAACAGGACGCGGAACTTGCCACCAACGCGCAGGTCGATCTCGACCGGCTCGCCGAACCACTCGGCGACGCGTTCGGCAATCGTGAGCGCCGCCCAGACCTTCTCGACCGGACGCGGGATGCGACGCTTGAAGCGCATCTCGAAGTCGCCGTCGGTCATCTGACGGATCGACGCCTCGCGCGGGTCGTCGGGCACGACCCAGCCGTCGTCGCCTTGGGTGGCGCGCATGGATCAGCTCTCCCGCATCAGGTGGGCCTCGAGGGCATCCAGCCGGTCGCGCCATAGACGCCGATAGGGCTCGAGCCAGGCGTCCAACTCCGCGAGCTTGGCGGGTTGAATGCTGTAAAGCCGGCGTTGACCGTCGGCCCGCACGCGGACGAGGCCCGCCTCGCGCAACAGCTTGAGGTGCTTCGAGACGCCCGGCTGGCTCATGCCGAGCGCCTGGACGACATCGCCCGCCGGCGTTTCCCCCCGGCTCAGCAGACCCAGGATCTGGCGCCGATGCGGCTCGGCGACGGCTTCGAACACGTCCATGTCTCTCTATCGCTACTGAGAAATATAACTGTCAAGGGATTTTAGCACAGCCTGGACGAACAGAGAGGTGTCTGCCTGACGCGCGTTGGCCGCAGTTTGCTTCGCTCGCGAGGCGAATTCTCCGCCTTGACCCGGCGCGCAAGGCCCGCCTATTCGGGCTGGGGAGGGACGCCGATGAGTCCCATGGCGCGCGTCCGGCGCGAGCTTGTCTTCTTGCGCGCGTTTTTACGGACGCTGAGCCGGGTTCGATCCATCAGACCGGACTCCCCGCGGCTGGTCTGCGACGACCTCGAGGCGGCCGTCGACACCTGGCGCACGCGGCGGGCGATCACGCTAGGCCCGCGCACAATCACCTACGGCGAGTTGGACGAAATGGCCAACCGCTATGCGCACTGGGCCATCGAGCAGGGCGTCAGGCGCGGTCAGACCGTCGCCCTCTACGCGCCGACGCGCATCGACTATCTGGCGATCTGGTATGGCCTCTCGAAGATCGGCGCGGCCACGGCCCTGGTGAACAACAACCTGACCGGCCCCTCCCTCGCCCATTGCCTCGAGATCGCCGGCCCTTCGATCGCCATCGTCGATGGCGAAACGGCCCGGCCGCTGCTGGCCGTCAACCCAAACCTCGCTCGGCCGATGTCGGTCTGGACGCTGGGCGCCGCCCAGGGGGAGTTGCGCGACCTGACCCAGGCGCTGCGCAGCTGCAGTCAGCTGCGTCCGGATCGCGAAGTGCGCCAGGGCCTGAGGGCCAGGGACACCGCGCTCTACATCTACACCTCCGGCACCACCGGCCTGCCGAAGGCGGCGAAGGTCAACCACATGCGCGCGCAGCTCTACATGCGCGCCTTCGCCGGCGCGACTGACACCAAGGCGGACGACCGCATCTACGTCACGCTGCCGCTCTACCACGCGACCGGCGGGCTCTGCGCCATGGGGGCGGCGCTGATGAGCGGCGGCTCGGCGGTCATCAGGCCACGCTTTTCGGCCACGCACTTCTGGAGCGACGTGGCGAACGAAGACTGCACCATGTTCGTCTACATCGGCGAGCTCTGCCGCTATCTGCTCAACCAGCCGGAGCAGCCGGGCGAGCAGACGCACAAGCTCAGGCTGGCGTTCGGCAACGGGCTCCGCCCCGAGATCTGGGAGACCGTGCAACGGCGTTTCCGCCTGCCGCACATCCTGGAGTTCTACGGCTCGACCGAAGGCAACGTCTCGCTGTTCAACCTCGACGGCAAGGCGGGCGCGATCGGCCGCATCCCGTCTTATCTGCGCAGCTGGTTTAACGTGCGGCTGGCGCGCTTCGACATGGAGACCGAGACCCCCGTACGAGGGGCGAACGGGCTTGGGATCGAGGCCCCTGTCGGAGAGATCGGCGAGTGTGTCGGCGCGATCCAACCCGGCCCGCGCACCGACTTCAACGGCTACGCCGACAAGGCCGCCAGCGAACGGAAGATCATCCGCAACCTGTTCAGGTCCGGCGACGCCTGGTTTGCGACCGGCGACCTCATGCGCCAGGACAGGGAGGGCTACTTCTATTTCGTCGACCGGGTCGGCGATACCTACCGCTGGAAGGGCGAGAACGTCTCGACCGGCGAGGTCGAGCAGGCGCTGTCGGGGATTGCGGGCGTGAAGGAGGCCAGCGTCTACGGCGTCAAGGTGGGCGACCTCGACGGGCGCGCCGGGATGGCGTCTCTCGTGGTCGACAAGGACTTCGACATCGCCAAGCTGGCGGCTTTGCTCGACGCCGCCCTGCCGGCCTACGCGCGGCCCGTGTTCGTGCGGCTCGAGCGCGCGATCGCCATCACCGGCACCTTCAAGCACCGCAAGATCGACATGGTCGCGGAGGGCTTCGACCCGGCCAAGGTCAAGCGGCCGCTCTATGTGCACACGGGAGCGGACTACGAGCCGGTCACCCCGGAAATGGCCGCCCAGATCGCCGGCGGAGAGATGCGAGTCTAGCCGCCTCCGATGGAATCGCTCCTCCGCCGCAAGACGATCGCGCTCGAGGCGTTGCCCGACCATCAGCGGCTGAGAGCGACGCTCAGCTGGCGCCACCTGATCCCGCTCGGCGTTGGCGCCATCGTCGGCACCGGCATCTACACGCTGATCGGGGTGGGCGCGAACCTGGCCGGACCGGCGGTCATCGTCTCTTTCCTCGTCGCCGGCGCCGTTTGCGCTTGCGCGGCGCTCTGCTACGCCGAGGTCGCGACCATGATCCCGGCGTCCGGCAGCGCCTACACCTACAGCTACGTGGTGCTCGGCGAGATCATCGCCTGGGTCGTCGGCTGGAGCCTGATCCTGGAGTACTCGCTTGTGGCCAGCGCCGTCGCGGTCGGCTGGTCAGGCTACGCGGTAGGCTTCCTGAACGCGCTGGGCCTGCACCCGCCTCTGGCTCTGAGCGCCGGCCTCTACGCGGGCGGGCTCGTGGACCTGCCGGCGATCGGCATCATCGCCATGGTGACGGCGCTCCTGATGCTGGGTGCGCGCGAGAGCGCGACTGTGAACGCGGTCCTCGTGGTGGTGAAGATCGCGGCGCTCTTGGTGTTCATCGCCGTGGCCGCGCCGCACTTCAAGGCGGCCAACTTCCATCTCTTCATGCCATACGGGTTCGCGGGTCCCGTGGTTGCCGGCCAGCGCCATGGCGTGATGGCTGCAGCGGCGATCATCTTCTTCGCCTTCTATGGCTTCGACACGCTTTCGACGGCGGCGGAGGAGACCAAGCGGCCCGGGCGCGACCTGCCGATCGGAATAATCGGCTCGATGGCCGCCTGCACGCTGCTCTACGTGGTCGTCGCCGCCGTCGCGGTCGGCGCCGCGCCTTTCCAGCAATTCGCGCACAGTACCGAGCCGCTCGCGCTCATCCTGCGGGGGCTGGGCCAGGGCCGTATGGCCGTCGCCATCGCATCGGCCGCCGTGATCGCCCTGCCGACGGTGATCCTCGCGTTCCTCTTTGGGCAGAGCCGCATCTTCTTCGTGATGGCGCGCGATGGCCTCTTGCCGCGCGGCCTGGCCGAGGTCGACCGCCGCGGCACGCCGGTGCGCATGACGCTGGCCACCAGCGTGGTCGTCGCCATCCTGGCCGGGCTCGTGCCCCTCGACCAGATCGCCGCGCTGGCGAACGCTGGCACGCTCGCGGCCTTCGTCGCGGTTGCGGTCTGCATGCTGGTCCTGCGCCGGCGGGCGCCCGACCAGCCGCGCATCTACCGGACGCCGCTCGCCTGGATCGTCGGGCCGGCCGCGATTGTTGGCTGCCCCTACCTGTTCTGGAGCCTGCAGACGCCGACGAAGCTCCTTTTCGTCGCCTGGAACGCCGCCGGGCTGGGCGCCTACTTCATGTGGCGGCTCTCTGGGCGCGAAGCGGCTTGACCGCTACAGCGAGGCGACGATGGCCCTCAGCTTGTCCGCCACCTGGCGCGCGAGCGTCAGCAGCTCGGGATTGCCGATCGCCTGCATCGAGGCGACGGGATCGATGGCGGCCACTTCGCTCCGGCCGGGCGTCGGCTCGTGCACCACGACGTTGCAGGGCAGCATCGTCCCGATCTTGTCCTCTATCTTAAGCGCCTCATGCGCGATCATCGGGTTGCAGGCGCCGAGGATCAGGTAGGGACGGAAGTCGACCCCCAGCTTGGACTTCATCGTCTTGGCCACGTCGATCTCGCTGACGACGCCGAACCCTTCGCGAGCGAGCGCCTCGCGCGTGCGCGCCACGGCCTCGTCGAAGCCGGCGTGAAGGGTCTTGGCGAAATAGTAGGTCATGCCTTCGCGCTCGCCGTGGCGTCTGCAAGCGCATGACGGACCCAGCGCACGATCCGGTCGGTGCGCATCAGCCCGGCGTGCCGGCCGATGACGTGGTCATCGGCGACGAGGAAGAGCGCGGGGATGCCACGGACGCCCAGCGCCTGAGCGACCTGCGGCTCGGCATCCGAGTTGACCTTGAGGACCCTGACCTCCGGCTCGAGCTTGTGCGCGGCCGCCGCGAGCTGCGGAGCCATGGCCACGCATGGGGCGCACCACGGCGCCCAGACATCGAGCAGCAGCGCGCCGCCCTTGGTCGAGGATCGGTGCAGCGCGAGCTGGCCGCCGGTCACTTCGATGGGCTGTCCAGTGAAGATCTGGGCGCCGCAGCGGCCGCATTTCGCGGCGCGGGGGTCCTTCTCGTCCGGCGAGCGATTGACCGCGCCACAGCGAGCGCAAACGAACTGACGCATGTCGTCTCCTTGTGCGGCGCGACATGCGCGGGTCGGAGCCGCTCCGCATTGATTCAGAGCAAGACGCTGGACGTCGTGCGCTAGGCGAGCGTGGCCGAGGCGGTGTCGATGGCGGCGAACTCGTCGGGGGTCAGACTCCACGCCAGGGCGGCGAGATTCTCCTTCGCGTGCCGGGCCTTCGAGGCGCCGGGAATCGGGATGACGTGGCTGTCGCGCGCCAGGAGCCAGTTCAGCGCCACTTGCGCCTGGCTCGCCTGATGCGCCCCGGCGATCTCGCGCAGCGTCCGCTGCAGGCCGTCGAGCTTGCCGGGCTTGGCCGGATCGGGCTGGGCGGTCAGGCGGCCCGAGGCGAGCGGAAAGTAGGCGACGAGGGCGACGTCGAGCTCGCGGCAGGCGTCGAGCACGCCGTTGGTCTCGGCCTGGCGGTGTAAGAGGCTGTAGTGGACCTCGTTGGCGGCGAGCGGGATGTCCGCCTTGGCCAGACGGTCTGCCACGCGCCGCATCTGGTCGGCGCTGAAGTTGCTGACGCCGACGGCCTTTGCCTTGCCGGACTTGACCGCCTCGGCCAGCCCGTCCGCGAACGTCGCCATGTCGGTGAGCGGGAAGGGGAAGTGCACGTAGTAGAGATCGACCGTGGTGAGCCGCAGCCGATCGAGCGAGGCATCGAGGGCGGCCATCAGATGTCTGGGCGAGGTGCGCGCGATGAAGGGCGCGAACTTGGTGGCCACGATCGCCCGGCGTCCGTCCGTGGCGATGCACTCGCCGATCAGCCGCTCCGACTTGCCGAAGCCATAGACCTCGGCCGTGTCGACGAAGTCGACGCCGCCATCGAGCAGGGCCTTGTAGGTCTCGTGCACCGCCTCGTCGTTGTCGCCCTGCCGCCAGCGGTTGGTGCCGACGCCGAGCGCGGAGACGGAAAGTCCCGTCCGTCCGAGCGGCCGGGTCGGCCCTTGTTGCGCGAGATCCATCCTGGTCGCCCCTTTGCGGTCCCAAAGCTTAGACGGCCACACCGCCACGCCTCAAGCGTCCGTCAGCGGCCCTGCGTTGCGCCAGACCGAATTGCCCAGTCAGACTCCCTCGTCTATGCGTTTGCGCCGCACGGTCCGGATGGGGGATCGTCTAACAGGTAGGACACATGGCTCTGAACCATGGAATGTAGGATCGTAGCCTACTCCCCCAGCCATCCGGCCGATCACCCCTGCTGAAGGACACCTCGGTGACGGTGCCTGTCATCGCAGAGCTGAAGGCCGCTATCGGCGCGGGCGACCAGGCCGCGTGCCGAGCACTGCTCTCCGCCGCGCCGGCGCTGGCTCGCGACTGGCGCGCGATCATGGAGGCGGCGCTGTTCGTCGACCTCGACCTGCTCGCGCTTCTGCTCGCGGCTGGCGCTGACCCGAACGCCGTTTCTCCGGCGGAATCCCGCCACCGGCCGCTGCACCGCGCGATCGAGGCCAAGGCGTCGGTCAAACCGCGCGGCGATCGCGCCGCCGCCGTCGGGCTGCTCCTGGACGCAGGCGCCGACGTCGACGCGCCCGGCTGCTGGTACGACGGGCGGGCGTTGGAGACAGCCGCGCGGGATGGCGAAGCGGGGATCGCCGAGTTGCTGCTGAGCCGCGGTTCGCGGCCGGACATCTTCGCCGCTGCGCTGTTGCAGGACCCGGAGCGGCTGGAGCGCGAACTCGCGCGCGTCCCCGGGCTCGCAACCGAGCCGAGCGCCAGCGGAGCCGGCGCTTTGCATCTCCTGTGCGCGAGCCGGCTGGGCCGTGAGAACACGCTCGCCCTCGCCGAGCGGCTGCTGGACGGCGGCGCGCGCGCGGATGCGGTCGCCATCATGCGCCATGGCCAGTTCCCGGTGATCCACTTCGCCTGCTGGGGCGGCGAGGCTGATCCGGCTGTGCTGGCGCTCTTGGTCGCGCGCGGCGCAAACCCCGCCGACGGCCTCTACGAGGCGCTGTGGGCCGGCGATCTCCGCGGCGCGGGCGCGCTCGTCGATCTCGGCGCTTCTCCAGACGGCTGGTCGCACGTCGGCAAGCGCCCGTTGCTGCACGACATGATCCAATGGGGTCGCAACAATGCCGCGCTCTGGCTGCTCGAGCGCGGCGCCGATCCCAACGCGTCCGACTCCAACGGCTGGACCGCGCTGCATTACGCGACATCGCGTGGGGCGAAGGCCGTCTTGAGCGACGCCCTCGCCGCCGCAGGTGCGGACCCCGCGCTGCGCAATCGTGAGGGGCAGACGCCGGTCGAGGTTGGCAAGGCGCGCAAGGCTGCGCGCGCCGGCGCCTAGGCTGGCTTCGACGACGCGCTGCGCGCCTTCCGGTCCGGCCGGCTGCTGTACTGCGTGGACTTCTTGATCGCCTCGAAGACGAAGTAGCCCTCGAGCTCGCGAACCTTCACGCCGCCGAAGATCGCCTCGAACTTGCGGCGGTACCAGAGGTCGCGGCGGGTCACCATGAACATCGCGCCGCCGACGGCCAGGCGGTTGAAGCCTTTCTCGATGAAGCGCTTCGGGACGGCGAAGTCGGCGTGGTAGGGCGGGTTGGAGAGGATCTTGGTGAAGCCGGCGTCGCTGATGTCGTCAAAGCCGTCGCTGAGCACGAGCTTGGCGCCGGCGCCGCCGTTCGCCTCGAGGTTCCGTCGCGCGGTCTCGATCGCCAAGGGGTCGATGTCGCTCATGACCACCCGCTCGGGTCCGACGACCTTGGCGGCGACCAGGCCCACCAGGCCGTAGCCGCACCCGAGATCGAGCACCTTGTCGTCGGGCTCGAACGTGACGCAGGACAGCATCGCCAGCGTCCCCTTGTCAGGTCCCCAGCGGGCGAACAGGCCGGGCGCGGTCGCAAGCCGAAGCGCGAAGCCTCCGATCGTTGCGCTGATCACGCTCGCCCGCGTTGCTCGTTCCGCCGCCGCGCCAGCCAGATGGTGTCGCCATTGGTCGCCGGGTCCTCGGCGACATGGTCGAGCACCTCGAAGCCGGCCCGATCGAGCAGGGCGCGGTATTCATCGGGCGCGAGGCTCGCGTGATAGAGCGTCTCGCCCTCGAACGTCCCGAGCGCTTCGCCCGCGACCGGGCCGCTGGTGAACATGAGCGGCGCGCCGGGCCGCGCATGCCGCTCGAAGACGCCGAACATCGACCGCTGGTCGTCGTGCGGCAGGTGGAAGAAGCTGTGCCAGGCGAGCACGCCATCGAAGCGGCGGCCGAGGTCGACGGTGCGCATGTCGCCCACGATCCACGTCTGGCTTGGCGCCCGCGCGCCGGCGAGCGCGATCAGCGGCGCTGAGCCGTCGACGCCGGTCATGGCGAAGCCGGCTTCCGCGAACCAGCGGCCGATCGGCTCGCCGGTCCCGCAGCCTAGGTCCAGCACCGCGCCGCCGGGTGCGACGAGCGCGGCGAACCGCTCGACCCACGGCCGTTCGGCAAAGCGCGTCGCCTTGCGGGCGCGGTCCCAGGCCGCCGCATGACGTTCGTAGAGGCCGATGATCGCTGCCGCCGAAGGATCGGGCATCGGCGCTCCGCGCGTCATCGGCGGTGGCTCTCCCTGGGCGACACAGCCTGTTCCAGCGCTTCGCGGATGAACCGCTGGTACGGAATGCCGCGCGACGCCGCGCGTCGCTTGACGGCCTCCAGCAGAGGCTCGGGCAGCCGCATGTTCACCCGCGCCGCCTTCTTCTGGAACTCGAATCGCACCGATCTGAACGCCCCAAAATCGAGGTTCGACAGATCCTGCTCTAGAAAGGCTTCGGCTTCTGCATCTGACGTCAGTCTAGGAACGCGCCGCTTCATAGCTCCTGATCTCCTTGGCATGCATGTACCGAGCGCTCACGGGGCGGATCAGGCTCAGACCGTCCCGGCTCCGAAATGCAAAAGCCACAAACATGGGACGGCCGTCGCCGTTCCTGCCAGTGGCGATAAATCGCAGCTCACTCCTCGAATGCTTAGCATCGGGCGCGACCAGCGGCTCGGCGTTAAATAGCGCCTCGATCTCGTCAACGGAGACGCCATGTTCGCGGCATTTGCCGCGGTTGCCATCGTCCCAGTCAAACCCGTCGACGGCGAGTTTCATACGCTGACAGTATGACGATTGTACACACAAATGTCAACGGGCGTTGACCGCAAGTGCGCCGGCTTCGCCTCACCAGTACCTGAGATCGATGAAGCACTCGCCGAGCGTCGCCGGCAGCGCCGGCGCGTAGGGACTCCATTCGAGCGTGCGCGACTCCACGCGCGGCTCGAGGTCGGCGAGCGCGGCTCTGACCGCCGGCAGGTGCTCGAGGTCGGCGATGAGGCTCTGCCGGCTCTTTGCCGCGGCCAGGCCGGCGAGATGGCGCAGCAGGCGCGCTAGCGCATCGTCGCGTCCCGCCGCGCAGCCCAAATCGAGCGCCGCCGCCACCTCGACCAGGCGGGTCTCGCCGTCCTTCGAGCGCCAGCGTTCGCGCATGTCGCGGCCGCGGTCCCACAAGCCCGCGCATGCGACGATGGCGCCGCCCTCCTCGAGGACGTAGAGGTCGTTCCACCCGTAAACGGCCGGCCGCCACGCCGGCCGATCGCCCCAGAACCCCTCGTCGAGCACCGACTTCAGGTCGCCCGCGCTGTAGGGGGCGAAGAGGTCGAGGCCGGCATGGGTGCGGTTGATCAGCGCCGCACAATGGGCGAGGTCGGATTCCGCGATCGGTCGAATCTGCGCTGCGGCCGCCGCCTCTTCCCGGGCCGCCAGATAGGTGACGCCGACCACCATCTGCGGCCGGTCGCTGTCGGCCTGGAACTTCACCGCTTCCAGGAAACCCGCCATCCCGGCGTTGCCGATGCGCATGAACATGACCTGGCCGAAGCTCGGCTTGCGGAGCGCCGGCGAGGGCAAGCGGCGGACCAGGTCGCCTAGCCCCTCGCCGCGCATGTCGTCGCGCACGCGCAAACCCTGGGCGTAGTGGATCGAAACCGGCTTTCCGGCGATCAGCAAGTTGGTCTGCGCCCAGACTGTGCAGGCGACCAGCCGGTGCTCGCGCTCGATCACGCTGATCGTCGCGCCCGGCTGCAAGCTGAACTGCGCGATGGGGTTCGGCGCCCGCTCAACGGTTACCGACCAATCGCCGACAGGCTCCGGCGCGTTGGCCCAAAGATCGGTGAACGCCTCGCCGTCCCAACCGGTCAGCTCGCGCCCGCGATAGGGGCCGCTGGCCAGACGCTCGAACACCGCAATCGTTTTCTCGACGTTGAAGAGGAAGGTCGCGTTCGGCTCGGCCCGCAACCACCCGTCGAGCTGACGATCAGGCGTGCGGATGGCGAGCGCACGGTCGAGCAGGCCGTCGGGCCAGCCCTTCGCCTTGGCCCGCTCAGCCAGGGTCGCGTCAGTCGCCATCGCTTGTAGAGTCCCGCAATCCGTGAGCCGGCAACCTTGTTCGATCATCGCCCAAGGTCAATCCCCGCGCGCCAGCGCATCGGCCGCCGCCAGGTACTCGGCGGCAGGCTGACCCCAAGAACCCCCGAGCGAGCGCGTCAGGAGGCCTGACGCCATCCGCTCGATCACGCTCCACTCCCAGATGGCCTGCTCATCCACCCCGGTCAGCGCCGCCAACCTGCGGCTCCGGTCGCGAGCTATCGAGACGGCGTCGGGTCCGGCCAGATCGGCGTTCCAACCACGCATGACGACGCCCAGGTCGTAAGCCGGCTCGATGAACAGGCCGTCCGGATCGACGAACTTGAAACGGTGTGGCTCGCCCGGAGCGAGCAGCGCATTGGCGGCGTGCGGATCGCCATGGCCGAGCACCGCCACTTTAGGGTCGAAGGCGCTGCCGCGGGTCTGCGCGTAGCGTAGGGCGGTCTCGACGGCGCGGGCCGAGCAAGGGCGGCCGAGCGTCCGCCAGGTCTCGTCGATGAACGTGACCAGGCTTTCGGCCTTCTCCGCGCCGGTCATGAAGTCGGCGCCGGCAGGCGGCGGCATCCAGGCCGCGCGGAGCGTCGTGGCGAGAGCCGTGATCTGTGCCTCAACGGGAAGGCCGAACGTCTCGAGGCTAGGCCCGAGTCGTTCGATCAGCATGGCGCGCCTGCCCTCGTCGAAGTGGAGGAGTTCGGCGTACCCGCGTCCGGCGGCGGCGGCCAGCACGCGCGCTTCGGCGGCGCCGGCGTTCGAGCCGGGGAACCCGACCTTGAGCACCACCGCGCGGCCCTCCGCGGTCGTCGCGGCCAAGATGAGCGCCTCGCTGCCGCCGGCCAGTGGCCGCTCCAGCCTAAGCTCCCACGCGTCGGCGAGGGCGGCGACGTTGTCGTCGAGCGCTTCCAGCCAGACGGCGCCTTCTACACCCAAGCTCACCAGCCTCCGCCGGACAGGCTCGAAGAGGGATTCGCTCCAGTTCGCAGCCATTCAGCGTGTTCCTCGGGTGCGTCGGCCTTCGCCCGCGCCGGACTCGCCTATATCATCAGGCATGCCCGACGACCTCGCCGCACCGCTGATCGGCGCCGCCCTGATCAAGGATCAGGTCCGGCGGCTGCCCGACGCGCCGGGCGTCTATCGGATGCTCGGTGAGGACGGCGAGGTCCTCTACGTCGGCAAGGCCAGGTCGCTGAAGAAGCGCGTCAGCCAGTACGCCCAGGGCCGCGCCCACACCCAGTGGGTGGCGCACATGATCCATCTGACCCGCTCGATGGAGTTCGTCACCACCAAGACCGAGACCGAGGCGCTGCTGCTCGAGATCAACCTGATCAAGCAGCTCAGGCCGCGCTTCAATGTGCAGCTGCGCGATGATAAGAGCTTCCCGGAGATCCTGATCCGCCGCGACCACCGCGCCGCGCAGATCCGCAAGCACCGCGGCGCCCATTCCATCCCGGGCGAATACTTCGGACCGTTCGCGTCGGCCTGGGCGGTGAACCGGACGGTGAACAGCCTGCAGAAGGCGTTCCTGCTCCGCTCCTGCTCCGACAATGTGTTCGAGACCCGTACGCGCCCCTGCATGCTGTTCCAGATCAAGCGCTGTTCGGCGCCTTGCGTCGGGCTGGTCAGCCCTGAGGAGTACGACCATCTGGTCGAGCTGGCGCACGACTTCCTGCGCGGCAGGAGCCGGGCGGTGATGACGGCGATGGCCGAGCAAATGACCGAGGCGGCCGAGGCGATGGAATTCGAGCGGGCCGCCCGCCTGCGCGACCGGATCCGGGCGCTGTCGTCGGTTAGCCAGGACCAGTCGATCAACCCGGAGACGTTGACCGAGGCGGACGTCTTCGCCGTGCACGCCGAGGGGGGGCAGGCCTGCGTGCAGGTGTTCTTCTTCCGCGCCGGGCAGAACTGGGGCAACCGCGCCTACTTCCCACGCGTGGCCAACACCATCGAGGCGGCGGACGAGGAGCGCGGCATCCTCGACGCCTTTCTTGGCCAGTTCTACGAGAGCCAGGCGATCCCCCGCCTGATCCTGCTGTCGCACGACGCGCCGAACCGCGCGTTGCTGGCCGACGCGTTCACGCTCAAGTCCGGCCGTAAGGTCGAGATCCTGGTTCCGCAGCGGGGCGAGAAGCGCGAGCTGGTCCAGCACGCGCTGGTCAATGCCCGCGAGGCGCTGGGCCGCAAGATGGCGGAAAGCTCGGCCCAGGGCCGATTGCTCTCCGGCGTCTGCGAAGCGTTCGGGCTGGATGCGCAGCCCGAACGGATCGAGGTCTACGACAACTCCCACATCATGGGCACGAACCAGGTCGGCGGGATGATCGTGGCCGGCCCCGACGGGTTCCAGAAAAGCCAGTACCGCAAATTCAACATCAAGAGCAGCGAGCTCACGCCCGGCGACGACTACGGCATGATGCGCGAGGTGTTGCGCCGCCGTTTCGCCCGGCTGGTCAAGGAGGAGGAGGCGGGCGATGCGCCGCCCAGGCCGGACCTGGTGCTGATCGACGGCGGCGCGGGCCAGCTCGAGGCCGCGACCGAGGTCATGGCCGACCTGGGCGTCGACGACATCGCTGTCGTGGGGGTGGCCAAAGGCCCGGACCGCGACGCCGGGCTCGAGCGTTTCTTCATGCCCGGCAAGCCGCCCTTCATGCTCGAGCCGAAGAGCCCGGTGCTCTACTACCTGCAGCGCCTGCGCGACGAGGCGCACCGCTTCGCGATCGGCGCCCATCGCACCCGCCGGCGCATGGAGATGACCAAGAACCCCTTGGATGAGATCGAAGGCGTCGGCCCGGGCCGCAAGCGCGCGCTGCTGCATGCCTTCGGCTCGGCGCGTGGCGTCAGCCGCGCCTCGGTCAGCGATCTCGAGAAGGTCGGCGGCGTCAGCGAAGCGCTGGCGCAGCGCATCTTCGACTTCTTCCGCAAGAGCTAGTCGACGATGACCGAGGTGTAGCTGGGCCCGCTGGCCGGCGACGCGCCCTGGGCCAGCGCCTTCACCGGCAGCACGTAGGTCTGGGCGGCGAGATCGCCAATACGCTGCTTGTGCTCGGTCGCCAGCACCGCGACGCCGGCCGGGATGCCGCCCAGGAAGAACGGGTTGACCTCGATCAGCCGCAGCGCCGTGCGGATCATCACCTGCCCGAAGTTCGCCCGGCGGCCGTCCTTGTCGACGACGATGGTGCCGGTGATCAGCTTGCCCAGGGTCTTACCCCAGAGTCCCTCCGTGACCGGATAATAGGCCAGCACAAGGAGAAAGCCGATGATCGCGATGAACTCCAGCCCCTTCACCGCGATGAAGGCGAGGGGCACGAAAACCACGATAACGAGCAGAACGAGGTCGATGACCGTCCCGCCCCAACGGCGGAGCAGAAGCTCGGCCCGATCGTAGCCGCGCGCGATCGCGGCGGCGTCCACTGGCGTCGATGCTGCATCGCTCACTCGTCTCTCCAGTGCGTTCGGCCAACAAGCGAAGTCTAGCCGCGCGCCCGCGCGCGCTCAACGCGGCGGCAGGCGACAGCCCGCGTGAGCCTGGTCTAGGCTGAAACGTCGTGCGCATGCTTCCCAATCTCTTGACGTTCGCCCGCCTCGCCCTGTCGCTCGCCATGTTCGCGAGCCTGATCGCGCTGGCCGCTGCCGAGCATGGCGCGCCGATCCCGGACGCGGTCGGGGTCGCGCTGATCTGGTTCTCGCTCGCGGCCTTCATCGTGGCCGGGATCACCGACTTCCTGGATGGCTGGCTCGCCCGCCGTTTCAACGTCACCAGCCTGACCGGGGCCATCCTGGACCCGATCGCCGACAAGGTGCTCGTGTGCGGCGCGATCGTCGGCCTGATCGCGGTCGGCATGCCCTATGCGTTCTCGGCGATGGGCGGGCTCATTCTCATGCGCGAGTTCGCTGTCTCGGCGATGCGCGAGGTATTGGCGCCGCGCGGGATCAAGCTGCCGGTGACGTTGCTGGCCAAGACCAAGACGGCGCTGCAGATCGTGGCGCTGGCGGCTTGCATGGCCCTGGCCTTCTGGCCGGCGTGGGGAATGCACGTCGAGGTCGGCGTGCTCAGGACCGCCTGGACCTGGTGCGAAGTGCTGCTGGCGGTGGCGACGGCCGTGACGCTCTCGACCGGCGCGCAATACGCCCGTTCGGCCATGGCGGCGCTGAAGGCTTAAGCATTCTCCGGCAACGGGATGACCTCGTCGTGGTCGTGGGGCGGTAGCGCAAAGCGCCCGGCCTTCCAGTCCGCCTTCGCCTGCTCGATGCGCTCGCGCGACGACGAGACGAAGTTCCACCAGACGTGCCGCCGGCCGATCGGCTCGCCGCCGAGCAGCATGACGGTGGCGGGCTCGACGGCCGTGATCGGGATCACCTCGCCGGGCGCGAAGACCAGCAGATGGCCGGCGTCGCGCCGGGCGCCGTCGAGCTCCACCGCGCCGGCGGCGACATAGGCCGCCCGCTCGGGATACTGCGTCGGCAGGGCGGCGGTGGCGCCGGCCTCGAGCTCCCAATGCACGTAGAACATCGGCGAGTATGTGTTCACCGCCGCCTTGGCGCCGAAGGCCTCGCCGGCGATCAGCCGCGCCTTCATGCCGGTGGTTTCGTAGTAGGGCAGGTCGGCCGGACCGTTGTGGTGCGCGAACGATGGCTCCATCTCCTCGAGCGCCTCGGGCAGCGCCACCCAGGCCTGGATGCCGTGCAGGCGGCCCCCGTGGTCGCGCATCGGCCCATCGAACCGCTCCGAGTGGGTGATTCCGCGCCCGGCGGTCATCCAGTTGACCTCGGCCGGCCGGATCGGCTGGTCGTTGCCCAGGCTGTCCTGATGGCGGATCTCGCCGTCGAACAGGTAGGTGACGGTGGCGAGCCCGATGTGCGGGTGCGGTCGCACGTCGGCCGAGCGGGGCAAGCCCGCCGGCAGGTCGACTGGCCCCATGTGGTCGAAGAAGACGAACGGCCCGACCGGCCGGCGACCCGCGGACGGCAACACGCGGCCGACCGTGAAGCCGCCGAGGTCATGGCGTTGCGCGTCGATCACGAGTTCGATCATGGGCCTGGCCTCCACGCGTTTTCCCCAATTATGCGTTCACGGCCGTTCCGGCGATAGGCTATGGCCGGGCGATGGCGGGAGGCTCGATTCCGTTCGATTTCGACGTGGTGGTGGTCGGCGCAGGCGCCGTCGGCCTCGCCTGCGCCTATGCCGTCGCCGTGAAGGGCCGTTCGGTCGTCGTGCTCGAGCAGGCGGACGGAATCGGCCAAGGCGTCTCGTCGCGCAATTCGGAGGTGATCCACGCCGGCCTCTACTACCCCACCGGCTCGCTGAAGGCGCGCGTCTGCGTCGAGGGCCGGCGGCGGCTCTATCCCTTCCTTCAGGCGCACGGCGTCGCCCATGTGCGCTGCGGCAAGCTGGTCGTGGCGAGTGAGCCCGATCAGGTCGCGCACGTGGAGGCGATCTTCGCGCAGGCGAAGGAGAATGGCGTCGAGGGCGTCGCCCTGATCTCCGCCGCCGAGGCCAACGCGCTCGAGCCCGAGCTTCGCGTGGTCATGGCGCTGGCCTCGCCACAGACCGGTATCCTCGACAGTCACGGCTACATGCTGGCGCTTCAGGGCGAGATCGAGGACAGGGGCGGCGCAGTGGTCGTCGCCACGCCGTTCGAGGGTGCGGCGGCGCTGCCGGGCGGCGGCTTTAGGGTCCGCGCCGCCGGGGCGGAGCCGACCAGCCTCGCCTGCCGCGCCCTCGTCATCGCCGGCGGCCTCGAGGCGCAGGACGTGGCCGCTCGCATCGAGGGCTATCCCGCCGAGCGCATCCCGAAGCTCCACTACGGCAAGGGAGTCTATTTCGCGCTCTCCGGACGCGCGCCGTTCCAGCGGCTGATCTACCCGCCGCCAATCCCCGGCGCGCTCGGCGTGCACTATCGCCGCGATCTCGGCGGCCAGGCGCGCTTCGGGCCGGATCTCGCCTACGTCGAGCGCGAAGACTACAGCGTCGATCCAGGCCGCGCGGCGGGGTTCTATGAATACATCCGCCACTTTTGGCCCGGACTGCCGGACGGCGCGCTCCGCCCTGACTATGCCGGCATCCGCCCCAAGCTGCACGGGCCGGGCGAACCGCAGCCCGACTTCCGCCTCGATGGCCCCGAGATCCACGGCCTCGAGGGCCTGGTCGCCCTGTTCGGCATCGAAAGCCCCGGCCTGACCAGCTCTCTCGCCCTGGGGGACGCCGTGGCGGACGCGCTAAGAAGTTGAACGACGAAAACCACGAAAAGCACGAACGGATTCAAATGCTACCGTCATGGCCCGGCTCGTCCGGGCCACCACTGATCGTCGTGGAGCGTGAGTGCTCCGGGGTCTGCGCTCCCGCGGGGGACGACGATCTGCTTTGAGTTCCCAGCTCCGTTCGTGCTTTTCGTGTTTTTCGTGGCCAGATGAATCCCCGTTAAGTTGGTTCGCGGAAGGGCAGGGAAAACCGCCGTGGTGCTCGTCGTTCACGCCGCCAACTTCAGCGTCCGGCCCAAGGGCGCGTTCCAGAACAATGTCGAGCGCAAGCTCACCAATGGCCTGATCCGCAATGGCCATCAGGTGATCGCCTTTTCCGATCGCGAGGCTGCGATGGCCGGCTCGCCCTTCGGTCCGCACCGCGCGGGCGGGCTGGGCTACGCGAACCGCGCGCTTACAGACCTCTGCACCGCTGTCGAGCCCGAGGTGCTGATCCTTGGCCAGACCGATTTGATCCGGCCACAGAGCGTCGGCGATCTGCGCGCGCGCCTGCCGTCCATGCGCGTGCTGCAATGGAGCGTCGACGCCTTGTTCGAGCCCGGCAATATGGAGCGGCTGACGCGCAACTTTCCAGTGGTCGACGCGACCCTCGTCACCACCGCCGGCGACGCGCTCGCGCCCCTTGTGCGGCCGGGCAAACGCGTCGGTTTCCTGCCCAACCCCGTCGATCTCTCGATCGAGCGTGGGGAGAACCACCTCAAGGCGGACCCGCCGTTCGACCTCTTCTATGCCTGTGGCAACCCCGCCGACCTGCGCGAGGTCGGCGGGCGCGCGTGGAACATGGACGCCTTCGCTCGCGCGCTCATGCAGGCGCTGCCGACGCTGAAGCCCCGGTGGGTAGGGCTTATGGGTCAGCCGACTCTCGGCGGCGCCGCCTACCAGCGCGCGATCGAGTCCGCGGCGCTCGGGCTCAACGTCAGCCGCCGCACGGGCCAGTTTCTTTACAGCTCCGACCGCCTGGCCCATCTGGCCGGCAACGGCCTTGCCGTGCTAATCGAACGCTCGAGCGGCTATGGTCATCTGTTTACGGACGATGAGATGGCCTTCTTCTCCACCTTCGACGACCTGGTGGGCCAGATCGATCGGCTGGTGAACGATCCTGTGCGGCGCATGAGCCTCGCTGCCGCCGGCCGGGCGCGATACCATGAGCTCTTCAACGAGCAGCGCGTGGCCGCCTACATGTTGGATGTCGCGCTCGATCGACTGGAGCCGTCCGCCTACCCCTGGCCGACCCTCTATGCCGCAGCGCCCACCACGCCGTGAGCGTGCCGCGCATCCTGAATCTGATGCTGGCTGCGACGCCCGGTGGGCTCGAAGCCATGGCGCTGAACTACCACCGTGCGCTGGAGTCGAAAGGGGCCGACGTGCTCTCAGTTGGGCTCGAAGGAAGCTGGTTTGGCGGGGCGCTAGGCGATCGGCCGGCCGGCTTCGCGTCGATCAAGCCAGCCAGCCCTCTCGATCCGCGCACCGGATGGCGGTTGCGGCGGATCGCCAAGGCCTTCGCGCCCGACCTTGTCGTCGCCCACGGCTCGCGCGGGGCCGCCGTGGCGATCCCGGCGCTGAAAGGCCGCGGCGCGCCGATCGCGGTCGTCATGCACAACTTCCGCGCCCGACCGATCGTCGCCCGCGCGGACCTGGTGATCGGCGTGAGCGCTGTCGTCGCCGCCGACCTCCGCGCCCGCCTGCCCGCCGCGAGGGTCGGGGCGGTCGACAACTTCGCGCCGCTCATGCGCGCGGCGCCGCGGTCCGAGCCGCACGACCCGCTCCGTCTCGGGTCGCTTGGCCGGCTGCATCCGGAGAAGGGCTTTGACCTCCTCGTCGAGGCGGCCGGGCTGCTGCTCCTCCGGGGCCGCAGCTTCCGCCTGGCGATAGCCGGCGATGGTCCGGCCGCCGGCGACCTGACGGCGCAGGCCGAGCGCCTCGGTCTCGGCGGCCAGGTCGACTTTCCTGGCTGGACCAGCCCGGCCGGACCCTTTCTGGCCGGCCTCGACCTCTTCGTCTGCTCGTCGCGCACGGAGTCGTTCGGCCTGGTCGTCGTGGAAGCCTTGGCGGCGGGGACGCCGGTGGCTGCGACCGACATCGAAGGCCCGCGCGACATCCTCGCCCGCGGGCGTTACGGGCGGTTGGTCGCCCCGGATTCGGCGGAAGCGCTGGCGAACGGCATCGCCGCCGCCCTCGACGACTGGCCTGGCGCGCTCGCCGCGGCGCGGCTGGCCGAGGCCGAGGCGGTGGACGCCTACGACTTGCCGGCCGGCGCCGAGCGGCTCTGGGCGGCGCTAACGCCGCTGTTGAGCGCCGGCTGACTGAGGAGTTGGACAATCGCGTCGGCCGCTGCCTGCTGCTCCGACGGCCCGAGACCGGGCAAGTCGAGCGTGGCCAGCCGCGGCCTGGGATCCTTGCGATTGGAGCGGTCGTAGGCCGGATCGTAGTGGTTCCCGACCAGATCGGCGGCGAGCGCCTCGAGATCGCCGGCGTCGGCGAGCGCCCGCCAGGCGGTAAGCGCCTTGCGGCCGGGGAAGACGGGCAGCCGCGCGAGCGCGGCGTCAAAGGCGGCGCGGTCGGAGACCACGTCGGCGTAGTGGGTGGCGAGGTAGCGAGCCCGCTCCTCCAGGGGCGCGGCCAGCGCGATACGCGGGGCGGCCGCCATCGCCTTCCAGAGACCGGGCGGGATCATGCGGTCGCCGATCTTGCTCGACTCCGCCTCGGTGACGACCGGGCGTGACGGATCCAGCGCTTCCAGAGCCGCCAGGAGCCGCGATTCGAACATCTTCTGGCTCGGCTGGCTTCGCCCGACGCCGCCGAAGACGGAGCCGCGGTGCTCGGCCAACGCCTCCAGATCCAGCGTCTGCACGCCGCGCGCGGCGAGACGGCCGAGGATTTCGGTCTTGCCCGACCCGGTGCGGCCCTCGAGCAGCACCAGCCTCAGCGGCCAGTCGTCGTCATACAGCCTGGCGCGCACGCGCCGACGGTAGGTCTTGTAGCCGCCGGCGAGCACCGCCGTGCGCCACCCGACCTGCGAGAGGATGGTGGCCATCGCGCCCGAGCGCTGGCCGCCGCGCCAGCAATAGACCAGCGGCATGAAGCCGCCGGGCTTGTCGGCGAGCTCGCTCTCCAGATAGCCGGCGATGTTGCGGGCGATCAGCGCCGCGCCGATGCGCCGGGCGCGAAAGCGTGACTCCTGCACGTAGATGGTTCCGACCTCGGCCCGCTCGGCGTCGCTCAGCACCGGCAGGCTGATCGCGCCGGGCACGTGATCCTCGGCGAACTCGGCGGGGCTGCGCACGTCGATGATGGCGTCGAAGGGCGCAAGCGCTTCGCGGTCCGCTCGTTCGATGACCTCGATGTCCGACATGATCGCGCGACGCCGCCTCTGGTATACGCCTTCGAGCCTAAGCCCGAGGAGCGCCCGACATGCAAGACGCCGCCGTCGAAGCCCCCGTCCACGCGCCGCCGCCCCGCCTCACCGACCTTGCCCATGGCGGCGGTTGCGGCTGCAAGCTCGCGCCAGGCGTGCTCGCCAACATTTTGGCCGAGATGCCGGCCGCCGGGCCGTTCGCGAGCCTGCTGGTCGGAACCGAGACCAGCGACGACGCGGCGGTGTGGCGGCTGAACGACGAGCAGGCGCTGGTGGCGACCACCGACTTCTTCATGCCGGTGGTGGACGACCCGTTCGACTTCGGGCGCATCTCGGCGACCAACGCCCTTTCCGACGTCTACGCGATGGGCGCCGCGCCGATCATGGCGCTGGCGATCGTCGGAATGCCGGTCGACCGCCTGCCGGTCGAGACGATCCGCGCCATCCTGGCCGGCGGCGCCGCGGTCTGCGCCGCGGCCGGGATTCCGGTGGCGGGCGGCCATTCCATCGACAGCGTCGAGCCGATCTACGGGCTGGTGGCGCTGGGCCTGGTGCACCCGGACAAGGTGATGACCAATCGCGGCGCTCGGCCCGGCGACCTGTTGATCCTGACCAAGGCGCTGGGCGTGGGCGTGCTGAGCGCCGCGGCCAAGCAGCAGAAGCTAAGCGGCGAGGGCTATGCCGCGTTGATCGCCTCGACCACCCAGCTGAACACGTTGGGGACGGAGCTTGCCGGCATGGCCGGCGTGCATGCCGTCACCGACGTCACCGGCTTCGGCCTGCTCGGCCATGCCCTGGAGATGGCGCGCGGCGCGGACCTGACCGTCGAGATCGAAGCGGCCGCGCCTGCGATCCTGCCCGGCGTCGAGAGCCTGCTGGGCGCAGGCGTCCGCACCGGGGCATCGGCGCGCAACTGGGCGAGCTATGGCGATGCGGTGCGCGAGGACGGCCGGCTGGCGGACTGGCGGCGCGACCTGCTCACCGACCCGCAGACCTCTGGAGGCCTTCTGATCGCGGTTGCTCCCGACGAAGCTCCGGCGGTGCTTCAGCTGGCCGTCGCACGCGGGTTCGGCGCGAGCCGCATCGTCGGCCGCGCACTCGGCGGACCGGCGGGTTTGAGCGTCAGCGGCGGCGAATGCTAGAGCGGTCGCCAAGCCAACAACGAGAGAGCGCCAGCATGGAAACGCCGCTGATCGAACGCCGCCGCCTGTTCGGAAACCCCAGTCGGGCGGGCGGCCAGATCAGCCCGGACGGGCGCTGGCTGTCCTGGCTCGCGCCGCGCGACGGCGTGATGAACGTCTGGACCGCGCCGACCGGCGACCCGGCTGCGGCGCAGGCGGTCACCAACGAACGCGTGCGGCCCATCCGTACCTACTTCTGGTCGCCGGACAGCGGCCAGGTGCTGTTCGTCAACGACCAGGGCGGCGACGAGAACTTCAAGCTCTATGGCGTCGCGCCGGCAGGGGGCGAGACCCGCACGCTCACGCCGTTCGAGAAGACTCAGACGCAGATCCTGAAGGTGAGCCGCAGCGTTCGAAGCCGCATCCTCCTTGGGCTGAACAACCGAGACTCACACTGGCACGACGTCCATTCGCTCGACCTGGAGACCGGAGCGCTCGGCCTGGTGATGCGGAACGACGGGTTCGCCGACTTCCTGGTCGACCAGGACTTGACGCTGCGCGGCGCCGTCCGCCCGCGCGCGGACGGCGGCCTCGACTACTACCGGATCGACAAGGGGCTCGCGGCCGCCGATCCGCACCTGACGGTAAGCTTCGACGACGCCCCGACCACCCATCCGCTGCGCTTCACTACCGACGGGCGGACGCTCTACTGGATCGACTCGCGCGACCGGAACACCGCGGCCTTGGTGGCTGAGGACGTGGCCTCAGGCGCCCGGACGACGCTGGCGGAGGACGCAAGGGTCGACATTGAGAACGTGCTGTTCAACCCGAAGACGGGCGTAGCCGAGGCGTTCGCCGCCAACTACCTCAGGAACGTGTGGACAGCGCTCGAGCCCAGCATCAAGGGCGACCTCGAATTCCTGGCCGGGGCGATCGAGGGCGAGATCAGCATCCAGTCGCGCACGGACGCAGACGACCTCTGGGTGCTCGGCGTCGACTCGGTCGTCGCGCCGCCGGCGGCGTATCTCTACGACCGGCCGAAACGGCAGGTGACCCAGCTGTACGTGACCCGCCCCGAGCTGGTCGGCGCGCCGCTGCGGCCGATGCGACCGGTCGAGATCAGGTCACGCGACGGCCTCGTGCAGCCGTCCTACCTGACCTTGCCGGCCGAGTCCGCGCCGGACGCCGACGGCCGGCCGAGCCGGCCCGTGCCGATGGTGCTCTTCCCGCACGGCGGTCCCTGGGCGCGGGACGTCTATGGCTACAACCCCTTCCACCAGTTCATGGCCAACCGCGGCTATGCGGTGCTGTCGCCGAATTTCCGCGGCTCGACCGGCTTCGGGAAGGCTCACCTGTCGGCCGGCTACCTCGAGTGGGGCGCCACGATGCACGACGACCTGCTCGACGCCGTCCAGTGGGCTGTCGACCAGGGGATCACCGCAGCCGACGAGGTGGGGATCATGGGCGGCTCCTACGGCGGCTACTGCGTGTTGGCCGGCCTGGCGTTCACACCCGAAACGTTCGCCTGCGGCGTCGACATCGTCGGCCCGTCCAACCTTAATACGCTGCTGACCAGCATCCCCGACTATTGGGAGCCGATGCGCGTCCAGCTCTACAAGCGGGTCGGCGATCCGCGGACCCCTGAAGGCGCGGCGCTGCTCAAAGAACGCTCGCCGCTCACGCGCGCCGAAGGCATCAGGCGACCGCTGCTGATCGGGCAGGGGGCCAACGACCCTCGAGTCAAGCAGGCGGAGTCCGACCAGATCGTGCAGGCGATGGAGGCCCGGCAGATCCCCGTGACCTACGTGCTGTTCCCCGACGAGGGGCACGGCTTCGCCCGGCCGGAAAACAACATCGCCTTCCTGGCCGTCGCCGAACACTTCCTGGCGCGCAACCTCGGCGGGCGCGCCGAAACCTACGGCGACGACCTCAAGGGCTCCTCTATGGCCGTGCCGCACGGCGCCGGCTTCGCACCTGGCCTGCGGGAGGCCCTGCCGGCTTGACGTGGGCGCGCGTCCGGGCCGCAGCGGCCTTGCTTGAAGGCGCCCGGGCCAGACCCTATAACCCGGCGCTCGCCGGATGGCTGGGTAGCTCAGATGGTTAGAGCGGTGGATTCATAACCCACAGGTCGGCGGTTCGATCCCGCCCCCAGCTACCAGCTCAGCCGGCCTCCGCGCGGTCCGGCGCCTGGGCGCCGCTCGGAGCCGCCGCCTCGTCCAACACCTTGCCGATCGTGCGGTAGAGCTGCGCGGCGTCGATGGGCTTCGCCACATGGGCGGTCATGCCGGCCGCCAGATAGGCCTCGATCTGGTGGCTCATGGCGTTCGCCGAGAGCGCGACGATGGGCGTGAGCGGCAGATCTCGGCTGGCCTCGTCGGCGCGGATCAGCCGGCACGCCGTCTCGCCGTTCATCACCGGCATCTCGATATCCACCAGCACCAGATCGAACCGGCCGCTGCGCCAGGCCTCGACCGCCTCCTGTCCATTGGCGACGAGCGTAAGCTCGGCGCCGGTCGGCGCGAGCAGGGCCTGGAGCACGCTGCGGTTGGTGGCGTTGTCCTCTGCGGCCAGGATGCGCAGCGCCCGCGCGGCCGCGGCCTCGATCGCCGCGGCGCGTGCAGGCGAAGCGGCGTGCGCCGCGAACGGGTCGGCGTCGCCGATCCTCTCGAGCGGCAGGACGAAGCGGAAGGTCGAGCCCTTGCCGAGCGCGCTGCCGACCGCGATCTCGCCGTGCATCATCTGGGCGAGTTCCCGGCAGATGGCGAGGCCGAGCCCGGTGCCGCCAAAGCGTCGCGTGCTGGAAGCGTCCACCTGGCTGAACTTCTGGAACAGCTTGGGCAGTTCGTCGGCCGCGATGCCGACTCCAGTGTCGCGCACGACGAACGCGACCCCCTCGGCCGTGCGGTCGATGCTCAGCGACACCTCGCCCGCGTCGCAGAACTTGAGCGCGTTGGACAACAGGTTGGAAAGGATCTGGCGGATGCGCGCCATATCGCCCAGCCAGACGCCCTTCGCGCCCTGATCGATCGTGCAGCGCAGGCGGAGCCCCTTTGCGCGCGCGCTGTCGGCGAAGGTGGCGGTGAGCGCCTCGACCATCGCTTCGAGGTCGAACTCGGCGGCGCTGAGTTCGAGCTTGCCGGCTTCGATCTTCGAGAAGTCGAGGATGTCGTTGAGGATTTGCAGCAGGGTGGCGCCTGACTCACGAATGGTCCGTACACGGTTCCGTTGCGCGGAGGTCAGCGGCTCCATTTCCAGCACCTGCACCATGCCCAGCATGCCGTTCAACGGCGTGCGGATCTCATGGCTCATGTTGGCCAAGAACTGCGACTTGAGCAGCGATGCAGCTTCCGCCGCGTCCTGGGCGACGCGGCTCTTGAGCAACTCGCCCTCGACCCTCTGCTTGGCCAGGGCGTTATCGCGGAAGACGCCGAGCGCGCGGGCGAGCTCGCCGACCTCGTCATGGTTCTTCAGGTAGGGGATGTCACGCGCGAGGTCGCCGCCGGCGACGCCGCGCATGGCCTCGGTCATCCGTTTCATCGGCCGCACGACACGCACGACGATGAACAGCGCCGTCAGCAGGCCGAATCCGATGGCGAGCGCCATCAGGCCGAGGGCGGAATAGAACGCCCGCTCGGCGGCGTTGGCCTGCTTTGTCGCTTGCGCCGAGGTCAGGTCGAAGGCCGCGGCGGGCACGCCCATCAGGCTGTTCAGCGCTTCAACCTCCAGGGCGCCGTCGGCGTACCGCGAGATCGTCGGCTGTCGACCCGCGGCGAGGCTGAGGAGGACCGAGTGGTCGATGGGCCGCACGGTGGTGAAGTAGACGCGCTGCGCGTTCAGGATCGCCTGGCCGACGGCCGGCGGCGTCGAGGGCAGGCGCGTGTCGGCGACCAGAATCTTCCAGGGCGCGTCGATCTGCCCGTCCAGGTTTTCGAAGTCGGCGAGCTGGTCAGCGGTGAGCCGCTTGCCGACCACCACGGCCTGATCGAGGTGCAGCATCTCGGTGCCGGCCGCGTCGCGTACGGCCCACGCCAACCGGCCGATGTGCATCATTCGCGCGATGGAGGGGTCGCCGCCGCTCACCTCCGCCGATATGCGCGCCGCGGTTTGGCTGAGGGCGTCTGTGAGCGCCGTGTCGGCGGAGACCCAGCGCTGCGCAAGATCCGCGGGGCGTTGTTGCGCCGGTTCGGCGATCGCCTGTGTGGCGACCGGGCGCAAAGCCTCCAGCTCCGCCCGGCGCGTTCTGATCTGCGCGATGCCGAAGTCGTCCCCTTGCTGTTTCGGCAGGGCGTCGAGTTTGACGAGCGCCGCATCCAGCATGCGTTCCGATTTTGCCCGAACCGCTGCGTCGCTCTGAACGTCGGCGGGAGTCTGGGGCGTGGCCTGGACGAGCCCGTTGGCCACGCCGGCCCGCTCGAGCCTCAGGCTCTGCATCGCCGAGAACAGGTCTCGCATGACCTGCGTCAGCGCGACCACCTGGTCGGCCTGCTGCCGGCGCTCGAACGCCCGGGTGGCCGAGACGGCGCAGGCGCCGACCAGGATGATCACCAATAGGCCGACGACGGCCTGTAGCCGAAGGCTGATGGAGCTGAGCTGCTTCTTCATCGGCCTTCGATTCCCCCCGGGCGCGCCGAAGGGGATTACCGCGCAAACGTAATCTTCGGCTTAACCACACTCGGCTGCGGCAGACATGGCTCGGTTTTCACGTGACGCCGGACCGCGATTGCGGCCATGCTGTGCAATTCAGCCTCGAGGGAGCGTCCGCTTGAGTTCGCCAGCCGAAACCTACCAACGCGCCCGCAAACGGGTCGGCAAGGTCGGCCTCTCGACTAAGATATTCCAGGCCATCGGCGCGGTTCCGGAGTCGCTCAAGAACTTCGCGTTCGGCACCTTCGTCCTGCTCTTCTACAACCAGATCCTGGGCGCGAACGCCTTCCTGGTCTCGCTGTGCCTGGCTGCCGCGCTGACGATCGACGCGGCCTTCGACCCGTTGATCGGGTCCTTCTCGGACGGGCTGAAGACCCGGCTCGGTCGCCGCCACCTGCTCATGTACCTCTCGGCGGCGCCGATCGGTCTTGGGCTCTTCCTCGTCTTCTCGCCGCCGCACGGTCTGGCCGGCGCCGGCCTGTACGTCTGGCTGTTCGCCAGCGTCATCCTGACCAACATCTCGATGAGCCTGTTCGTCGTGCCCTGGACGGCGCTGTTCGCCGAGTTCACCGACGACTACGTCGAGCGCACCACGATCATCACCTGGCGCTACATCATGGGCTGGGTGATCCCGACCGCTTTCACCTTCTCAACGTACGCGTTCATCTTCCCCAAGACGCGGGCGCATGCGTACGGGTTGCTCAACCCGGCCGGCTACGCGCACTTCGGGCCTATCGTGGCCATCGCAACGGTCGTCGCCATCCTGGCGACCACCGAGCTCACGCGGCGCGAGATCCCCTACCTGCTGCAGCCGACGAAGGCGACGCCGCGGTTTTCCCTCGCTCGGGTCTGGCGCGACATCGTCTCCACCCGCGGCAACCGCGATTTCCTGATCCTCTTCTCTGGCGCGCTGTTGTTCGCCGCCGTCGATGGCACGACCGGCACGCTCGGCATCTACATGTCGACCTACTTCTGGGGACTGACCAGCGAGCAGCTGAAGTGGTTCAGCCTCGTCATCGTCGGCGCCGTGGCGGCCTTCGCCTCGCTCAACCTCGTCGGCCGGATGTTCGACAAGCGCACGGTGCTGCTGAC
Source organism: Caulobacteraceae bacterium (assembly GCA_035604135.1). GTDB lineage: Bacteria > Pseudomonadota > Alphaproteobacteria > Caulobacterales > Caulobacteraceae > Poindextera. The sequence continues at coordinate 3,698 of DATNJB010000025.1, read as the reverse complement.
CAGCTTCGCGCTGATCGTCATCTTCGGCATGGGCGTGACCAGCCTTCGGCTCCTCCACCTGATGCCCCCCAACGGCTCGAACCTGCTGCTGGTGCTCCTGATCGCCAACGAGACCGTGCGGACGGCGCTGGGCGTGTTCCTTGGCATCATGTTCGTCTCCATGTTGGCGGACACCATCGACGTACAGGAGCTGACCACCGGCCGCCGGCAGGAAGGGTTGTTCGCCGCCGCCCTGTCCTTCTCGGGCAAGGCCACCGCCGGCCTGGGCACGGTCGTCGCCGGCTTCCTCCTGCAGGAGGTGGTGAACTGGCCCGCTCACGTCGACCCGCGGGCGGTCGACCTGCACATGGTCACGCGCCTCGGCTTGGTGGCTGGCGTGCTCGTGCCGCTGTTGTACGCCATTCCCTTCGCCTTCGGCTTCTTCCTTCGCATCACCCGCGAGTCGCATAAGCGCACCCTCGAAGAGCTGGAGGGCCGCCGCGCCGCGTCCCACTCGGTCGGCGGGGGAGAGGACGGCGCCCTGGCCGAAGGGCTGGAGGTTGCGATGGAAGCGGCGACGGAGATCACCGGAGCTTAGAGCATCACGCTTCGCTTCACCGGCGGGCTTGTGCGCCCTCGCTCTTCGCTTCGCTGAAGAACTGCACCGCCAGGCCGTGCACCCGCTCCGCCGCCTCCGCGTCGTAGCGCATGGTCACCAGGCCGCCCGCGCCGCGGTTGCCGGCCGGGTCCTCCACCTCAAAGTCGGCGCCGGGCATGTCGAAGCCGTGGTGCGCGCCGTGCACGACGGCCGTACGCACCTTCATCCGGTCCAGCGGCTTGAGCGAGCGAACCAGCGCCGGGCCGGCGTCCGGGTCGTTGTCGTAGCCGTCCAGCGAGCCGGTCACGATCAAGACGGGCGCCGCGACCAGGTCGCCGAACTCGAAGCCGGGGACGCGGTTGTAGAGATGGCAGACCGGATAGACCGGCATGAAGGCGGCGAAGCAGGCCTCGTCCAGGAAGGTCGCGTTCACCGCCTTGGTCGCGGCCAGCATCGCCGCGACAGCGCCGAACGAGAAGCCGAGGACGCCGATCCGCTGGGCGTCGACCTTGGGGTGCGCGGCCAGGAAGGCGCGCGCGCCGTAGAGGTCGGGCAGCGTCTCCAGGACCGTGCGCGGCCGCCCGCTCGATCCGCCGCCTAAGCCTCGCGGCGACCACTGGTCGGGCTCCAGCGTGGCGAAGCGCGTTCAGCGGCCCGGCGTAGCCGCCCTCGCGCTCCGTCGGCCCGGCCGAGCCGAGCAGGATGATCACCGCCGGCAGACGGCCGTCGCGCTCGGGAACCCGGAAGCGCGCGGGAATGGTCAGCGGCGTCTCGTGCAGCGAGGGAAAGCCGACGTAATGGAGGCTGGTCATGCGCTCAAGCCTAGCGACCCCGACGCCGCTCGGCCAACGGCAAAGCGCCGCCCGCTAGGGCCGCCGCAGCGGGACGGCGAGGTAGCAGCCGAACTCGCGCGGGAAATCCACCGAGACGCGGGCGTGGACGCGGCTCTGGCGGTCGAGGAAGACGGCTTCGTCGGCGTGCGGCACGAAGGCGCCGTGCCAGACGTTCGGGCGGACGTAGAGCCCGGCCGAGCCGTCGAACCAGAAGGCGGTGAACGCCTCGGGCGTCACGTCGTCTCCCGGCCGCGCCAGCGGAACGACGAAGCTCTCGCCGTTGGTCGGGTAGACCAGCTGGCCGCCGTCCGGATGGTAGTTGGCCCGCCAGATCAGCGCCTGATCGCGCCGCTTTGGAGCGCCATCGCTCGCCGCCGCCTCCGGCCAGGTGCTCCAGCCGAACAGGTAGCTGTCACCGACCGCGTTGTTGCGCGCGTAAAGGGTCTCGCCGCGCCACTGGAACTCGAACAGGCCCTCGGTGACCCCGCCCTGGTCGCCGGAGCCCGCATCGACCGGCCTCCAGCCGGATGCTGGCCAGCGCACGATCTCGATCGGATGCCGCGCGGGGTTCTGAACCAGCTCGCCCAAGCCGGCGAGGTTCGCCGCCGTCGCCGCCGCCAGCGGCGCTTCATGCAGGCGCCGGGCGCCGGTCGTCGGCGGATAGGCGATATCGGCGCTCAAATCGGCGCCCGCCCGGATCGAAACGTCTGCGCGCCGCGTTGTAGTGTCAAGCTTCCGCGGCCAGCGCCCGCGGCGGCTTGTTCAAATCCGCCATTCGGCGATGAGGAGACGTCCACCATGCTGTCCGACAATCAAGTCGTCGCCACCATTCCGGTGCGCGACACCAACCGCGCGAAGTCCTTCTATCACGACACGCTCGGGCTGACGCCGCTCCAGGACCGGCCCGGCGTCACCACCTATCGCAGCGGCGGGTTCACCCTGCTGGTCTACGAGAGCGAGCAGGCCGGCACCAACAAGGCCACGGCGGCGACCTGGATGACCTCCGACGTCGACGGCGTGGTCAAGGACCTGAAGAGCCGCGGCGTGGCCTTCGAGCGCTACGACGACCTGCCGGGGCTGGCGATGAAGGGCGACATCCACACCGACAGCGCGGGCCAGATGAAGGTCGCCTGGTTCAAGGACCCGGACGGAAACCTTCTCTCGATCGTCAACGCCTGAGCGGTCGAGGCTCATTGAACGCGGGGTGGGTCCCGCTGCAGATCAGCTTCCGCTGACCGAGGCCCGCGCGCCGCAATTGGCGAGGCGCGGGAAGGCGGCGCCATGGGACCCCGCTGATCGCAACCTGTTCTTGGAAGGCATCGCGCTGGCTGAGGGGAAGAGCTTGGCCAGCGGCGGCGCAAAAGCCTGAATCGGACGCTTGCTCGGATCGCGTTGGGTCGTCAGCGCACACTGGCGCGGCGCCGGAACACGTCCGCTACGGGATCTTCCACGGGGGTTGGAAGTGGAACTCGCCGGGCAGCTTCACCTTGGTCACCTCCTTGGGCGGATGCAGGGGGACCGAACCACAGCTCAAACCCGCGGTCAGCATGCACTTGCCCGGCGAAGCGGAATGCAGGTGGCCATCGCGGATGGACAGGTGCACCGACTCGAAGATGGCCGTCACCAGGAACCCAAGCCTGAGCGGCGGAAGGGCGAAACCTCCGATGACGAGGTTGAGCGCGGGCTCGGCCGTCAGCACCGCCTGGTGCTGGCCCAGCGGGACGATGCTGGTCTGGCCCGCGGGCTGCTTGGCCGGGTCGCGAAAGGCACGCACGGCGCCGATCGACGCCCAGGCGTGGGCGAGCTGGGTGAACAGGTTGAAGTTGCCGAGCTCGCTCTTCAGTCCGCTCACCGCCTGCCCCTCGACCAGGCTCCACGGCACGGCCCCGCCGCCGTGCTCGGCGGCGTGCGCCTTCAGCTGATCGGCGAGGCCCTCGATCGGATCGGGCAACAGGTCGGCCATGGTGATGGCGGTGGTCTCACTCATGCGTCCGGCTCCGGCGGGCCGTCCAGGCCCTCGATACGGGGCGGCGGCATGTGAATGGTCCAGCCGACGCTGATCGTCGGCGCGGCGGTGGGATGAACGTCGCTGGCGGCCGCATGCACCCCGCCAATGAGCGTCGTGGCGACGCTGAACGGGACGTGCGCGCCTGCCGTCGCCAGCGGGGGCCGCCGGCTTCGCAGCGCCCAGGCCGCGGCGCCGGCGGCGAGCGCAGCGACCAGGGCGGCGAGCGCGAGCCAGCCGCCGTTCGCCTCCGCCCAGGCGAGCGGCCCGCCGGCCGGCGCGG
>DATNJB010000024.1:0-17647 GCA_035604135.1 Caulobacteraceae bacterium | reverse complement strand
CAACCAGGAGTGGGCGGGCTACGGCCAGGTCTCGTACAAGATCACCGACGACATCAAGCTGACTGGCGATCTGCGCTATACGTGGGACAGTAAGAACGGGGCGGAGGAGGAGCGTCTCCTCTTATTCGGCGCCGGGATCCCGGCCTTCGATGCGTTGTACGGCGGGGCCGTGCCGGTGTTCGACATAACGCCCGGGGAAGTGTGCCTGAGCGGCAACGCCAAGAACTGCAACGGCGGGCCGTTGGGGCCTGGCGTTAAGAGCATGGGCATCATCAATGCGCTCGGCGTCGCAGTTCGGCAGGACTCCGCCACGTCGAACGCCGTGACCGGCGGCGCGAAGATCGAGTGGACCCCGAACCCCAGCACCTTCCTCTATGCTAGCTACAATCGAGGCTACGCGCCACTTTCGTTCAACGCCGGCTTCGTCAGCGCCAATACGCTGGTGGCGCCTGAGAGCTTGAACGCCTACGAGATCGGCTACAAGGAGACCTTCGGCAGTCAGTTGGCCGTGCAGGCGGCCGCCTTCTACTATGACTATGACAACATCCAGACGCCGATTTCCGTCAGCGTCGGCGGCATTCTCGAGGGTCAGTTCATCAACATCCCGAAGGCCGAGTCCGAGGGCATCGAGCTCGAGGGCGTGTGGACCCCGACACACGACCTGATTTTCACGCTCTCTTACTCGTACGACTACACCGCCTTCCTGACCGGTTGTTCCGGAGCCATCGTCGGCGGCGTGCTGACCCCGGCGCCTGGGACGGCCTGCGTGGTCAATACCCAGGATCCACTGGGAACTGGCCCGGGCGCGAAAGTCGTTCCTGGCCAAGTCGGCGCGAATCTCGACCAATCGATCAAGGGCAATCCGATCCCGGAAGCGCCGCGGAACAAGATCGCGCTGTCCGGCGCCTACACGTTCCACTTCGATGCGGGCAACCTGACCCTCTCTGCCGTCTACGCTTGGCGCGACAGCCAGGGCGGGAGCCTGTTCAACACGCCCTACAACACGGCGCCATCCTGGTGGGACGTGGACCTGCGCGCGATCTGGTCGGGCGACCACGACCGCTACGAGGTCATCGGCTTCATCAAGAACGTCGGCAACACCGTCCAGTACCAGAGCGGTCCGGCGTCGGCGGGCATTCTCGGCACTGCGACGAGCGCAACGACGAATGCGAAGGGCCTCGACTACGTCGAGTCCGAGGGCCTCAACCCACCGCGGACGTTCGGCGTCGAGGTGCGCTACAAGTTCTTCTAGACGTACGATCGAGCTTCAAGTCTGGGCGCGGTCCTCGGGCCGCGCCCTTTCCTTTTGGGGCGGGTCGTCAGGGAGACGCCGTGGCGGCTCGGCTACACTGCCCGCTGCTTGCATTTCGTCGAACAGGTCATCCGGTTGACATCCGCCCATCGCTGGCAAAGCATCGCGATGGGCGCCGCGCTTCGTCGCGGCGCTCGAACGCGTCGCCGTTCGCGAAACGGCGAGCAAGCAGGTGCAGCCGGCCCACTTCGGCTGGTCGCACGGGGAGGGAGTTTCAATGTCCGACACGTCGCAACTGCGCAGCACGCTCGTTATGGGCACCTCGGTCGTCGCACTCATCGCGATCGCCGCACCGGCCTTGGCGCAGACGGCGCAGCCTGCGCCGTCCAACCAGGGCAACGAGGCCCAGGTCGTCGTCGTCGCCCAGCACACCACGACCAGGCTGCAGAAGATCCCGGTGGCCGTGTCGGTGTTCACCAGCGCGGCGCGCGATCGCACCGGCATCCAGACCGTGCAGGACGTCACCAACTTCGCGCCCGGTTTCAGCTACGACACCGTGACGGTCAACGCCGGCATGCGCGGGGTCGTGCGCCAGTCGTTCAACGTGACCGACGACTCCCGCGTCACGGCCTACGAAGACGAATTCTTCGTCTATTCGCCGTACAACCTCGCCGAGTCCTCGCTGTTCCTGACCCAGGAACAGATCGAGCGTGGTCCCCAGAACGTCGGTGGTCGCCCAGGAGAAGGCGGCTCGATCGACATGATCGCCGTGCGGCCCACCGATCACCCCTATGCCGAGCTGCGCGCGACCGTCGGCAACTACGACAAGTTCGAGATCGAAGGCGCGGCCTCCGGCCAGGTCGCACCGGGCTTGGATGTTCGCGTCGCGGGGGACTGGGACTACCAGGGCCAGGGCTACTTCAAGAACGTGGTGGGCGGGCCCTCCGAGTTCAACAAGATCAACGACTGGCACCTCGAGGGGGCGGTCACCTGGAAGCCGAGCCCGAACTTCGACTTCTACGCCCGCGGTTACGTGTCCGGTTGGTTGCCAGACGAGGGCAACGCCGGCAGCCGGCAGACGCGGGGGATCGGCGACTGGGACGAAACGAACATCAACGAGCCGAACGCCGGGACGTTCGGGGTCAACGGTTCGCTCTACATCAACCCGAACTATGGCTACGCGGCGATAACGCCCGGCGCGGCGGCGGGAGCCGGGGGCGTGGCTCTGTCCGAGTTTCTCGGTGGCGGGGTCCCCCAAGAGTTGCCGATCGCAGCCACGCTCAGGACTCCCGGCGTCTTCAACAATCCGCAGACGGCCGACCCCTGGAAGTTTGCGGCCGTTGGCCCAGTCGTTACATCGCTCGCGAACTACAACGACCTGAACTACATCGCAACCTATCATCTCCCCAATGCCGACATAAAGTACATCGGCGGCATCCAGGGCTACGACTACAAACTGAACTTCGACGAAGTCGACACCGACGTGACCAGCTTCACGCTGCCGGGAAGTGCGTTCGGCGAGGAGGCTGCGATCGTCGACAATGTGTTCGCGCCCCCGACCGCCGCTGCGTTGGGCATTCCGCTCGCTGCGGCGGAGGCCGCGCTGACCGCGGCCCTCCCGGCGCCGAGCACGCTGACCGTCAACCCGATCGACACCGTGAACTTCAAGGAAAATGACTGGTGGACCAGCCACGAGATCTACATCCAGTCGACCGACACCAGCCCATTTCAGTACATCGTCGGGTTCCATTACTACTACCAGCAGTACAGCAACCCGATCATCTTTAACGCCAACCAGCCGAACCTAACCAACCCGATCCTCCTCGGACCCCTGGCGGCCGCGGGCTACGACCCGTTCATCCCGGGCGCGCTCACGCCTGCCGCCGCGAACCCGCACGACATGCTGGCCCTCTCGGCATACCAGTTCGAGAGCCAGAGCGAGGCGGTTTACGGCCAGGCGTCGTACAAGATCACCGACGACATCAAGATCACGGCTAACCTGCGGTACAGCGCAGACCAGAAGTGGGGCAACCAGGAAGCGCGCGACATCGCATTCGGGGGTTCGGCCACCACAGGGCTCTACAACCTTCTCATCCCACTGTTCGGCGCCGCCACGCCGGCGATCGACGAAACCTTGGCGGCCGTCTGCCTGTCGGGCAACGGCGGGAACGGCGGCGCGAACTGCAATACCGCCGCTGCGGGCCTGGGCAAGGGCGTGAAGAGCATGGGCATAATCCAGCCGAACGGGGACGCTTTCCGTTCGCTGAGCGGGACCGACAGCGAGGTGACCGGCGGGGCCGAGATCGAGTGGACGCCGACCCCCGACATCTTCACCTATGCCCGCTACAGCCGCGGCTATGCGCCGATATCGTTCAATGCGTTTTCGATCGGTGCGAACCCCGAGGTCGCGCCCGAAGTCCTGAATTCTTATGAAGTCGGCTACAAGCAGAGCTTCGGCCATCAGCTGTCGGTCGATGTGGCGGCCTTCTATTACGACTACGACCAGATTCAGCTCCCGCTGACGGTCGACGTGAACGGGATCCTGACCAGCGCGTTCATTAACTTCCCGAAGGCGGAGTCGACCGGCGTCGAGGTCGAGAGCGTCTGGACCCCTGTCAACGACCTGATCTTCACCCTGTCCTACTCGTACGACTACACCGCGCTGCTGACCGGGTGCGCGGGCTCGGTCGTGCTCGGAACGTTCGTGCCGACCGCAAGCTCCGTCTGCGTGACGAACACCGCCGACCCGCTCGGCACCGGGCCCGGCGCGAGGGACGTGAACGAGGCCGTTGCGCCGGGCTTGCAGTCGGTGAAGGGGTCGCCGCTGCCCAATGCGCCGCGGAACAAGATCGCGATCACCGGCGCCTACACCTGGCACTTCGACCCGGGCAACCTGACGTTTGCGGTCACCTATGTCTGGCGCGATACCCAGCTGGGCAACACTGTGTTCAACACGCCCTATAACATCGCTCCGTCGTGGTCCGATGTTGATCTTCGGGCGACCTGGTCCGGCGACCACGACCGTTACGAGGTGATCGGCTACATCCGAAACCTGTTCAACGACCTGGAGTACACCGTCGGCGGCGGCGGCACCGGGCAGATCGGCAACGCCACGGCGGGCTTCAATCCGGCCACGCGCCTATACTACATCGACTCCCTTGAGATCACGCAGCCTCGCACGTTCGGCGTCGAAGTGCGGTACAAGTTCTTCTAGACTGGGTTGAGATCAAGCTGATCGACGCCCGATGCCTGGTTACCCGCTCATCCCTGCTTTCGCGGGGATGAGCGGCGAATAAGTAGTCGATGCAAACTGATCCCAACTTGCCCTAGGCGGACAACGCGAACCGCGTTTCAAAAGAGGCGCGGTCTTCGGGCCGCGCTCCTTCTTCTAGCTGAACAGGTCCGCGTACCGCTTGCGCAGCGCCGTCTTTTCGACCTTGCCCATGGCGTTGCGCGGCAGGTCATCGACGAAGATCACCCGCTTCGGCGTCTTGAAGGCGGCGAGCTTTTCGCGGGCGGCGCGGAGGACATCGTCCTCGTCGCCGGCACCGGCGATCACGGCCGCGACCGCCTCGCCGAAGTCCGGGTGCGGCAGGCCGATGACGGCGCTCTCGACCACGCCCGGCAGGTCGTCGAGCACGAGCTCGATCTCCTTCGGATAGACGTTCAGACCGCCGGAGATGATCAGGTCATTGGCCCGGCCGGAGAGCCACAGCCGGCCGTCCGCGTCCAGGCGCCCGATGTCGCCGGTAATGAACCAGCCGTCCGCCGTGAACGCGTCCTTCGTCTTCTCCGGATTGCGCCAGTAGCCGGACGTGACGCTCGGTCCCTTGATCTCGACGACGCCGGTCTCCGCGCCGCCGGCGATGCGCAGGCCGACGCCTGGCAGCGGGAAGCCCACGCTGCCGGCCAGCCGCTCGCCGTTCAGCGGGTTGGTGGTGATCATCTGCGCCTCGCTCATGCCGTAGCGCTCGAGGATTCGCTTGCCCGTCCGCGCCTCGAAGGCGGCGAACGCGCTCTCGAGCAACGGCGCGGAGCCCGAGATGAAGAGCCGCACGTGGGCGGCCGCCTCGGCGGTGAAGCGGGGATCGGCCAGCAGGCGGCCGTAGAACGTCGGCACCCCCATCATCACGCTCGCGCGTGGCAGCGCGGCCAGAACCGCGTCCTCGTCGAACCGCTCCAGCCAAAGCATCGGCGCCCCGCTCAGCAGCGCGCAGTGGACGGCGACGAAGAGGCCGTGCACGTGGAAGATGGGCAGCGCGTGCAACAGCACGTCCTCGCCCGTAAACCCCCACGCCTCGACCAGCGCCAGCGCATTCGCCGCCAGGTTGGCATGGCTCAGCATCGCGCCCTTGGAGCGCCCGGTCGTGCCCGAGGTGTAGACCAGCGCCGCGAGGTCGTCGGGCCTGGCGGGGTGGACGTCGGCAAGCGGTTCGAGCGCCTCGGCTTCCCACGCCAGCGCCTCGGCGTCGTCGACGAACAGCCTGGGCTCGGCGTCATCGAGGAAGTAAGCGACCTCGGCCTCGGTGTAGGCGGTGTTCAGCGGCAGGAAGACCGCCCCGGCTTGCAAGCTCGCCAGATAGAAGATCAACGCGGCCGGGCTCTTCCGCGTCTGCGCCCCCACCCGGTCGCCCGGCTGGACACCCTTGGCGCGCAGCAGCGCCGCGATCCGCCCAACCCCAACCTCGAGCGCGCCGTAGCTCATCGTCTCTCCACCCGGCAGGATCAGGCAAGCCGCCGTGCGATCGGCGGGGAAGCGTGACTGAAGCAGGGTGTAGAGATTGTGGTTCGCCATCAGCTAGTCCCCGCGTTCCCGACCCCCTCCCATAGGGAGGGGCCGAGCGCCGCGGGCGCGAGGGGGGAGGGGTTACGGCGATTCCGGCAAATCCTGGTCCTCGGCAACCCCTCATCGCCCCCACGCCGTCGGCGTGGGTCCCCCCCTTCTCCCTTTGGGAGAAGTTCGATTGGGGTTCGCCTCACAACTTGCCGCCCTGGGCGATAACGTAGGCGGCCAGGGCCGAGATGGCGGCCACCACGGGCAGGCGCCAGAGCGGCGCGCCCTTCATCGGCGTGGCCTCGCGGACCGCCGCCTTCGCGCCCGTCAGCATCGGCCCGACCAGGTTGTCCCGCCGCACCACGGCGTAGAAGAGGATCGCCGCCAGGTGCAGGACGATCAGCGCCAGCAGGGTGTTGAACACCCAGTGGTGAACGTGGGCGATCGCGCGGCCCTGGTCGAAGCTGACCAATCCCGCGAACGGCCCCGGTTGGTCGCCGTCGACGTCCACCGCGAAGAGGCCGAGTCCTAAGTCGAGCACAAGCAGGCCGAGCATGGCCGCCACGCTCCAGCCGCCCAGCGGGTTGTGCCCGATGATCGCGTGCTCGCTCCGCCCGCGCCTGAGCTCGCCGATGTAGGCCGCGACCCCGCGCGGGCCGCGCAGGAAGTCAGCGAACCGCGCGGTCGAGCTTCCGACCACGCCCCAGATCAGGCGGAAGATGACGAGCCCGACCAGCACCTCGCCCGCGGTCTCGTGCAGAGCCAACTGGTCATTTTGCGCGCTCCACCAGCAGAACGCGACCAACGCCACGACCAGCCAGTGGACCAGCCGGACAGGCCAGTCCCAGATCGCGACGCGCGTCTTCGCCGCCTCGGGCGCGGTCGAAATGGCGCTAGTCCTCCTTGGCGCGGTACTTACTGTGGCAGGCGAAGCAGGCCTTGCCGAGGTTGGTGTATTCGGCCCGGATGGCGTCGATGTTGCCGCCTTGTGCGACGTCGTCGAAATGGTGCGCTTCGGTCGCGAACGCGCTGGCCACGGCGCTGAACCCGGCCGCATCGGTCCAGATCTCGGGCTTGGCGGCGGTCTTCACGCCAGCCTCGGGCCCGCTGCCGGGGGGAAACCAGGAGGGGATCTGCGGTGCGAGCGTGTCGATCGTCTTGGCGAAGCCCTGGATGACGGCCGCACTGGGCGCCGGCTTGCCGAGCTCGTCGTGGATCCCCTTCGAGGCGGCGCCGATCTGCTTGTAGTGCGCCTGCCTGGCCTGGATCACGCTCGCCGCATTGTCGGCGACCGCGGCGCTCGCCGCCGCGAGGACCAGTCCAGCGACCAGCCAGTATGCGTTGAACTTCATGCGTCTCCTCGTCTCACGCTTTCCATTATCGAGGTTGCGATTATCACCAGGCGTCGATCCAACGAAGCTTCTTTTCGGTCCTCGGCGGGACGGGGGGCAGGCTGCGCAACGCGCCCATGATCCAGGCGCGCGTGTCGGCCGGATCGATCACGTCATCGATGCCGAATCCGGTGGCGCGGTTCAGCGCCTTGCCCGCCTCGTAGGCTCTGGCGACCATCTCGTCGAAGCGCGCGCGGCGCTCGGCGGGATCGGCGATGGCGGCGAGCTCGTTGCGGTAGCCCAGCTTGACCGAACCCTCGAGGCCCATGCCGCCGTACTCGCCGGTCGGCCATGAGACCGCGAACATCGAGGCCTGATAGCTGCCGCCGGTCATGGCGATGGCGCCGAGGCCATAGCTCTTGCGCAGGATGACGCTGAGCAGCGGCACGGAGAGGTTCGCGCCGATGATGAACAGCCGCGAGCAGTGGCGCACCAGCGCGGTCTTCTCGATCTCCGGCCCGACCATCATGCCCGGCGTGTCGGACAGGGACAGCACCGGCAGGTCGAACGCCTCGCAGAGCTGCAGGAAACGGGCGGCCTTGTCCGAGCCGTCGGAGTCGATCGCGCCGCCGAGGAAGCGCGGGTTGTTGGCGATGAGGCCGAGCGGGCGGCCCTCGATGCGGATCAAGGCCGCGACCATGGTCTGGCCGAACTTCGGCCGGATCTCCAAGACCGAGCCCTCGTCGGCCAGGATGTCGATCAGAGTGCGGACGTCATAGACGCGCAGACGGTTCTCCGGGATCACCGCGCGCAGCCGGCGCTGGTCCGGCGCGGTCCAGTCCTTCAGCGGTCCCTGGAAGTAGGACAGGTACTTTTTCGCCAGCGCGACCGCGTGCGCCTCGTCGTCGGCCAGAACGTCGATGACGCCGTTCGGCTCCTGCACGCTGACCGGGCCGATCTCCTCCGGCCGGAAGATGCCGAGGCCGCCGCCCTCGATCATCGCCGGCCCGCCCATCCCGATGCTCGAGTCCTTGGTCGCGATGATGACGTCGCAGCAGCCGAGCACCGAGGCGTTGCCGGCGAAGCAGCGGCCGGAGGTGATGCCGACCATCGGCGCCGTGCCCGACATGCGGCCCCAGAGCTCGAAGCCGCGGATGAAACCGCCGCCCTCGGTGTCGCCGGGTCGCCCGCCGCCGCCCTCGCAGAAGAACACCGTCGGCAGCCGCCAGCGCGTGGCGATCTCCATCAGCCGGTCCATCTTCTGGTGGTTGTGAGCGCCCTGGGTGCCGGCGAGCACCGTGTAGTCGTAGGCCATCACCGCAACGCGCGCCGCCTCGTCGGCGAAGTGCTGGCCGTTCACCCGCCCCAGGCCCATAACCATGCCATCGGCCGGCGTCTGGGCGATCAGCTCCTCCAGCGTGTTGCGGCGACGGCGGGCGGCGACGACCAGCGGTCCGTATTCAACGAACGAGCCGGGATCCAAGAGGTCGTCGACATTCTCCCGCGTGGTGCGCTGGCCGGTCTTGCGCCGCCGCTCGACGGCCGCTGGCCTGGCCTCGTCGAGGGCCAGGCGGTGGCGCTCGACCACGGCGGCCAGGTCCGGGCGGATGTGGTCGAGATCGACCGCCGTATGCTCCGCCGCCCCAGCTTCGCCGAGGTCGGCCTCTTCGAAGAAGATCAGGCCGTGGCCCTCGAACACCGTGTCGCCCACCGCGACGCCGATCTCGCGCACGTGGCCGGAGACAGGCGCCTCGATCACATGCTCCATCTTCATCGATTCCATGATCAGCGCCGACTCGCCGGCGCGAACGGCCTGCCCTGGTTCGACGGAGATCTGTACGATCGTGCCCTGCAGCGGAGCGCGCAGCGGCGTTGTGCCGGGCGGGCCTTCGAGTTCCGCCGGCGGCTCTGGCTCGGCCAGCGCCGCCGATGCCGCGTCGCCCGACTTGCCGTGCGCCAGCACCGCCAGGGGATCGAGTGCGTCGATCTTCGCCCCGGCAGTCTTGCGCGACGACGACTGGGGGCCCTCGGGTGCGGGCGCCTGCGCCGCTGCTTCGGCCAGCAGCGCTTCGATGTTGCGCTCCACATAGCCGGTGTCGACGGCGCCGGCGGCGAAGTCGGCCCGGGCGATCAGCGCCTGAAGGAAAGGGATATTGGTCGCGGGACCGGTGATGGCGAACTCGCCCAGGGCCCGCCCGAGCTTCCGCGCCGCGGCGTGCATGTCCGGCGCGTGCACGATGAGCTTGGCGAGCAGCGAGTCGTAGCGCAGGCTCGTGCGGTAGCCGGCATAGCCGAACCCATCGACCCGGACGCCCGGCCCCGACGGGGCTGAGTAGGCGCTCAAGGTCCCGCCCGTCGGTCGGGCCGCGCCGTCCTTGCCCATGGTCTCCAGGTTGACCCGGGCCTGGATCGCCACGCCGCGCGGCGCCGGGACCTGCGCCTGCTCGAGGCCGAGGTCGTGCAGCGTACGGCCGCCGGCGATCTCCAGCTGCAGCCGCACCAGATCAAGTCCGGTCACCTCCTCGGTCACCGTATGCTCGACCTGCAGCCTGGCGTTTGCCTCGATGAAGACGAACTCGGCGCCCTCGTGGCGTCGCGAGTCGACCAGGAACTCGATGGTGCCGAGACCGCGATACTTCGCCGCCTGCGCGAGACGGGTCGCCGCTTCGAGCAGCGCCTCGCGCACGTCCTCGGCGACGCTCAGCGCCGGCGCCGTCTCGACCAGCTTCTGCCGCTGGCGCTGCAGGCTGCACTCGCGGTCCCACAGATGGACTGCCTCGGCTCCGTCGCCGAGGATCTGCGCCTCCACGTGCCGCGCGCTCGGCATCAACCGCTCGACATAGACGTCGCCCGAGCCGAATGCCTTCAGCGCTTCGGAGCTCGAGCGGTCGAAAGCCGCTTCGAGGTCCTCGACCCGCGTCACCGCCCGCATGCCGCGGCCGCCGCCGCCGGCCACCGCCTTCAGCATGAGCGCGCCGCCGTCGCCCAGTTCGGCGAAGAACGCCTTCGCCTGCTCCTTCGTCACTGGCCCGTGCGAGCCGGCGAGGACGGGAATGCCGCAGCGGATGGCGAGCCGGCGCGCCGCGGTCTTGTCGCCGAACAGCTCCAGCGCTTCCGGCGCCGGCCCGATAAAGACCACGCCGGCTTCCGCGCACATGCGGGCGAACGCGGCGTTCTCGCTCAGGAATCCGTAGCCCGGATGGATCGCCTCGCAGGCGCACGCCTTGGCGGCCGCGAGGATCTGCGCGCCGTCGAGATAGGCCCCGGCGCCGGCGCCCTCGAGCGGCCATGCCTCGTCGGCGGCCTTCACGTGCAGCGACGGGGCGTCGTCGGCAGGGAAGACGGCGACGCTCGCCACCCCCATCTCGGCCGCCGTGCGCGCGATCCGGATCGCAATCTCGCCCCGATTGGCAACAAGGATCTTCTTGAACATCAAAGCCCGTCCACCCCCTGAAGTCTCTTCTGCGCGGTCATTTGCACTGCTGCAGGGTCCGTACTCAATAACCGCTCATCCCCGCGAAAGCGGGACCCAGACTTTTTCACCACCAAGCACACCAAGAGGCCATGGCTGGCCGCCGCGCTGGCGCCTTCTCAGAACCCTTGGTGTGCTTGGTGTGCTTTGTGGTCAAATCGAGCGGCTCAGGGTGTAGAGAGCTGCCAGCATACCCTTCAAGCGCAATTGAGTGCGGAGCTTAGACCAGGGCTGCAACTTCGCTCATCACGGGGCCGATTTCGGCGTGGAGGACGAGGTCGGCGATCGCGTCCTGTTCGGTAGGCTCGCGGTTGACGATGGCGAGCCTGGCGCCGGTCTGCTTGGCGAGCAGGGGAAAGCCCGCCGCGGGATAGACCACCAGGGACGAACCCAGCACCAGGAAGAGGTCGCAGGCCAGTGTCTCCTCCTCCGCCCGCGCCATTGGCCCCGGCGGCATCGGCTGGCCGAAGGATATGGTCGCGGTCTTCACGATGCCGGCGCAGGCGCGGCAGGCGGGGACTTCGCGGCGCTCCAGGAACGGGCCTTTCAGGTCGGCCAGCTCGTGCCTGAGCCCGCACTCGAGGCAGGATGCGTAGCTGGCGTTGCCGTGCAGCTCGATCACCTGCTCCTCCGGAACGCCGGAGTCCTGGTGCAGGTTGTCGACGTTCTGGGTGATCACCGCTGCGACCTTCCCTGACGCCACCAGCGCCGCCACCGCCGTGTGGCCGGCGTTCGGTTTCGCGCCCGTCCAGCGCGCGGTTCCGGAAAAGGTGCGGGTCCAGGCCTCGATACGCTTGGCCTCGTCGCCGACGAACTCCTGGAAATAGATCGGACTCATCCGGCTCCAGACGCCGCCGGGGCTGCGGAAGTCCGGGATGCCCGACTCGGTCGATATCCCGGCGCCAGTGAAGACCACGACGCGCTGGGCGCGTTCGATCAGGCTTGCGAGGTCGCTTACGCTGCTCATTGCGATGCGATCTTACGGTTCTATCGCCGGGGCTGAAGCCCAAATCCCGCTTGACTCCTCGATGGCCCGCTTGACCACTCAACGAGGCTCCCAGTTGGGAGGAGGAGGCAGCGTCTGGCCGGGGGTGACGATAGCGACTGGTGGAAGCGGGCGGTCTTCTATCAGATCTATCCGCGCAGCTTCTTCGACTCGAACGGCGACGGCGTCGGCGACCTGAAGGGCATCGAGGCCAAGCTCGACCATGTGGCGGGCCTCGGCGTCGACGCCATCTGGCTCTCGCCGGTCTTCACCTCGCCGATGAAGGACTTCGGCTACGACGTCTGCGACTATCGCGGCATCGATCCGATCTTCGGGACCATGGGCGACTTCGACGACCTGCTTGCCGCCATCCATGCCCGGGGACTGAAGCTGATCGTTGACCAGGTCTGGTCGCACACCTCAGACCAGCATCCCTGGTTCATCGAAAGCGCAGGCTCTCGCGATAATCCGAAGGCGGATTGGTACGTCTGGGCCGACGCCAAGCCGGACGGGACGGCGCCGAACAACTGGATGGCCGTTTTCGGCGGGCCATCCTGGCGCTGGAACCCCAGGCGGCGGCAGTACTATCTGCACAACTTCCTGATCGAGCAGCCCGACCTCAACTTCTGGACCCCGGCCGTGCAGGAAGCGATCCTGGACGTGGCCCGGTTCTGGCTCGATCGCGGCGTCGACGGCTTTCGTCTCGACGTCATCAACTTCCTCTTCCACGACCGAGCGCTGACCGATAACCCGCCTGCCGGCCTGACGCGCGCGCCTGTTCAGGCCACTGACTATCAACAGCACGTCCACGACCGCTCCCGGCCTGAGACGCTCGCCTTCATCGGCCGCGTGCGCGCGCTGCTCGACAGCTACGGCGAGCGCATGGCGCTGGGCGAGATCGGCGATGCCGCCTACCTCGAGCGGCAGCTCGAGTACACGGCGACGCCGGAGCGCCTCCACACGGCCTACAGCTTCTATCTTCTGAACGCGCGCGAGCCGACGCCCGAGCTCTTCGCCGGCGCCATGACCGCATGGGTCGGCGCGCCGGGCTGGCCGTCATGGTCGCTCAGCAACCACGACTTCGTCCGCTATCCGTCGCGGCTGGCCCATTCCGGCGATCCGGCGCAGGTGAAGGGCCTGCTCGCGCTCCTGCTCTGTCTGCGCGGCTCGCCCTTCCTCTACCAGGGCGACGAGCTCGGCCTGCCGCACGCCGAGGTGCCGTTCGAGCGGCTCAAGGACCCGTTCGCCATCGCGCTCTACACCGGCGAGTCCGGCCGCGATGGCGCGCGCACACCGATGCCGTGGACGGCCGGCGGACCGAACGGCGGCTTCTCCACCGCACCCGAGACCTGGCTGCCGGTCGACCCGCGCCACCTGCCCCTCGCCGTCGCCGCGCAGGAAGCCGAGGCGGAGTCGATGCTGCATTTCACGCGCCGCATGCTCGCCGCGCGCAAGCGCTCGCCGGCGCTGCAGAGCGGCGGCGTCCACATTCTCAAGTCGCCAGACGGCGTCCTGGCGTTCGAGCGCAGGACGGGCGACGAGTGCGTCCTTTGCGTCTTCGAACTCGTCGGCCGGTCTGCCCGCCTCGATGACGACGGGCTCGATGCGGCGAGCATGCTTGCCGGCGATGGCCGCGTCACGCTCGGCGGTCGGGCCGTGACCCTGGCGCCCTACGCCTTCGCCTGGATACGGCGGGCGTCGGCTGGACAACCGGGGCCTTCGGCCTAAGTCTGCCCGCCGGACCCTTGGGAAGGTGCACGTGGCGGGCGAACCGGAATCTCTCGACCAAAGCGAGCCCTTCAAGGCGCGCGACCAGCGGCACGCCTACGACCGCCTGATCATGCTCTCCGATGGGGTGTTCGCGATCGCCATCACCCTGCTTGCGCTCGATGTCCGCGCGCCGACGAAGTGGTCTGGCGGCCTTGCTGGGCTGCTCGCCGTGATGGCGCCCGTGCTCTCGGCCTTTGTGTTGAGCTTTCTCGTCATCAGCCTCTATTGGCTGCTGCACCGCCGCTACGTCGCCATGCTCATGCGCGTCGACTGGATCGCGATGGTGCTCAATCTCGCGTTCCTCGGCCTCATTGCGCTGCTGCCGGCCGCCACGCGGCTCGCGGAGTACACCAACGGCAGCATGTCGGCGCTCGGGCTATACTCCATGTTGGTGGTCGCGATCGGCGCGAGCCTCGCCGTGTTCTGGGGGTACGCAACCTTCGTCGGCCGGATGGTCTATCCGGAGATCGGCGGGCGCGCTCGCTGGGTATACTTCCTCGTCCCGCTCATTGCGCCGCCACTCACGCTGCTCGCGACCATCCCCACACGCATCCCGAACGGAATCGTGCCCATCGTGCTGTTGGCGATGTTCGTGGTCGGCGGCCTTCTCCTTCAGCGCCTTGTCCACACCGCCCGCGCCTCGTCCGAGGGCCCGTCGGACACCTGATGGGTTGATCTCGGTCGCGCCGGGCGCGAGGCTTGGCGCAACAACGAAAACCATACGGGTGGAGACGATGACCGTAGCGTTTGGTGATGTGTTCGACGCGACCGCGGCGGCCGCGAAAGCGGACGATGTGGCCGTCTACTGCGATGAAGAAGTGGTCACCTGGGGTCAGTTCGATGCGCGTTCCAACGCGCTCGCGCGCGCGCTCGCGTCGGCAGGGCTTAAGACCGGGGCCAAGGTCGCTCAGTACATGCGCAACAGTCCCGAGTACCTCGTCATCTTCGCCGCCGCCTTCAAGGCGAGGCTCGCGCCGGTCAACGTCAACTTCCGCTACGGGCCGGACGAGGTCGAGTACCTGATCGACAACTCCGACGCCGAGGCCGTCTTCTTCGACTCCGAGTTCGCCGACGTCGTCCGCGCCGTCCGCCACAAGCTGCCGAAGGTGAAGCTCTGGGTGGTCGTGGGCGGGGCGGTCGAGCGGTTCCAGCGCTACGCCGACCTGACCAACGGCGACGGCTCGCCGCTCGGGATCGTGCGGTCTGCTGACGACATGTTCCTCATGTACACCGGCGGCACGACTGGCCTGCCCAAGGGGGTGATGTGGCCGAGCGGGACCTGGTGGCCGGTGCTCGCCGGCTTTCGCTCCCCAGCGTTCGGCATGGAAGCGCCGTCGACGATAGAGGCGCTGCAGGCGCAGATTCGAGCGAACATCGGGCGCGAGCCGGTCTACGTCGCCGTGCCGCTGATGCACGGCACGGGCCTGTTCACCGCCGTCTCGGTGCTGTCCAAGGCCGCGCCCGTGGTCATCACCCGCAACCACTCGTTCGACCCGAAGGCGGCGCTGGATGTGGTCACGCGCCGCCGCTGCACCGGCTTCGTGATCGTGGGCGACGCCTTCGCCCGCCCGATGCTCGACGCGCTACGCGCCGAGCCCGACCGCTATGACGTGACCTGCCTTCGGGCCGTGGTCTCCAGCGGCATGATGTGGAGCCCGGAGGTTAAGAGCGGCCTGCTCGAATTCATGCCAGACGCGGTCCTGGTCGACAGCTTCGGCGCGTCCGAGGGCGCGGGCCTTGGCCTCTCGGTGACGACGCGCGACCTGCCGCCGACCGAAGCGCGCTTCGACGGGCCGGACACCATTGTCGTGCGCGCCGACGACTACACCCAGCGCGTTGTGCCAGGGTCCGGCGAGGTCGGGCTGGTGGCCAAGACCGGCGACCTGCCGCTGGGCTACTACAAGGACCCGGAGAAGACCGCCCGCACCTGGGTGACGATCGAGGGCAAGCGGCGGCTGATCAGCGGCGACCATGCGACGGTCGAAGCCGACGGAACCATCAAGCTGATGGGCCGCGGCAGCCACTGCATCAACTCGGGCGGCGAAAAGATCTATCCGGAGGAGGTCGAGGAGGCGCTGAAGACCCACCCCGCGGTGATCGACGCGCTCGTGTTCGGCATGCCAAACGAGCGGTTCGGTCAGGTGGTGAGCGCCGTCGTCGGGCTCGTCGACGGGCAGGCCGTTTCCGACGCCGAGCTCGTCGCCCACGTGCGGTCCAAGCTCGCGCCCTACAAGGCGCCGCGGAAGATCGCCTTCGTTCCGACGGCGCCCCGCGCGCCAAACGGCAAGGCCGATTACGCGACGGCCAGGCGACTGTTCGAAGCGGCGATGGCCTGAAGCCGCCATTCTGCTGACCGCGCCGAAGCCCCTTTTCAGGCCGGCGCGGCCGTGCGGGCGCCGGTGGTTGTCCGCAGCCGCCGCATCGGTCCCTGGACGGTCACCCGCTCGTAGCCGGCCTCGCCAGGTTGGTCGAAATGCAGGGTTATCTCCGGATCGTCGACGCATTGGAACTCGGTTTGAGCGAAGGGCTCATATCGGCTGTCCGGAGCTGGAAACGGGGCGATAAGCACTCCGTCAGCGGCCGCGATCGCGATCGGCCATGGATGTGCGTCCATGTCGTACAGTCCCGCGCAGCGCGCGAGGCCGTCCGCAGCGACGGAAACGCGCGGCCGGGCGAGGAGATCAGGCAGCTCGAGCGCCCGGCGCGCGAGGGCCAGATGGGCTCGCTCGACCGAGAAACTCTCCAGGTTGGAGAGGACGACGACGGTCAGGTCATCCTCCGGAAAATCGGTCAGCACCGTCGCGAAGCCATTGATGCCGCCAAAGTGGTTGATGGCGGTCCGGTCCCTGAATTTCAAAGCGCTGAGGCCGAAGCCGTATTCGCTCAACGAGCCGTCATTGAGGCGAGCCGGAGCTATCATCGCGGCGTAGGATTCGGTCGACACGGCCTGACCCCCCCGCAATGCACGAGTCCACGTCAGGAGATCGCCCACGGTTGAGCCTAGTGCGCCTGCCGCGTGGGGGAGCGTCATCGACATCGTGCGGGCGTTCTCGACGCCCTTGGCCCCCATGCGGTAGCCTCTGGCTCGCTTGGCGACGATCGGCTCGTCGTAGAGATAGCGGGTCTGCCGCATGCCGAGCGGCCGGAAGAACCGCTCGAGCAGGAACGTCCTGTACGCCATCCCGGACGCGGCCTCGATGACAGCGCCGAGGAGCACGTAGCCCGAGTTCGAGTAGAAGTAGCGCGCGCCTGGCTCGAAATCGGGCGGCAGGTCCTTGAAGAGCGCGACAACCTCGGCCAGCGTCAGGTCGGTCCGCTCCGGGAAGTCGGGCCGGCTGTTGAAGTTCGCGATCCCGGAGGTGTGGTTCAACAGATGCCGGATCGTGACGAGACGGCCCTGGGCGGGATAGTCCGTCAGCACCGATTGGACGTCGTCGTCGAGACCCAGCCTTCCGTCTTCCACGAGCAGCATGATCGCCGCCGCCGTGAACTGCTTGGTGATCGAGCCAAGCCGGAAGACGGCGTCTGCCGTCATCGAGAGCCCCCACTCCAGATCGGCAAGACCGAAGCCGGCGAGGTAGGGCGCTTGATCGCCGTGGCGCACGCCCACGGCGGCGCCGGGGCCTCCGCGCTCGACCAGGCCGTCCATCACCGCTTCGAACTTGCTGTTCACGAGCGTAGCTCCGCTTGACGGCGCAACCATAGGCAGCCCGAGCGGGCGGCGTGCCCCATCTCGATCCGCCCTCTCGCTTCCGCCTTAGCCCAGCACGAAGTCGTCCGGGTTGGGCTTCAGCGTCGCGGTCCAATAGTCGACCAGGGGGAAGGGCCAGTTCTGGCTGACGCGGCCCTTGGCGTTCTTGTACCAGCTGGTCACCTGCGGCGCGCCCCAGGCCATCCAGCGGTTGGCCTCGTCCACCTTGACGTTGAAGGCGTCGTGGACCCCCCGCTTCGGCTCCAGCGTCGCCGCGCCGGTCTCGGCCAAGAGTTCGAGGGCGCCAACGATGTAGCGAACGCTGCACTCGGAGAAGAAGATGATCGAGCCGTTGACCACGATGTTGGTGTT
>DATNJB010000023.1:0-17541 GCA_035604135.1 Caulobacteraceae bacterium | reverse complement strand
CGACGAGTCCGTGCTCATCAGCGTCGCGCGCCCGGAGATCACCGGTGTGGTCACGCGCGGGGCGGCCAGGCTCTTCCTGGCGCTCGGCTATGCGCCGCTGGCCGAGGTCTCGCTGCCGAACGGGCGGCGCGCCGACCTCATGGCCATCGGCCCGCGTGGCGAGATCGCCATCGCCGAGGTCAAGTCGGGCCTTGAAGACTATCGCGCCGACCGCAAGTGGGCGGAGTACGCGCCGTTCTGCGACGCCTTCTATTTCGCCGTCGACGCCGACTTCCCGCGCTCTGTTCTGCCCGACGGCCCCGGCCTGATCGTCGCCGACGGCTTCGGCGGCGCGGTGATCGTCGAGCCGCCGATGGTCCCGCTCGCGGCCGCGCGGCGAAAGGCGCTGACGCTCGCGTTCGCCAGGCTGGCCGCAGCGCGCGCGCTTATCGTCTAGGGATTGGCGAGGCCCCAGCGCGCGCTGGCGCGTTGGTAGGCGGGCCTGGCTTCGATGCGCTTGGCGTACGCCGCGAACGCCGGCTCCCTCGGCAGCGTGCCGTTCGCGAAACCCCATGGGAAGCCGGCCCCGAGGCAGGCGTCGACGGTGGTGAACTGCTCGCCGAGCAGCCAGGGACCGCGCTCCAGGCCCTTGCGGAGCGTGCTCAGCACCCGGTCGTAGTCGCCGTACCCGGCCATCGCGGCCGGCAGCGGCTCGCGCCTGGCCATCCGGTCGACCAGGACCGCGTCCAGGCTGGTATTGAGGAAGTGCCAGCGCAGATAGGGGCCGCGGCGGGGGTCACCGATCGGCGGCGCAAGACCGGCCGCGGGATACTTGTCGCCGAGGTAGATGCCGATCGCGCCGGTCTCGCTGACGACCTCGTCGCCGTCGCGGATCGCCGGCACCTTGCCCATCGGGTTGATCGCCAGATACTCCGCCTTCTGGCCGTCGCCCGCGCGGACGTCGACGACGGCGACCTCGTACGGTTGACCCAGCTCTTCGAGCAGGAACATCGCCGAGTTCGAGCGTGAGTTCGGGCAGTGGTAGAGCGTGATCATCGTGGTGTCCTTCAAAGCGTGGCCACCATAGGCGCGCCTGCTGACACCGTTGTGGCCGGAACGGACTTGTTCGGTCTAGCGCGGGGCGCGCTTGGCCAGGATGCGCTGCAACGTGCGCCGATGCATGGAGAGCCGCCGGGCCGTCTCCGAGACGTTGTGGTTGCACAGCTCGTAGACCCGCTGGATGTGCTCCCAGCGGACGCGATCGGCCGACATCGGGTTTTCCGGCGGCGCGGGGACCTCGCTCTGACGGGCCAAGAGCGCGCGCACCACGTCGTCGGCGTCGGCCGGCTTCGACAGATAGTCGACGGCGCCGGCCTTGACCGCGGCGACCGCGGTGGCGATCGCGCCGTAGCCGGTCAGCATGATCACCCGCGCGTCCGGCCGGGCGGTCTGGATGGCTTCCACCACCTGCAGGCCGTTGCCGTCGCCCAGCCGCATGTCGAGCACCGCGAAGGCGGGCGGCTGGGCCTTGATGATCTCCATCGCCTCGTCGATCGAGCTCGCCAGCCGCACCGGCTCGAATCCCCGCGCCTCAAGGGCGCGGCCGAGCCGGTTGCGGAACGGGGCGTCGTCATCCAGCACCAGCAGGCTCTTGTCGTTCAGCACGGCGACCGCGTTCGACAGGTCCTGCATGTCCATCCTCACCACCAAGCGCGAGGCATCTACTTCCGCGACATGATGTCGCGGACTGCCGGTCACCTCAAGCCCCTTCGCCTGCAACTGGCGCGCGATCGGCGACTCCCAGTTCAAATCCACCGGGCGCCGGGGGCGCTTCGATCGCCGCCCTTGGCCAACGGGCCGAGACCAGCGCGCCGCCCGCGTTGCGGAAGTCCACCCGCGCGCCAGTGCGCTCGAGCAGGGTCTTGGCGATGAAGAAGCCGAGCCCCATGCCGACGTGCCCTGACCTCGACCCCTCGGCGCCCGGGCGGCTGGTCACATAGGGCTCGCCGAGCTTGGCGAGCACGTCGGAGGAGAAGCCCGGCCCATCGTCGCGAACCTCGACGACCACGGTCTCCTCGTCGAAGCGGACGCTGACCAGGACCTCGGAGCGGGCGAAGTCGGCGGCGTTCTCGACGAACGACGTCATCGCGTGCAGCACCTCGGGCATGCGCCGGATCTCCGGCGGGCGCACGCCGGGTGGCCCGGCCACCAGGGCCTCGACGCGGACCCCTTCATGCAGATGCGGCTCGATCGCCTCGTTGGCGAGCTGCAACAGCGTCATGCGCGCGTGCAGGGCGTCGTCGGTATCGGGCTCCTCGGTCAGCCGCATCAGAATCTCGCGGCAACGTTCGGCCTGCGAGACCAGCAGGTCGGCGTCCTCCTTGAGCGCGTCGTTGGGGGCCTGACGCGCCATCTCCTTGGCCACGACGGTCATGGTGGCGAGCGGCGTGCCGAGCTCGTGGGCGGCCGCGGCGGCGAGGCCGCCCAGCGCCGACAGCCGCTGTTCGCGCGCCAGCACCATCTGGCTCAGGTTCAAGGCGAGCTCCATGCGCGCAGCCTCCGCAGCGGCCCGCCACGCGTAACCGGCGGTCAGCGCGATGCCGGTCAGCGTGGCCGCGGCCACAGCCAGACGAAAGAGCACGGGCGTCGTGGCTGGCGTGGTCGCGGGCCACGGCGGCGGCAACGACCAGAGGCTCATGACCACGAGCGCCAGGGCCGCGAGGCCGCCGATCAGGAAGGCCCGCCCGCCGCGCAGAGACGCCGCCGCCATCGTCACGGGCGCGATCAGGAGCAGGCAGAACGGATTCATCACCCCGCCGGTGAGGAAGAGGATGGTCGACATCTGCGCGATGTCGAAGGCGAGCTGCAGAGTCAGCATCCACTCGCCGCGCAGGCGGCGGAGCGGCGGCGCCAGCGCCAGCACGAGATTGAGTATCGCCGCGGCCGCGATCACCACGAGCGCCGCCGCCAGCTGTCGGCCGAGGCCCAGCCAGAGCGCGGCGGCGAGGATCGCGGCAAGCTCGGCTCCGAGCGTCAGCCAGCGCAATCCAACCAGGACGCCCAGGCCCAATCGTCCTCGTGTGGGCAGGGCGACCTCGACCAGCGCCTCGGGTTGTCCGGACAGGGTCTTGGGCCTATCCAGGGCCGCAGGCAGGGCGGGCGCGCGAGCGAAGAGCTTCACGGGGCAATTGTAGCAGTCGAACGCCGATGAGAGTCATCTCGCTGAGAACCGCGGCCTGGATCGCGGTTGCTATTGCGGCCATCGCGCTGGCCGCCTTCATCGTGTTTCGCCCGGCCCCGCCCGCCAGACCCGCGGCCAGCGTCCCGATCGGCGGGGCGTTCCAGCTCACCGACCACACCGGGCGCGTCGTGAACCAGAGCCTCCTGCGCGGCAAGTGGAGCGCGGTCTACTTCGGCTACACCTACTGCCCGGACGTCTGTCCCACGACGCTGCAGATGCTGGGGACGGTCGAGCGGTCGCTTGGCCCGCGCCAGAAAGACTTCCAGGTCGTGTTCGTGACAGTCGACCCCGCGCGCGACACGCCGTCACAACTCAAGCTCTATCTGTCGAACGGCGTCTTTCCGCCGGGCGCGATCGGGCTGACCGGGACGCCAGATCAAGTCGCCCAGATCGCCGGCTCCTACGGAGTCTACTTCCAAAAACAAGGGACGGGCTCGGACTATACGGTCAATCACTCGTCGGCCATCTACCTGATGAACCCGAAGGGTGACTTCGACAGCGTGATCGCGTCCGATTCGACGCCAGCCGACGCCAGGGCGGCGATTCTGAAAGCGATGGATGGGGCATCGGCCGGCGACTGAATCGGGGCCTTGGCGCGATGGACTCCGTTCACCATCTCTGGTGTATGCTGCGCCGCACAATACACAGGGCTTCGCCCGGGGGTTCGTGATGCTCTACGCCATGCACGAGGCGACCTACTATGCCTCGATGCCCGCGCGGCTGATGGCGCGCGCCGCCCGCGACTTCTGGAGCTCGCCGATCAACCCGGCCGCCTCGACCGAGCTCGGGCGAAGTCTCTATGCCGGGGCCGACCTGTTCGCCAACGTCACGCGCCGCTACGGCCGCCCAGCCTGGGGCATCGACAGCGTCACCATCGACGGCGCGCCGGTCAGGGTCCGCCCGGTCGAGATATGGCGCTCGCCCTGGGTCAAGCTGCTGCACTTCGTTCGCGACACTTCCGACCTGCGTCGCGCCGGCCGCTCGACGCTCGACCCGGCCGTGCTGATCGTCGCCCCGCTCTCCGGGCACCACGCGACGCTGTTGCGCGGGACGGTGCAGGCCTTCCTGCAGGATCACGAGGTCTACGTCACCGACTGGTCGAACGCCCGCGACGTGCCGATGCTGGACGGCCGTTTCGACTTCCACGACTACATCGACCAGGTCAGCGAGATGATCCGCGCCATCTGGCCGCGCCCGCACGTGGTCGCGGTCTGCCAGCCGGGGCCGCCAGTGCTGGCGGCGGCCAGCCTGATGGCCGAGGACGACGATCCGGCGCGGCCGGCCAGCCTCACCTTCATGGGCTCACCGATCGACGCCAGGCTCTCGCCGACGGTGGCCAACCGCCTGGCCGAAGAGCGGCCGTTCACCTGGTTCCGGCGGCACATGGTCCACACGGTTCCGCCACCCTATCCAGGCGTGCTTCGGCGCGTCTATCCGGGCTTCGTGCAGCTCTACAGCTTCATGCAGCTGAATCTCGAGCGGCACACGGAGGCGCATCAGCGCTACTTCGAGCATCTGGTCAGCGGCGACGGCGACTCGGCCGACAAACACCGGGAGTTCTACGACGAGTACCTCTCGGTCCTGGACCTCACGGAGGAGTTCTACCTGCAGACGGTCGAGATCGTGTTCCAGCAATATCTGCTGCCCAAGGGCGATCTCAGCCACCGCGGGCGGCGGGTCAGGCCGGAGGCCATCACCGACATCGGCATCATGACCGTCGAAGGCGAGAACGACGACATCTCGGGCATCGGCCAGACCCAGGCCGCGCACAAGCTCACCCCCGGCGTGCCAGACCATCTGCACGAGGACTACGTCCAGGCGGAGGTCGGCCACTATGGCGTCTTCAATGGACGCCGGTTCCGCGAGGGGATCTACCCGCGCGTGCGCGCCTTCATCCGCCGCTCCGAGGCCAAGGCGCAGCGGCTGGACTCTGCGGCCGGTTAGGCCTCGGCTGCTGACGCAGCGCCAGCAGGGAATGACGACAAGATATTGCTGTCGACGTGCCGCCCTCGTACCCCCACCCCATGTCCAACGCGCCGATTCGCCCCGTCCACGGCGATCTGATCGAAGCCCACGGCGCACCGGTCAGGGTGCGGGTCAATCTGCGGGCGCGCCGGGTGAGTCTCAGGCTCGACGCCGCGCGGGGCGAGATCATCGCCACGGCGCCCAGCCCACGCCGCATCGGCGAGGCGATGGCGTTCGTCGAGCAGAGGCGCGGCTGGATCATGGCCAGACTCGCCGAGCTCCCGCGCGCGCAGCCGTTCGAGCCGGGCGCGGTGATCGAGGTCGCGGGCGGGCCGTGCCGTCTGGTCGCCGTTCCCGGCCGGCCGCGCTGGACCGCGCCGAACGAAGGCGCGCCGCGTGCGCTGTCCGCGCCGGGCGATGGCCCGGCGTTCGCCCGCGCCGTCACGAACGCGCTGAAGGCCGAAGCCCGGCGCGTGCTGCTCGAACGCACCGCCGTACACGCGCGGGCGCTGGACCGGCGGATGCCCGCTGTCTCCATCGCCGACCCGCGCGGGCGCTGGGGGTCGTGCACGCCGCCCCGCCGCCGCGGGTTCGGCGCCAGTCTTGAGGTCGGCCGGGTCCGTTACTCTTGGCGGCTCATCCTCGCTCCGCCGACGGTGCTCGATTACGTCGCCGCCCACGAGTGCGCCCACCTCATCGAAGCGAACCACTCTCCGCGGTTCTGGGCGGCCGTGCGCGGCCTGGTCGGCGACCCGCGAGCGCACCGCGCCTGGCTGCGCGCCAACGGCGCGCGCCTGCACGCCATGGGCCGCTAGACGAGAACGAGCTAGCCGGGCGGGGGCGGACCGGGCGGCGCCGGCGGCGCACCTGCGGCGGGCGGCGCCTGCGTCGGCGGGGCGCCGCTCCCGTTCGGGGGCGCGCCGGTGAGGATGTCGCCGATCACGTCGGGCAGGCCCGGCGGCTGCGGGGCCGGCCCGCCCGGAATGGGCTGCACGTTCATATGCGGCAGGGTCTCCGCCATGAAGGCATGCCAGATCTGCGCCGGCGGCCCGCCGCCGACGACGCCGCGCATCGGGGTGTCGTCGTCCCGCCCGGTCCATACCGCCGCGGTGAAGCCGCCGGAGTAGCCGATGAACCAGGCGTCGCGGTAGTCGCTGGTCGTGCCGGTCTTGCCGGCGATGTCGAACCCGGGCACGGCCGCGCGTGTGCCTGTCCCCGCCGTCACGACGGCGCGCATCATCTCGACCATCTCCGACAGCGCCGGCTGCCCGATCACCTGCGCCCGCGGCGGCGGCGCGAGGTCGTGGTCGTACAGCACCTGTCCGGCGGCGGTCTGGATCCGCTCCACGCCAAAGGCCTTGGTCAGATAGCCGCCGTTCGAGAAGGCGGCATAGGCCTGGGCCATCTCCAGCGGGGTCACCTCGACCGCGCCCAGCGCCATCGAGGGTCCTGTCTGGATCGGCGTTGAGATGCCGAGGCGATGGGCGGTCGCGGCGACGTTGACGGTCCCGACCTGATTGGCCAGCCGCGCGGCGACTGTGTTGATCGACTGCGCCAGCGCTGTCTCCAGCGTCATCGGTCCAAGGTAGCGAGGCTCGAAGTTGCGCGGCGTCCAGCTGCCGATCGTGATCGGCTCGTCGACGGTCATCTCCTGCGGCGTATGCCCCGCCTCCATGGCGGTCAGGTAGACGAACGGCTTGAACGACGAGCCGGCCTGCCGCTGGGCCTGGCTCGCCCGGTCGTACTGGCTCTGGCCATAGTCGACGCCGCCGACATAGGCGCGGATACGGCCCTCGCCGTCCAGCGCCACCAGCGCCGCCTGCTGGACGCCGTGAGTTGACGCCGAACCGTTCACGACCGAACGGACGGCGTTTTCCGCCGCCGCCTGCGCGCCCAAGTCCAGCGTGGTCTGCACCACCAGGTCCTGCTCGGGCTGCCCCACCAGCGCACGCACCTGCTGGTCGACATAGTCGATGAAGTACTGGGCGTTCTGGTTCGGCATGGTCGTCGAGACCCGCACCGGCTCGCGGAACGCCTCGTCGCGCTGGGCGGCGGTGATCGCCCCGGTCTCGACCATCTTGTCCAGGACGATGGTGGCGCGCCGCTCGGCGCGGTCGGTCGCCGAGACCGGGCTGTAGTGGGACGGACCCTTCATGAGCCCGGCCAGCAGCGCCGCCTCGCCGACAGTCAGCTGGCTGGCCGGCTTGTTGAAATAGCGCTGGGAGGCGGCCTCGATGCCATAGGCGCCCTCGCCGAAATAGACCCGGTTCAAGTAGAGGGACAGGATCTGTTTCTTTGTGAACTTGCGCTCGAGCCAGACCGCCAGCACCAGCTCCTGCGCCTTGCGCCGGATGGTCTGGTCGGGGGTGAGGAAGAGGTTGCGCGCCAGCTGCTGGGTGATCGTCGAGGCGCCCTGCTCGGCGTGGCCGGCGCGCAGGTCGGCCAGCGCCGCGCGCGCCATGCCGATGGGGTCGAACCCCCAGTGCTGGTAGAACCGCTGATCCTCGATCGACACGAACGCCGCTGGCACGTACGGCGGCAGCTGGTCGATATCGACCGGCGGCGAGAACTGGCTGCCGCGCACGGCGATCTCGGCGCCGGAACGGTCGAGGTAGTCGATCGACGGCTGGCGCTTCACATCGAAGATCTTCGAGGTGTCGGGCAGGTCGAAGGCGAAGACGGCGAAGAAGGCGATCACGCCGATCGCCGCCCAGACACAGGCCACCACCGTCCAATAGGCGAGCGCGCCGAGAATGGAGCGGCGGGGGCGGGCGGCCGGCGGCGGCGCGCGGCCGCCGCGGCTAGGCCGACCCCCTTGCGCGTCCGCCATCCCGGGTCCGTCTCCTGACAAGCGCGCTAAGGGCCGCGTCGCCGCTCGGTGTCTTAGCGAACGGGCGAGAGTCGCGCGAGTGGGCTCGCGCGGGCCCGAGCGCCGCGCTAGGGTCGCTGTGCTTTGGGATTGCGTGGAGAACGTGGCGCCATGCTCAGCGTCAGAACCGGGATGCTCGTGCTCGGCGTGCTTGCGCTCGCCAGCTGTACGAGCAACCCCAAGCCCGCGCCCGAGGTCTGGACCGGCGGCGATCCGGCGCATCTGGCCGCCGACAGGGCCCAGTGCCACGTCGAGGCCGACAAGCTCGACGTCAGCGACCCGTCGACCTACTCGGACCCGCGCTACGGCGTCACCAGCGCGATGGCCGAGGCGGTGGCCAAGGACAATCCGCTCGCCGACCGCGGCGCGATCGTGCGCCAGGCGGCTTACGACACCTGCATGGGCGACAAGGGCTGGAACTTGGCCGAGTAGTGACGGACGACGCTCTTTCGCTCGAGGCGGCGCGCGAGCAGCTTCGCCGCACGTTCGGCCACGCCGACTTCAAGGGCCTGCAGGCGCCGGTGATCGCCGAGCTCTTGGCCGGTCGCAACGCCGTGGCGGTGCTGCCTACCGGCGGGGGCAAGAGCATCTGCTACCAGATCCCCAGCCTGATGCGGCCGGGCGTCGGGGTCGTGGTCTCGCCGCTCATCGCGCTCATGGCCGACCAGGTTGCGGCGCTCACCCAGTTCGGAGTGGCGGCGGCCAGGCTGGACTCGACGCTGACGCCGGACGAGCGGCGCGATCTCTGGCGGCGGATCGAGACCGGCGGGCTCGACCTGCTCTACCTCTCGCCCGAGGGACTGATGCAGCCGCAGACACTGGAGCGGCTAGGCGCGCTTGAACTCGCGCTCATTGCCATCGACGAGGCCCACTGCGTCAGCCAGTGGGGGCACGACTTCCGCCCCGAGTACCGGATGCTCGGGCGCCTTGCGGAGCTCTTTCCGCGCACGCCACGCCTGGCGGTCACCGCGACGGCAGACGCGCGAACGCGGGAGGACATCCGCGCCGAGCTGCATCTGAAGGGCGCGCGCGAGTTCGTCGACAGCTTCGCTCGGCCGGAGATCGCGCTCTCCGCCGAGCGCCGGCCGGCGCGTTCGGAAGCCCGCGCGGTCGAGCTGGTCAGCCAGCGGCGCGGGCGCCCCGGCGTCGTCTATGTCGGAACCCGCGACGGCGCCGAGAGCATCGCCGCAGGCCTGGTCGCGGTGGGCGTCAACGCGCTCGCCTATCACGCCGGCATGGACCCGGGTCTGCGCAAGACCCGGCTCTCCGACTTTCTCGCCAGCGACGATGCGGTGATGGTGGCGACCATCGCCTTCGGCATGGGCATCGACAAGGCCGACGTGCGCTTCGTGATCCATGCCGATCCGCCCGGTTCGATCGAGGCCTATTGGCAGGAGATCGGCCGCGCCGGCCGCGACGGGGCGCCGGCCGAGGGGATCACGCTCTACGGTCCCGCCGACCTCGCTCGCGAGCTTCGCCGGATCGCCGGCCGCGACGTGCCCGACGCGGTCAAGCAGGTGCAGGCGCGCAAGGCCCGCCAGCTCTACGCCATGCTCGAGGGCATGGGCTGCCGGCAGGCCGCCGTCCGCCGTTACTTCGGCGAGACCAACGTCGAGCCCTGCGGCGTCTGCGACCTCTGCCTCAACCCTCCGATCGCGGTCGACGTGACCGAAGGCGCGCAGAAGGCGCTGGCCGCCGTGCACCGGCTGGGCGGCCGGCTCGGCCGCGGTCGCGTGGTCGACCATCTGCTCGGGAAGACCAAGGACCCAAGCCCATCCGAAGCCGGCCTCTCCACCTTCGGGGTCGGCAAGGAGTTCAGCCCCGCTGGCTGGCGCGACCTGATCGACCAGCTTCTGTTCGAGGGCCTGTTGCGCGAGGACCCCAACGACGGCCGCCCGCTGGTGGCGCTCGGCGACGCCGACGGCGTGCGCGCTGTCTATCGCGGGACCCGGCGGGTGCAGCTTCGCCGCATGCCGGAGGCGCACGACCCGACGACGCGCTCCGGGCACCCGCGCAAGCGCCGCGGCGGCGCGCCGCTTGCGGTCGCAGAGACCGACATGCTCCTGTTCGACGCTTTGCGCGCCTGGCGGCGCGCGGAAGCCGCGCGCCAGGCCGTGCCGCCCTACGTCATCTTCCACGACCGCACCCTGGCCGAGATCGCCCGGCTCAAGCCCACCTCGGCCGCGCTGCTGGCCCGCATCGACGGCGTCGGCCAAGCCAAACTCGACCGCTACGGCGAGGCCGTGCTCGAAATCGCCCGCAGCGATTGACGTGCCAGCAAGCCCGAGACCGCTTTAGCACGGCTTGCCGCACTTATGTCCGCTTCTGACTCATAGCGGACATAGCGAACGT
Organism: Caulobacteraceae bacterium; assembly: GCA_035604135.1. Lineage (GTDB taxonomy): Bacteria > Pseudomonadota > Alphaproteobacteria > Caulobacterales > Caulobacteraceae > Poindextera. The sequence goes on along the minus strand of DATNJB010000023.1, from coordinate 7,135 downwards.
GCGCCCGCCGGCGCTCGCTGATAGCCGCTTTCGACCCATGCAAAACACAGGCGGCCGCCACGCCGAGGTCCCCTGGGCATTGCTGCCCCGGCGAATGCGGCGCCTCGCCATTGCCTCCAACCGCCCGGCCGTGCAGGTTTGGCGGATGACGCTGGAGGCCGCCTACTCGACGATCTCGGCGGCTTCGATCGCAGCGGTCGTGGACCGGCAGTTCAAGATCGGGCCTGCCGCGCGCTGTCGTCTCTTCGCCCGCGGCTTCAACGACACCTACGAGCTAGAAGCAACGGATGGCCGGCGCTACATGGCGCGGCTGTGCGACCGCCGGTTCCGCGGGCCGGCCAATGTCGACTATGAGACCGCGCTGCTGGCGCACCTAGACCGTTGCGGGATCGCGGTGGGGACCCCGGTTGCAGACCGACAGGGGCGGCTCTGGAGCATACTCGACGCGCCCGAGGGCCACCGTGAGTTTGCTGTCTTTGAGCGGCTGGAGGGCCGGGCGCCCTTCGCCGGGTTTCTGCGAACGGGCAAGGCTGACGCACAAACGCTCGCCGACATCCAGGCCCTTGGCGCGAGCCTTGGTCAAATGCATCTGGCGGGGGCCTCGTTCGACGGTCCACCCAGCCTTTACCGCATCGATGGGCGGCATCTGATTGAGAACCCGCTCGCCCAAATCCTGGCCGTGGTCGACGATCCGCTCGCGCAGGAACTAACGGCAGTCGGCGAGAGTTTGCGGGCGCAGCTGACCGAGCGCGCTCCCTCGCTGTCAATCGGCCATTGCCATGGAGATAACCACGCCGGCAACACGCTGATCGCCGACAGCGCGAACGGCGCCCCGATCCCAGGCTGGTTCGACTTCGACGACGCCGCCCCTGGCTTTCTCGCGTACGACCTCGCCACCTTCCTCTGGAGCGGCCTGTTCCATGCCCGCAGCGACACCCTGAGTGAGGCCAGCCGACCGACTTGGACAGCGTTTGTCACCGGCTATCGCAGCGTGCGTCCGATTCCAGCCGGGGACTTCGACGCGATCGGTCTCTTGGTGGCGATCCGTCACGTGAACTTCATGGGGCAATACGCCAGTCGCATTCCCGAGTGGGGCGTAGGGTTCGTCTCTTCCGACTGGTTTCGCAATGGATTGGGCCTCGTGCACAAGTGGGACAGCCTAGCCGCGCCAGCGGTCGATTGAGTCCGGCGACCGACTGCGCCCTCTAGGGGCCATGTCCGCGCTCGGGCGCGGACCCGGTGTCTGCTCGACCCAAAGCTGACATCGCCCGGAGCGAAGGCTACTGGAGTTTCCCCATGAACTCAGCCCAGAACTCGGGCGGCGGCATCTGTGGATAGGCGTCGCCGGTGACGTCGGCGACGCACCATGCCGCCGCACTCTCGGCGTAGAACGCCACCGCCGGGCGCACGCCTGGATCGGAGTCCAGCGCGCCGGCCGGCACTCCCACGACTGGAAGCTGTCCGCACTGCGGCGCCCTCGAGCCGCAACGCGCACAAAAGGCGCGGTAGTTGCCTGGCGAAGATTCGTAGGTGGCGACCTTCGCTGGGTCCGACTTCCAGCGAAAGCACGAGGGCTTGAGCTGCAGAAAGGTTCCGTATCCCGCGCCCGACACCTTGCGGCAGTTGGTGCAGGAACAGTTGTTGGACATCAGGATCCCAGACTCGTCGATCTCGAAGGCGACGTCGCCGCAGAGGCAAGATCCACTGATCATGGTCTACTGCTCCGACTACATCGTCCCGTTGATCGGCGCGTTGGCAAGCATCGATTCCCGACTAGCCCAGCTGCTTCTGCATCAGGGGAGCCAAACCAAAGCTGTCGGGAACCTCCCCGATCGCCTGGAATCCGCACGCTTCATAGAAGGCCCGAGCCCGGGGGTTGGCGGCGACCCGGAGACCGTGCGCGCCCGCGACGCCTGCCCGTCTCTCCGCTTCCTCTAGGAGCCGCGTGCCGATCCCCCTCCGCCACTCGCTGGGTTCAATGAAGAGTTCCTCCACCTCGGCGTCCGATGCGTCCTTGGTCACAAGGGTCGCGAACCCGACGATCCTGCCGCCGATCTCTGCCACAAACGACGACGCCAGGAGGTCAGCCGCAAGTTCGTCCGCGCCGCCAAGTGCGAGCAGCACCTGCCGGGTGTGATCTCCCCACGCCAGCGTTGCGCGCAGCTTGAGCGCGCCGAGCGCTTCCCGTTCCTCCTCTTTCGCCGACCGCAACAGCAAGGTGGCCTGCTTCATGTGGCCAGGTTCTCTCGCTTGGAGGAGACGAAGACGTCGCTCATGGCGTGGCGCCGGCCACGGCACCCAGCGGGAGCTTCCCCTCCGCCATGGCGATTCCGTCCAGGAACAGCTTGATCCGCACGGGACCGACCAAGGCGAATGCCGCATATGCCTCGAAGGATTGCGGCGAGAGGCTGTGGTAGCGCGCCAGCGCCGCCCGCGCTTCGCTTGCCTGTCCGAGGTGCCCGTGTGCGGCGGCGAGGAAGGCTTGCCCCATTGGGGTGTCCCGGTGCTGGACAAGCTCCTTGAAGAAACCGACCGCCTCGCCGAACCGGGCCTGCTGGAATCGCACCTGGCCCATGAACCCCAGGATCTGCGGTCGAATCGGGCCTACCGGATCGAGGCGCAACGCCGTCTCGAGGTCCGCGATCGCGTGCTCTTCGTCGGCAGAGCGTGTGCGCACGATTCCGCTGCAAAACCAAGCGTATGCGCACCCTGGATTCAGGCCGAGCGCGCGGTCGAGCACAGCCCTGGCGGCCTCGTAGTCTCTCTCGAAATAGGCAAGGCTGTTGGCGACGCTGGCGAGCACAGTGGCGTCCTCCCCCGCCGCCTTCAGCGCGCGGCGGGTAAGATCGCTGCCCCGACGTGTGTCGGCGGCGGGATCGTCCGACCACCCATAGACGATGAGCAGTCGATGGCAGTGAGCAGCGAGTACGAGAGCCGGGCCATAGTCCGGGTCCAACGCCATGGCGCGGTTCGCCAGGTCGAGCGCCTCGCGGACGTTCTCCCCTACGAAGGTGCGCTGGAGGAGCAGGGCGCGAAGATAGAGGTCGTAGCTGCCCATGTTGTCAGTGGGCCGCGCCGCCGCCCGGCGGGTGTCCGCCTGCTGGACCGTCGGCTCGATCCGGCCGGCGGCGGCGAGCGCGACCTTGTCTTGCAGGTCGAAGACGTCCTCGAGCACATCCTCGAAACGATGGGTCCAGATCTGCGCGCCATCGGTGGCGTCGATCAACTGGACACCGATGCGCACCCGGTTCGCCGACTTGCGCACACTGCCCTCAAGCACGTAGCGCACGCCCAGTTGGCGCGCGGCTTCCTGGGCGCCAATTCCCTTGCCCTTGAACGATAGACCGGAGCCCGAGGCGATGACGAAGATCGAGCGGATGCGGGACAGCGCCTCGACGATCTCCACCACCATGCCGTCGGCGAAGTAGTCCTGCTCTGGATCGCCGGAGAGGTTGGCGAACGGCATGACGGCGATGGAGGGCTTCGAGGGCAGCGCGAGGGCCGGGCCGGGTGCGGCTGCAACGGTCGTCGCGCCGATCATCTCGGCGATGCTGGCGGTGACCTTGAGCCAGCCAGACGCGTTCGTATCGCCCGTCCAACCTGCGAGGTCGGCGCATTGCGTCTGGTCGAACGGCATCGGAAGCCGCGCGCCATCGACGGTCAGCTGGACGAGCTTGTGGTCCTCGCGCGCTCGGTTGGCTTCCGACAGGACCCACTCGGACTTCACAGCCTCCGCCGACCAGATGACCAACGCCGCCTTGGCCGCGGTCAGCTGCTCCTCGATCGCGTGCGTGTAGGCGTGGTGCGCCAAGAGCTCGTCGTCCAGCCAGACGCTGTAGCCCAGGCCCCGCAACGCCTCCGCCGCCGCGTTCGCCTGCGCCGCGGTCGAACGGGCGTAGGAGATGAAGACGTCGCTCACGCCGCGCCGCCCTCGGGGGTCTTGCCCTGCGCCAGCGCGATGCCGTCGCGGTAGAGCTTGAGGTGCTCGGGGCGGTGAAACACGCCGTCCATTGCGTTTTCGATCGGCGCCAGTCCCGCATATTTCGCATATTGAGCGAGCGCCGCTCCGGCTTCGACAGACTGCTTCAGGTGGCCGTGGATGGCGGCGAAGATGGCGGCGTGCGTTCTGGTCGTAAAAGCGCCCTGCTTCAGCAGTTGCAGGGCATCGTCGAACCGCCCTTGTTGGAAGCGCGCCAGGGCGAAATAGTGCATTTGCGGGCCGTGGTTCGACGACAGCGGATCAAGCCGGATCGCCGTCTCGATGTGCTCGATGGCGCGCTCCGGCTCGCCCAGCCAGACCTGCAGCATGGCGCTGAAGAACCAAACGAAGGGCGATCCCGGATTCAAAGTCAGCGCACGGTCGATGTGGACGGCGGCGAGGTCTGCGTCGCCGCCCAGACGCAGTAAGACGCTCGCGGCCCGCGCGGCCACGGTGGCGTCGTCGCGTCCCACTTCTAAGGCGCGGTTGGCGGCCTTCAGACCCCGGCGCCGATGAGTCTCCAAGTCGTGGTCCAGGCGTGAAAAGACGACCCGGTTGTGGCACGCGGCCGCCAAGCTCAGCGCCTGCCCATAGTCGGGATCGAGCGCCAGCGCACGATCCAGAAGTTCGAGCGCAGCGAGGGGATTGTGCTCAGTGAAAAAGGCCTTGTTGGCCAACAGGTACAGATCGTAGCTGCCGCGGTTGTTCGTCGGACGCTTCGACGCACGCTGGGTCTCGACGGTGACGAGCTTATCGTCAATAGCCCCGGCGACGTTGCCGGCGACCGAATCCTGCAGGGCGAAGACGTCGTCGAGGCTGTCCTCGAACCGCTGGGCCCAAATCTGCGCGCCGTCCTCGGCGTCAATCAGCTTGACGGAAATGCGGACGCGGTTCCCGGCCTTACGGACATTGCCCTCCAGCACGTAACGAACGCCGAGCTGCTTGGCGGCCTCCTGGGCGCCGATGGCCTTGCCCTTGAAGGTCAGGGTGGAACTGCTGGCAATGACGAACAGCGACCTGAAACGGCTAAGGGCGTTGGTGATTTCGTCCACCATGCCATCGACGAAGTAGTCCTGCTCGGAATCGCCGGAGAGGTTGGCGAACGGCATGACGGCGATGGAGGGCTTCGAGGGCAGCGCGAGGGCCGGAACCGGCGCGGCGGCAACGGTCGTTGCGCCAATCAACTCCGCGATGCTAGCGGTGACCTTGAGCCAGCCCGACGCGCTCGCATCGCCCGTCCAACCTACGAGGTCGGCGCATTGCGTCTGGTCGAACGGCATCGGAAGCCGCGCGCCATCGACGGTGAGCTGGACCAACTTATGGTCCTCGCGGGCCCGGTTGGCTTCGGAGAGGACCCACTCGGACTTCACGCCCTCCGCCGACCAGATCACCAGCGCGACCTTGGCTGCGGTCAGCTGTTCCTCAATGGCGTGGGTGTAGGCGTGGTGGGCCAGGAGCTCGTCGTCCAGCCAGACGCTGTACCCGAGCGCCTTGAGAGCCTCCGCAGCCGCCTGGGCCTGCTTCGCGGTCGAGCGGGCGTATGAGATGAAGACGTCTGACATCTAGGCGCGACCCCACCCACCATCGCGGCCGCAACCCTAGCTAGGCGGCGAACCGAGGAGCAAGGGAAAGGTGCTTGAAGTCGCCCGCGGCCTCGCTGCTTGGTTGGTTCAAGACGACGTCGTAGCGTCGGGTCGAATTGGGGGGACCGCCGATGAGCCTTGCCGACCTCGCGAGCATCGCCGGCGTCCTCAGCAGCCTGGCGGTGTTCGGCTCGCTGATCTATCTCGCGCTGCAGGTCCGCCAGGCCGACCGCAACCAGCGCACCTTGCTGCAACAGGGGGCATCGGCGCGGAACATGGAGTCCATCTGGAAGTTCGCCGAACCGCACTACGCCGGGATCATCGCCCGGGTGTACAACGGCGAGTCCGACTTCACGCCCACCGAGGCGACGCAACTGACCTTTCTGTTGCGCGCCTCGCTGTTCGGTCTCCAGGACCAATTCCTGTTGAAGAAGTTGGCCCTGGTGGATCCTGTCCAGACCGCATCGCTGGAACAAGGCATCCAACGCCTCCTCGGCACGCCGGCGTTCAGGGCCTTGTGGAAGAGTGCGCGCGGGACCTACCACGCGGACTTCACCGCTTACGTCGAGGCGCTGGTCGGCGACGCGCCGCTGAGCCGGCCGCTGGATTTCGCCGCACAGATCAAGGCCCGCGTGGAGGAGGCGAAGGCGTCGGGCTAGGCGGGGACCGAATGTCCGGAATCCCCCCTCAGCGGTCATTCGGAGAGACTGGTTTCGGGCAAGGGAGCTATGACCGCTGTTAGCGCAAAGCAGTCAAAAGGGCGTCGATAATATTCGTCGTCGGCGGACTCAGTGACGTGCGAGGGGTTCGGTGGCGCCTGAAAAGCTACGACGCTTTGAGAGCGAGAAGCGCAGCGGCGAATCCGGCTGTCTCGACGCCTAACCGCGCGAAGTTCCATCCGCCCCACCGCCGGACCAAGGTCGTGAGCACTTGTGGATCGAGGTTCGCCGGCTCTCCCGAATAAAAGCCGAGCTTGACGTTCGTCGGCAGGAAGATCGCGAAAATCATGGCCATGTGGATCAGGCCGCAAGCGCCTGCAGCCGCCATGGCGAGATGCATCCGCAGGCCCGCCACGAGGGCGACGATCACCGCGATCGTCGCCATAACGTAGAGGCAGGGCGCGAGCGCCCGCCAGAACCCGGCTCCCCTCATCGAATAGGGCGTCGCGACAAATGCGGGCAGGGCTTTCGGAGGGTCGGCGGCCCAGACCCGAAACAGCACGGCCGTCTCGAAGACGTGCGCGCCCCAAACGGCCGCGAAGACCGTGGCCAACAGAAATGAAACGACGCTAACGAGCAAATCGGACATGGGTCAGCCCTCCCGCGATAGGTTAGAGATCGAGCTGCTCCGACAACTCGAGCGCGTCGTCAACCTCGATCCCGAGGTATCGGACGGTGCTCTCCAGCCGCCCATGGCCGAGCAGTAGCTGACAGGCGCGCAGGTTGCCCGTCTTCCGATAAACAAGCGCGACCTTCGTGCGCTTCAGGCTGTGCGTGCCATAGGCGCGCGGCTCGAGATCCACCAGTGCCAGCCAGCGGCCGACCAGACGTGCGTACTGGCGGGCGCTGAGGTG
>DATNJB010000022.1:0-3835 GCA_035604135.1 Caulobacteraceae bacterium | reverse complement strand
CGGCGGCTCCATCCAGATCCTCCACCGTTGGGGGAGGGGGACCATGCGAAGCATGGTGGAGGGGGCCCGCCGCTCGCGCGGCCGGCATCAAGCACGACCTAGGTCAGTCCTGAAACGGGCGCGGCCGGCCACGCTCCCGCTCCACCGCACTTCGTGCGGTCCCCCTCCCCCTACGGGGGAGGATCTCGAGGGCGCGGCGTGAAGGGCCCGATCGAGACCGCCTTTCGGCGCCACGTCCCCGAGGCGTTGGCGACGCTGATCCGGCTGGTCGGGGACTTCGACCTGGCGGAGGAGGGGTTGCAGGAGGCTTGCGCCGCGGCGTCGGTCGCCTGGCGCGGCGAGATACCGGCCAATCCCCGCGCGTGGCTGGTGACGACCGGGTGGCGGAAGGCTATCGATATGCTCCGTCGACGGATCGCTTTCCGAGCCAGGGCGGACGCGCTGAAGACCCTGGCCGAGATCGAGGCGGCCGCCATGCCCGACGACGTCTGCGACAGCGCCTTCGGCGACGACGACATGCTGAGGCTCATCTTCACCTGCTGCCACCCGGCGCTGTCGCTGGAGGCGCAAGTGGCGCTGACCTTGCGCACCGTCTGTTCGCTGCCGACTCCGGTCGTCGCCCGCGCCTTTCTGGTCGGCGAGGAGACGATGGCGCAGCGGCTGGTGCGGGCGAAGGCGAAAATTCGTGCTGCGGGAATTCCTCACCAGACGCCCCCGCGCGAAGCGCTGGACGCGCGCGTGGAAGGGGTTCTGGCGGCAGTGTACCTCGTCTTCACCGAGGCTTACGCCGGCGACCCGCGCCAAAGCCTGGCGGGCAAGGCGATCGGGCTGGCGCGGCGGCTGGACGCGCTCTTGCCCGGCCGCGGCGCGATCCAGGGGCTGCTGGCGCTCATCCTGCTGCACGAGGCCAGGTGCCCGGCGCGCTACGATGCGGCCGGCGACATCGTGTTGCTCGAGGACCAGGACCGGACGCTCTGGGACCGGAGCATGATCGCCGAGGGCCTGGCGCTGGTCGAGCCGGCGCTGACCGCCTCCGTGCCGCCGTCGCCCTATGCCGTCCAGGCGGCGATCGCGGCCCTGCACGACCGCGCGGCGCGGCCGGAGGACACCGACTGGCGGCAGATCCTCGGTCTGTACGCGGTGCTCATGCGGCTCTCCCCCTCGCTGGTGATCGAGCTGAACCACGCCGCAGCGCTGGCCATGGTCGACGGCCCCGCCGCCGCCCTGCCGCGTATCGAGGCGCTCGCCGCCCGCGGAACCCTCGCCGGCTACGACGTCCTCCCCGCCGTCCACGCCGACCTGCTGCGGCGGTTGGGGCGAAGGGAGGAGGCGCGGGCGGCCTACGAGAAGGCCCTGGCGTTGGCGAGGCACGACCCCGAGCGCAGGTTCTTCCAGCGCCGGATCGCGGAGCTCGGAACACCTCTCCCGCAGGGAGAGGGAGGGTGAGGGGTTAGGCCTTCTCGGATTAGCCTGCAGCGCCTGGGCCGGTCGCAGCGCCGCAAGGGAGGTTTGCCTAAAGCGCTGTGACCCCTCACCCTCCCCACCGCTTCGCTCGGGGCCCCTCCCTCTCCCTCTGGGAGAGGTGTAAGAGCGCGCGACCGGAGGATCCCATGAAGACGCAGGACATTGCTTATCGGGCGGATGGGGCGGAGCTGGTGGGGTGCCTGGCCGTGGATGACGCCAAGAGCGGCAAGCGGCCGGGCGTGATCGTGGCGCACGAGGGCGGCGGGCTGACCGACCACGCGAAGAACTCGGCGCGCAAGCTGGCCGAGGCCGGCTACATCGCGTTCGCGCTCGACTATTACGGCGGCGGCAAGCCGCTGGAGGACATGAGCCAGGTGATGGCGCGCCTGGGCGTCTGGATGGCCGACCCGACCGGCATCCGCGCCCGCGCGCACGCGGCGCTGGAGGTGCTGACGTCACAGCCGGAGACGGATGCGAGCCGGCTGGCCGGCATCGGCTACTGCTTCGGCGGCACGACCGTGCTGGAGATGGCGCGGGCGGGCGAGCCGCTGAAGGCGGTGGTCGGCTTCCACTCGGGCCTCGGCACGGCGAAGCCGGCTCAGGCCGGGGCTGTGAAGGCCAAGGTGCTGGTGCAGATCGGCGCCGACGACCCGATCATCCCGCCGGAGCAGCGGGCCGCCTTCGAGGCGGAGATGAAGGCCGCGGGCGTCGACTGGCGCATGCTGGTCTACGGCGGCGCCGGCCACAGCTTCACCAACCCCGCCGCGAACGCGCTCGGCCGCCCCGGCTTCGCCTACGACCAGAGCGCCGACGAACGGAGCTGGCGCGCGATGCTGGATCTGTTCGAGGAGGTGTTCGGGTAGGCCCTCGCGAACTTCTCCCAGAGGGAGAAGGCGTAAGGTCAGGCGGCGCGCGCCGCCCGTCTTAACGCCTGGGGGGGTTGGGCGTAGGCGCGGAGGAAGGCGCGGCGCATGCGCTCGGGGTCGTTGAAGCCACACCGGCGGGCGATGACGTCGATCGGCTCCGGCCCGGCTTCGATGCGCTCGCGGGCGGCCTCGACGCGCAGGCGCTCGACCGCCCTGGCCGGGGTCATGCCCGTCTCGGCCGCGAAGGCGCGGGCGAAGTTGCGCGGGCTCATGGCCGCCTGCAAGGCCAGTCGTTCAACGTTCAACGGTTCGTGCAGCCGCTCGCGCATCCAGCCCATCAGGCCGCCGAACCGCCCGTCCGGCCGCTCGAGCTCCAAGAGGGCGGAGAACTGCGACTGGCCGCCGGGGCGGCGGCGGTAGACCACCAGCTGCTCGGCCGTGCGCCGGGCGATTTCCTCGCCGAGATCCTCGGCGACCATGGCCAGCGCCAGGTCGATGCCGGCGGTGATCCCAGCCGAGGTCCACACCGTCCCGTCGCGCACGTAGATGCGGTCGGGCTCCAGGCGCACCTGCGGGAAGCGGCGGGCGAAGTCGGCCGAGCGGCTCCAGTGAGTCGTGGCGCGGTGGCCATCGAGCAGGCCGGCGGCGGCGAGCACATAGGCGCCGGAGCAGACGCTGGCCGTGCGCCGGGCGTTTGCCGCCACCGCGCGGATGAGCGCCAGCGTGGCGGGGTCGGCCGCCGGCGCGCGGCTGCCTTCGCCGCCCATGACGATCAGGGTGTCGAAGCGGTCGTCCGCGCGCAGCGCCTCGGCCGTCACGGCGACGCCGGCGGTGCTGGCCACGGCCCCGGGCGCGAGCGCGACGGTGTGCAGCGCGTAGGCGCCGCCGCCGTAGCGGTCGGCGATCTCGAAGGCGGCGATCGGGCCGGCCGCGTCGAGGATCTGGAAGTCCGGGAAGATGAAGAAGCCGATTTTTCGCGAGGTCATGGCTGAAAACGAGGGAACAATGGCATTCCCGCCACGGCATAACGCTGGCACGGTGGCCGCGTCAACCACCGCCGGAGATCCCGCCCATGGCCCCCTTCCGCATCGTCGAGGTGCTCTACCCCGGCATGACCCAGCTCGACTTCACCGGCCCGCACACGGTGATGAGCCGCATCCCGGATACCGAGACCATCGCCGCATCCGAGCCGGGCGGGACGATCCGCTCCGACGGCGGCCTGCTGTTCGCCGGCACGCAGCGGATGGCGGAGATCGACCGCTGTGATCTCATCTTCTTCCCGGGGGGGTTCGCCGCCACCGAAGTGATCAACGACGCGGCGTTCATGGCGCAGGCGAAGCGGCTGGCGGGGACGGCGCGCTATCTGACCTCGGTCTGCACCGGCTCGCTGATCCTCGGCGCTGCCGGACTGCTCCGCGGCAAGCGGGCCGCTTGCCACTGGCAGTGGCGCCACTTGCTCCCGAGGTTCGGTGCGATCCCAGACAGTGGGCGGGTGGTGCGCCATG
>DATNJB010000021.1:0-30083 GCA_035604135.1 Caulobacteraceae bacterium | reverse complement strand
CCGCTGAACTCCGGCAGCTCGTCGAGGAAGAGGACGCCGTTGTGCGCCAGCGACACCTCGCCGGGCTTGGCGCGCAGGCCGCCGCGGGTGAGCGCGGCCATCGAAGCCGAGTGGTGTGGGCTGCGGAACGGCCGCGCGCGGGTGAGCGCGCCGCGCGCGATCAGGCCGGCGACCGAATGGACCATGGACGTCTCGAGCAGCTCCGTCGGCGAGAGCGGCGGCAGCAACCCCGGCAGGCGCTGGGCCAGCATCGACTTGCCCGATCCCGGCGGCCCGATCATCAGAAGGTTGTGGCCGCCCGCCGCGGCGATCTCGAGCGCGCGCTTGGCCCCCTCCTGACCTTTGACGTCGCGCAGGTCGGGTCCAGCGCCGCTGTCCACCGCCGGGCCCGGCTTAGGCGGGCTCAGAATCTGCTGCCCACGGAAGTGGTTCACCAGCGAGATCAGCGACTTGGCCGCAAGCACGCGGCAGTCGCCGACCCAGGCGGCCTCCGGCCCCGACGCGTCGGGGCAGATCAGGCCCAGGCCCATCGCGCTGGCGGCGACCGCCGCCGGCAGCACGCCGCAGACCGGCGCGATCCGGCCGTCGAGGCCGAGCTCGCCCAGCGCCACCCAATCGGCGAGCGTGTCGGGCGGGATCACGCCGAGCGCGGCCATGATCACAAGCGCGATCGGCAGGTCGTAGTGGCTGCCCTCCTTCGGCAGGTCGGCCGGCGCCAGGTTGACCACGATGTGCTTTCCGGGGAGCGAGAGCCCAAGCCCGCCGAACGCCGCACGCACCCGCTCGCGGCTCTCCCCCACGGCCTTGTCCGCGAGGCCCACGACCGTGAAGAAGGGCGCGCCAGAGGTCATCTGCACCTCGACGTCGACCCGGCGAGCCTCAACGCCGTGGAAGGCGACGGTGACCACGCGTGCAACCATGAGGCGCTCCCCACTTATCCACAAATGGTAGGCGAACCGGGTGGAGCGGATCAAGAACAAAAAAAGAACTAATCCGGAAAACTCGCAGTTTCAGTCACTTAACCGACACAATCCACGCCGGACGATCAGCGGCCGCCGGTGGAGCCGAACCCGCCCGCGCCGCGCGATGTCGCGTCCAGATCATCGACCTCCACCCACGACGCCTGGGCGACGGGCGCGACGACGAGCTGGGCGATGCGGTCCCCGCGTCGGATGACCGCATCCGACTGGCCAAGGTTGATCAGGATCACCTTCACTTCGCCGCGATAGTCAGCGTCGATGGTGCCGGGCGTGTTCAGGCAGGTGACGCCGTCGCGAAGCGCGAGCCCCGACCGCGGCCGCACCTGCCCCTCGAACCCGGCCGGGATCGCCATGCAGAGCCCGGTGGGCGCAGCGAACCGCTCGCCCGGCTTCAGCACCAGCGGCTGGTCTTCCGGCGCCGCGCAGCGCAGGTCCATGCCGGCGGCGCGCTTCGTTTCATAGGCCGGCAGCGGCAGACCGGCGGCGTGGGCCAGCCGCTTGACGGCGATCTTCGGTGCGGCGCTCAAAGATCCTCGGCGATCCGCCGCGCCAGCCTGGCCGCGACCTCGGCCTTCGAGGCGCGGGGCCAGGCGTCCAGCCCCTGCGGGTAGACCAACAGCACCTCGTTCTCGTCGCCGCCCATGACGCCGGCCTGGCTCACGTCGTTGGCCACGATCCAGTCGCAGCCCTTGGCCTTCAGCTTGGCGCGCGCGTGCTTTTCGACGTCGCCGGTCTCGGCGGCGAACCCGATGACCAGCTTCGGCCGCTTGGCCCCGCTGGCGGCGATGGTGGCCAGGATGTCGGGGTTCTGCACCAGGTGCAGCGCTGGCGGGCCGGCCTGGCCCTTCTTCAGCTTCACCGGATGGGTCTCGTCCGTGCGCCAGTCGGCGACGGCCGCGACGCAGACCGCCGCGTCGACCGGCAGCGCCTCCAGCGATGCGGCCAGCATCTCGCGCGCCGTCTCGACCGCGATGCGCCTGACGCCGCAAGGCGCCGCGAGCGCGGTCGGGCCGGAGACCAGCGTCACCTCCGCGCCCAGGCGCGCCAGCGCCTCGGCGATGGCATAGCCCTGCTTGCCGCTCGAGCGGTTGGTCAGGACGCGCACCGGGTCGATGGGCTCGGCGGTCGGGCCGGCGGTCACCAGCACCCGCTTGCCCTTGAGCGGCGCGGCGCTCCCGGCGTCGAGGGCGGCGAGGACGGCGCGGAAGATCGCCTCCGGCTCGGCCATCCGGCCAAAGCCGAATTCGCCGCAGGCCATCGGCCCCTCGTCCGGCCCGACGAAGCGCACGCCGTCGCCCTTGAGCGTCGCCAGGTTGCGGCGGGTGGCGGCGTGCTCCCACATGCGAACGTTCATCGCCGGCGCCATCAAGACCGGCTTGTCGGTCGCGAGCAGGGTCGTCGTCGCCAGATCGTCGGCGATCCCGGCCGCCGCCTTGGCCATCAGGTCCGCCGTCGCCGGCGCCACGACGATGAGGTCGGCCGAGCGGGAGAGCTCGATATGGCCCATCTCGGCTTCGTCGGTGAGCGAGAAGAGGTCGGCATAGACCTTGTCCTCGGCCAGCGCCGACAGCGAAAGCGGCGTGACGAACGCCGCGCCCGCGCGGGTGAGGATCGGGCGCACCGCGACCTCGGCCGTGCGCAGCAGCCGCACCAGCTCCAACGCCTTGTAGGCGGCGATGCCGCCGCCCACGATCAAGAGGACGCGCCTGTCTGCCACGGCTTTTCAGAGCCCTCGCGCCAAAGCGCCCGCTCCTTAGCGGCTTGAAGGCCCCTGGACAAACCCCCTCTTGACGGTTCCGCATTTGTTCTTACACCGATCCTCGGTTGCAGATGGAGGGGTTAGAACCATGCGTAGGATATTGCTTGGCGCCGGGGTCGCGGCGCTCTTGGCGGGCGCGGCCGCAGGACTGAGCGCCTGTGACGGCGGGGCGGCGTCGACCGCGGCGCGCGATCACTGGACGAGCACGGCGGCGGAAACGACCGTGGCTGCGGCCGGCGGCGATCGCGCGGCGTTGACCGACGAAGACCGCGCCGACGCGAGCGGCGACACCCGCAGCGATCCGAGAGCCCAGCCGGTCGCGCTGGTCGACGGAGCGCCGATGTGAGCGGCCAACCGCCAGCACACGGCCGAGGAGAACGCCGACTATCAGTTCCGTCGCGATGGGGCCGACTTCGGCGCCCGCGACGAGGCGGCCTACGTGCGGCTGGCGCATGCCTTTACCGCCGCGCCGCCCAAGGATGTTCTGACGCTGCTGCGGCCGAACGGCGACAAGCTGCTCTACGACCCGAAGCGCAACATCTTCGCGGTGGTGACCAAGGATGGCGCGCCCAGGGCGATGTTCAAGCCGACGGCCGGCAAGGCCTACTGGGACCAGCAGGTCGCCCGGCAGAGCGATCCGAGCGATCGAGGCTCGTCCAGCCGCCGCTACAGCCGCCGCTCCGGCGACGGCGCAGCTGGGGACGATCAGGGCTAGCGCCGCAGCCAGACCCAGGCCGCGACGGCCAGCGCCGCCGCCAGCACGCCCAGCGCGAACCAGAGCAACCGACTCTGGGCTCGCGGCTTAGCCGGCGGCGGCTCGCTCGCCGGCGGGGCCTCGGCCATGCGGGCGATCGCGACCAGCGCGCGCTGGGCATCGTCGGCGAACGTCCTGATCCGCGCCAGTGGCGAGAGCTCGCGAGTGATCCAGCGCGCGACGACGGGTTCGGCGGCGGCCCACAGGTTGTGGCCGGGGTCGATCCGGCGCGCGACGCCTTCGACCGTGACCATGGTCTTCTGCAGGAGCACGAGCTCGGGGCGAAGCCGCATGTCGAAAAGGGCGGTGATCTCGAACAGGAGTCCGAGGATGCGGCCCATCGAAACGGCGCCGGCGGGCTGGCCGACGTTCGGCTCGCCGACCGCGCGCAGCGCCTGGGCGAAGGCCTCGACCGAGTGGTGGGCGGGCACGTAGCCGATGTCGAAGTGGGCCTTGGCGACGCGCATGTAGTCCCGCTGCAGGAAGCCCCAGAGGATTTCCGCCAGGTGCCGGCGCTCGTTCGGCTCCAGGCGGCCGATGATGCCGAAGTCCACGGCGGTGAGCTCGGCCGTCGGGGCGACGAACAGGTTGCCCTCGTGCAGGTCGGCGTGAAAGACGCCATGGTCCAACGCTTGGGCCAGGAACGCCCGCACCAGGTTGTCGGCCAGCGCGTGGCGGTCGATACCGGGCTGTTCCAGCGCGCCGGGATCGGACAGCGCCACCCCGTCCGCCCAGGCGAGCGTCAGCGCCCGCTTGCCGACCCCGCTCCAGATCACCGGCGGGGCGCGCATGTAGCCGTCCTTGGCCATCACCTCGGCAAGCTCGCTCGCCCCTGCGGCCTCGAAGCGGAGGTCGAGCTCGAGCTCCAGCACCCGGGCCGCGGTGTCGGCCAGCGCGACCGGCTCAAGCCGCCGCGCCGCGGGGGCGTGACGCTCGACGAGACGCGCGGCGAGCTGCAACGCCGCGACGTCGCGCGCGATCTGCCGTTCGATGCCGGGCCGGAGCACCTTGACGGCGACCCGTCTGCCGTCGGCCAGCGTGGCCGGGTGCGCCTGGGCGACCGAGGCCGCGGCGATCGGCTCGCCGAAGCTCACAAACAGGCTCTCGACCGGCTGGCCCAGGGTCTCGGCGACGGCCGCCTTCGCCTGCGCGGTGGGGAAGGGCGGCAACTGATCCTTGAGCTTGGCGAGGTCGTTGGCGAAAGCGAGGCCGAAGATGTCGGCGCGGGTGGACAGGATCTGTCCGAGCTTGATGGTGACCGGCCCGAGCCGCTCGAAGGCCCGCGCCAGCCGCTCGCCCGGCCGACCGCGGCGCGAGCCGCCGCCCGCCAGCAGCCGGATTGTCCCCGCCACGAGCCGCGCCTGCGCCGGCAACAGCGGATTAAGCTCTCGCGGGATGAGCGCGTCCTCGCGCGCCAGCACGAAGCACGCTCCGGCCAGCCGGACGTAAGTTGCGGGGCCGCTCATCCCGCCCCGAGCGCCCAGCCCTGGTGCAGAGCGGCGATCCCGCCCGTCAGGTTGGTCCATTCCACCCGGCCGAAGCCCGCCTCGCGCATGAGCGCCGCAAACGCAGCCTGGTCCGGGAAGCGGCGTATGCTTTCGACCAGGTAGCGGTAGGCGTCGCCATCGCCGGCCACGGCTTGGCCAAGTCGCGGGATCAGCCGAAACGAGAGCGCGTCGTAGGCTGCGGCCAGCGCCGCGCTCGCCGGCTTCGAGAACTCGAGGCAGACGAAGCGCCCGCCCGGCTTAAGCACCCGCCGCGCTTCGCCGAGCGCTTGGCCGATGTCGGCGGTGTTGCGGATCCCGAAGGCGATCACATAGGCGTTGGCCGAGGCATCCGGCAGCGGCAGGTGAAGCGCATCGCCCACCGCCCAGCAAATCTCGCCTGCGCCCGGCCGGGCGCGTCCGACGGCGACCATCTCGGCGTTGTAGTCGATCACCACGACCTTGGCGGCGGGCCCGCCGCGCCGCCGCCTCGCCGCGCCCGCCGCCTTCGCCAGGCGCAGCGCCATGTCGCCGGTGCCCCCGGCGCAGTCGACGATGGTCTCGCCCGGCTGCGGGTTCAGCCTGGTAGCGGCGATGTCCTTCCAGATCCGGTGAACGCCGCCGCTCATCAGGTCGTTCATCAGGTCATAGCGGCCGGCGACGGAATCGAAGACGCCGCGGACGAGGCGCGGCTTCTCCGACGCATCGACGTCTTTGAATCCAAAGGAGGCGGAAGGCGGCGTCATGGGCTTTGCAAGCCTCTTAGCCTTCTCGCCTCTGGGCGTCACCCGCGACGCCGGCGGCGGAACCGGCTAGAGCTTGGGCCGCATGCCTGAGCTCCCCGAGGTCGAAACCGTCCGCCTGGGCCTCGAGCCGGTGCTGGCCGGCGCGCGACTCGCCCGCGTCGAGGCGCGACGACCGGACCTGCGCTTTCCCTTGCCGGAAGGGTTCGTCCAACGGCTGACGGGCGCCCGGCTGGAGCGCCTGGACCGTCGCGCCAAGTACATCCTTGCGCCGCTCGACCGCGGCGACGTCCTGGTCATGCACCTCGGCATGAGCGGCCGGTTCGAGATTACCGGTCATACGGCCACGCGGCGTGCCGGCGACTTCCTCTACGCCGCCCCGCCCGACCCAAAGCACGCGCACGTGCTGTTCGAGACCGAGGCCGGCGCGATCGTCACCTACTTCGATCCACGCCGGTTCGGCTATATGGGGCTGATCCCCATCGCCGACATAGAGGGGCATCCCTGGTTTGCCGGCCTCGGGCCGGAGCCGCTCGACCCGGCCTTCTCGGCCGCCCATCTTCGCCGCGCGTTCGCCGGCAAGCGGCAAAGCGTCAAGGCCACGCTGGCCGACCAGCGCATCGTGGCCGGCCTCGGCAACATCTACGTCTGCGAGGCCCTTCACCGCGCTCGCGTGTCGCCGCTGCGCGCGGCCGGCGATGTCGACGCGCGCGCGCTCGGCCGCCTTGTCGCGGCCGTGAAGACCGTCCTCGCCGAAGCCATCGAGGCGGGCGGCTCGACCTTGCGCGACTACGCCGCCGCCGACGGCGCCCTGGGCTACTTCCAGCACCGTTTCGCCGTCTACGGCCGCCAGGGGGAACCTTGCTTGCGCGCGCGCTGCTCAGGCGCGATCGAGAGGGTGGTGCAGGCCGGGCGTTCGACCTTCTATTGTCCCATCTGCCAGCGCTAGCGGCCCGCCGCGTCAGCGCCCCTTCGATCCGAAGCCCTCATGCTCTAGGCTCGGGCCCGCGATGAACCGACTCGTGCGTCTCGTCATCACCGCCGCCTGCGCCTGGCTGGTCGCCGGCGCCGCAGACGCCCAGCCGCCGGTCTGGGTCGCCCATCGCGGCCAGGCCACCGTCGTCCTATTCGGCTCGGTGCATATCCTGCCCCCCGGCCTCGACTGGGAGCCGCCGGCGCTGAAGACCGCGCTCGCCGGCGCGAACGATCTTTGGTTTGAGATTCCGCTCGATCCCGCCTCGAGCGCCACCGCGAGCCGGCTGGCCGTCGCCCAGGGCCTACAGGCCGGGGGCGCCAGTCTGAGCGCCGAGCTGTCGCCAAAGGGCCGCGCGCGCCTCGTCCGGGTCGCGAAGAGCGCCGGGGTAAACGTGCAGGGCCTCGATCAGCTCCGGCCGTGGCTGGCGGAGATCACCCTGTCGCTGGCGGTCTATGCGCAGGCGCACGCAGCCGCCGACCAGGGCGTCGAGCGGCAGATCGACCAGCTGACGCCGCAGACCATCCCGCGCCACGCGCTCGAGACCACCGCGCAGCAGATCGGCTACCTGTCCGAGGCGCCGATGACCGATCAGGTCGCCTCGCTGGAGGAAACGCTCGGCGAGCTCGACGACGGGCCCGCCAGCTACGAGCGGGTGGTTAAGGCCTGGATGGCCGGAGACGCCAAGGGTCTGGTGCGCGAGGCGCTGCAGCCGATGATCAAGGCGGCGCCCGGCGAGTATCGCTCGCTCGTGGTCGCGCGCAACCAGCGCTGGGTCGATCAGATCGTCCAGCGGCTCGGCGGGACCGGCGAAGCTGTGATGGTGGTGGGGGTTGGCCACCTTGTCGGGCCCGACAGCGTACCGGCGCTCTTGCGTGAGAGGGGGATTTCGGTCGAAGGACCGTGAAAGAGGCGCCGCCTCGTTCAAGCCTGACTGGAGCGCCGATGTCCTATGAAACCCTGATCGTGGAGACGAGCGAGGCGATCACCCTCATCCGTCTCAATCGGCCCGAGGCGCTGAATGCGCTGAACCAGCAGCTGGCGGACGAGCTGACCGACGCTCTTGAAGCCGCGGAAGCCGACGAAGGTGTGCGGGTCATCGTCATCACCGGTTCCGAGCGCGCGTTCGCCGCCGGCGCCGACATCAAGGAGATGGCCGCGAAATCCTATCGCGACGTCCTCAGCGAGGATTTCATCACCAAGAACTGGGAGACCGTCGCCCGCTGCCGCAAGCCGGTGATCGCTGCGGTCGCCGGCTATGCCCTGGGCGGCGGCTGCGAGCTAGCGATGATGTGCGACTTCATCATCGCCGCAGAGAACGCCCGGTTCGGCCAGCCGGAGATCAACCTCGGCGTCTCGCCGGGCGCCGGCGGCACCCAGCGGCTGCCGCGCTTTGTCGGCAAGGCCAAGGCGATGGACATGGTGCTGACCGGCCGGGTGATGGACGCGGCGGAAGCCGAACGCGCCGGCCTGGTCAGCCGCGTGGCGCCGACCGAGAAGCTGCTCGACGAGGCGATGGCCGCCGCGCGCGCGATCGCCGCGCTCTCGCCCAACGCGGTGATGCTGACCAAGGAGATGGTCAACGCCGCCTTCGAGACCCCGCTCTCCCAGGGGATCAAGCTCGAGCGCCGGCTGTTCCATTCCCTCTTCGCATTCGAGGATCAGAAGGAGGGGATGGCCGCCTTCATGGAGAAGCGGAAGCCGACCTTCACCGGCCGCTGACCGCGGAGGATCGATTGACCCTCAGGCGGCCTTTTCGTATATGCCCGCTTCCGCGAAAATTCCCCTCCCCGGCCGCGCTCGCGGTCGGGCTCGTTTGACAAGGCGAAAAGACAGGCATGGCCAATACGCCCGGCGCAAAGAAAGCGATCCGCAAGATCGCCCGCAGATCCGAGGTCAACAAGGCGCGTCGGTCGCGCGTGCGGACCTATCTGCGCAAGTTCGAGGAGGCGGTTGTGAGCGGTGATGCGAAGGCGGCGACGAGCGCATTTGTGGACGCACAATCCGAATTGATGCGTGCGGTGAGCAAGGGCGTCGTGCACCGGAACACGGGCGCACGCAAAGTGTCTCGTCTTGCCGCGCGCTTAAAGGCTTTGGCCAGAGCTTGATCTGAACTCATTACAGCCAAGCTATTGTATTCTAGCGGTTTATTGAAAGCTGCCATGGGTCTTACAAAGGTCGCCACCGGCGCCGCGCTGCGACATATTGTTCAGTGAACAGACTCCTTCCAAGGGCACCTCGTTGAGGAATTTGACCCTTTCGGGAGTCAACCCGAAAAATCTGTATGCGGCAAAAATAAACCCGGTTGAGCCGGCCCGGATCGGGGTCTAGGTTTCCCTCAATCAAGCTTATTCTCTGTGCGGATGATTGTTCGATCGGGGCCCGATAGGAGGCTGCCGAACGGGGCTGTGCGCGTAAGACGACTGGGCCGCGCGCTGGGGGGCGAGCGGAAAACCAAAGCACCATTGAATCAGGTCGGGGGTGGCCGCGATGACGATAGGCTATGGGGCATCAACAAGCCGCGCGTGGGGCGCGGTCGAGCCGGCTGGCCGGCCGGAAGGAACCTGGCTGAGCGTCTCTGCGGCGCTGAGAGCCGAACTCGGCGAGGCGGCTTTCGGGTCGTGGCTGGGCGGCGCGGAGGTGCGTGAGGCGGCCGATGGCGGCCTTGCCCTGGTGACGTCGACAGTGACCGCGCGCGACTGGGTCGGGCGCAATGCGTGGCGGCGGATCGGTGGTCTGTGGGCCAAGGCGGACCCGCTGCATCGACCACTGAAGCTGATGGCGCGGGCGGAGTTCGAGCGCCTCGCGCCGTCGGCGGACGCGCGTCGGGAATCGAAGGCCGATCCGGCGAGGCAGCCCGAGCCCGCGCCGCGGGCGGGAGGCAGACCGCCGCGGGGGGCCGGCCTTCAGGACCGCTTCACCTTCGAGACCTTCGTCGTCGGCCCGGCGAACGACTTCGCCTTCGAGGTGGCTCGCCGCGTCGCCGCCTGGACCGAGGGACCGTTCTTCAACCCGATTCTGTTCCACGGGCCGTTCGGCTTTGGCAAGACCCACCTCCTGAACGCGATCGCCTGGGAGGCCCAAGCCCGGGCGCCGGACAAGAAGGTGATCTATCTGACCGCCGAGCGCTTCCTCTCGGGCTTCGTGCGCGCGCTCATGGACAAGAGCGGGCCGGCCTTCAAGGAAGACCTCCGCGCCGCCGACCTCTTGCTAATCGACGATGTGCACTTCGTCGCCGGCAAACAGTCCAGCCAGGAGGAGCTGTTCCATACCCTCGCCGCCCTGACCCAGGACGGACGCCGCGTCGTGTTCACGGCCGATCGGGCGCCGACCGCGCTCAGCGAGATGGACGCGCGTCTGCGCTCGCATCTGCAGGCGGGTCTGGTCTGCGGCATCGAGCCGGCCGACCGCTCGCTCCGGCTCGGCATCCTCGAGCGCAAGCTCGAACTGCTCAGTCATGAGCCGGGCGTCGGCACGCTGGGCGTCCGCGCCGAGGTGCTGGAGTTCCTCGCCGACCGCTTCTGCGACAGCGTGCGCGAGCTGGAGGGCGCGCTGAACACCCTGGTCGCCCGCGCGGGCGAGAACATCGGCAGCCTGAGCCTCGACGAGGTGCAGGCCATCCTTCGCCCGCACCTGCGCGGGGCCGAGCGTCGGATCACCGTCGACGAGATCCAGAAAGCCTGCTCCGAGCACTTCGGCCTGCGCCAGGCCGACCTGATCTCCGAGCGGCGCAATCGGGCGATCGCGCGTCCCAGACAGGCGGCCATGTGGCTCGCTAAGAAGCTGACCACCCGCTCGCTGCCGGATATCGGGCGCCGTTTCGGAGGCCGGGACCACACGACGGTCCTGCACGCCGTGCGACGCATCGAGCAACTGCGCGCCGAGGACCCGCAGCTCGCCCGCGACCTCGAGGTGCTGGCCCGCAAGCTGCGCGGCTAGCGCTCCCGACGAGGCGCCGCAGCGGTCCGGAGCGACCCCTCGAGAGGGGCCCTTCCCCACGGGCTGTTTTCCGCTAATCTCCGCAGCCCCCACGGGCTGCCGCGACGGGGGCTTGGATCAGGCGATCGCGGTCGGGAGTTCGGACGTCCCTATGCAGCTTTCCGTCGAACGCGCGGCCTTGCTCAAGGCTCTGGGCCACGTGCAGAACGTCGTCGAGCGGCGGAACACGATCCCGATCCTCTCCAACGTGCTGTTGTCGGCCAATGACGGCGCGCTGGCGCTGTCGGCGACCGACCTGGACATGGAAATCGTCGACGAGGCCGAGGCGCGAGTCGCCACCTCCGGGCAGGTCACAGCCCCCGCCCACACCCTCTACGAGATCGTCCGCAAGCTGCCCGAGGGCGCCGAGGTCGAGCTCGCCTACGCTGGCGACGATCCCCGGCTGCAGGTCACGGCCGGCCGCTCGCGCTTCAGCCTGCCCGTGCTTCCGGCCGGCGATTTTCCGGTGATGTCGGCGGACGGGCTGGGCGCCCGCTTCGCGATCGACGCCAAGGACCTGATCCGCCTCATCGACAACACGCGCTTCGCCATGTCGAGCGAGGAGACCCGCTACTACCTGTGCGGCCTCTATCTCCATCCGGTCGTGGAAGGCGGGCAGACCAAGTTGCGCGCGGTGGCGACCGACGGGCACCGTCTGGCGCTGGCCGAGATGCCGGCGCCGGAAGGCTCGGCCGGCGCACCCGGCGTCATCATCCCGCGCAAGACGGTGGCCGAGGTCCGCCGGCTGCTGGAGGACGCCGGCGAGAGCGTCGAGGTGCAGATCTCCGCCCAGAAGGTGCGCTTCGACTTCGGCCGGGCGGCGCTGACGTCGAAAGTCATCGACGGCGCCTTCCCCGACTACCCGCGGGTGATCGAGCCCCTGTCGGAGAACCATCGCGTGCTGGTGATCGACAACGGCGCTTTCGCTCGCGCGGTCGACCGGGTCGCGACCATCTCCGAGGAGCGAAGCCGCTCGGTCAAGGTCGGGATCGAGCGCGGCAAGGTGGTGCTCACCGTGCGCAACATGGCCGCCGGGCAGGCCGTGGAAGAGGTCGAGGCCGATTACGACGGCGAGCCGTTCGAGGTGGGCTTCAACGCACGCTACCTGCTCGACGTCGCCGGCCAGATCCGCGGCGAAACCTCGGAGTACCGCTTCGCCGAGCCGCAGACGCCGACCCTGGTGCTCGATCCAGCCGACCCGGACGTCCAATACGTGCTGATGCCGCTGCGCGTCTGACCCCAGCCCGCCGTGAAGCGGGGCCATGCCGCGCACCGTCCTTCGCCGTCTCACCCTGACCGACTTCCGCTCCTACGAGCGGGTGGAGGTTGTCCTCGATGGCCGGCCGGTCTTCCTCGCCGGACCGAACGGGGCGGGCAAGACGAACCTTCTGGAGGCAGTCAGCCTGCTGATCCCCGGCCGCGGGCTGCGCAACGCGGGCCTGGGCGAGATCGGTCGGCGCGAGCCGAGTGAAGAGCGGGGCCGCGCCTGGGCGGTCGCGGCCGAGGTCGACGCGCCGGACGGGCCGATCCGCCTCGGCACCGGGCTGGAAGCCGCCGATGCGGCGCGCCGCAGCGTTCGCCTCGACGGCGAGAGCGTTCCGGCCGGGCGGCTCGCCGATGTGGTGCGGCTCGTCTGGCTGACGCCGCGCGAGGATCGGCTCTTCCTGGAGGGGGCGGCTGACCGCCGCCGCTTCCTCGACCGGCTGGTGTTCGCCGGCGACCCCGCCCACGCCGTCCAGGTGGCGGCCTATGAGCGGGCGATGCGCGAGCGGATGCGCATCCTCGCCGAGCCGCCGGCGGATCCCGCCTGGCTCTCCGCGCTCGAGGCCAGGTTGGCCAGGGCCGGCGCGGCCATCGCTATCGCGCGCGCCGAAACCTTGCACGCGCTGGCTGGCGAGATCGACCGTCGCGCTGGCCGGCCCTTCCCGCAAGCCGAACTCGCGCTCTCCGGCCTGTGGGAGGGGCGGGCGGCCGAGGGCGAAACGGCCGAGACGATCGCCGGCGAACTGGCGCGGGCGCTGGCCGCCGGACGCGCGCGCGACGCGGCCGCCGGGCGGGCGCTCAGCGGGCCACACCGGGGCGATCTCGTCGTCACCCACGCGCAAAAGGGCAGGCCCGCGGCCGAATCGTCGACGGGCGAGCAAAAAGCGCTGATTCTCAATCTGATTCTTGCCCAGGCGGCGCGACTTTCCCGTGCGGAATCGCAACCGAATCCTATATTGTTGTTGGATGAGGTCGCCGCGCACCTGGATGCTTCCCGGCGCGGGGCGCTCTTCGACGAAATCGAGGCGCTAGGCTTGCAGGCCTTCCTCACCGGCACCGAGGCCCAGCTGTTCGCCGACCTGAAAGGTCGGGCCCAGGGCTTCAGCGTCGATGCCGGTCGCCTCGCCCCAGCGGAACAAGAATGACCGAAGACACAAGAGACGATCCACCGAACGGCGACGACTACGGCGCAGATTCGATCAAGGTGCTGAAGGGCCTGGACGCCGTGCGCAAGCGGCCGGGGATGTACATCGGCGACACCGACGACGGGTCGGGCCTGCACCACATGGTCTATGAGGTGGTCGACAACTCCATCGACGAGGCGCTGGGCGGCTATGCGACCCGGGTCGAGGTGAGGCTGAACGCCGACGGCACCGCGACGGTGATCGACGACGGGCGCGGCATCCCGACCGACATGCACGAGGAGGGCGTGTCGGCCGCCGAGGTCATCATGACCCAGCTGCACGCCGGCGGTAAGTTCGACCAGAACTCCTACAAGGTCTCGGGCGGGCTGCACGGCGTCGGCGTCTCGGTCGTCAACGCGCTGTCCGACTTCCTCGAGCTGAAGATCTGGCGCGACGGCCAGACACACCAGATGCGCTTCGAGGGCGGCGATGCCGTCAGTCCGCTAAAGGTGACGGGCCCGGCGCCGCGGCGCGAGAACGGCGAGTTCCTGACCGGCACCGAGGTGACCTTCCTGCCGTCACTCTCGACGTTCGCGACGATCGAGTTCGACCGCAAGACGCTCGAGCACCGCCTGCGCGAGCTCGCCTTCCTGAACTCCGGCGTTTGGATCGTGTTCAAGGACCTGCGCGGCGCCGAGCCGTTCGAGGAGGTGCTGCACTACGACGGTGGCGTCGAGGCCTTCGTGCGCCACCTGGACAAGGCCAAGACCGGGCTGATCCCGACGCCCATCGTCGTGCGCGGACAGCGCGAGAAGGTCGAGATCGACATGGCGATGTGGTGGAACGACGGCTACCACGAGACCATGCTGTGCTTCACCAACAATATCCCGCAGCGGGATGGGGGCACGCACCTGTCAGCCTTCCGCGCCGCGCTCACGCGGGTGGTGACGGCTTACGCCGAGAGCTCCGGCGCGGCGAAGCGCGAGAAGGTGGACCTGACCGGCGAAGACGCGCGCGAGGGGCTGACCTGCGTGCTCTCGGTGAAGGTGCCGGACCCCAAGTTTTCGTCGCAGACGAAAGACAAGCTGGTGTCGTCCGAGGTCAGGCCGGCGGTCGAGGGCCTGGTCGCCGACGGCATCTCCAGCTGGTTCGAGGAGCACCCGGCCGAGGCGCGCATCATCGTGCAGAAGATCGTCGAGGCCGCCGCGGCGCGCGAGGCCGCGCGCAAGGCCCGCGAGCTCACCCGGCGGAAGTCGGCGCTCGATATCTCCTCGCTGCCCGGCAAGCTCGCCGATTGCCAGGAACGCGATCCGGCCAAGTCCGAGATCTTCCTGGTCGAGGGCGATTCCGCCGGCGGCTCGGCCAAGCAGGCCCGCAACCGCGAGAACCAGGCGGTGCTGCCGCTGCGCGGCAAGATCCTGAACGTCGAGCGCGCGCGCTTCGACAAGATGCTGTCGTCGGATCAGATCGGCACGCTGATCACCGCGCTGGGCGCGGGGATCGGCCGCGACGACTTCGACATCGAGAAGATCCGCTACCACCGCATCGTGGTGATGACCGACGCCGACGTCGACGGCGCCCATATCCGCACGCTGTTGCTCACCTTCTTCTACCGGCAAATGCCGGAGGTGCTGGAGCGCGGCTACCTCTATATCGCCCAGCCGCCGCTATATAAGGCGACCAAGGGCAAGTCGCAGCGCTACCTCAAGGACGATGCCGAGATGGAGGCCTTCCTCATGGAGGAGGGGCTCGACGGCGGCGAGCTCGACCTCGCCAGCGGCGAGCGGCTGACCGGCCGCGATCTGGCGGCGCTGGTGGAAAATTGCCGCGCGGCCAAGGCCTCGATCGAGCGGCTCGCCGCCCGCGCGCCCGCGTTCGCCATCGAACAGGTGGCGCTGGCCGGCCTCCTGGGCAACGCCGACGACGTGGAGGAAGGCGCGCGCCGCCTCGACCTCTATGCCGAGGAGGGCGACGGGCCCTGGTCAGGCGAGCGCGGCGAGCACGGCTATGTCTTCTCGCGGACGCGAAGGGGAGTCACCGAGCGGATCGTGATCGAGGATGCGCTGACGCATGCGGCCGACGCGCGCCGCCTGGCGGAGCGGGCGGCCAAGGTCGCCGAGACGTTCGCAGAGGCCGCGAGCTTCCGTCGTCGCGAGCGCACCCAGAACATCCGCGGGCCGCTCGATCTGGTGGACGCGGTGTTCGACGCCGGCCGCCGGGGGCTCACCATCCAGCGCTACAAGGGCCTGGGCGAGATGAACCCGGAACAGCTCTGGGAGACGACGCTCGACTCCAACGCCCGCACGCTTCTGCAGGTGAAGATCAACCACGCCGACGACGCCGACGACATGTTCACCCGCCTGATGGGCGACCTGGTCGAGCCCAGGCGCGACTTCATCCAGGAGAACGCCCTCGACGCCGAGGTCGACGTCTAGTGTCCCGATTCCGAAGGTTCGCGAGGGACTTATGGAGAGCTCGGGTGAACTTCGGAATCGATGAGGACACTGGCAAGTGTTTGTTTTCTAGTGTGCTTTCTTGGATTTGAAGTTCGCTCCGCGTTCGATCCCGGAATCTGGCGAACTTCAAATCCGCCACACTAGCGGCGCGGGGCGTCGCGTGTCGTTGACACCCCGACTTCGCGGCTTAAAAGCGGCGCTGACGGGCCGCCGGAGGTCCCGGCGATGAGCGATAGCCCAACCGAGCACGCCGCAGCCAGGGCCGCGGATCGGCCGATGTCGCCGTTCCTGATCTGGCGCTGGCACGTGACCATGGCGACCTCGATCCTGCATCGGGCGACCGGAGCGGCGCTGTACCTGGGCGCCCTTGTGCTGGTGGGCTGGGGGGCGGCGCTTGCCGGCGGACCCGGCGCTTACGGGGCCTACATGGGCGTGCTGGGCTCGCCCGTGGGCCTGGTGGTGCTGGCGGGGCTGAGCGTCTGCCTCTTCTTCCATATGGCCAACGGCATCCGGCACCTGGTCTGGGACTTCGGGGCCGGCTTCAGACCGCGCACCGCGGATGCAACGGCTTGGCTCGTTCTCGCCTTCGGCGCCCTGGCCGCCCTCGGCTACTGGGCTTACGCCCTCCTGGGGGCCCGATGACCAGCTATCGCACGCCGCTGTCGCGCGTCCGCGGGCTGGGCGCGGCCAAGCAAGGGGTCGGCGACTTCATCGTCCAGCGCGTCAGCGGCGCGGCGCTCGTCGTCCTCTTGCTCTGGGGGTTGGCGAGCGCGATCGGGCTTGCGCGCGGAGGCTACGACGGCGCGACCCGCTGGCTGCACGCGCCGCTGAACGCCGCAGGACTTGCGCTGATCATCGTCGTCGCCGTGATGCACATGCAGATCGGCATGCGCGAGATCATCATCGACTATATCGAGCGAACCTCGACCAAGGCCGCGCTCCTGGTGCTCAACACCTTCATCGCCTGGTTCGCAGGCGCACTCGGCCTGCTGGCCGTCGTCATCGTCGCGATCGGGAGCCGCTGACCGATGGCGGCCTACGACCTCATCGACCATAACTACGACGTCGTCGTGCTCGGCGCCGGCGGCTCGGGGCTGCGGGCGGCGCTCGGTTGCGCCCAGGCGGGTTTGAAGACCGCCTGCATCACCAAGGTCTTCCCCACCCGCTCGCACACGGTGGCGGCGCAGGGCGGGATATCGGCCAGCCTCGGCAACATGGGGCCGGACGACTGGCGCTGGCACATGTACGACACCGTCAAGGGCTCCGACTGGCTCGGCGACCAGGACGCGATCGAGTACCTCGTGCGGAACGCCCCGGCGGCGGTCTACGAGCTCGAGCACTGGGGCCTGCCCTTCACGCGCACCGAGGATGGCAAGATCTACCAGCGGGCGTTCGGCGGCATGACGCGCGACTATGGCGCTGCGCCGATCCAGCGCACCTGCGCGGCCGCCGACCGCACCGGCCACGCCATGCTGCACACCATGTACGGCCAGAGCCTGGCGCATGACGTCGAGTTCTTCATCGAGTTCTTCGCGCTCGACCTGATCATGGACAACGGCGTCTGCCGCGGGCTGACCGCCTGGAAGCTCGACGACGGCACGCTGCACCGCTTCCGCGCGCAGGCGACGGTCGTCGCCACCGGCGGCTACGGACGCATCTACTTCTCCTGCACTGGGGCCCACACCCAGACCGGGGACGGAAACGGCATGGCCCTGCGCGCCGGGCTCCCCCTGCAGGACATGGAGTTCATCCAGTTCCATCCGACCGGCATCTACGGCGCCGGGTGCCTGATCACGGAGGGCGCGCGTGGCGAGGGCGGCTACCTGACCAATTCCGAGGGCGAGCGCTTCATGGAGCGCTACGCGCCGAGCGTGAAGGACCTGGCGCCGCGCGACATGGTCAGCCGCGCCATGACGATAGAGATACGCGAGGGTCGGGGCGTTGGTCCGAAGAAGGACCACATCTTCCTGCACCTCGACCATCTGGACCCGAAGCTCTTGCACGAGCGGCTGCCGGGCATCTCGGAGACGGCGCGCATCTTCGCCGGCGTGGACGTGACCAAAGAGCCGATCCCCGTGCTCCCCACCGTCCACTACAACATGGGCGGCATCCCGACGACCTACATGGGCGAAGCCGTGACCAAGGCGGGCGATGACCCGGACCGGGTCATCCCCGGCCTGATGGCGGTGGGCGAGGGGGCCTGCGTCTCGGTGCACGGCGCGAACAGGCTCGGGTCGAACTCGCTCTGCGATCTCGTGGTGTTCGGGCGCGCGGTCGGGCTGCACTGCGCCGAGCTGCTCAAGCCGGGCGCGACGCAGCCGGAGCCCAAGCCGGCCTGGACCGATCCGCATCTCGCCCGGTTCGACCGGCTGCGCCACGCGGCGGGCGGGACGCCGACGGCGGCGCTCCGACTCGAGATGCAAATGGCGATGCAACAGGACGCCGCCGTCTTCCGCACTGGCGAGACGCTGAAGAGCGGGGTCGATCGCCTGAACAAGGTTGTCGCGAAGCGCGCCGACCTCTCGGTCACCGACCGCGGGCTGATCTGGAACACCGACCTGGTCGAGACGCTCGAGCTCGACAACATGATTGCCGAGGCGGCCGTGGCCGTCACCGGCGCCTTGAACCGCACCGAGAGCCGTGGGGCCCACGCGCGGGAGGACTTCCCCGAGCGCGACGACGCGCACTGGATGAAGCACACGCTGAGCTGGTTCGACGACGCGACGGGCCGGGTGGTGATCGACTATCGGCCCGTGCACATGAATCCGATGACCAACGACATCGCCGCCATCCCGCCGAAGGACAGGGTCTATTGAGCGCTGAAATCCAGATGGGATCGCACCCATGGTCCAGCTGACGCTGCCGAAGAACTCGAGGGTCGGGCAGGGCAAGCGCTGGCCCGCGCCGGAGGACGCCAAGCGGGTGAAGGCGTTTCGCGTCTACCGCTGGGATCCCGAAGCCGGCGAAAACCCGCGCTGGGACGTCTATGACGTGGACGTCGACAGTTGCGGCCCGATGGTCCTGGATGTGCTGATCCACATCAAGAACACCATGGATCCCACGCTGGCTTTCCGCCGCTCGTGCCGCGAGGGCGTCTGCGGCTCGTGCGCGATGAACGTCGGCGGGCGCAACACGCTGGCCTGCACGCACGGCTGGGAGGAGGTTCCCGGCCGCCAGATCCAGATCGCGCCCCTGCCGCACCAGGCGGTGATCAAGGACCTGATCCCCGACCTTTCCATCTTTTTCGCCCAGTACGCGCAGATCGAGCCTTGGCTGCACACCACGACGCCGGAACCGCAGAAGGAGTGGCGCCAGTCGGAGGAAGACCGCGCCAAGCTCGACGGCCTCTACGAATGCATCCTCTGCGCCTGCTGCTCGACCGCCTGCCCCAGCTATTGGTGGAACGGCGAGAAGTACATGGGCCCGGCGGCGCTGCTGCAGGCCTACCGCTGGATCGCCGACAGCCGGGACGAGGCGACGGGCGAGCGGCTGGACGCGCTCGAAGACCCCTTCAAGCTCTATCGCTGCCACACCATCATGAACTGCGCGCAGGTCTGTCCGAAGGGGCTGAATCCGGCCGAAGCCATCGGCGAGATCAAGAAGATGATGGTCGAGCGCGTGGTCTAGACGGCCATCTGCAGCCCGCAGTGCTCGACAAAATGGCGGTAGTCGCGGTCGCGGGCCACGAGGGCCACTCCGCTGTCGATACAGCATTGGGCGATCAAGCTGTCGGCGAGCGCCGCTCTTAGCCCTTTGGTCAGGAGCAACGCGCGGTTTCGGCCGGCGCGGGCCCAGAGGCCGTCGGTGAGGTCCAGCAACGGGACGGCGCTTAGGAGGCGATCAACGTCCGGCGACGGCCGGGACAGCAACTCGGCGACGACGGGCGGCGGCAGTCTCAGCTCGTCGGCTGCCATCGCCGCTTCGATCTGCTCAATGTCGGGCCCTTCCGCTCTGCCGATGTAGGCGACAACGCTTGAGGAGTCGGCGGCGATCACCGAATCACATTGCCTTGTGCATCGAACTCGCGATCCTCGCGCAATTCGTCGAAGTTCAGATCAAGCCTCACGCCTTTGCCGCGCAATTCGCGCATGCGCCGATAGAACTGCTCGCGGGCAAGGCGCTCCAACGCGATGCGCAAGGTCTCGGCCACGCCGGCGCCGGTGTATTCCTGCGCCGTGGCGAGAAGCTCGCGCGGAATGAATGCGGTAATTTTTCTCATATCGCTCATACGGCTGAGAATGCCACATGGAATGTACGGCAGCAACTATGACGTAGCCGTAAGTTGACGCGCCCGTCATTTTTCTGCATCCGAGCCGCATGAGCGAGAGCCAACCGCGTGTATTGATCGTTGGCGCCGGCCATGCCGGCGGCACGGCCGCGGCCGTGCTCCGGCAATACGGCTTTGCCGGCCACATCACGCTCGTCGGCGAGGAGCCGATACCGCCCTATCAGCGGCCGCCGCTGTCGAAGGCCTGGCTGAAAGGCGAGGCCGACGCCGATGCGCTAACGCTGAAGCCCGAGAGCTTCTACGCCGAGCACGACATCGACCTGCGACTAGGCGTCAAGGCGATCGCGATCGACCTTGCGGGCCACACAGTGACCCTCGCACGCGGCGGGACGCTCGCCTACGACATCCTGATCGTCGCCACCGGCGCGCGCGCGCGCGCCCTGCCGATCCCCGGCGCCGACCTTACGGGCGTGCTGTCGCTGCGCTCGGCGGCGGACGCCGAGTTGCTCAAGGCGAGCCTCGGGCCTGGGCGCAGGCTGGCGGTGATCGGCGGCGGTTACATCGGGCTCGAGGCCGCGGCCTCGGCGCGCGCGCTCGGCAGCGATGTCGTTGTGTTCGAGCGCGAGGCCAACATCCTTGCCCGCGTGGCCAAGGAGCCGCTCGCCTCCTTCTTCGCCGACTACCACAGGGCCCACGGCGTCAGCTTCGAGGTTAGCGCGAAGGTCGAGGCGTTCGAAGGTATAGCCGGTCATATAACCGGTGTGCGGCTCGGCGACGGGCGCACGATCCCGTGCGACGTGGCGCTGATCGGCGTCGGCCTGGTGCGCAACGACGAGCTCATGGCCGCCGCCGGGCTCGACTGCTCGACCGGACCCCAGGGCGGCGTGATCGTCGACGAGAACGCCCGGACGTCGGATCCAAACGTGTTCGCCATCGGCGATGTGACTCATCGCCCGATGCCGCACTATGGCGGGCGGATGCACGGGCTCGAGAGCGTGGCGAACGCGCTGGAGCAGGCCAAGCAGGCGGCGAGCATGATCGCGGGCCGCCCGGCGCCGCCGCCTGAGGTGACCTGGAACTGGTCGGACCAGTACGATCTGAAGCTGCAGATGGCCGGCTGGCCGTTCGACGTCGACGACATCCTGGTGCGGGGCGATCCGACAAACGCCAAGTTCGCCGTGTTCCACCTGAACGGCGACGTGGTCCAGGCGGTCGAGGCGGTGAACGCGCCGGCCGAGTTCATGGCCGGCAAGCAATTGATCGCTTCGCGGCGGCCGATCGCACGGGAGAGGCTTGCCGATCCCTCCATTTCCATGAAAGAGGTCGCCGCTTAAGGGCGTTTGGGACGACGAATGGCCAAGATCACCTACATCGAGCACGACGGGACCGAGCACGTCATCGACGTGAAGCCGGGGCTATCGGTCATGGAAGGCGCGGTGAAGAACAACATCCCGGGCATCGACGCCGACTGCGGCGGGGCCTGCGCCTGCGCCACCTGCCACGTCTATGTCGACGAGGCGTGGCTCGCGCAGACCGGCAGCCAGTCGGCGATGGAGGAGTCGATGCTCGACTTCGCCGAGGAGGTGCACGACAACTCGCGCCTCTCCTGCCAGATCAAGGTGACCGACGCGCTCGACGGCCTTATCGTGCGCATGCCAGCGAGCCAACACTAAAGGCCGAGCCGACTCCGGCTTGACCGGCGGGCGCGCCTAACCGCCGCCCCCGTGCGTTCCGTGCGCGGCGGGCCGCTTCAGCAACTACTCGGCCGCGCCTCGTTCGAAGATGGCGAGCTCCGCTTGGCCAGCGCCGGCGTACGCGGTTTCCGGCAAGTGGCAGGTGAAGGTCGCGCCCTGGCCGGGCTCGCTCTCCAGCGCCACCCAGCCGCCGTGCAGCTCGATCAGGGCCTTCACCAGCGCAAGGCCCAGACCCGGGCCGCCGCGGTCGCGGCCGACGAAGCGGTCGAAGATGTGCGCCTGCACGTGGAAAGGGATGCCGCGCCCGGTGTCGGAGACCTGCACCTGCACCTCGCTCGGCGCGCGATGAGCGCTCAGCGTCACACGACCGCCCGGCGGCGTCTGCATCAGGGCGTTCTCGACCAGGTGGTCGATGCATTGGGTCAGCCGGGGCGCGTCGGCGCGGATCACGCCGACCTCGGCGTCGCAGGCGGTCTCGATCGCAACCCCGCCCGCTTCGGCCTGTTTCTCCCAGCGCTTGGCGGCTTCCTCCAACAGCGCTTCGATGCGCACGTCGGCCACATCGAGCGCCATCTCGCCGGCGTCAATCTGCGCCATGTCGAGCACGTCGTCGATCGAACGCGCGAGCTGGCTCGCCGCCGAGCGCACGGCGCTCACGTGGCCGCGCATGCGCTCGGGCAACGCATCGCCGGCGCGCTCCAAGAGCTCCGAGTAGCCGATGATGGTCGTGAGCGGCGTGCGCAGTTCGTAGGAGACGTTGCCGACGAAATCGCGCTTCAGCCGCTCGGCTTCGGCCAGCGCCGCCGAGCGGTCGGCGACCGCCTTTTCCAGCTGACGCGTGTCGGTGACGTCTGCGAAGGCCACCAGCGTCGCGCCGTCCGGCAGCGGCCGCGACTGAAACGCGATGATCCGGTCGTCCGACGACTTGGTCTCGCCGCTGATCGCGATGCGCGCGCCGGGATCGGGATCGGTGACGCGGCCCTTGAGCTCGCGCCAGAACTGCTGGTCGTGCAGGCGGGGCACGCAAAGCTGCACCACGCCGTCGAATTCGGCTGCCGTGTCGATGTCGGCGGCGGTCGTGTTCCAGAAGCGGGCGAACGCATCGTTGTAGAGCCGCAGGCGCCCGTCGGAGCCGAACACGACGACCGCGTCGTTCAGCTTGTCCAGCGTCGCCTGCTGCACCTGGATCAGCGCGTTGTACTGCGACTTCAGACGAAGCTCGCCGGTCATGTCGGAGAACAGCACGAGCAGGCCGCCTAGCGGGTGCGGCTGGCGCACCACCCTCAGCGTTCGCCCATCCGGCAGTGTCCAGAGGTCGTCCGGCGAGGGGCTGAGCGCCTCGTACCAGCTGAGTTCGTCCGCCTTCCAGCGGGCGTAGTCGGCGGTTTCCGGCAGCCGCCGGCGCTGGCGCAGGCGATCGAGCAACTCGGCGTGCGTCGGCCCCTCGGCCAGCCAGGCCGGCTCCAGACTCCACAGCTGGGCGAACGCGGTATTGTGGAACGACAGCCGTTTCTCGGGGTTGAAGATGGCGACCGCGTCGGCCAGGTGGTTCAGCGTCTCGTCGTGCGCCTCGATGTTGCGCCGGAGCGCCTCGCGCGTTTCTTCGACATCGGTCGCATCCAGCGCCCAGGCGCCGATGTCGCCGCCCTCGAGCGGTTGGGCGCTAAGCCGGAAGGCGCGCCGTTGGCCGCCAACCGGCGTCCAGCGCTGAGCGTCGCGCCGCTCGCCGGCTTGCGCGGCCTCGGCGACGAGCGCGTTCGCGCCGCGGTCGAACGCGAGCTTGCGCGTGATGGCGTCCTCGATCGAGGCCGCCTCGACGGCGAGCAGCCACGCCCGGTTCGCCCAGATCAGGCCCGCGCCGTGCGCCAGCCAGACCGGGTGCGGCAGCGCATCCAACAGCGCCGCCAGGCGCGGCGCCGGCGGCAGCCCGCCGTCGTTCGGCAACGCCGGCTGCAGCCTGAGCCAGGCCACGGCGCCCGAGACGCGGCCGTCGACAGCAACCTCGCCGCCCGGGCCGCGGGCCTGGAACGCACAGGGCTGGCCGCTTTCGATCAGCGCCTTCAGCCGGCGGCGGTGGTCCGTATCGGCCGCCATCAGCGCCTCGATGACCACCTGCGGCGCGGCGGCCGCCTCGTCGAGGCCGAGCACGGTTGCGACCAGGTTCAGGGAATCGCCGCCCCACGCGAGTAGGGCTCGGCCATCCTCGATGGTCAGCATGGCGGAGTCGAACGCCTCGGCCGAGGCCTGGGTCGCGTCCGCCAAGCCTTCGAGCCGCGCCAGCCGGTCGCTCGCGCGCGCCAGGCGCTGCTCGGCGCGCCGGCGCACCGAGACCGCCCAGAGGCTCGCCGCCAACGCAAGGCTGACCGCGCCGCCGGCAGCGGCCATGAATAGGTCGGGCGCGCCGGCCAACCCGCCGGTCTCCTAGGCGGTTTCTGCGGGCAGAATCATGCCGGGAGCATACCCTTTTTGCGCACCGGCGAGAGAGCCCGCCGCGCGACCGCCCTCGAACGACCGCCCGTCTTGGGGCAGGATGGGGGAATGAGCGCGATCCGCTATCCGGTGGCCGCCACGGCCGAGGCCGCCCTTTCGGCGCCGATCGGCCGCGCCGCGCGCGCGAGCCAGGCCGAAGCGCTCGCCGGCGCGGACGTCGAATTCGCCAGCGAGACGGTCGGCGCGGCCTTCCCCAGCCGCGAGGCGGCGCTCGACGCCTATGCCGGGCGGCTGGACGACGAGCGACCGGGCCACACGGCCGCCATCCAGCCGGAGGATCGCTATTGCGCGCTCGTCGAACTCGCCGCCGAGCCCAGGCGGACGCCCCCGGCGCAGAAGCCCGTCTACCGCGCTGGCCGCCGCTGGCCGAAGCCGGCCGCCGCGCCGTCCACCGTCTGGCGGCTGATCGTGCGCTACTGGCAAGTGACGACCGCCCAGCCGTTGCTGGAGCTCGCCGAGCCGAGCGCGCCGCCGGCGCGCAAGTCGCTGCAGTCGCTCGACGCCAAGGCGCTGCGCGAGCGGCTTCGCGAGCCGCTGCGCCCGGTCAAGCCGCAACAGCCGCTCGACATCGGCCTGTTCGAGGTCCGACCGCCCGAGGCGCCGCACATCGTCATGCCCGATGACTAGGACGGCCCACGCGCTCGGCGATGCCAGCGCCCCCTCGCTCGACGACTTCGCCGCCATCGCCGATGCCGCGTTCGCCGCCCTTCCGGCGCCGTTCCGCGAACTGGCCGGGGAGGTGGTCTGCCAGGTGCAGGATTTCGCAGACGACGCGGTGCTCGACGATCTCGGCATCGAGGACGCCTTCGAGCTGACCGGCCTCTACCAGGGCGCCGATCTCCTTGCGCGCGCGCCGTCCGACCCCGTGCCGGCCGTCAGCCACGTCTTCCTTTACCGCCGCCCGATCCTCGACGAATGGGCCGAGCGCGGCGATGTCAGCCTGGCGAGGCTGATCGCCCACGTGCTCGTGCACGAGATCGGCCATCACTTCGGCCTCTCGGACGAGGACATCGACGCGATCGAAACCCGCTAACGCGCCAGGGAGACGTCCGCGAAGAATTCGTGACGCCCCCGTCATTTTTCTTGACCAGCGGCGCGCGAGACGCCATCTAGCCGGTGCTCAGATCAACTGACGCGCGCTCCAGCGGCGCGCCCGCCCGGAGGCCGGCCCGATGACCAACATCACCAAGGACGCCATGTATGAAGCCGTCGCGCCCGACGACTTCGAGTCCATGCTCCAACTGGACCGCTACAACGCCCGCTCGACCGCCTTCGACAAGATCATCTCGGCGACCCACGACCACTTCTGGGATCCGCTGAACAAGGCCTACATCGACTTTGACGAGCCTTTCGACATGGAGAACGAGGCGCTCCTGCCGGAGGACATGATCGCGGTCCTGCAGACGAACTACGGCAAGGAGATGCTGGCCGATCCGAAGACGCGGATCCGCTTCATCAACGCCCAGACGCTGCGCAGCTTCTCCTCGATCCTGCACGGCGAACAGGGGGCGCTGAACCTCTCGGCCTCGCTCTGCCACGTGCTCTACGACCAGGGCGCGCAGGAGTACGCGGCCAACCAGACCCGCGAAGAAGCCCGCCACGTCACCGCGTTCGCCCGCTACATCAAGGCTCGCTGGGGCCGCCCTGTGGCCTGCAGCCCGGTTCTGCAGAACCTCCTGGTCGAGATCATCTCTTCGCCTGAGGTCTACAAGAAGATCATCGGCATGCAGATGCTGGTCGAGGGGCTGGCGATGGGCGCCTTCGCCACCTTCTATCAGAAGCTCAACGATCCGCTCGGCCGCAAGCTCATGCAGCTGGTGATGACCGACGAGGCCTTCCACCACAAGTTCGGCAAGATCTGGGCCGACCGCACCGTGCCGAAGCTCACCCAAGAAGAGCATATCCTCATCGAGGACTGGGCGGCCCACTGCTTCCAGACCCTGCTCTTCAACCTCGTCGCCCCGTCTGAGCAGCGCGACCTCTACGAAGAGTTCGGCATGGACCCCGACCGGGTCATCGCCGAGTTCCAGGAGATCGCCACCGACGAGAACCGCCGCGAGGACATGAAGGAAGCGACCAATATCTTCCGCGTCCTCATCAAGACGCTGCTCAACGCCGGCATCATCACCGACCGCACGCGCGCCTTCTACGGCATGTACGTCGACATGGACGAGCTGAAGGCCGAGGGCGACCGTATGGTCGGGGACGACATCGCCGAGGAGGGGATCAAGTACCTGCAGGCGGTGAACTTCAAGGATCGGGCGACGCGGCCGGTGGCGATCGCCGCCGAATAGCGACGTCGGGGCTGGACTCTTCGGCCGGCTTTGCCGCAACTTCGCCCGCGCGGCGGGGTTAACTGAGCAAAGTCAGGCCGGAAGGTCAGGATGAAGTCAGTACGCTTTTGGGCGGCCATCGCGCTTGGCGCGGCCTGCATTCTGGGCGACGCGGCCCGGGCAGCGCCGGCCCCCGGGCCGGCGCCGGAGCCCACCAAGCCGGTCGATCCGCGCCGCTACATT
Organism: Caulobacteraceae bacterium; assembly: GCA_035604135.1. Classification (GTDB taxonomy): domain Bacteria; phylum Pseudomonadota; class Alphaproteobacteria; order Caulobacterales; family Caulobacteraceae; genus Poindextera. The sequence continues at coordinate 3,641 of DATNJB010000021.1, read as the reverse complement.
GGTCTTTGGTTCGAGATCGCGCGCCTACCCAACAAGCTGCAGGTCGACTGCCAGGCGCCGACCGCCGACTGGACCAAGCAGGGCGACGGGTCGTTCTCGGTCACCCAGACGTGCCGCCAGGGCTCCCCGTCCGGGCCGCTGAAGACCTGGCGCGCGGCCGGCCGCATCATTGACGGCAGCAACAACTCCAAGATCCGCCTCGGCTTCTTCGGCGGCTTCATCCACCAGGACTATTGGATCATCGACCGCGCCGACGACTACAGCTGGTGCTTGATGTCGACGCCGACGTCCAAGTGGCTGTGGATCATGGCCCGCCGTCCGGTCGTCTCGCCCTCGCTGAAGGCCGCTCTCGTCAACCGCGCGCGGACGCTCGGCTACGACACCACCCGCCTCGTCTACGACGAACAGCCGCCGGCCTGAGCCAGTCGGCTGGCCCCCCACGCGGGGATCGTCTCCTTCAGGCCCGCATGGCGAGGCCGAACCAGGCCGCGGTGGCCGCGAATTTTTCGTCCTGTCGCCAGGGAGATCCGACCAGCTTGCCGTAGGCGCTAAGCGTCTCGCGGCGGCCCGCTTCAGTGCCTGGCAACCGCTCGGCCAACGTCGAAAGGTCTTTCTCTATTACCATCTCCGTCGCGATTCCCTTCCGCACGGCGGCATCGCGCACGGCCTCGCGATAAAAGTCTCTCTCAGCGGCATGCTGCAATGCGTGCGAAGCGAGGATCGCGCGAAGCGGCGGCAGAGGTCTTGCCGGCCCCGTCAAAACGCAGCAGCCTCTTAGCGCGCCATAGGTGGAGATGATTTCCTCCAGTGCGCGGCCCGCGAGGTCTTGCGAGGACTTCACGCATCGCTTGATGAAGGCCTCGCCCGATTTGAGGTCCATTAGCGCAGCATGATGGAAAGGTTGTTCCGACCCTTCGATCCCGGAATCACACAGCTGCATCCGACCGCGGAAGAGTAAGCTCGGCTCGGATATCCGCCCACCCAACACGACATAGGTCGCCCAGCCGCCGTGATCGAGACCGTGCGCAGAGTGGGTGCGTACGCCCAATGAAACGGCGCTACGGTCGTTTGAATGTCCGGTCATGTTGCAGGCTCGTCGCGGGTACGCTCGTCCTGCGTCAGTGCGGTGTCGATGTTCAAGCTGGCGCCAGCGCCACTTGGGACGCGCGTCATCAGAGCGCGCTACACCGCGGTGCTGTCCTAATAGGACAGCACCTACACCGCCCCCCGCTTTGACGACGTTACACTTGACATACCAAAGTGTAACATCGCGCCCGCTGGCGATATTATCTTTTGCAAACCCCCGGCCGGGGTCCATAGGATGACCGCCCCGGCCCTTCGGGCGCGCTATCGGATTGTGACGCTCTTGGAAATCCTTCAGGATTCGGCCAACTCGTTTTGGTTCATCTCGGGCATACTTGGCCAAGCCATCGTGCGTATGGAGACGGAGGTCTTCAGCACGCGCGGCTTGCAACAGGTCGCTGCCAGTCTAGGCGAGCTTGATCGCGAGACGGAGAGACTAAAGCTGCGCTCGTCTCAGGCGCAACTCGCCCGGATCAAGCAGTACGTCGCCGACGGCCACGTCTCCAACAATGAGCTGCGCCAGCTCTTAGTTGAGCTGGTCAGTCGCGTGATGGACGATCTGAGCGATCAGGTCTTCCTATCCATCCCGCCCGAAAACCTTCGGTACTTCACGCCACCCGCGCCGCTCTTCGGGGCGGCCGTCGAAGGGCGATTTGCGCAGATGTCAGAGGACATCGCCGAGGCGGGCAAGTGCCTGGCGCTCGACCGTCCCACGGCCGCCGTTTTCCACTTGATGCGCGTGATGGAGCTTGCCAACCGCGCCCTCGGCTCAGAGCTGGGCGTTCAGCTGGCCGAGGAAAAGAACTGGCAGTGCATCCTAGACGAAGCGAACAAGGCGATCCGCGCGCTCGACCAGAAGGACCCGAAGACCAAGCAGTTCGCTGAGGCAGCGGCGCACCTCTACAACGTCAAGCTGGCATGGCGGAACGAGACCATGCACCCCAAGCAGACCTACACGCCGGAGGAAGCAGAAGCGATCTTCAACGCGACGAAGATATTCGTCTCCGACCTAGCGCTTTTGATTTGAGGATCGCGTGATCTTCTTGAACGCCTTGTCGAACGCGTCGCCGGATTCGTCCACGCCAACGGCCTTCGCCGCTTCGATGAAGCGCGCCGACTGCTTGGGATCGTCGGGCTCGGGATTGCGCGGCCGGCCCTTGGCCGCGGGCGTCACCGTCCACTTGCCGGTCTTGTCGTCGCGCGTGACGGTGCCCCGCATGATCTGCGACTCGATCGTGGCCCTCCGATCCTCGGCCTCGGCCGAGAAGATCACCGCCGGATCGCTTTTCAACTTCCGCGCCATCCCCGAAGTTTACCCCCGATGCGGCTTGGTCCGCCAGCGCCGGCTACCAAACGACCCGCGTTTCGGCTCCCGGCCGCCTTGCACTAGCTGTCCTATAGGTCAGGCGCTTGCCAGCGATGCCCTTCAGCGCGCGGTCGGCGCGCTCGTCATCGTCAACGCCGAGCTTGGCGCGGTTCGAATAGCGGAAGTCAAACTCGGCCAGATACCGGTGAAGGTGCTTCGTGGCGCAGTGTTGGTAGATGCCCCGCATCCCGCGCTTGAAGATCGAGAAGGTGCCCTCGACGGTGTTCGTGTAGGCGTCGCCCCGGACGTATTCGTGGCGGCCGTGATCGACGGTCCAATGGTCCGCGAACTGCCACCCGAACGGCTTGTAGAGGCCGGCGCTGTCGGTCATCAAAACGCTGTCGCGGTTGGCGTTTTCGAGCGCGCGCTTCATCTCGGTCTTGCGGAGGTTCTCGACCGCGACCGACTTGGCCCGGCCGCCGCGCTCAACGATGGTCACGATCTTGCGCTGGCGGGTGCGCCAGCCCTTGTCGTTCACGAAGACGCTCTGCGGGTCGCCCATGAAGGTCTCATCGACCTCCAAGACCTGTCCAGCGCCACCGAGCGGGTCAATGCTGCCGTCCGCCATCGCTTCGCGGATGCGGTGCGACATGAACCAAGCGGTCTTGACGGTCACGCCCAGGACGCGGGCGAGCTGGTTGGAACTGAAGCCCTTCTTGGACGAGCAGATGAGCGCGACGGCCTGAAGCCACATGTTGAGCGGGACGTGGCTTTGCTCGAACACGGTCCCAACCTTGACCGTGAACTGCTTCTTGCAGTCGCCGCACTTCTTCAGCCCGATGCGGACGCGCTTGGCCGGGTTCGGCGTAATCGCGCTGATCCGATCCATGCAGCCGCAGTGAGGGCAGACGGGGCCGTTCGGCCAAAGCCGGGCCTCGACGAGACGGTAAGCGGCGGCTTCGCTATGAAACTCGGGGCGGGAAAGAGCGCTTTTCACGGTCGTAACTCCTTGATGGAGCTACATTAGCACCATGAGAACGGGTTTGCAAAAGATAATATCGCCCGCCCGCTTTACAGCGGAACGAAAACCGAACAGTCTTTGCCGCATGGCCGACGAGTCCGTGCTCATCAGCGTCGCGCGCCCGGAGATCACCGGTGTGGTCACGCGCGGGGCGGCCAGGCTCTTCCTGGCGCTCGGCTATGCGCCGCTGGCCGAGGTCTCGCTGCCGAACGGGCGGCGCGCCGACCTCAT
>DATNJB010000020.1:0-7534 GCA_035604135.1 Caulobacteraceae bacterium | reverse complement strand
CGCGAGCGGCGGTTTGACCCCATCGGCCTGAACGGTCGCAAAGTCGCGCGGATGGACGAACTCGGCCCGGTACCAGGGCTTGGTCCTTGCGTCGAACACATCCTTCAGCCAGTCGATCACGCAGCGGACGCGGGTCGCGTGGCCGCTCTCGCGGTGGTGCACCAGCCACAGCCGCAGTTGCGGGTGGTCGTCCGTTTCGAGCATCACCAGGGATGAATCCATCGCCAGCACGGCGGTCGGCATCAAGCCGATGCCAGCGCCGCTCTTCACGGCGGCGAAGGAGACCGCGCTCGAATTCGTCTCCACCCGCCGCTGGATAAGGTCGAGGAACGCGCTGTACGCCGGCTTCCAGGTCTCGCGGTGGTGCGTTTGCCCGACGTGGTGCACGTACGGGTGGGCGAGCAGCTCAGCGCGAGTTTTCGGCGCGCCGTAGAGATCGAGGTAGTCCCGCGCGGCGAAGAGTGCGTAGTGGAAGTGGGCCAAGGGCGTCGCGACGACGTCCGGATGCGTCGGCTCCTGGAACGTGAGCGCGACGTCGGCTTCCCCGTCAAGCGGGCGGTCGGGCCAGAGGTCGCAATCGACCACCAGATTGATCCCCGGATTCGCCCGGATGAACTCCGGCATCGCCGGGCTCAGGAACACGCCAGCCACGCCATCCGGCGCCGCGAGCTTGACGCTGCCCTCGGGCGCCCGCTCCGCATCGGCCAGCTCGCGCTCGAGCTGCTCGGCGACCCGCTCCATCGAAAGAGCACGGTCGTAGGCGAGCCGGCCCTGCTCGGTCAGCGTCACCCCCTGAGGGCCTCGCTTCAGGAGCTTGGCGTTCAGGCGATGCTCGAGCCGATCGACGGTTCTTGTGACGGTTGTAAGGCCCAGGCAGAGCGCGCGGGCGGCCGCGCCGAAGCTTCCCAGCTCGGCGACGGCCCAGAAGACGCGCACGTCCGACCACTCGGCTCTTTGCCTGGAAACCCGCACCATCCGGCGTGACCCCTCAAAAACGCAAGACCCTCTAGCAATCTTCGCGGGTCCCGTCACGGCAATGCAGGCTCTACGAAACGCTTCGCGCACGCAAGGAGGTCTCAACCATGCGGTCAGAGCAGAGCCAAACCAATTCACCGACGGTAGAGACGATCCGCGCAGCGTTCGGCGCGTTCGACATGGCGGCGCCGGCGTCGCCGGCCGAATACCGCCTGGCGCACGCGTTCGCCGAACGGCTGATCGGCGGGAAGAACGCGTCGGCGGCCACACTGCGGCGGGTGCAGGATTTGAGTGGCGCCAGCCTTTTCCTGTTCAAGGAGGATGCTGAACTTGCCGGCTTCGTTGCGATCATCCTTCTCAACGGGCGCGGCCTGAAGGCGGTCCTCGCCGATCGCTTCGACGCCACGCGTCCGCTGAGCCGACTGGTGGCGCGCCGGGACAGCGAGCCGGCCGCCGCCTACGCCTGGGGCATCGCAGCAGCCAACCACGACGCGGCAAAGCGCATGATGCAGGCCCTGGGGGTCGCGGTCGGCCGCGCCGTTCCGCACCTTGCATTCTTCGGACGCGTGGCGACGGACGCCGGCCGGCGGCTGGTCATCGACCGGATCGGGTTCAAGCCGGTGCCGGGTTCGAAAACCGGCTTGCTCTGGATCGAGCCGTTGAGGCAGCGCGAGCCAGCGGCCGCCGCGTGAACGCCCCCGTCAAACCGCTCACCGCCGACCGATCGACCAGCCTCGCGGCCGAGGATCTGCGCGTCGTGATCGCCCGCACGATCAACGACCTCGTGCAGGTCGCGACGATACGGGCGCTCGTCTACATGGGCGAGCAGGGTTGCCCGTTTGAGGAGGAGTTCGACGGCAACGATCTCTGCGGCGCGACGCATTTGATGCTTCGTCGGCGCGACGAGACGATCGGCGTCCTGCGGCTGCGCTGGTTCGCCGACTTTGCGAAGCTCGAGCGCCTGGCGATCCGCAAGGAGTATCGCGGCGGCCCCGGCCTAATGATCCTGGCCCGGGCCGCTTTCCAGCTCGCCGAGCGCAAGGGCTACCGGCGGCTGATGGGCCACGCGCAGCCGAGGCTGGTGGCCTTCTGGCAGCGCTATTTCGACGGCCGGGTGCGGCCGGGCCGATCGCCGTTCTCGTTCTCCGACTACGACTACCTCGAGATGGAGTTCGAGCTGCGTCCGCCGGCCGACGCCATCACCATCGACGCCGACCCCTTCGTCCTCTTGCGGCCGGAGGGCGACTGGGACCGACCCGGTATCCTCGACCGCTCCGCGGCCCGTCACGCCAACGCCAATCGAAGACAAGGCCCTCATGTTCCAGGTTCACCCTCTCAAGAGCTCAACGCCGCGGCGACTGGTCTGTCTCGACCTGGTTAGAAGTGGCGATCCTTCGGACGAGGAGGCGCTGAGGATCGGCCGCTGCCGCCGGCTCGTGACCTTCGCCCGGTCGGCGGATTGGGCCGTCAATCATGTGTACCAGCGGTCGGGCGGGCGCTCGCCGCGCCCGCTCGCCGGGCTTGAGCCTCTGCCCAGCGAGCCGGTCTACTATCGGACCGGCGCTTCAGCCTTCTCGAACCGCGCATTCTCGCGCGCCATGCGCGAGGAGCTCACCATCGAACTGGTGATCCTTGCCCTCAGTCTCTCGCCCGCCGCCGTCGGCACGGCATTGGCCGCGCATGACCAGGATATCGCGGTCACCCTGGTCGGCGATACGCTGAGCCGGGACGCCGTCGACGCCTCCGGCGTCGAGGCGATCGAGACGATCGCCCGAGCTCTGGTCGCGCCATTCGTGCAAATTCGCTCGGCCGAGGAGTTCATCGACACGCGGCGTGGACTGCGCCTCGTGCAGGCTTAGCGCGACCTCCTACCCAAGGCGCCCACCCCCCGTTGCGAAAACAAGCGATGCCGCATAGGGTCGGTCCGTCCGCAGGACGATCGGACAGGGAGGGAAGACAGAGCATGGCGGCGAGACCCGATCCGATCGACGTCGAGGTTGGAGCGCGCATCCGCGCGCGCCGCGTCTACCTCGGCATGAGCCAGACCAAGCTCGCGAACGCGCTCGGGCTCACGTTCCAGCAGGTGCAGAAATACGAACGCGGCGACAATCGCGTCTCGGCCTCGACCCTGGTTCGCGTCGGCCGCGCGCTCGACATCTCGGTCGCGGCGCTGGTGGGCGAGGACGGGGGGGCGCCCGAGGGGCCTATGTTCAAGCACCTGTCGACACCCGGCGCCTTCGATCTCCTCGACTCCTTCGCGCGGATCCCCGATTCCGAGGTGCGCCGCGCGATGGTTCGCCTCGCCAAGACGCTGGCGCGAACCGCCGAACGATCGGACGCCGCCTAAACCGGGATTCGGCCGAACTCTCACTACGTCCCTTCTCCCCTCGCGGGAGAAGGTGGACCGCGAATGCGAGCCGGATGAGGGGCCGCGCCGAGCGCGGTGATTGGCCATTCTGAGCCACGAACGGTTCTGGTTAGCTTGCGAAACAGCAGCGCCATGCTCACGCTAGACGAGTCCCCTAGCTCGGCTCGGCGCCTCATCCGACCGGGCATTCGCCCGGCCACCTTCTCTTTGGCCCGCCGCTCAAACGCTTGCGCCTCGGGCGCTGCGGCAGTCAAAGGACCGGGTGAGCGAGACAAGCACGACCGAACCCGCGCGTAACCCGCCCAAGAACGCCGTCGTGATCCTGCTCGACAGCCTGAACCGCCACATGCTGGGCGCCTATGGCGGGCGGGAGTTCGCCACCCCGAACCTCGACCGGCTGGCCACACGCTCGGTGCGCTTCACGCGCCACTTCACCGGCTCCCTCCCCTGCATCCCGGCCCGCCACGACATCCTCTGCGGCGCGCTCGACTTCCTCTGGAAGCCCTGGGGCTCGATCGAGCTTTGGGAAGACGCCATCACCCGCCAGCTGCACGACGTCGGCGTGGCCACCCAACTGATCAGCGACCACCCCCACCTGTTCGAGGCGGGCGGCGAGAACTACCACATCGACTTCAAGGCCTGGGACTATCTGCGCGGACACGAGAGCGACCCGTGGCGCACGCGGCCCGATCCGAGCTGGGTCGGATCGCCGAAGTTCTTCGAGCGTCCTATGGCCTACGACAACTCGCGGGGCTGGTTCAGAGGCGAGGACGACTTTCCAGGCCCGCGGACCATGCAGGCGGCCGCCCGCTGGCTCGACGAGAACGCCGGCCGCCACGACCGCTTCCTGCTGTTCGTCGACGAGTTCGACCCGCACGAGCCGTTCGACACACCCGAGCCATATCTGTCGATGTACGACGCGGACTGGAAGGAGCCGCACCTGATCTGGCCCCCTTACGTCGACGGCGGGGTGAGGCGCGGCGTGCTGAGCGAGCGACAGGCGCGGCAGATCCGCGCCCTGTACGGCGGCAAGCTGACCATGATCGACCACTGGCTGGGCCGCGTTCTCGACAGCCTGGACCGGCACAGCCTCTGGGACCAGACGCTGGTCATTCTGTGCACGGACCATGGCCACTATCTGGGAGAGAAGGATATCTGGGGAAAGCCGCCGGTTCCGATCTATGAGCCCCTCGGCCACATGCCGCTCTTGGTCGCCGCGCCCGCCGTCCCGGCGACGACCTGCGATGCGCTGACCACCAGCGTCGACCTCTTCGCCACGCTCGCGGACATGTTCGGGGTGGCCGAGCGCGTGCGGCAGCGAACGCATGGCGTGTCGTTGTTGCCGTTGCTGAACGGCGCGGCCGATCGCGTGCGCGACTGGCTGCTGACCGGCGTCTGGGGTCGCGAGGTTCACCTGATCGACGAGCGGCGGAAATACGCCCGCGCGCCCGAGGGTCCGAACGCCCCGCTCGACATGTACTCCAACCGCTGGTCGACCATGCCGACGCATGTGATGAGCCGCGAGGAGGCCATGCCGCTGCCGGACCAGCGGGCGGTGCTGGGCCGCATGCCGGGGTCCGGCGTGCCGGTCCTGCATCAGCGTTGGGACGAGAGCGATCCGGCGCCGTTCTGGGCCGGCCGACGGTTCTCCGGCAACCACCTGTATGACCTGGACGCGGATCCGGACGAGGAGCGAAACCTGGCCGGGCAGCCGATCGAGGCGGAGTACCGCGACAAGCTGCGCGCGGCGCTGGAAGCGGTCGACGCGCCGAGGGGCCAGTTCGAGCGGCTGGGGTTGTCATAGCCTCTCCATCGGTCAAAATTTCAACCGACCGAGCCCGGCCCCCGCCAGTCACGCGCTCGGCGCGGCCCTCTTTTACCGCGGAGAACGCAGAGAAAGAGCAGAGAACGCGGAGCCTCTGGGCACTCCGCGCCTCCTCCGTGCACTCTGCGGTAGAAGGCCTTGGGTCCCGCTTGCGCGGGAATGGGCGGGGTGGAGCTAGTAGACCACGACCGAGCGGATGCTTTCGCCCCGGTGCATGAGGTCGAACGCTTCGTTGATGCGCTCGAGCGGCAGCACATGGGTGATCATCGGATCGATCTCGATCTTGCCCGCCATGTACCAGTCGACGATGTTCGGCACGTCGGTGCGGCCGCGCGCGCCGCCGAACGCGGTGCCGCGCCAGACCCGGCCGGTGACCAGCTGGAACGGACGGGTAGCGATCTCGGCCCCGGCCGGGGCGACGCCGATGATGATGCTCTCGCCCCAGCCTCGGTGGCAGGCCTCCAGCGCCTGGCGCATGACGGTGACGTTGCCGGTCGCATCGAAGGTGTAGTCCGGCCCCGCCGCCGGTCAGCTCCACCAGGTGCGCGACCAGGTCGCCGGGCACGGTCTTTGGATCGACGAAGTGGGTCATGCCGAACCGCTCGCCCCAGGCCTTGCGCTCCGGGTTCAGATCGACGCCGACGATCATGTCGGCGCCAGCGAGCCTCAAGCCCTGGACGACATTGAGACCGATGCCGCCGAGGCCGAACACGATCGCCTTCGCGCCGGGCGTCACCTTGGCGGTGTTGATAACCGCGCCGACGCCAGTCGTGACCCCGCAGCCGATGTAGCAGATCTTGTCGAACGGCGCGTCGGCGCGGACCTTGGCGACGGCGATCTCGGGCAGGACGGTGAAATTCGAGAAGGTCGAACAGCCCATGTAGTGGTGCACGCTCGCGCCCTTGTAGAAGAAGCGCGACGTCCCATCCGGCATCACACCCCGCCCTTGGGTGGCGCGAATGGCCGTGCACAGATTGGTCTTGCGCGACAGGCAGGACGGACACTGCCGGCATTCCGGCGTGTAGAGCGGGATCACGTGGTCGCCGGGCGCAACCGTTGTCACGCCAGCGCCGACCTCGACGACCACGCCCGCGCCTTCGTGCCCGAGGATGGAGGGGAACAGGCCCTCCGAGTCCTGGCCAGAGAGCGTGTAGTCGTCGGTGTGGCAGACGCCGGTCGCCTTGATCTCGACCAGCACCTCGCCGGAGCGCGGGCCATCGAGATCCAGCTCGACGATCTCGAGCGGTTGCTTGGCCGCGAACGCGACGGCCGCGCGGGTCTTCATGAGCGCGCCTGACCCTACTCGGCGGCGACCAGATCGACCTTGGCGCGGTCCTTGAAGTTGATCGCCTGCAGGTACTTGATGCCTTCCTCGGCGATATCGTCCCCGGGCATGCGCGAGCCCTCCGCCTGCAGCTCGTCCATGTCGACATACGTCGCATAGAAGCCGCGGGTGCGGGCGGTGATCAAGCCCGAGTTCAGCAAGGTCTTGATCAGAACCCGGAAGATATTGGTCTCACCGCGGAAGCGACGGTTGGGATCCTCCTGGTCGCGCTCGGCCCGGCGCTTGACGATGTCGGCGATCACCCGCTCCGGATCGAGATTGAACTGGCTGTAGATCACCTGCTGCTGGGCTGGCGAGCCGCGATCGAACAACAGCGACTGGGCGCAGTGGGCGGCCCAGTCCTCGACGGTGTTGCGCTCGTGCTCGCTGAGCTCCGGCACCGTGCGGTCGGCCCAGATCTTCCCGAACTTGTGGTGGAAGGCCTCGTCGGTCATCACGAGCTGGAACAGCCGCTTGGCCAAGGGGTCGCGATTGTTCTTGTAGCCGCTCGAGAAGGCGCCCATGGCCAGCCCCTCGACCAGCATCTGCATGCCGATGATCTTCTTGTAGACCTCGGGCGCCTCGATGATCTCGACCAGGAGCCGCTTCAGCGCCGCGCCGCACTCCACCGGCCGGCCCCACCGGGCCTTGATGTACTTGGCGAAGGCGGTCACGTGCCTTGCCTCCTCGCGGGTCTGGTTGGCGGCATACTCCTGCGCGCCCTGGTCCCACAGCACGTGGCAGAGCGAGGCGGACAGGTTCAGCGCTCCCTGCTCGCCGTGCAGGATGGAGGAGAAGTTGTAGAGCTGCATCAGGTTGATGAAGCGGACCTTCTCCTTCGGGTCCTTGAGCGTTTCGGCGACGTACGGCAGGCGGAGCATGGGGTTCAGCTCCTCCGGCGTCATCGGCTCGTTTTCCATGTCGAAGGGCGTGTCGAAGTCGATGTACTTCTTGTCGAGCGGATCCCAGAAATGGTCGTGGGTCGCCGAGATGATCTTGTCGAAGGCGGTCGAGCGGGCGTTGTAGCGGTCGAGCTCGAGCA
>DATNJB010000019.1:0-16517 GCA_035604135.1 Caulobacteraceae bacterium | reverse complement strand
GCCGGCGGCCTCGACGGCCGCCCGCGCCGCCTCGATCTGCTCGGGCCGGGTCACGTCCAGGATCAGCGGCTGGCCGCGGCCGCCCAGCCGTTCGGCGAGCCGCGTGGCGTCCGCCTCGCGCCGGACCCCGGCCAGCACGCGATGCCCGCGCGAGGCGAGCGCGAACGCGCTCGCCTCGCCGATCCCGCTCGAGGCGCCCGTCACGAGCACGGTCTTGCTTGCGGACCTGGGCATGGCTCAGCCCTCCGCCACGCGAACGACGGCCTTGCCGCCCAGAGCGGACTCCTCGATGGCCCGGTGGGCCTCTGGGAGCTCGCTCATGCCGAACACCTTCACCGGCCCGGCGCCGAGCTCACCGGCCGCGGCGGCGTCCACGAAGTCCTGGAATGGGATTTCGCTTAGCGGATAGGTCTGCGAGCCATAGACGCGGGCGCTGGCGAAGACGCTCAAGTGCACGCCGTCTTTCATCTGCCAGACCGGGTCGAAGCCGGCGATCGGCTCGGACCCGCCGAGAAAGCCGGCCACGCACACGCGGCCGTCCCGGCGCGCCATGCCGACCGAATCCAGCAGGGTCGACGCGCCGAGTAGGTCGAGCACGGCATCGAAGCCAATGGGACGGTCGATCAACAGCCGCTTGCCGAGATCAGGAGTCTCGAGCGCAAATGTCGCGCCCAGCGCCTCGATCACGACGGCGCGTCCCGGCTTTCGACTGGTCGCGGTCACCAGCGCGCCGGCGCGAACCGCGAGATTGATGGCCGCCAGGCCGAGCGCCGAGGTTCCGCCACGAATGACAAGCGTTTGTCCCCGCTCGAGCGCGAGGTTGGCGTTCAGGCAGGTCCAGGCGGTGGCGTAGGTCTCCGGGATGGCGGCCAACGCCTCCCACGAGAGTCCGCGCGTCTCGATGGGGACGACATTTGCGGAAGGCGCGTTGACCTGTTCGGCATAGCTGCCATTCAGCGTGCGACCAAGGCCGCCCGCCAGCGCGACGACCGCCTGGCCGGGTGCGAGCGCGCCTTGCGGGTCTTCGATGACCTCGCCCACGCATTCGATGCCGCTGATCTCGGCGACGTCGCCCCACGCTCCGGCGCGGAAGTAGACCTCGGCGTGGTTGAGGCCGAACGCCTTGACCGCGATCCGCACCATGCCGGGTCTGGGCGCCGGGTCCGGGCGCTCCGCCAGCGCGAGGGTGTCTGGACCCCCATAGGCGGTGATGACGACGGCTTTCATGGCTTGGGCTCCTGCCGCTTGAGGTTGACGGGAGCTTGTCGCGCGGCTCATCGTGGAGAGAAATTACAAAGTTTCAACTATCAACGTAGAGAGCAACGACAATGAACGGCGCCACGCTGCAACAGCTCCGCTGCTTCGACGCGGTCGTCACCGAAGGCGGCTTCCAGGCCGCGGCGGCGAGGTTGGGACGCAGTCACCCGAGCGTCTTCGCCGCCGTGCGGAACCTTGAACAGCAGTTAGGCCTGGCTCTGCTCGACCGCGAGAGCTACCGCGTGGCGCTGACGCCCGCCGGGCGGAGTTTCCACGAACGCGCACGCACCCTGCTCGGTGATGCGGACGCTCTAGGCGCGCACGCCGCCCAACTGGCCGCGGGCGAGGAGACCGAGCTCACGGTCGTCGTCGGCGACCTCTGTCCGCTCACGCCGACGCTAGGTCTGCTCCGCCGCTTCTTCGACGAGCAGCCAGCGACCCGCCTGCACCTGCACTTCGAGGCGCTCGCCGGCCGGATCGAGCGGCTGCGCGACGGCGAGGCCGACCTCATCCTCCATCACGTCGACATGGCCGATCCCGAGATCGAGCGCCTCTCGCTGCTGACCGTCGACCTCGAGCCGGTCGTCGCGCCCGGCTTCCTCGCGTTCCCGATCACGCCGCACATCACGCCAAGGCAAATGCGCGACTACGTTCAGTGCGTCATCCGCGACAGCGCCCGACACACCAACGGGCCCGACTACCACCTGATCGAGGGCGCGCGCAGCTGGACGGTCAGCGACCAGCTGATGAAGAAGGAGCTGATCCTGCAGGGGATGGGCTGGGGCAACATGCCGACCTTCCTCATCGGGGCGGAGCTGGCCGGCGGCCGGCTCCTTTCTATCCGGGGCGAGCACTTCCGCGGCGGCCGCGCCCACTTGGCGGCGGCGCGTCTGCGCTCGCGGCAAGCGGGTCCCGTCGCCGAGCGGCTCTGGCGCCACATCCGCGACGAAAGCCGGGCGGGCCGGGCCTACGGGTGGAAGAATCCCGTCGGCTGAATTACATGCTGGCGCTCATGACCAACGACGAAGTCCTGGCTGAATTCCGCGACTCCGGCGCGCTTAGGGAGGGGCATTTCATCCTCTCCTCGGGCTTGCACTCGCCGGTATTCCTCCAGAAGAACCTGGTCTTCATGCATCCGGAGCGGTCTGAGCGGCTCTGCCGGGCGCTGGCCGCCAAGATCACCGCGGCCGTGGGCCAGGTCGACGTCGTCATCTCGCCGGCGGTTGGCGGCATCATCCCGGGCTACGAGACCGCGCGCCAACTGGGCGTGCCGGCGATCTACCTCGAGCGGGAAGGCGGCGTGCTGAAGTTCCGCCGCGCCTTTTCGATCCGGCCCGGCGCGCGGGTCGCGGTCGTCGAGGATATCGTCTCGACCGGCCTTTCCCTGCGCGAGACGGTCGAAGCGGTCGAGGCCGCGGGCGGCAAGGTGCTCTGCGCCGCCTGCATCGTCGACCGCTCCGGCGGCAAGGCGGACGCCGGCGCGCCGATGGTTGCTCTGGCAAGCCTCGAGGCGCCGGCCTTCCCGGCCGACAAGCTCCCGCCGCAGCTCGCGGCGCTGCCGGCCGAAGAGCCGGGCAGCCGGAGGCTGAGCGCATGAACAGGCTTCGGCTCGGCGTCAACATCGACCACGTGGCGACCATCCGGAACGCCCGCGGCGAGGCCTATCCCGATCCCGCGCGCGCCGCCGAGGTCGCGATCCTGGCCGGCGCCGACGGCATCACCGCCCACCTGCGCGAGGATCGCCGCCACATCTCAGACGCCGACATCGAGACGCTGGCGGCGCTTTGCCGCAAGCGCGGCCGCCCGCTCAACTTCGAGATGGCGGTGACCGAGGAGATGCAACAGATCGCGCTCCGCCATCGGCCACACGCCGCCGCCCTGGTGCCCGAGCGGCGCGAGGAGGTCACCACCGAGGGCGGGCTGAACGTGGCCGGCGAGCAGAACAGCGTCGCGCCGGCCGTGGCCCGGCTGAAGGACGCCGGCATCCGCGTTTCCCTGTTCATCGACGCCGATCCGCAGCAGATCGAGGCGGCCGCGCACGTCGGCGCCCAGGTGGTCGAGCTGCACGTGGGCGCCTATTGCATGGCCGTGCGCGAGCGCGATCCGGAGGTCGAGCGGCTCTATGCGCGTCTGTGCGCCGGCGCCGCTCAGGCAGCCGCGCTGGGCCTGGAGGTGCATGCCGGGCACGGCATCGACTACGAGACGGTCCCGGCCATCGCCGCCATCCCCGAGCTCGCCGAGCTCAACATCGGTCATTTTCTGATCGGCGAATCCATCTTCACCGGCCTCGACGCCGCCATCCGCCGCATGCGCGCGCTGATGGACGCCGCGCGCAAAGAGGCCGCCGCTTGATCGTCGGCATCGGCTCCGACCTCGCCGATATCCGGCGTATCGAAAAGACGCTCGAGCGCTTTGGCGACCGGTTCGTGAACCGCATCTTCACCGCCGCCGAGCGAGAGCGCTCCGAGCGCCGCGGCGATCGCGCCTCCAGCTACGCCAAGCGTTTCGCCGCCAAGGAGGCCTGCTCCAAGGCGCTGGGCACGGGCTTAAAGCGCGGCGTCTTCTGGCGCGACATGGGCGTAGTCAATCTGCGCTCCGGCCGCCCGACGCTGTTGCTCACCGGCGGCGCCGCCGCGCGGCTGGCCGAACTCACGCCGGCGGGCATGACCGCGCACGTGCACCTGAGCCTCACCGACGACCACCCTTACGCGCAGGCGTTCGTGATCATCGAGGCGCTGGAGACCCCGCCGGAGCCAACGGCGGCGGCTCGCCTTGCCGGCGCCGCATCGAACGTCTAGCAAAGCGCGCGCCGGCGATGTGGCGGCTGATTTGAAAGACACCAACGCTCCATGACTGCAGACGCCAAAAGCGCGCGCGCCGCCCCGAAGGCGGGCCTGGTCCACGAGATGGTCGAGATCGTCAAGACGATCGTCTACGCACTTTTGATCGCGCTGGTGCTGAAGGTCATCGTGTTCCAGCCCTACACCATCCCCTCGGCGTCGGAGGAGCCGAACCTCTACGAGGGGGACTACATCATCGTCTCGAAGTGGAGCTACGGCTGGAGCCGCCACTCGATCCCGTTCAGCCCGCCGATCTTCTCCGGCCGCGTCTTGTTCCGTCAGCCGCAGCGCGGCGACATCGTGGTGTTCAAGCTGCCGCGCGACGGGCGCACGGACTACATCAAACGGCTGGTCGGCCTGCCCGGCGACACCATCCAACTCAAGGGCGGCCAAGTCTACATCAACGGCAAAGCGCTCCCGCGCTTGCCGATGGCCGACGCCACGGGCGACCTGCCCGACGGGAACGACCTGCCGGTGCTCCGCTTCGACGAGCAGATGCCGAACGGGCGCCAGCACGTCATCCAGAAGGCACCGACCGGCAGCCAGGCCGACAACACAGGCGTCTATGTCGTGCCGCCGCACTGCTACTTCATGCTGGGCGACAACCGCGACAACTCGCTCGACAGCCGCTTCGACCCGGCGATGCCCGCCGATGCCGGCGGCCTCGCCAGCTGCGCCTGGGACCCCTCGCTCGACCAGTACCTGCCGCCGGAATCCGGCGTCGGCTTCGTGCCGGAGGAGGATCTGGTCGGCAAGGCGCAGTTCATCCTCGCCTCCTGGAAACCGGGCGCCTCGTTGCTCAAGCCGTGGACCTGGATCGCCATCCGGTCCGACCGGTTCTTCCACGCTCTGAAATGAACGCCCGCGCCGATGCGGTCGCACGACTGGAGCGCCGCCTGGGCCACGCGTTTGAGGACCCCAGCCTTCTGGAACGCGCGCTGACCCACGCTAGCGCGGCGGGCGGCCACGACAACGCGCGCCACAACGAGGTGCTGGAGTTCCTCGGCGACCGGGTGATCGGGCTGCTCGCCGCCGAACGGCTGGCCGAGCTCTATCCGGAGGCGGCGGAGGGCGCGCTCTCCATCCGGCTCGCCGCCCTTGTCAGCGGCAAGACCTGCGCGGTGGTGGCCGGGGCCGCGGGCCTCGGCGAGGCGCTCCGCCTGGCGGGATCGGAGACGCGCGGGGGCGGGCGTACACGGCCGTCGATCCTCGCCGATGCGGTCGAGGCGGTGATGGCCGCGCTCTACATCGACGGCGGGCTCGCCGTCGCGCGCACCGCCTTCCTGGACCTGTGGGCCGACGCCTTCGCCTCCCTGGACGAGACATCGGCGCGCGATCCGAAGACCGCGCTGCAGGAATGGGCGCAGGGGCTCGGGCGGCCGCTGCCGGACTATGCCGTGGTCGGCCGCGCAGGCCCCGACCATCGCCCCCGTTTCACGGTCTCGGTCAGCGTCCAGGGCCTCGAGCCGGCCGAGGCCGACGGCCCCTCCCGCCAGGAAGCCGAGAAAGCCGCGGCCGCCAAGCTGCTCGCCCGCGAGGGGCTCACGTGAGCGAGCCGTCCACCCGCGCCGGTTTTGCCGCCGTGCTCGGCGCGCCGAACGCGGGCAAGTCGACGCTGGTCAACCGACTGGTCGGCGCCAAGGTGTCGATCGTCACCCAGAAGGTGCAGACAACGCGCTTCCCGGTAAGAGGCGTCGCCATGGTCGGGGAGGCGCAGATCGTGCTCGTCGACACGCCCGGCGTCTTCAAGCCGCGGCGGCGGCTCGAGCGGGCCATGGTGCGCGCGGCGTGGGCCGGGGCGGAGGACGCCGACGTCGTCGTGCATCTGGTCGACGCCCAGGCCGAGCTGGCGGTCGAGGCTGGCGAGGGCCGCCCCGCCGACAAGCTCGCGGTGCAGGACGCGGCGACGATACGCGAGGGCGTCAAAGCTGCGGGCCGGCAAGCGATCCTGGCGATCAACAAGATCGATGGGGTCAAGCGCGAGCGCCTGCTGGCGCTCTCGGAACGGCTGTTCGAGACGGGGGCCTATTGCGAGGTCTTCCTCATCTCCGCCAAGACCGGCTCCGGCGTCGAGGACCTGAAGGCCAGGCTCGCCGCCGCCATGCCCGAAGGCCCGTGGCTCTATCCGGCCGACCAGACCGGCGACCTGCCCGAGCGCCTGCTCGCCGCCGAGATCACCCGCGAGAAGATCTACCTGCGCCTGCACGACGAGCTGCCCTACGCGGCCGCGGTGGAGACCACCGCCTTCACCGAAGCCAAGCGCGGGGCGCTGCGCGTCGAGCAGACCATCTACGTCGAGCGCGAGAGCCAGCGCCCGATCGTGCTCGGCAAGGGCGGCCAGACGCTGAGATGGATCGGCGAGGCGGCGCGGACCGAGCTCGGCGAGATGCTCGGCCGGGCGGTGCACCTCTTCCTCACCGTCAAGGTCAAGGAAAACTGGTCCGAGGCGCGTGAGTTCTACACCGGCGTCGGGCTGGACTTCGATGTGTAGGCGCTGATGGAGTTCGAGGACGACGCCTTTGTGCTTGCGGCGCGCCCGTTCGGCGAGACCGGCGCGATCGTCGAGCTCCTGACCCGCGCCCACGGCCTGTTTGTCGCCCATGTGGCCGGCGGCGCCTCGCGGCGCATGAAGCCCATGATGCAGCCCGGAGCGCGCGTCATCGCCCGCTATCGCGCCCGCGTCTCTGAACAGCTGGGCTCGGCGCAGCTTGAGGCCTCGGGCGAGGGCCCATCGGCGCTGTTCGACCAGCCGCTGGCGCTGGCCGGGCTCGCCGCCGCCGCGGCGGTCGCCGCCGGCGGGCTGGCGGAGCGCGAGCCGCACACCGGCGCCTTCGACGCCTTCGAGACGCTTGTGGCCGCCCTGTCGGACGCCGAGATCTGGCCAGCCGTCTATGTCCGCTTCGAGGCTGGCCTGCTCGAGGCGCTGGGCTTTGCGCTCGACCTGTCCCGCTGCGCCGCCACGGGGACCACCGACGATCTGATCTACGTCAGCCCCAAGTCGGGGCGCGCGGTCAGCCGCGGCGCGGGCGCGCCCTACGCCGCGCGCCTATTGCGCCTGCCACCCTTCCTGCTCTCCGCGCAAGGGGGCTTGCACCCGGGCGACATCGGCGACGGGCTCGTGCTGACCGGGCATTTCCTGGAGAGCTTCGTGTTCGCCGCGATGAACCGGCCGCTGCCGCCCGCGCGGGTCTGGCTGCTGGACCGCCTGCGCGATGCCGGTCGCCTCTAAAAGGAAATCTGCAAACTCCTACTGAAATTATCGGGATTATATATCTGGCGCGCCGCCCGCGCTGGTGCGATGACTATCGCCATCGATCGTCAGCGGGAGGAACCGATGTTCATTCGCGTCCCCGAAGCCCACACCCGTTCCATCGTAAAGGCGGTCAGCTGGCGTGTTGTCGGCAGCCTCGACACCTTCCTCATCAGCTGGCTCGTCACCCACAAGCTGGTGTTCGCGGTCTCGATCTCCTTCTTCGAGACCTTCACCAAGATCGCCATCTACTACGGCCATGAGCGGTTCTGGGCCTGGGTGCCGTGGTGGCGGCCGCGGGTCGACGTCCAGCCGGCCTCGGTCCCGATCGCGCAGAGCTAGGCGCCCCTGGACTTCCCTTAAGAGTCGGGCGATGCCCGGCGCATGGACGACGCAGCGCCGCCGCCGGGGCCCGGCGGCCGCATTCTCGACGAGCCGCTGACCGAGGCGCTTTCGCGCCGCTATCTCGCCTACGCGCTCTCAACCATCACCGACCGCGCGCTGCCGGACGTGCGCGATGGTCTCAAGCCCGTCCAGCGGCGGCTGCTCTACGCCATGCACCGCATGCGGCTGAACCCGGAAGGCGCGACCAAGAAGTGCGCCAAGGTTGTCGGCGACGTGATGGGTCAGTTCCATCCGCACGGCGACCAGTCGATCTACGACGCGCTCGTGCGGCTCGCGCAGACGTTCGCCCAGCGCTACCGGCTGATCGACGGGCAGGGCAACTTCGGCAACATCGACGGCGATAACGCCGCGGCCATGCGCTACACCGAGTGCCGGCTGACCGAAGCGGCGATGCTTCTGCTCGACGGCCTCGACGAGGACGCCGTCGATTTCCGCACGACCTACGACGGCGAAGACGAAGAGCCGGTCGTGCTGCCGGCCGGGTTCCCGAACCTGTTGGCCAACGGCTCGGCGGGCATCGCAGTCGGCATGGCGACCTCCATCCCGCCGCACAACGCCGCCGAGCTGATCGACGCCTGCCTGATCCTCTTAGACAAGCGGTCCGCCACCACCGCTGAGCTGATGGCCGCTGTGCGCGGCCCCGACTTTCCGACCGGCGGGGTGATCGTCGAGACGGCCGCATCGCTGGCCGAAACCTACGAAACCGGCCGCGGCGGCGTGCGGCTGCGCGCGGCCTGGCACGAGGATGCGCAAGGGCGCGGCGTCTACCGGATCATCGTCACCGAGATCCCCTACCAGGTGAAGAAGGCCGAGCTGATCGAGCAGCTTGCGCTCTTGATCGAGAACAAGCGCGCGCCTCTGCTCGCCGACGTCCGCGACGAATCCGCCGAGGACGTGCGCATCGTGATTGAGCCCAAGTCGCGCAACATCCCGGCCGAAGCGCTGATGGACAGCCTCTTTCGGCTCTCCGACCTCGAGGTGCGCTTCCCGGTCAACATGAACGTGCTCGACGCCTCCGGCGCGCCGGGGGTGATGGGGTTGCGCGGGCTTCTGCAGGCCTTCCTCGACCATCGTCGCCAGGTGGTCGTGCGCCGCGCCAGGTTCCGGCTCGAGAAGATCGAGCAGCGCCTGCATGTGCTCGACGGGCTGCTGATCGCCTACCTGAACCTCGATGAGGTGATCCGCATCGTCCGCTACGTCGAGGACGCCAAGGCCGAGCTGATCGCCGCGTTCGCGCTCACCGAGCTGCAGGCCGAGGCCATCCTGAACACCCGCCTGCGCCAGCTCGCGCGGCTGGAGGAAATGGAGATCCGCCGCGAGCACGCGGAGCTGGCCGAGGAGCGCGACGGGCTGACCAAGCTGCTCGAGTCCGAGCGCCAGCAGTGGCGGCTGGTCGGCATCGGCCTGCGCGACGTGCGCAAGATCCTCGGCCCCGACACGGCGGAGGGCGCGCGCCGCTCGCGCTTCGCCGAGGCGCCGGTGGTCGATGCGTCGGTCGCCATCGAGTCGCTGGTCACCCGCGAGCCGATCACCGTCATCCTCTCGGAGCGCGGCTGGATCCGCGCCGCGCGCGGGCGGGTGGAGGACCCCTCGGAGCTCAAGTTCAAGGAGGGCGACAAGCTGGGCTTCCTCGTCCCGGCCGAGACCACAGACAAGCTCCTGATCTTCGCCTCGGACGGACGCTTCTTCACGCTCGTCTGCGACAGGCTTCCGTCCGCCCGCGGCGCCGGCGAGCCGCTCCGCCTGATGCTCGACCTCGACGACCGCGTCGATATCGTCGACGTCTTCGCGCACCAGCCGGGCCGCAAGCGCGTGCTGGCGTCGAAGGCGGGCTATGGCTTCATCATGCCGGAGGACGAGGCGATCGCGTTCCGCCGCGCCGGCAAGCAGGTGCTGAACGGCGAAGCTGTCGTGAGCCTGGAGGCGACGGGCGACCAGATCGCGGTCATCGGCGACAACGGCAAGCTCTTGATCTTCCCGCTCGAGGAGCTGCCCGAGATGCCGCGTGGCAAGGGCGTCAAGCTGCAGAGCTATCGCGAGGGGGGCCTGCGCGACGCGAGCGTGTTCAAGAGCGCGGACGGGGCGTCCTGGACCGACAGCGCCGGCCGCACCCGCGCCTGGCCTGAGTGGCGCGGCTGGCAAGGCCGCCGCGCGGCCGCCGGCAAGCTCGCCCCGCGCGGCTTCCCGTCGAGCAAGCGGTTCCGGCCAAGGTAGCTGGCGCCCAGCGCCCAACCGGCCTATTTCTTCCGCCGAAACATCACAAGAAGAGCCCCATGCTCGTTCTCATCATTCTCGTCGTCATCCTGGTCGTGCTGGGCTTCATGCTGGTCGGCACCTACAATCGGCTGGTCGCCTTGCGGCAGAACGCCAACCAGGCCTTCGCCGACATCGACGTGCAGCTGAAGCAGCGCCAGGATCTGGTGCCGAACCTGGTCGAGACCGTCAAAGGCTACGCGGCGCACGAAAAGACCACGCTCGAGGCGGTCACCAACGCCCGCGCCGCGGCGGCGTCCGCCACCGGCGTGCAGGATCGGGTGCAGGCGGAGAACGCCCTCACCGGCGCACTCCGCCAGCTGTTCGCGGTCGCCGAGGCCTATCCGGACCTGAAGGCCAACGCGAGCTTCATCCAGCTGCAGAACGAGCTGACCGACATCGAGAACAAGCTCGCCGCCGCGCGGCGCTTCTTCAACAACGCGGTCGCCGAGTTCAACGCCGCGATCCAGCAGTTCCCGGCCGTGCTCATCGCCGCCCCGTTCGGCTTCGGGGCGCGGACCTTCTTCGACCTCGGCGAGGATCGCTCGGCGGCGGAAGCCGCGCCGCAGGTCAAGTTCAGCTAGAGTCTTCCCGTGCAGGCCGTCGGCCTTCAGACCTACATCTGGAACAACAACCTCCGCTCGGCCTTCCTCCTGGCGGCCTTCCCGTTCCTCCTGTTCCTTTTGCTCTACGCCGTGGTGCTGATCCTCGTGGGCGCCACGGGCGCCCACGCCAGCTACAGCGACTACTACGCGGCCGCGCCGGCAAGCCCGTTCGCCTACGCAATGCAGGTCACGATCCAGAGCCTGCCGCTGGCCATTGCGGTCGCAGTGATCTGGTTCGTCATCGCCTACTTCGCCAACCAGACCATCATCGACCTCGCCACCGGCGCGCGCCCGATCGAGCGGTCGGAGAACGAGGAGCTGTATAACCTCCTGGAAAACCTCTGCATTTCCCGGGGAATGAAGACGCCGGCCCTGCGCATCATCGAGTCCGAGGACCTGAATGCCTTCGCGACCGGCCTGCACGAGGGGCAGTTCTCGGTCACGGTCACACGCGGCCTGCTCGAGCGGCTGAACCGCGACGAGCTCGAGGCGGTGCTGGGCCACGAGCTGACCCACATCATCAATCGCGACGTCCGCACCATGATCATCGCCGCGGTGTTCGCCGGGATCATCAGCCTCGTCGCCCAGATCATCGCGCGCATGATGCTTTACGGGGGCCGGGGCCGCGGCCGCGGCGGCGGCGCCCTGATCATCATCGGCGTCGCCGCGGCGGCCATCGCCTGGCTGCTCGCGATCGTCATCCGCATGGCCATTTCGCGGCGGCGCGAGTTCATCGCCGACGCCGGCTCGGTCGAGCTGACCAAGAACCCCGATGCCATGATCTCGGCGCTGCAGAAGGTCGCCGGCCACGCCCACCTGGACGCGCCGGAGGAGGTGAGGGGGCTCTTCCTCGAGAACCATGAGGAAGGCATCTTCGGCCTCTTCGCCACCCACCCGCCGATCGAGAAGCGCATCGCCGCGCTGGTGCAATACGCCGCCGGCCACGTCAGTGACCAACCGGCGCAACAGCCGACCCCGCCGCCTTTCGAGAGCGTGCCGTCGCCCCCGTCCTCGGAGGCGGCCAACGGCCCGTGGGGCGCCAAGCCCGGCGGCCCCTGGGGCGACCGCCCAAACGGCCCCTGGGGCTGATCCGCCTTAAGACCCGCTTTATGCGAGCCGCCTAGGCTGCGGCGCATGGATTGGCGACGCCGAGCCTTGCCATGAGCACGACGCCAGTCGCGCCGGCTGGAGCGTTGGCCGCGCTGGCGGCGGTCGATGCCGCGGCCGTGCGCGCGCTCGCCCTGATCGACGCCGGGCAGATCGCCCCTGCTTCAACGCCGGCCACCGCCGCCGAGCCGCCCCCGACCGTAGCCCCGCCGCAGCAGGTCGTGGCCGCCGCGGCGCAGGCGGCCGCCACCGAGCAGACCGGACTAGCGCCGCTGTTCGCCGACTTGGCCGCAGCCCTGAAGGCGCCCGACCTGCCGCCGTCGGTGGCCGCCGCGGCCGCGCGCGTGCAAGTGTTGGCGACGCCGCTCGAACCACCGCCTACGGCCGCGACCCTGAAGGCCGCAACCAGCCAATCAGGCCTGCTGCTGGAGGCGACGATCGCCGCCACCGGCGCGCCGCCGCCCGACGACCTGAAAGCAGCCCTGCTCGCGCTCCGCCAGACGCTCGCGACGGCCGTCGAGGCGGCCCCAACGCCGCCGGCCGCGGCCACCCTGGCGCCTGCGGCGGCGTCCCAGCCCGCAACGGGCGGGCAAAACACGAGCGCCCAGCCCTTGTCCCCACGCGCCGAGGCGATGCTGGCGCATGCCGAACCACCGCCTCCGCCCCCCTATCGCGACGCGCCGCTGCGCGCCCAGCCGCCTGCGGCCGCACGCTTGCCCGCCGATGCGACGGCCGCCACGCTCGTGCGCGCGCTGCTCGAGGACGTAAACGGCGCGCTGGCCCGCCAGGTGCTCTTTCAGCTCGCCTCGCTGCCCAACGCTTCCCCGGCGGTCGAGACCGCGCCGCATTGGATGTTCGAACTGCCGTTCGCGGCCCCGCAAGGCGCGTCGCCGACGCCGTTCGAGATCAGTCGCGACGGCGGCGGTCAGCGGACCGCGGGCGGTGAGGAGGGCGAGCCGACCTGGCGCGCGCGCTTCTCGCTCGACCTCGGCGCCGCCGGGCCGGTGCACGCGCGGGTGAGCCTCGCGGCGGGCCGCGTGCGGGTCGGCCTCTGGGCGGAGCAGGCGGGGACCGCCGCTGCCCTCGACGCCGGGCGCGGGGTTCTCAGCGCGGAGCTTGCCGCCCAACGGTTCGACCCCGCGGTCACGGTCCTTCCCGGCCAGCCGGCGGGCGTGGCCGCCGATCCCGGACAGTTCGTGGACAAGGCGCTGTGAGCAAGCCCGATCGCAAGCCGCTGGCCGTCGCTCTGACGTACGAGCGGCCACGCGCGCCGCGGGTCGTTGCGACCGGCCGGGGCGAGGTCGGTCAGGCGATCATCGATGCGGCCAGGGCCCACGGCGTGCCGCTGGAGCAGAATCCGGAGCTCGCCGAGGCGCTGGCGCAAGTGCCGCTCGACGACGAAATTCCGGAGGACCTTTACCGCGCGGTCGCCACCGTCATCGCCTTCGTGCTGCGCACGGCCAAGCGCGCCCCCGAGCTCGGGCGCTAGCGTCGGTCGCGGGCGGACATCAGCGTCCAGCCGCCGGGGCGCAACACCTCGATGGGATTGAAGCGCGCCTTGTAGGCCATCTTGGCGCTGCCTTGCACCCAATAGCCCAGGTAGACGTACGGCAAGCCGGCCTGCGCCGCTTGCATCACGTGGTCGAGGATGATGAACGAGCCCAGGCTGCGACGAGCCATATCGGGGTCATAGAAGCTGTAGACCAGCGAGAGCCCGTCGGAGAGCACGTCGACCAGCACGCCGGCCACGAGGTCGCCAGGCCCGCGATCCTTCGAGGCAAGGCGATACTCGATCAGGTGAGTGCGGGCGGATGTGTCCTCGACCATGGCGACGTAGTCGGCCCAGGTCATGTCGGCCATGCCGCCCTCGGCGTGGCGGACGAGCAGGTAGCGGCGCAGGAGGTCGAACTGCTCCATCGTCGCTTCAGCTTCGACCAGGTTGCGCATCAGGTCGCCGTTGCGGTCGACCACGCGCCGCTCGGAGCGGGAATAGGGATAGTCGGAAGTCGGGATGCGCGCCGAGACGCAGGCGTCACAGCCCTCGCACGCCGGCCGGTAGGCGATGTTCTGCGAGCGGCGGAAGCCGACCTGGGTCAGCGCGTCGTTGATCGCCGCGCCGTCGCCCAGGGGCAGGTGGGCGAACACCTTGCGCTCGAAGCGGTCGGGCAGATACGGGCACGGCGACGGCGCCGTGAGGAAAAAGCGGAGCTGACGGGTGGCGAAGTGCTGCGTCACTGAGCCTGGATCATCCCAAACGCTTGAGTCTCAAGGACCATTAGGACAAATGCCGCGCCCGCCCGCAAGGGGATGATCGCCGCGGCAAAAACGCGTTTGCCACTAGTGGTTCGGCGGCAGGACGGGGTTCTCGCGCAGGAGCACGATCGCGATCCGCCGGTTGCCCGGCAGCGTCGGGTCGTCGGGGAAGAGGGGATCGGACGCCGCCTTGCCGGCGACCTGATAGACCCGGTCGGGGTCGACGCCAGCGTCCTGCATGATCTGCCGCGCGGCGTCGGCGCGCGCGGCGGACAGCTCCCAGTCGCCAGCCGACTTCGTGCCGTCGGAGTTGGCGCTGGTGTGGCCGGAAATGGTGATGCGGTTGGGCAGCCGCGAGGCGATCTTGGCCACCGCGCGGAGCAGGATCTCCGCGCGTGGATTGGGCTTGGCCGAGCCGGGGTCGAACATCGGTCTCCCCTCTTGGTCGACGAGTTGGATGCGCAGGCCTTCAGGCGTCTGGTCGATCAGCACCTGCTTGGAGAGCTCGGCCAGCTCCGGCATGTCCTGCATGGCCTGTTTCAGCGACTCCGCCGCGCTCTGCAGCGCCGCGTCCTGCCTGGCCTCGAGCTCGTCCTTCAGCGCCTGAGTGCTGGCCGTGTCGAGGTTGGTCGTGCCGACCTTGTTGCTGTTCTGGCCGGAGTTGTCGGCGTTCGGCGGCGCTTCGGGCGCGAGGTTCTCGATGGTCGAGGCCGAGCCGTTGGACTTGGTGCCCGCATCGCCGAGCGCCGTGCCGGCGAGTATGCCGCCGGCGCCCGAGGTCGACTGCGACACGCTGGCCGGCGCGAAATAGTCGGCGATGCCGCGCTTTTGCTGCGGGCTCGTGGTGTTGATCAGCCACATCAGGAGGAAGAAGGCCATCATGGCGGTCACGAAGTCGGCGTAGGCGACCTTCCAGGCGCCGCCATGGTGCCCGTCGCCGAAGACCTTCTTGATCTTCTTGACCAGAACCGGCCGGTCTGAGACCGCCATACCTCAACCCCGCCCGCGGAACCGCCGATTCCGTCCGGTCGAAACTGGCGGGTCAGCGTTAAAATGCGGTTGCCGGGCGCCGGCGCCGGTATCGGAGGGTTAAGCATGAAGGTCGCTTTCATCGGGCTAGGCGTCATGGGCGGGCCGATGGCCGGGCACCTGGCGAAGGCCGGCCACGAGATGGTGGTCTTCAACCGCACTCCGGAGAAGGCGGAGCGGTGGGTCTCGGCGAACGGGGGCCGGGCGGCGTCCAGCGTCGGCGCGGCGGTCGCCGACCGCGAGGCGGTCGCGCTCTGCGTCGGCAACGACAACGACGTGCGCCAGTGCCTTTCGGAGATCCTTCCCGCGTTGCCGAAGGGCGGGGTGATCATCGACCACACGACGGCGTCCGCCAGGCTGGCGCGCGAAGCGGCCGCGCTGGCGCGCGAGGCGGGGCTCTGGTTTGTCGATGCGCCGGTGTCAGGCGGCCAGGCCGGGGCCGAGAACGGGACGCTGAGCGTCATGGCAGGCGGCGATGGGCAGGCGTTCGTGCTCGCCGAGCCGGTGATGGGCGCCTACGCCAAGGCGATCAAGCGCATCGGCGGTCCCGGCTCCGGCCAGCTGTGCAAGATGGTCAACCAGATCGCCATCGCCGGGGTGGTGCAGGGCCTGGCCGAAGCGACCCACTTCGCCCGCCGCGCGGGGCTCGACACGGCGGCCGTCTACGACGCCATCTCCAAGGGCGCGGCGCAGTCGTGGCAGATGGACAACCGCTGGAAGACGATCACCGAAGGCAAGTTCGACTTCGGCTTTGCCGTGGACTGGATGCGCAAGGACCTGGGGCTGGTGCTCGACGAAGCGCGCGCCAACGGCGCCCGTCTCGAGCTCACCGCCCTGGTCGACCAGTTCTATGCCGAAGTGCAAGCCATGGGCGGCCGTCGCTGGGACACCTCCAGCCTGGCCGCGAGATTGGAGCGCCCCTGATGCCAAAACTGCTTCCCGCCGTCCTGGCCATCGCGATGCTGGCTCGGGCCGCGCAAGCCCAGACCGTCGCCTGCGACCTCAAGCTCAATGTCGCGGATCCGGACCCGGCGGGGCTGAACGTGCGCGCATCGCCGGGCGGTGCGATCGTGACGGCGCTGAAGGCGAAAGATCTGTGGGTCGAGGTTCACGTCATTGGCCAAAGCGGCGCCTGGGCGCAGATCGACGGGGCCACGCTCTACACCGAGGACAACGCGAGCGGCTCGCCGCTCTACCAGGGCCGCGGCTGGGTCGCGTTCAGCAAGCTGGGCTTCAACGAGTTCGACGAGCACGTGCGCATCTTCGCCGCGCCGAGCGAAGACGCCCGCGTTCTGCTGAAGCTTCACACGCCCGACGGGACGAAGCAGCCGAAGGCCGATGTGTTGGGTTGTTCGGGCGACTACCTGCACATCCGCATCGGCGCCGTCGTCGGCTGGACCCGCGACTACTGCGATAACCAGTTCACGACCTGCGTCTGACGGGGCCCTATCGAGAGCGGTGGCGGTTCGGATCTGTCGCGGGCTCGGGTCAGCACGAAGCACGCGCGAAAGCGCCGCC
>DATNJB010000018.1:0-23716 GCA_035604135.1 Caulobacteraceae bacterium | reverse complement strand
ATGTGGATGGCGCCGCCGGCCGCCGTCACCTTCCCAGCGTAGGCGTCGACGTCGTCGACGCCGATGTAGCCCATCCACAGCGGGCCGGCGGCGACGTCCGCGGCGTCGAGGATCGGCATGCCCCCCACGCCGCCCTTGCCGGCGTTGAAGAGGGTGTAGGTGAGTGGCCCCTCGCCCATCTTGTCCGTCGTCCAGCCGACGACGGCCTTGTAGAACCCCTCGGCCGCGGGGGCGTCGGTGGTCTGCAGCTCGTACCACATGAAACGTGCGGCCATGGCGGGTCCTCCTTGCTAGGCGCTTACGCCCACTAAGAACGCATAGGACCGCCCGAATGCGACAGCAGCAAGCGCGTCGAAAGTCTTCCACGAAGGAGACGCCGCGGGCGGCGGCGATGATGGTTCGCCGGCTACTCCTCCCTCCGCGGCTCGGGCGCGGAGGGACGGCGCGACCAGTCTAGTGGCCGTGCGAGCGGCGGCCGGTGGGGTGGTGGTTGTGGCCGTGGCTATGGCCGCGCGGGTGATGGACGATGATCGGGTGGTGGATGCGGCGGACGTGGTCGTGGTGACTATCGGCCATCGCCGTTCCGCCGATGAAGACGGTGCAGAGCGCGAGCGCGGCGATCAGTTTGCGGGACATTGGGGCGTTCTCCTTGTCGATCGGCCAGGCGATGAGGACATCCGCGACGCCGCCGACTTGATCCCACCCCTATCCTTCCCTGCCTGAACACTCGGGCCCGATTGCGTTCAGGCGGCATTCAAACGTGAAGTCCTCCCGGCCTGTCGGCTAGTACCCGTGCATGCGGCGCCCGGAGGAGCGGTGGCCCGTGTGGCGCCCCACATGCCGGCCGGCGTGCGGGCGGGACAGGTGGATGAGGTTGTGCCGCGGCATGCGGCCGAAGCTGGTCCGCGCCACGGCGGCTCCGCCGACGAGGGTGACGCTGAGCGCGATGGCGGCGACGAGTCTGAGGGGCATTCGGGCGTTCTCCTTGGGGCGCGAGTTCTAGCGCTTATTCAACCCCCGCGCGCGCTACCGCCAGATCCTCCCCGTTGGGGGAGGGGGACCATGCGAAGCATGGTGGAGGGGGCCCGCCGCCGCGGGGCCGGCCAGCAAGTGACCTAGGTCCCGTCCCGACACGGGCGCGGCAGGCATCGCTCCCCCTCCACCGCGCTGTCGCGCGGGCCCCCTCCCCCTACGGGGAGGATCTGGGCGCGGCCGCGACCGCCGACTTGCGGTTGACTCTGCGACTGCGCTTGCGGCCTATGCGCCGGCATTCGGGATTGGGAGAGACGCTTCATATGAAACCCTTGGCGGTATTGGCGGCGGTCGGGCTCGTGCTCGCCGCCGGAACGGCGGCCGCGCAGAACCAGCCGGCCGCGCAACCGGCCGCTCCGGCGGCGCCGGCGCCCATGGCGCGGCAGATCGTGCGCGGGGTCGTGGCGCAGGCGAGCGACACGGCTCTGGTGATCACCCGCCGCGACGGCAAGACGATCAACGTCAACCTGGCGCCCAACTGGACGGTGGCGGTCTTGAAGCCCATCCCCGTCGACCAGATCCAGCCCGGCAGCTTCATCGGCACCACTGAGATGCCGCAGGCCGACGGCACGGGAATCTCGGTCGAGGTGCACGTCTTCCCGCCGGGGGTGAAGATGGGCGAGGGCCACTATCCCTGGGACCTGCAGCCGGGCGCGATGATGACCAACGGCACGGTCGGGACCGTGACCGCCGTGTCCGGCGGCCGGGCGCTGGAAGTGAACTACGGCACGGGCGACCGCCACGTGGTGGTGCCGCCGAACGCGCCGGTCGTCCTGATCACGCCGGGCGGTGACCACAGCCTGATCAAGGCCGGCGTCTCGGTGTTCCTGGTCGCGGCCGTCGGCCCGGACGGCGCGCTCGTAACCAACAACGTGCTGACCGGCGACGGCGGCGCAGCCCCGCCGATGTAGCGGCAGCGGATGCTCCTCCCCCCGTCACCCGGCGGGGCGAGGGTTCCCGCCTGATCTTGATCTGTTAACCATTGGCCGTTAGCCGGGCGATTCGTACGCGAACGGATGGTTGCAGGAAAGTTCACTTCAATCCGTGTGTTACGTGCGGGCGCGCGTGATATCGGCGATCGCGCGGCCAGCAGGCGACGGCCTCGTCGCGCTCCGGCCGGGCCAGAGGGCGTTAACCTGTGCCATTCGCGCCACAGCCCGGTTTCCATGCACGGAATCAGCCTAGGCTATGGGAACGCCTGCTCGGTTCCGATGTTCTGAACAGGCGGGGGCGGGGCCTTGGTCCTGAACCACTCCAGGAGCGTGATACATGGCGGTACGCCAACTTGCCCAGGCCAACGATGAGGACGTCGAGCGGCTTCCCGCGAAGACCAGCGAGGTTGTCGCCCTCGCGCGCGGTCCCGAGTCGACCACCGAGCGGATCCGCCGGCTGCAGTGGGAGGCGAGCATGCTTGCGGCCGAGCACGCCGAGGCGTTCGGCGCCGACCTGATGTCGATGGCCGTGCGCGCCCGCGAGATCGCCGAGGGGGGCGAAGCCTATCCGGTCGGCGTGCGCGAGCTCGCCTCGCGCATCGCGGCCGACCTGCAGATCAGGGCCAAGGCCCTGCTCACCATCCAGCAGCGCGTCGGCCCGGGGTCGTAAGGGCCTCGGCCCGCCGGGGTAGGCGCCGCTTATTACCCTTCTCGCGTAACCCAATATTATCTGTCGTTCTTCACGGCCCGCTCACTCTCGCGCGCCTAGGGTTTGTCTTCGAGGTTTCGTGGACATGAGCCGTTGGCTGCCCTCTACCGCCTGATCTATGCGAGCCGCATCGCGCCGAGCTGCCAGGATGACCTGAAGGCGGCGCTTATGGACATCGTAACGCGCGCCATCGTGCGGAACCGGGCGGCGGGGATCAGCAGCCTGTTGGTCGCCCATCGCGGCTGGTTCGTGCAGGCGCTGGAGGGACGCAAGCCCGTCGTCGAAGCGATGTTCGAGAAGATCGCCGCCGACCCCCGCCATCACCACGCGCTGCCAATCAGCGCCGATCGCGCCGAGGCGCGGCTGTTTGCGCCCTGGAGCATGGGCGCGCGGGCGCTGATGGGCGGCGACGAGGCGGTGCTGGCGGCGCTCAACCCGCGCGCGCCGTTCGATCCCACGCGGGCGCCCGAGCGGACCATCCTGCGCCTGCTGACCACCGTCGCCGAGGCGCACTGGCGGACGCTGGGCGAGCAGCAGGGCCTGGCGGCTTGACGGGCCGCTGGTTCGCCGAACACTGTTCCGACCGCGGCGTCGCGAACGGCGCTCTCAAATTCGGGGAAACGGTCATGACCCTCTCTCGCACGGCGCTCGTCCTCGTTGCGGGCGCATCGCTGCTGGCGTCCTGCTCGCAACCGGGCGGCAATACGCAAACCGCGGCCTCGACGTCCGGCGCGCCAGCCGCCGCGCCGACCAGCGGACCCGACACCGTGATCACCGAGGCCGACCTGCCGCACCCGAAGGCCGGCCTATGGGTGGTGTCGTCGAGCACCAACGGCGGTCCGCCGCACACCTCGCAGTCCTGCTATCATGGCGAGCCGTTCAAGATGAACGAGCATCCAGTCCCCGGCTGCACCGGGCTCGTCCTGAAACGCACGTTCCTCGGCGACTATGTGATGGACGCCGCCTGTGGTAGCCAGAGTGGCATGTCCAGCTCGATGCACATGGTGGTGCACGGCGACTTTACCGGCGGCGCCTACACCACAGACGGCACGGCGCACATCGTCGTGCCCGGCCGTGGGGCCATGGACTTCACCAGCCACTCCGAAGCCCACTGGACCGGCCCGTGCTGAGCCACGAACTCTAGATCCTCCCCCGTTGGGGGAGGGGGACCATGCGAAGCATGGTGGGGGGGGCCCGCCGCCGCGGGGCCGGCCAGCAAGCAAGACCTAGGTCATTCCTGAGACGGGCGCGGCCGGCATCGCTCCCCCTCCACCGCACTGCGTGCGGTCCCCCTCCCCCTACGGTGGAGGATCGGGAGCCGGCCGCGAACTTCTAGATCCTCCCTCGTTGGGGGAGGGGGACCATGCGAAGCATGGTGGAGGCGGCCTCAGGCAGGCTCATGCGCCGGCGGAGCGCCCTCGCCCTCGCCCGGGTCGCCGACGGCGCATCCAAGGCCTATCTCGCCAGTTCGGCCTCGATGGCGCCGATGAGGGTGGGGTCTTGCGGGTCCAGTCTCGGGGAGAAGCGGCAGGCGACGTGGCCATCCTTGGCGACGAGGAATTTCTCGAAGTTCCAGAGGATCGAGCCGTCGGCTGGCGCGCGGTCGCCGACGCCTTCGGCCACCGGCACGGCCTTGGTCAGGCTGGCGTAGAGCGGGTGCTGGTCCTCGCCCTTGACCACGATCTTCTCGAACATCGGGAACTTGACCCCGAAGTTGGTGGTGCAGAAGTCGGCGATCTCGTCGTTCGAACCCGGCTCCTGGGCCCCGAACTCGTTGGCGGGAAAGCCTGTGACCACAAGGCCCTTGTCCTTGTAGTCCTCGTAGAGCTTCTCGAGCCCCGCGTACTGTGGGGTGAGGCCGCACTTCGAGGCGACGTTGACCACCAGGATCACCTTGCCCTTGAAGTCGCCGAGCGAGGCGGGCGCTCCATCGATGCGGTTGACGGGAATGTCGTAGAGGCTGTCGGACATGGCTTCGCTTAGGCTCCTCTTGGGCGAACTGCAGTGTCTTTCGACCCTAGGCGAGGGGCGCCGCCAGCTCAAGCCGGCGCCGTCGCCCTTTCGCAATGGCCGAGCTTGCTTCAGGGTGCGCCGATGACAGGGAGGACCTCATGAAGCGCTTCATTCTCGCCGCGGCCGCCGCCGGCGCTCTGGTGATGGTGCAGAGCCCGGCGCACGCGCAGTACCCCGGCCCTTACCAGGGCCCGTATCAAGGTCCGTACCAGGGCCCCTATAACCAGGGTCCTTACAACCAGGGTCCGTACAATCAGGGGCCGGCTCACCCGCCGTACAACCCGGCGCCCTACGACCCCGACCGCTACGAGCATCATGGGCCGGACGAGGGCAACCCCTGGGACCTCGACCAGCGCATTACCTGGCTCGAGGACCGCATCGCCCGCGGCCAGGAGAGCGGAGAGCTCGACCGCGGCGCCGCCTGGCGGGCGCAACAGGAGATCGAGGCGGTGCGTCACGACGAAGGCCGGGATCGCGACCGCCACGACGGGCAGCTGACCGACTACGAGCGCCAGCACCTGATCGACCGGGTCGAAGCGATCGGCCACGAGCTCCGCTGGCGCGAAGAGTACCGGGAACCCTGGCAGTACTAGCACCGCGCGCCGAGGGCCGCATCCTGGTCGGAGACGGCCCTCTCGCCCCTTCCGGCCTAGCTCCTGATCTCGATCTTCGACCGCTTGTCGGCGGCGGTCGTGTCGCGCGGCAGATGGACCTTCAGCACGCCGTCCTTGAACTGCGCATCGATGCCCTTGCGGTCGACGTCGAGCGGCACGGCGAAGCTGCGCTCGAGGCGGCCGTAGCGGCGCTCGGTGACCCGATAGGCGGCTGAGGCGTCCTCCCGCTCAGAATCGCCGGCGCGCGCGCATGTTCCGCAACGGTGCGATCAACTTTTTGCAACAATGGGAACCGGCCCGCGGCATAAGCCGTCGCGTGAGCAAAACCGCCGTCCAGATCACCGCCAGGGGCCCGCGCGCCGCGGCCGAAGCCGCCGCCGCGGCGATCGACGCGGAGCCGTCGCTCGAGGGCGCGGCTTACGCCATCCTGGAGGAGGACGAGGCCAAGGCGCTCTGGCGTATCGACGCCTACCCCACCTCGGCGGCCGAGGCCGACGCGTTCCGCCGCGTGCTCGGCGGCTGGCCAGCGCTCGCGGTGAGGAGCGAGGCGCTGGCCGACGCCGACTGGCTGAAGCTGGCGCTCTCCGGCCTGCCGCCGGTGCGCGCGGGCCGCTTCTTCGTCTACGGCGCCCACGATGCGGGCCGCGCGCCGGTGAACGCCGTCGCGCTGCGCATCGAAGCCGGCGCGGCGTTCGGCACCGGCCACCATGGCACGACGGTCGGCTGCCTCGCCGCCTTCGATCGGCTGCTCAGAGCGCGCCGGTTCGGCCGCGTGCAGGACGTCGGAACCGGGACTGGCCTCTTGGCCATCGCGGCGGCGCGCGCGGGGGCCCTCGTGGCGCGTGGGAGCGACATCGACCCGGTCTCGGTGCGCATCGCGCGCGAGAACGCGCGGATCAATCGCGCCAGCGTGCGCTTCGTCCGCGCCGACGGCCTGGCCCACCGCGCGATCGCGCGCGCCGCGCCCTACGACCTTGTCTTCGCCAACATCCTCGCCCGCCCGCTGATCCGCCTCGCCCGCCCCATTCACGGCGCGCTCAGGCCCGGCGGGCGAGTGATCCTGTCGGGCCTGCTGCGCGTACAGGAGCGCGAGGTGCGCGCCGCCTACCTGGCGCGAGGCTTCGTGTTCGAGCGTCGCCTCTACCGCGACGCCTGGGCCACGCTGGTGATGCGCCGTTGCGGTCGCCGCCTGCTGACACGATATGGTCGGGCAGGCGTCTAAGCGATCGCGGGGGCCGACGCCGCCGCAAAGGAGCGATGACGCATGACCGCTTTCGGATTCCCCCTAGCCGCCCTGGCCCTGATCGTGATCGGCGGGGCGCTGTTGTCCTACGTCGCCAAGATGCGGCGCAATCGCTCGGAGCTCAGACCGGTCACCGAGCAGCTGGCCGCGGTCGCCGCCATTCTGCTGGCGACCGTCGCCTTCTTCACGCAACCCGGCATCCTGGGAGCGCTGATCGCCGTCGTCGCACTCGTCCCGGCCGGGCTCTTCCTGGTCGCCATCTACACCAGCCGCGAACCCGGACAGCCGCCGAACATGCACATCGGCGAGCTCGCCCCCGAGTTCGCCGGCATCACCGCCGACGGAACGTCGTTCCGCCTCTCGGCGCTGCGCGGCCAGCCGGTGCTGCTCAAGTTCTTCCGCGGCCTGTGGTGCCCCTATTGCATCGCCGAGCTGAAAGAGCTGGCGACGGTCGCGCCCCGGTTCGAGGAGCTCGGCGTGAAGCTGGTGGCGGTCAGCTCCGACACGCCAGCCGAGATCGCCCGCTTCGAGGCCAAGCACCGCTGGCCGATCGCGCTGGTCGCCGACCCGAGCCTCGAGGCGCACCGGCTCTACAATGTGCAGCATCGCAACTTCGCACCCAAGCGTGGGCCTTTCCGCGAGCTCGCGATCCCAACCACGGTGCTGATCGGCGCCGACGGTCGCGTGCAGTGGTTCGTGCAGAGTCGAGACCATCGGGTCCGCCCGCACGCCGACTGGGTGCTCGGCATGATCGTCCCCTTCCTGTCGAAGAAACCCCGCCGGGCCCTGGCGGCGTAGGCGCGTCGGGGCAGCGGCCCCAGATCCTCCCCCGTTGGGGGAGGATCTAGCGGCGCGGCCGGGCTTTGCCGCCGAGCGCGCACGGACTAAAACCCCGCCCATGCGCCAATCCTTCGACGACACCGCCGACCGCTCTTACGGGCCACGCCATCTGCCGCTGATCCGCAAGGCGATGGCCGAGCAGGGGCTGGACGGGTTCCTCACCCCGCACGAGGACGAGCATCAGAACGAATACCTGCCCGCCGCCAACGACCGGCTGGCCTGGGCGACCGGCTTCACCGGCTCGGCCGGAGCGGCGGTGATCCTGAAGGACAAGGCGGCGATCTTCGTCGACGGCCGCTATGCGTTGCAGGTGCTCGACCAGGTGGACACCGGCCTGTTCGAGGTGCGCGACCTGGTCGAGGGCGGCGTACCGGCCTACCTGGAGACCGCGCTCGATAGGGGCTCGGTCGTCGGCTACGACCCGAAGCTGCACAGCCCCGATGCGCTGGAGCGCCTGAGCGCGGCGGCCGCCAGAGCGGGCGCACGGCTCAAACCCGTCGACCCGAACCCGCTGGACCGCGCCTGGGGCGCGGAGCGGCCGGCGCAACCCGCCGCCGCCGTAGTCCCGCACCCGCTCGAGTTCGCCGGCGAGGCCTCGGCCGACAAGCGCCGGCGCGTGGGCGAGAGTCTGGGCAAAGCCGGGGCGGAAGCCGCGGTGATCACCGCGCCGGCGTCGATTGCCTGGCTGTTCAACATCCGCGGCGGCGACGTGATCCGCTCGCCGCTGCCCCTCGGCCAGGCGATCCTCGAGGAGGACGGCTCGGCGATCCTGTTCCTCGACCCGGCGAAGGTGTCTGAGGACCTGCCCGCCTGGCTCGGCAACTCGGTGACGCTGCAGGCGCCCGACGCGTTGCCGGCCGTGCTCGACGCGTTCAAGGGCCGCCGCGTCCTGGTCGACCCGGCGCAGTCGTCGGCCTGGTACTTCGAGCGCCTGCGCCACGCCGGCGCGGAGATCGTGCGTGCGCAGGACCCGACAGCGCTGCCAAGGGCGCGCAAGAACGCGGTCGAGGTCGAAGGCGCGCGCCAGGCGCACATCCGCGACGGAGCGGCGCTCAGCCGCTTCCTGCACTGGGTGAGCAGCGAAGCGCAGGCCGGCCTGCCGGACGAACTCGAGGTGGTGCGCAAGCTGGAAGGCTTCCGCGAGGCGACCGGGGCGCTCAAGGACCTGTCGTTCGACACCATCGCCGGCGCCGCCTCCAACGGCGCCATCGTGCACTATCGGCCAACCCACCGGCTGGCGAAGAAGCTGGAGACCGGCTCGCTGCTCTTGGTCGACTCCGGCGCCCAGTACCTGGACGGAACGACCGACGTCACCCGCACGATCGCCATCGGCGAGCCGACGCCTGAGATGCGCGACCGCTTCACCCGCGTCTTGAAGGGGCACCTGGCGCTGGCCCGCGTCCGCTTCCCGGCCGGCACGACCGGCTCGGCCCTCGACGGCTTCGCCCGCGCCCCGCTATGGGCCGCAGGTCTCGACTACGACCACGGCACCGGGCACGGCGTCGGCAGCTATCTGGGCGTCCACGAGGGGCCACAGCGCATCTCGAAAGTTCCCAACAGCGTGGCGCTGGAGCCCGGGATGATCGTCTCCAACGAGCCCGGCTACTACAAGACCGGCGGTTTCGGCATCCGCATCGAGAACCTGCAGGTGGTCACCGAGCCCGCGGAGATCGAAGGCGGCGAGCGGCCGATGCTGGGCTTCGAGACCCTGACCCTCGCCCCCATCGACCGGCGGCTCGTGGACAAGAGCCTGCTGACGCGCGAGGAGCTCGCCCAACTCAACGCCTACCACGCCCGCGTACTGGCCGTTGTCGGCCCCAAGGTCCCGGCCGACGTGGCCGAGTGGCTAGAAGGCGCCTGCGCGCCAATCGCTTAACCCACTCACGGCGGGGAGTGCCGTTACGCCTCTTCCGGTTCCCGGCCGAGCCAGAGCATGGCGCCGCCGATGGCGGCGACGGCGGCGAGCGCCGGGCCGGCGGCGGCGAGGCTCGTGACGAAGCCGCGGGCGCCGGCGAGCAGATCAGGGCCGACCGCTGTGAGAACGCCCGCCAGCATCGCGACGGCGACCACGGAGATCGCGCCGTCCACCAGCATGCGCCGGCGGGCGATGGCCTGGTCGACGCCGAGCTCGAAGACGAGGTCGCGGGCGGGCGCCTCGGTCTCGGCCCAGAACGCGGCGAGCTTGGTTTCGGCGTCAGTCATCGGGACCTCCGAGGGCCTGGAGCAGCTTAGCGCGGCCCCGTTGCACATGCGATTTGATTGTTCCCAGTGGCAGCCCGAGCGCCTCGGCCGCCTCGGCGTGGCTGAACTCGCCCGCCAGGCAGAGGGCGACCGCCGCCCGCTGGTCCGCCGGCAGACTGCCCAGCGCCCGCTCGAGGTCGAGCCGGGTGTCGGTGCAGCCGCCGCTGCTGACCGGCGGCGCCTCCAGGGCTTCGACGCGCCTGCCCTCCCGTCCGCGCGAGCGCGAAAACGAGAGCGCCTTGTTCCAGGCGATGGCGCAGATCCAGGAGCGAAACGACGCCGCCCCGCGGTAGCGCCAGAGCCGCGACCACGCGGCCAGGAAGGTTTCCTGCGCGATGTCGTCGGCGTCGGCCGCGTTGTTCAGCACGCGGCGCAGGAAGCTCCGCACCGCCTGCTGGTGGCGCGCCAAAAGCTGGCGAAACGCCTCCGGCGAGCCGCCGCGGGCGGCCGCCACCAGGTCGGCATCGGCGTCTGACGCGTTCAGTTGACGCGCCAGAAGCTCGCCGCGATCGCCGACAGCACCGCGGCGATGGTCAGCGCGCCGGCGATGATGGCCACGATCAGGAAGGTGTCGTTGTTCGCGTGCGCATAGCGCCAGGCGAATGCGAAGCCCGCCGTCACCGCGCCTGAGAAGATCGCCCAGTTCCACCGCCGCCAGGGCTCGCCGGCCATGCGGACCTCCAGCCGCCGCTCCCAGCGGTCCCAGCGCCGATCCCAGGGGTCGTCGCCCCGCACGCCGGCGGCGACACCGCTCGCAACGCCGCTCGCAACGCCGCCGGCCACGTTCTCGGCCACCGTCCGCGCGGTGCGGCCGGCGCGCCAGATCCAGCGGCCGCGCAGCGCGTCGAGCACTTCCGGCGGCGGATCGCGGTTCTGGGCGGCGTAGACCTTCAGCGCCTCGATTGCGTCCTTCTGTCGGCGGTAGCGCAAGTACTGCCGCCAGGGCGCGAACAGAGCCTGGACGAACGGCCCGGCCAGCACCGCCAGGATGATGATCAGCCACCAGTATTTGTCCCAATCGAAGTTCACAGGCCTTGCTCCTCGAGCATCGGGCCGGCTTTCGGCCGCCCTCCAGTGAACCTTAGTCGCCGCCCAAGGCGCAATTGGATGCAAAGGCGCCAGCGCCTGCAATAAAGGTGGCGCGGGAGGCGCTCGTGCTCGATCGATTCAAGGTGCCGGACGACATCGCGGTGCGCGTCGCGCCCGATGACATGCACGCGACCATCTTCAACCTGTTCGCGGCCCTCGGCATGCCGGAGGCGGACGCCACCCGCACAGCCGACGTCTTGGTCTACGCCGACGTGCGGGGGATCGACTCCCACGGCGCCAGCAACATGCCGCGCCGCTACGTGACCTGGCTGCAGCGCGGCCAGGTGAACATCAAGCCCGAGGCGCGAACGGTGCGGGACACCGGTCCGGTCGCCACCATCGACGGCGACAAGGGATTGGGCCTCGTCGCTGGCCCGCCGGCGATGGACCTGGCCATCGAGCGGGCGCGGCGGCATGGCGTCGGCGTCGCCATCGTTTCCAACGCCGCCCACTACGGGCCCGCGGCCTACTACGCCCATCGAGCCGTGGCGCACGACATGGTCGGCATTTCGATGACCACCGGCGGGGTGCTGGTCGCGCCGACCGGCGGGGCCGAGCGCCTGCTCGGGCTCAACCCGATCGGGATCGCCGCGCCGTCGCGCGACGAGATCCCCTTCATCTTCGACGCTTCGATGAGCTCGTTGGCGGCGAACAAGATCGCCCTGCTGGGCCGGCTGGGCGGCATGGTCCTGCCGAGCTGGGTGGCCCGCGCCGACGGCTCGCCGGTCATGGAGGAGATCCCCGCGCCCGACGGGTTCATGATGCTGCCGCTGGGCGGGACGCGGGAGATCGGCTCGCACAAGGGCTTTGGGCTGATCATGCTGGTCGAGGTCTTGACCAGCCTTCTCGGCGGCGCCGGCGGCGGGCCTTTCCGCCGCGGCGATTCCGCCCACTTCTTCCTGGCCTTCGACGTCGCGGCGTTCACCGATCTCGAGCAGTTCAAGACCGACATGGACGCCTACCTGCGCCGCCTCTTGGACTGCACCCCGGCGCCCGGCGAAGCGCGGGTGATCTACCCTGGCGTCGAGGAAGCGGAGGCCGAAGCCGACCGCCGCGCCCGCGGCATCCCCTATCATCCGGACGTCGTCGCCTGGTACCGCACCGCCTGCGCGGAGGTTGGCGCGGAGCACCGGCTGTAAGGGAAGCGCCTCCCTCGCCCCGCGCGCAGCGTGGGGAGAGGCGCGGTGAGGGGCCAGCGGCGGTTCCGCTGAACAACCGGCGCCGGTTTGTGCGCCGATCCCTCACCCTGCCCTCTCCCCATCGTTCGACGGGGAGAGGGTTCTAGGAAACCAGCGCCAGCCACTCCTCCTCGGTCAGCACCTGGATGCCGAGTTCGGCGGCGGTTTTCAGCTTCGAGCCGGCGCCGGGGCCGGCGACGACCAGGTCGGTCTTCTTCGAGACCGACGAGGCGACCTTCGCGCCCAGCGCCTCGGCCTGCGCCTTCGCCTCGTCGCGGGTCAGGCGCTCCAGCGAGCCGGTGAACACCACAGTCTTGCCGGCGATCGCCGTGTCGGTCTTCGGCGCCTCTGCGTCCTGGATGTCGAGCTCCGCGACCAGGTTGGCGACCATCCTGCGGTTATGGTCCTCGGCGAAGAAGGCGGCGGCGGCCTCGATCACAGCCGTCCCGATCTGGTCGAGCGCGTCGAGCTCGGCGCAGGACTCCGGGTCGTGTTGGGCGACCTTGTCCATCGCCTCGAGGAGGGCCTTCGCGGTCAGGTAGCCGCGGGCCAGCACCACCGCGGTGGTCTCGCCGACATGGCGGATGCCGAGACCGTAGATGAAGCGGTCGAGGGCGATCCGCCGCCTGCCCTCGATCGCGCGCTCGAGGTTGCGCACCGAGGTCTCGCCGAAGCCCTCGCGCTGGCGGAGCGCCTCCAGAACGTCTGTGTTGCGGCCGAGGCGGAAGATGTCGGCCGGCTCCTTGATCAGGCCTTCGTCGAAGAAGGCCTGCAGGTGCTTTTCGCCCAGGCCCTCGATATCGAAGGCGCGGCGCGAGACGAAGTGCTTCAGGTGCTCGACGCGCTGGAATGGGCAGGCGAACTCGCCCGTGCAACGGCGAACGACCGTCTCGGCCCCCGACGAGGTGGTCTCGCGCGCAAGAACCGTGTGCAGGTAGCAGGGGCAATGGGTCGGGAAGACGTAAGGTTTTGCGCCCTTCGGCCGCTCGCTCGCGACCACGCCCACGATCTGCGGGATGACGTCGCCGGCGCGCTGGACAATCACGGTGTCGCCGATGCGCAGGTCCTTGCGCGCGATCTCGTCGGCGTTGTGCAGGGTGGCGTTCTCGACCACCACGCCGCCGACGGTGACCGGCATGAGCCGCGCGACCGGCGTCACCGCCCCGGTGCGCCCGACCTGGATGTCGATGGCCTCCAGGATGGTGCGCGCCTGCTCGGCGGGGAATTTGCGCGCGATCGCCCAGCGCGGCGAGCGGGAGACGAAGCCGAGCCTGCCCTGCCAGTCGAGGCGGTCGACCTTGTAGACCACGCCGTCGATGTCGAAGGAGAGCCTGGGCCGCATCGCCTCCATGCGCGCGTAGGCGGCGAGCAAGCCCTCGGCGCCCTCCACCCGGGCCGCCTGCGGCGTGACCTGGAACCCCCAGTCCTTCACCGCCTGCAGAGCTTCCCACTGGGTCTCGGCGAAAGGCCGGCTGAGCACCCCCCAGGCATAGGCGAAGAAGCGCAAGCTGCGCTGGGCGGTGATCGTGGAGTCGATCTGCCGTAGCGACCCCGCCGCCGCGTTCCTGGGATTGACGTAGGTGCGCTGTCCAGCCGCCTCGGCCGCGCGGTTCAGCGCCGCGAAGTCCTCGTGACCGAAATAGACCTCGCCGCGCACCTCGACCACATCGGGCCAGCCCTTGCCGCGCAGCCGATGCGGGATCTCGCCGATGGTCTTCAGGTTCTCGGTCACCTCCTCGCCGACGCGGCCGTCGCCGCGGGTTGCGCCCTGGACGAAGACGCCGTTCTCGTAGCGCAGCGAGGCCGACAGGCCGTCGATCTTCGGCTCGGCGGTGTAGGCGACCAGTTCCTCGCCCAGGCGCAGGAAGCGGCGCACGCGGGCGTCGAACTCGATGGCGTCCTCGTCGGAGAAGGCGTTGTCGAGCGAGAGCATCGGAACGCCGTGCTCGACAGGGGCGAAAGAGGCCGAGCGCGCCGCGCCCACCTTCAGCGACGGCGAGTTCTCGCGGATCAGGTGCGGGAAGCGGGCCTCGATCTCGCCGTTCCGCCGCTTCATCGCGTCGTACTCGGCGTCTGGGATCGAAGGCGCGTCGTCCTGGAAATAGCGGATGTCGTTCTGCGCCAGCTCGTCGGCGAGCCTGGTCAGCTCCTCGACCGCCTCGGCTTCAGTCAATTCAGCGACAGCTCTCGGCATCACTCAACACCCGCTCATCCCCGCGCGAGCGGGCAGCCCATTTTAAACACCAAGCACACCAAGCACACCAAGGGGCCGAGCTGGACGCACCGCCCTAGATCCTCTCAGAAATCTTGGTGTGCTTGGTGTGCTTGGTGGTCAGTTCCGGCTTCGCAGGTCAGCCGGCCATCAAGGCGCGGGCGGCGGCGCGGGCGGCGTCGGTGACGGCGGCGCCGGAGAGCATGCGAGCGATCTCCTCCTCGCGCTGGGCGGGGCTTAGCGTTTCGACGCCGGTCGCGACCCGCTCGCTGTCGCCAAGCCTCAGCACCCGCCATTGGGCGTCGGCGCGGGCCGCGACTTGCGGCGAGTGGGTGACGACGACCACTTGCGCATCGGCTGCCAGGCGCTTCAGGCGCAGGCCCACCGCATCGGCGACGGCGCCGCCGACGCCCTGGTCGACCTCGTCGAAGATCATCAGCGGCTGCGCTTCGTCGCCGCGCCCGGCCAGCGAGGCCTTGAGCGCCAGCGCAAAGCGGGCGAGCTCGCCGCCGGACGCTATGTCTGTCAAGGGCGAGAACGGCGCACCCGGAATGGTGGCGATCTCGAAGGCCACCCGATCGCCGCCCGACGGGCCGGCGCGCTCCTCGGCGAGAGGCTCGACCGCCACGCGGAAGCGCGCCTTCTCGAGCTTCAGCGGCGCCAACTCGGCGGCGACGGCGGCCGCCAGGCGGTCGCCGGCGGCGCGGCGGGCGGCGCTAAGCGCGGCAGCCGCGGCGAGATAGCGCGCCCTGGCCGCAGCCGCCTCGGCTTCGGCGGCGGCGAGCGCATCCTGGCTGGTCTCGGCCAGGCGCAGGGTCTCGGCGATGGCGGCGCGGCGGCCTGGCAGCTCATCGACGGTCACGCCCAGCTTGCGGGCGGCGGCGCGGAGCGCAAACAGTCGCTCTTCCGCCCGCTCAAGGTCGTCCGGCTCGAAGGCGAAGGCCTGCGCCGCCGTGTCGATGGCGGCGACCGCTTCGGTGGCCTCGACCAGCGCCCGATCGACCGCCGCCGCGGCCTCGGAGAGCCGCGCGCCGGCCGCGCCCTCGGCGCTGACCCCGGCCTGCAGCGCCCGCTCGCGGGCCCGCTCGAGCGCGCGCAGCGCCTGGGCCAGACGGCCGGTCAGGCCGTCGCCGATCCCGTCGCGGGCGGCGCTGATCTCGGAGAGCGCCTTTTCGGCCGCGCCGAGCAGGGCGCGCTGTTCGGTGAGCGCCGCCTCCTCGCCCTCGTGAGGATTGAGGCGATCGAGCTCGGCCAGGCGGGCGGTGAGCTCTTCGGATTCCACGGCGGCGGCCCGCGCGGCTTCGGCCAGCGCTTCCGCCCGCTCGCGCGCCGCCCGCCAGCCGCTCCAGGCCTCCAGGCAGGCGGCGGATTCGCCCTTCAGGCCGCCGAAGGCGTCGAGCAGCGGCCGGTGGGTGCGCTGGTCGAGCAGGCCGACGGTCTCATGCTGGCCGTGCACCTCGATCAGCATGGCCCCCAGATCGCGCAGCACGCCGATGCTGGTCGGTTGATCGTTGACGAAGGCGCGGCCGCGGCCGTCGGCGCCAAGCTGGCGCCGGAGCACAAGATCGTCGTCCGCCGCCTCGTCGAGGCCCTTTTCGGCGAGGTAGGCCCAGGCCGGATGGTCGGGCGGAAGGGCGAAGATCGCGGTCGCCTGCGCCTGGGCGGCGCCG
This sequence comes from Caulobacteraceae bacterium, assembly GCA_035604135.1. Classification (GTDB taxonomy): domain Bacteria; phylum Pseudomonadota; class Alphaproteobacteria; order Caulobacterales; family Caulobacteraceae; genus Poindextera. Next base: position 7,943 of record DATNJB010000018.1, on the reverse strand, counting down.
CGCCGGACGAGACCGGCGTCGCCGCGCGCGCCAAGCGCCAGGCCCAGGGCGTCGAGGATGATCGACTTGCCGGCGCCCGTCTCGCCGGTCAGCACCGTCAGGCCCGGCCCGAAGGCCAGGTCGAGGCTTTCGATCAAAACCACATCGCGGATGGCGAGCCCGATCAGCATGCGGCCCTGAGGATCGCCGCAAACGGCCGGCGGCTCAACCGTGCGGCCAAGGGCCGGGCTCGGCGGTTCAGAGCCCGAGCGGATTGTACCAGGTGCGGCGGTGCTTCTGCTTGGTCGTCTGGTCCTGGGCCTGCTGCTGCGCGGCCGAGGAGGGCGCCTTGTTGCTCCGGCTGGCTCACAGCGGCGGCGGGCGGCTCCGGCGGTTGCACCGACGCCGGCGCGAAGACGTCACGGGCGTTGTGGAACAGGCCGTGGCGGCCGTGCCTGGGCGCGACGCCGGGCGGATAGCCCTTAGAGGCCATCAGCTTGTAGGCCATGTCGTACCAGTAGCTGCCCGGGTCGTTGTAGCCGAGCACCGCGGCGTTCTCCTTGGCCTCCTGGACGAGGCCAAGCGTGAGGTAGGCTTCGACCAGCCGTTCCAACGCCTCAGGCGTGTGACTGGTGGTCTGGTACTTGGTGATCACCGTCTTGAAGCGGCCGATGGCCGCCAGCATGTCGCCGGCGTGCAGGTAGTAGCGCCCGACGGTCATCTCCTTGCCCGCCAGCTGGTCGTTGATCATGTCGATCTTGACCCGCGCGTCGGCGGCATATGGCGTGTGTGGAAAGCGGCGTGCGACTTCGGTTTCGGCCGTCAGCGCCTGCTGGGTGGCGCCCTGGTCGCGGCCCACGTCGAGGATCTGCTCGAAGTAGCACTGGGCCTTCAGATAGTAGGCGTAGACCGCCGAGCTGTTGCCCGGATAAAGCTCCAGGAAGCGCTCGGAGTCGGCCACGGCGTCGGTGTAGTCGTTGTCCTCGTAGTGGGCGTAAGCCTCCATCAGGATCGCGCGTCTGGACCACTCCGAATAGGGGTGCTGGCGCTCGACCTCCTTGAAGTAGGTGATCGCGTCGCTCCACCGGTGGGCGTCGAGCCGGTCCGCGCCGACGGAATACAGCTGCTCCACCGGCTGTTCGGCGTAGGTCGTGTCCTCTTTCTTCTTCTTGGTCAGGAGGTTGCAGCCGCTCAAGGCCACGGCGGCGATCAGGACCAGGGCCAGGCTGGGACGGACCCGAACGTTAAGAGCGAGCACGGAGTTTGACCTCGAACAAGACGCCCCCGCGCCGACCGTTGACGGAAAAGACCCGCCGAAGGCTTCTACACTAGCTGACCTAGCGCGCAAACGGATGGAGGGCGCGTCAGCCGGCCGCGGCGAGGTCGTCGTTGGCGACGCGGCGACGCCAGGCCCTGGGCCGCGCGAGCAGCGCCCGCGCCAGCGCGTTGTTCAGCTCGTGGCCGCCGCGCACGCTCTCGAACCGGGCGATGAGCGGCGCGCCCAGCAGGTAGAGATCGCCCAGCGCATCGAGCACCTTGTGGCGGACGAATTCGTCGGGGAAGCGCAGCCCTTCCGGATTGATCAGGACGTCGCCGTCGATCACCAGGCAGTTCTCCATCGACCCGCCGCGCGCGAGGCCCATCTTCCGGAGCGCCTCGACCTCGTGAAGGAAGCCGAAGGTGCGCGCGGGCGCGATCTCGCGCCGGAAGGAGTCTGCGTCGACGGCAAGTTCGATCATCTGCGCGCCGATCGCCGCGGTCGGGAAGTCGATCTCGAACGCCATCTCGAACCGCTCCGCCGGATAGAGCCCGGCGCGCTTGTCGCCATCGACGATCTCGATGGGCTCGAGCACTTCGATGGCGGCGCGGGCGGCGGTCTGCGCCTTGAGGCCGGCGGTTGCGATGAGATCGACGAACGGCTTGGCCGAGCCGTCGAAGATCGGCGCCTCGGGCCCGTCCAGTTCGACGACGGCATTGTCGACGCCGAGGCCCGCCAGCGCCGACATCAAATGCTCGACGGTCGACACCTGCGCGCCGGCGGCGTTGCCGATCACCGTGCCGAGCCGGGTCTGGGTGACGGCCTCGGCGCGCGCGGGGACGCGATTGTCGCCGGCAAGGTCGGTGCGGACGAAGGTTATGCCGGCGTTGGCCGCGGCCGGGCGGATGGCGCCGCGGACGGCGACCCCGCTGTGCAGGCCGATCCCCTCGATCGGCGCAGGGCGCGCGAGCGTGTGCTGGTGGACCGCCGATGTGGCCATGCGCACTGCTCCCTGCGTCCGGATCCCGCCCGCGCTTATGGCCGCTCACCTCTCGGCGGCAACTCAAGCTTGGTGTCGAACTGTTGCCGGCGCGCCGGCCGCCCGGGGTCAGTTGGCCAGGCGACGGAGGAAGGACGGAATCTCGAGATCCTCGCCGGCGTCCTCGTGCTCCTCTTCGACCGGCTGGGCGGCCGTCGCCGCCCCGCCCGCAGCGGCCCTGGCCTGCAGCACCGGCGTCGGATCGCCGCGATAGTCGCGCAGCGGCGGTGGCGCGTCGACGCGGTTGCGCGGGCCGAACAGGCCGAGGAAGCCGCCCTTGGACGGGCGCGACTCGTCGGCGAGCGGGCGGTCGCCGAACAGCGGCGGCTCTTCCTCGACCTCGGGCTGAAGCGCCGCTTGAGCGGCGAGGACCGGCGCGGGCTCGGTCTCGACGGGCGCGGACTGCGGCGTCTCGTAGAGATCGCCTTGCAGCTCGACCGACGTTGCGGGAGCGTCGTGGATGATCGCCTGTTCGGTCATCACAGTGTAGGCGGGCGCGAACGCCGGCTCGGGCGTCTTCGGTTCGGGCTCGACGGCGGCGGTGACCAGCGCCGCGGGCGCGACGGTCTCGCGCTCGGGCTCGCGGATGGTCATCGGCGACAGCGCCGGCTGCGCCGCGCGTTGGGGCTTGGGCTCGATGGCGGCGATCGCCTGCCCATCCATGCCGGTGGCGACCACGGAGACGCGGATCTTGCCGCTCAGCGACGGATCCGGCGCGGCCCCGAAGATGATGTTGGCTTCCGGGTCGACCTGCTCGGAGATGGCGTTGGCGGCCTCGTCGACCTCCAGCAGGGTCATGTCGTCGCCGCCGGTCACGTTGACCAGCACCGCGCGGGCGCCTTTCAGCGAAATCTCGTCGAGCAGGGGGTTGGCGATAGCGTTCTGCGCCGCGACCAGGGCGCGGTCCTCGCCCGACGCCTCGCCGGTGCCCATCATCGCCTTACCCATCTCGGTCATCACCGTGCGCACGTCGGCAAAGTCGAGGTTAATCAGGCCGGGCAGCACCATCAGGTCGGTGATCGAGCGGACGCCGGAATGCAGCACCTGGTCGGCCATGCCGAACGCCTCCGCGAAGGTCGTGCGCTCGTTGGCGATGCGGAACAGGTTCTGGTTGGGGATGACGATCAGGGTGTCGACGTAACGCTGCAGCTCGGCGATGCCGGCTTCCGCCAACCGCATGCGGTGCCGCCCCTCGAAGGTGAAGGGCTTGGTCACGACGCCGACGGTGAGGATGCCGCGCTCGCGGGCGCGCTTGGCGATGATCGGCGCCGCTCCGGTTCCCGTGCCGCCGCCCATGCCGGCGGTGATGAAGATCATGTGCACGCCGTCGAGATGGTCGCTGATCTCGGGCGTCGACTCCTCGGCAGCCGACATGCCGATTTCGGGATGGGCGCCGGCGCCCAACCCTTGGGTGACGGTGACGCCGAGCTGGATGCGCCGCTCGGTCTTGGCGAAGGCCAGTTGCTGGGCGTCGGTGTTGGCGACGACGAATTCGACGCCCTCCAGCCCCGCCTCGATCATGTTGTTGACGGCGTTGCCACCCGCCCCGCCGACCCCGAAGACGACGATGCGCGGTTTCAGCTCGCTGGTCCGCGGCGCGGAAAGATGAATGGCCATAAGGACTCCTGGTCCCAAAAACGCCGCAGGGCGGTGTGACGGCGGCCCGCCCGCGGGGTGCGCGACAGATTCCGGCAACTGAACGCCGACTAACCTTAATTGGCGGTTAAAAGCTCTAGGCTGAGTCGGGCGCGAACGTCCGCCGTGCGCGCAGAGAATTGTTGAATCAAAAGGCGGTTCGCGCCGGTCGCGCGCGGCGGGTGCGACCAATTTGCGCCGCAGTTGTCTGTCCGCGAGGCGTTCGACCCGGGACGGAAGGGTTAAAGATTGTTCCTGAGCCAGGCCGCGGCGCGCACGATCGCCGGCGCATGCGGATCGACGGGCCGGGGCTTCGACCGCCCGCCGGTGAGCGAGCGCAGGGTCACCGCCTCGCGCGGGCCGAAGGCGGCGCGTTGCAGCGCGCCGGCCGCGGCGCAGAAGGCCGGACCGGATGCTGCGTCTGCCAGGTGCGGCACGCGTCGCGGCCGGCCGAGCCTGACCGGGCGGTCGAACACCCGCACAGCCACCTCGCGCACGCCAGCGAGCTGACTGGCGCCGCCGGTGAGCACGATGCCGGCGCTAGGTTCGAACGGCGCGCCGGCGGTCTTCAATCGCTCGCGCAGCAACTCGAGCGTCTCCTCGACCCGAGGCGCGATGATGCCCTTGAGCAACGAGCGCGGCGCGATCACCGGGCCGGCGCCGGGGTCGTCTCCCCGCGGCGGGGCCTCGATCATCTCGCGATCTTCGTTGGCGGAGGCGATGGCCGAGCCGTGAAGGGTCTTGATGCGCTCGGCGCCGGCGATGGAGGTGGAGAGGCCGCGCGCGATGTCGGCCGTCACATGCGCGCCGCCAACGGCCAGGCTGTCGACATGCACCAGCGAGCCGCCGGCGAACACGGCCACGGAGGTCGAGCCGCCGCCCATGTCGATGCAGATGCAGCCCAGGTCCATCTCGTCGTCCTCGAGCGCGGCCAGCGCCGAGGCGAAGGGAGCGGCGACCACGCCGCGGAACTCCAGGTGCGCCCGCTCGATGCAGAAGCCGAGCATCTGGAACATCGCCTCGCTCATCGAGACGACCATCAGGTCCAACCGCAGCACCTTGCCGAACATCGAGCGCGGGTCGCGCACCCCGCGCTGGGCGTCCACCGACCAAGCGATGGGCAACAGATGGATCGGTCGCCGCCCAGGCATCTTGACCTGGCCGAGCGCAGCGGAGATGGCGCGGCTCAAGTCGACGTCGGCGATCGGGCGCGGGCCGAGCGCCACCTCCGAGGCCAGGCGATGGCTGGCCAGTTGACCCCCCGAGGTGGTCACCGCGACGCCCTGCACGCTCACGCCGGCGACCGCCTCGGCGCGCTCGACCGCCTGGGCGACGGCGTCGGTCGCTTCATCCATGTTGACGATCGAGCCGCCGCGCACGCCGCGCGACTGCACGTAGCCGACGCCCGCCGTCTGCAGCGTGCGCATCTCGCGGTTCACCCCGCCGGGCTTCATGATGAAGCACGAGACCTTGGTCGCGCCGATATCGAGCGCGGCCACGACCGGCGCGCGCCCGGCCAGAGCCCTCAGGCCCTCCCTGGCCTCGCGCCGATCCTCAAGCTTGGACATCTTGCAAGCTCCTCAACATCTCAACCCCTCTCAGGCGCCCGCCGTCACCGGCTGCGGCCTCGCAGGCGCGTCGCTGGGCCGCACGGCGACCAAGTCCGGATCGCGCAGGTCGATGCGCGTGAAACCGAGATCGAGGATGCGGGACTGCGCATCCAGGCTGTCGAGTCGCGCCAGCGCCTGCGCCTCGCCTTCAGCGGGCAGCTGGATCAGCGCGCCGTCCCGGGTCCGGAGATCCCAGCGGCGGTCGTCGACGCGAACGATGGCGTCGAGCTTGCCCATCAGGCGCGGCCGACTTTCGAGCAATGGCAGGATGCCCGGCGCCGCCTGGTCGGCGCCTTCGCCCACCACCAGCGGCAGATCGGCGAACTGCGACGGGTCGGCTTCCGGGATGGCGCGGCCGGTCGAGTCGATGACCAGCGTGCGACCGGCGTGCTGCCAGACCGCCAGCGTCTGGCGCTGGGTGATGGCGATAACGATGGTGTCGGGCAACAGGCGGATAACCTTGGCGCCCTTCACCCAGCCCACGCTCTCGACGCGGCCGCGGACGGCGTTCAGGTTGAGGTGAAGAATCGGTTCGCCCTTGCCCAGCGCCGCGGCCTTCAGCACATCGGCGGCGGCCGCGGGGGTTGCGCCCTGCACGGTCACGTCGCTGACCTTGAAGCCCAGGTCGATGAAGCCCTGATCGACGGCGGCGACGGTCCGTTCGCGCGCACGCTCCACGCGCGGATCGCTGGCCAGCATGGCGACGACGCCGCCGACGCCGATAACAACGGCCAGGCTGAGCGCGGTCAGCGGCATGAGGCCGAGGCTGCGCGCGGCGGCGAGCTTTGCGGGTGCGTACGGCTTGGGCGCCTTGGCGCGGGACCGGCCGGTTTTCGGCCTGGCCTGGACGGTCGTGCGGCTAGGGGCCCCTCCTCGCACCGCCGCGGCCATAGGCGTCCTCCACGATCCAGCCCACCAACTCGTCGAACGCCACGCCTCGATGCGCCGCCTGCTCGGGGACGAGCGAAGTGGGCGTCATGCCGGGCTGGGTGTTGACCTCTAACAGGACCAGAATGTCGTTAATGTCGTCATAACGAAGATCGGCCCGCGTAACGCCTCGGCAACCAAGCGCCGCGTGCGCGAGCTCGGCCATCCGCATGGCGCGATCCCTTACCGTTTCGGGGATTCTGGCTGGCACCACGTGGGCCGAGCCGTCCTCGCCGTACTTCGCCTCATAGTCGTAGAAGCCTGTGCGCGGGATGATTTCGGTCACGGTCAGCGCCTTGCCGTCCATGACCGCAACGGCGAGCTCGAAGCCGCGCACGTAGGGCTCGATCAGAACCTCCTCGCCATAGGTCCAGCTGGGCGCCAGGAGCTCCGTGGGCGGCGAATTGGCCCCCTCGAACACCAGGAAGACGCCAACCGATGACCCCTGGGCGTTCGGCTTGACCACATAGGGCGGCGGCATCGCATGCGCCCGCCCCGCCTCGCGCCGGTCGAACAGACCGCCACCCGGCACAGCGACGCCAGCTGCCGCCATCACGGCTTTGGCTTTCACCTTGTCCATGGCCAGCGCCGAGGCGAGTACGCCGCAGTGGGTGTAAGGCAGCGCCAGCGTCTCGAGCACGCCCTGCACGCAGCCGTCCTCGCCCCACTCGCCGTGCAACGCGTTGAACACGACGTCGGGCTTCAGGCCCGTCAGGACCTGGGCAAGGTCGCGGCCGGCATCGACGCGGCTCACCCTCGCGCCCAACCGCTCCAGCGCCTCCGCGCAGGCCGCGCCAGACACCAGCGACACCTCTCGCTCCGACGAGAGGCCGCCCAACAGGACGGCGACGTGGCTGCCTTCGAGGCGCGCGGGCATGGCGGAAATCCGAATCTCTCGAGGGCCGCGGAAAGCTGCTGTTAAGCCCGATCGCCTAACAGGGAAAGCGCGCCAGAATGGGGCCTCGCTCGCATGTCTTCGTTCCAGATTGTCAACGGCTATGTCTGCTTCAACTGCAGCGACGTGGCTCTCGCGCAGAAGGACATCAATCCGGCCCACCCGCCGAACAGCCCCGATGTGTCCAGCCAGAGCAACGGCGCGGGCGCGGCGCAAGGCTCAAGCAACACCCAGAGCACGCCGGCGGTCACCTTTGGCGGAAGCCTCAGCCAATCGCAGGGCGCCGCGGCCGTTCAGCCGACAAGCGCCTCGGGTGACACGGCCACCACCTCCCAGCCGCCGCCCAACCAAAGCGGCCCGCAGCTGAGCGTCTACGCATAGGCGAACGGCGGCTCGCCGCTCAGGACGGGCGGCGCTCGAGAATCATCTTCATCCCGTTCAGGGGGCGCAGCGTGATCCGCGCCTGCAGGCGAATGTCCTGGCCGGACGCGAGCTTCGGATTGAACCGTTGGGCGAGCGTGGCCAGGATCAGCGTCGCCTCGGTCGTGGCCAGCGCGGCGCCGATGCAGATGCGCGGGCCGCCGCCGAACGGCATGTAGG
>DATNJB010000017.1:0-11281 GCA_035604135.1 Caulobacteraceae bacterium | reverse complement strand
TACGCCTTCGCCGTCGCCCCCCCAGACTTCGCCAGCACCAGCGTGATCGCCGCCGTCAGCGTCGTCTTCCCATGGTCAACGTGACCAATCGTTCCAATGTTGCAGTGCGGCTTCGTCCGCGCGAATTTTTCCTTGGCCATGTCTCAGGGCTCTCTATTTCTTTGGTGAGGTGTCGCTAGCAGGTTCGGATGGCGTCTTATCAGAGTTTTGTGCCGGCCATCACGCGTACTTCTTGACCACTTCGTCGGCGACCGCCTGCGGCACCGCTTCGTAGTGGTCGTACTCCATGTGGTAATGGGCCCGCCCCTGGCTCATGCCCCGAAGCGTCGAGATGTAGCCGAACATGTTGGCCAGCGGCACAAACGCGGTGATCACCTGGGCGTTGCCGCGCTGGCCGGTGCCCTGGATATGGCCGCGCCGCGCGTTCAGGTCGCCGATAACGTCGCCGACGTAGTCCTCCGGCGTCACCACCTCGACCTTCATGATCGGCTCGAGCAGCTTCGGATGCGCGCGATCGCGCAGCTCGCGAAACGCCGAGCGGGCGGCGATCTCGAAGGCGAGCACGCTGGAGTCGACGTCGTGCGAGGCGCCGTCGATCAACGTGGCCTTGAAGTCGATCACCGGGAAGCCGGCCAGGAGGCCGTTTTCCTTCGCCTGCGCGATGCCTTTCTCGACGCCAGGCACATACTCTTTCGGCACGTTGCCGCCGACCACCTTGGAGTCGAACGAGTAGCCCTCGCCGGACGCGACCGGCTCGAAGCGGATCTTCACGCGCGCGAACTGGCCGGATCCGCCGGTCTGCTTCTTGTGCGTGTAGTCGATCTCGGCCGCGCGCCCGAGGGTCTCGCGGTAGGCCACCTGCGGCGCGCCGATGTTGGCGTCGACCTTGTAGGTGCGCCGTAAGATGTCGACCTTGATGTCCAGGTGCAGCTCGCCCATGCCGCGCATGATGACCTGGCCGCTCTCCTGGTCGGTGGAGACTCTGAACGAGGGATCCTCGGCCTGCAGCTTGGCCAGCGCCACACCCAGCTTTTCCTGATCGGCCTTGGTCTTCGGCTCGATCGAGACCTCGATCACCGGATCGGGGAAGTCCATCTTCTCGAGGATCACGGGCGAGCGGGAGGGATCGCACAAGGTGTCGCCGGTGCGCGTTTCCTTCAGGCCCGCGAGCGCGACGATGTCGCCGGCGAAGGCTTCCTTGATGTCCTCGCGGTTGTTCGAGTGCATGAGCAGCATGCGGCCCACCCGCTCGCGCCGGTCGCGCGACGAGTTGACCAGGCCGAGGCCGCTCTCGAGCTTGCCCGAGTAGATGCGGCAGAATGTGAGCGAGCCCACGAACGGGTCGTCCATGATCTTGAACGCGAGCACCGCCAGCGGCTCGTCGTCCGACGCCTTGCGCTCGACCTCTTCGCCCGTGCGGTAGTCGATGCCCTTGGTCGGCGGGATGTCGATCGGCGAGGGCAGGTAGTCGACGACAGCGTCGAGCAGGGGCTGGACGCCTTTGTTCTTGAACGCCGAGCCGCACAGGATCGGATAGAAGACGCCGGTCAGCACCGCCTTGCGCAGGCAGGTCTGCAGCGTGTCGACCGAGACGTCCTCGCCGTTGAGGTAGGCTTCCATCGCCACATCATCGAGCTCGACGGCGTTCTCGACCATGTAGTGGCGCGCCGCTTCGGCCGCCTCGAGCAGGTCGGCGGGAATGTCCTCGTCGTGGAACCGGGCGCCGAGGCCCTCATCTTCCCAGATGACAGCCTTCATGCGCACCAGGTCGACAAGGCCCTTGAACCCGCCTTCGGAGCCGATCGGCAACTGGATCGGCACGGCTTTCACGCCCAGCCGTTCGCGGATGGTCTGCACGCACATGTCGAAGTTGGCGCCGACCTTGTCCATCTTGTTGACGAACACGATGCGCGGAACGTTGTAGCGGTCGGCCTGCCGCCAGACCGTCTCGGTCTGCGGCTCGACGCCCTGGTTGCCGTCGAGCACCGCCACCGCGCCGTCGAGCACGCGCAACGACCGCTCGACCTCGATGGTGAAGTCGACGTGGCCGGGCGTGTCGATGATGTTCAGCCGCTTGCCGTTCCAGATGGCGGTGGTGGCGGCGGAGGTGATGGTGATCCCCCGCTCCTGCTCCTGCTCCATCCAGTCCATCGTCGCGGCGCCGTCGTGCACCTCGCCGATCTTATGGCTCTTGCCGGTATAGTAGAGGATCCGCTCCGTCGTGGTCGTCTTTCCGGCATCGATGTGGGCCATGATGCCGAAGTTTCGATAGTCCTCGATCTTGTTATTGCGGGGCATGGGTGGAACGACTCTGGGGGCGGACGAACGGGGTTGAGCCGCGGCGCGCGCGGTTTAGCTCAAACCGCCCGGCCACGGAAGGCGTGGGTTTCTAGGGAGACGCTTAGATAGGCGTCTACCAGCGATAATGCGAGAAGGCGCGGTTGGCCTCGGCCATCTTGTGCGTGTCTTCGCGCTTCTTGACGGCGGTGCCGCGGTTGTTGGACGCGTCCAACAACTCGCCGGCCAGCTTTTCGATCATGTCGTTCTCGCCGCGCTTGCGGGCCGCGGCGACCAGCCAGCGGATGGCGAGCGCGCGGCGGCGTTCGACCCGCACTTCGACCGGCACCTGGTAGGTGGCGCCGCCCACGCGCCGGGAGCGCACCTCGACGGCGGGCGCGACGTTGTCGAGCGCCGAGTGGAAGGTCTCCAGCGGACCCTGGTCGCGCCGGCGCGCTTCCAAGAGGTCGAAAGCGCCGTAGACGATGCTCTCGGCGACGGCCTTCTTCCCCTCGTGCATCACGTAGTTCATGAACTTGGTGACCACGAGGTCGTTGAACTTCGGATCGGGCAGAACCTGGCGGATTTCGGCGCGGCGGCGGCGGGACATCTAGATCTCTCTCACTTCGGTCGTTTGGCGCCGTAGAGCGAGCGGCGCTGTCTGCGGTCCTTCACCCCTTGGGTGTCGAGCACGCCGCGCAGGATGTGGTAGCGCACGCCCGGCAGGTCTTTCACGCGCCCGCCGCGGATCAGCACCACCGAGTGCTCCTGCAGGTTATGGCCTTCGCCGGGGATGTAGCACACCGCCTCCATGCCCGTGGTCAAGCGCACCTTGGCGACCTTGCGCAGCGCCGAGTTCGGCTTCTTCGGCGTGATCGTGTAGACCCGCGTGCAGACGCCGCGGCGCTGCGGGGAGCCCTTCAGGGCCGGCACCTTGTTGCGCGACGGTTTCGGGCGGCGCGGCTTACGGATCAGCTGGTTGATCGTCGGCATTCAGGTCTTTCGTTCACTTAAACCGGTCGGGCGCTTCCGAACGCCATCCGATAAACACGAAACGGCGCCGGGCGCATCATCCGCGATCCGGCGCGTCTAAAGTCCTCGAAAACGGGGACTTCCGGTCCATCGGAACTGGGAGCGAACCCCCGGCCCTCGAAAGAGCGCGGAACCTAGTGAAAACCCGCGGAAAGGTCAAAGGGAAATGGAGACAAGGGCGGGGCGGCTCTGCTAGGCGCAAACGATGCGGAGGTGGTTGAAATGGATCGCGACGAACTTATCGAGGAACTGACCACCCTGCTCGAGGCGGAACGGGCCGGGGCGCGGGTCGGGGCGAGCCTGATCGACGAGGCGCCGGACGCCGGGTACGAGGCGCTGGCCAAGGTGATCCAGGCGGACGAAGTGAAGTGGGCGAAGGCCCTGTTCGAGGCGCTGGTGCAGCTGGGGGCCGCACCGTCCGACACGGTCGGCGACTTCTTCGAGAAAGCCATGGCGGTCCCCGACTTCGAGAACCGGCTCGCCTTCACCAACCGCGGGCAGGCCTGGGTGGTGCGGCGGCTGAATGAGCTTCTCCCCCGCGTCGAGGATGACGGGCTGGCCGCCATGCTGCAGGCCATGCTCGACGCCCACATCGAAAACATCGGGGCGGCCAACGACGCGCTCGACGCCCGCGGCCATCCGGTCCCGCCGCAAGCCAGGCTGTAGCGCCATGCCTGACCCGTTCAGTCGCTGGACCCTTAAGGGCGTCACGCTGCGCAACCGCCGCGCGAACACATCGTAGAGCGCCCGCGTCGCCGCCACTCCCCGCCGAGCAGGCGGTACGCGCCCGCGTTTGGCCGTTATAAAGCCCTTAAGCCGGCCGCCCCCAGAGTCGGCCGATGGCACGGAGTATGCGCTTGGCGGCGCAGAGCAAGCGGATGGACGAGACCGACGGGTCACCCAGGCCGTCGATCGGGCTAGCGGCCGTGCCGAGCCCTGCGCCCTCGACCGAGCGGCGGCCTGCCCTTTCCATCGTGGCGCCTTGCTACAACGAAGAGGCGACGCTTGAGGCTTTCGTCGGGCGCATGCTGGCGGCCGCGCGCGGCGCTTGCGGCGAGGACTTCGAGCTGATCATGATCAACGACGGCTCACGCGACGCGACCTGGGCGCTGATCGAGGCGAAGGCGCGAACGACAGCCGGCGTCGTGGGTGTCAACCTGGCGCGCAACCACGGCCACCAGTTGGCGGTGACGGCGGGCCTGAGCCTGGCCCGCGGCGCGCGGGTGCTGATCATCGACGCCGACCTGCAGGACCCGCCGGAGCTGCTCGGCGAGATGATGCGACAGATGGATGAGGGGTTCGATGTCGTCTACGGCCGTCGGCGCGCGCGGGCGAAGGAGAGCCGTTTCAAACTCGCCACGGCGTCCCTCTTCTACCGCTTGCTGGGCGCCATCGCCGAGGTTGAGATTCCGAGCGACACGGGCGATTTCCGCTTGATGTCGCGCCGCGTGGTCGAGCGTCTGAACGGCATGCCCGAGCAGGACCGCTTCCTACGCGGCATGGTCGCCTGGTTGGGCGGGCGGCAGATCGAGATCGTCTACGACCGCGAAGGTCGCCATGCCGGTGAAACCGGCTACACGCTGGCCAAGATGCTGCGTCTCGCGCTCGACGGCCTGACCAGCTTTTCGACCGCGCCGCTGCGGCTCGCCGGCCTGATGAGCGTGCTGGGCATCGTCGTCGCGTTCGCGTTAGCCATCTACGCGGTTGCCGGCTTCTTCATGGGCCGCGTGGCGCCGGGCTGGACCAGCCTGGCGCTGATCGTCGTCTTCTTCTCGACCGCGCAGCTGATCTGCATGACCATCTTCGGCGAGTATCTGGGCAAGATCTACATGCAGGGTAAGCAACGCCCACTTTACCTGGTCGACGAGATCGTGAGCCGCCCCCCCGGTGACGACGAGGCGGGAGGTTAGGGCCTTGGACGTCGCCGAATTCGACCGCTTCGCCGACGAGTATCTCGAAACCCACGCGAAGAACATCGCGGTCAGCGGCGAGAGCCCGGAATACTTCGCGCGCTACAAGATCGACGAAATCCGCCGCCTCTGGACCGCGCGCGGGAGGCCCGAGCCGCGGACCATCCTGGACTTCGGCTCAGGCATCGGCGCCTCGATCCCGCATCTGCGCCGCGCCTTTCCCGACGCGGAGATCATCGCGCTGGACGTCTCGCGCCGCAGCCTAGAGATCGCCGAGCACCGCCATCCGGGCTTGGCGCGCTTCACGCTCTACGAGGGCTCGGGACCGCCCGCGCCGGACGGTAGCGTCGAGCTGGCCTTCTCGGCCTGCGTCTTCCACCACATCGACGCTGGCGAGCACATTGACCTGTTGAAGGGCCTGCGCCTGGCGCTCGCTCCCGGCGGAGCGCTGGTCATCTTCGAGCACAACCCGGTCAATCCGGTGACCCAGCACATCGTCGCCACGTGCCCTTTCGACGAGCACGCGGTCTTGATCCCGTCCGGCGTGCTCAGGCGACGCCTGCTGGACGCTGGGTTCGGCCGCGTCGAGATAGCCTACACCGGCTTCTTCCCCGCGCCGCTGGCGGGGCTGCGGCGGCTTGAGCCGCTGATGAAGGCCGTGCCGATCGGCGCGCAATATTACGCTTTCGCCTATGCGTGAGCATGTGGGACTGGTCGCCCGCTTCGGCCTGGTCGGCCTGATCAACACCGCCATCGGCTTTGCCGTCGTGGTGGCGCTCGATCCAGGCCTGCACGTCGCGCCGGCGATCGCCAACGCCGTCGGCTATCTGGTCGGCGTGGCGGTGGGCTTCATTCTGAACCGCGACTTCGTGTTCCGCAGCAGCCGCGGGCTGACGGCGTCGGGCGCGCGCTATGCCATCGCCGCGCTCGGCGCTTTCGTGCTGAACCAGGGCGTCCTGAGGCTAGCCGGCACGGCGTTCGGCCTCGGCGCGGTGCAGCATATCGCGGCGCAGCTCTGCGCGATGGCGACCTACTCGGTCGTCTTCTTCCTGGCCTGTCGTTTCTGGGTGTTCCGGCCCGGCGCGGCGTCAACGGCTGCCTGACGCGACCGCGGCGCAGCCGGGCGTGCGCGTGAGGGGCGCGCCTAGAGCGGCCACGTCGGCGACATAGCTCTGGTCGCAAGTGACCAGAACCGCGCCTGGGTGCAACCCGACCGGCCGCGCGGGGTCGTCCTCGCGGATGTCCAGGCCGCGCGCCTGCCAGACGAGCGTGTAGAAGCGGCGCTGCGGCGTGTAGTCGACCAAGCTGTCATCGTTGGCGACGCCGCCATCGAGGGTGTCGATGTGGCGGATGCCCTTGGCGTCCAGCTCGGCGAAGACCCGACCATAACGTCCCTGCGGGTTGTCTTCGATTTTCGGCAACTGGACGAACTTGAAGAGCACTGCGGCGCCGATCACGTAGGCCGCAGCGACGCCGACCAGCAGGTGCGCCAGCTGCACGGGCCGCCCCGGGCGATAGGGCAGCGCACGCAGCAGTTTGTCGCAGACGATGGCGAGCGCCATCGAGAGGAACGGGTAGACCGGTACAATGTACCAATAGATCTTGGTTCGGCTGAGGCCGTAGACGAGCATTAGCCCGATCGACACGCTGTTGGCGTAGGTGAGAAACGCTGCCGACTTGCAGGGCCCCCAACGCAACGCCGGCCAGATACGTCCCAGGAACGGCGCGATGAACAACAGGGCGAGCGCCGGCCCGAGCGAGTAGAGCGGCAGCATCATCCCCGGGTAGTAGCTCCAGCCGAAAATGTGGCCGTTCATGCCGTGCAGATAGCGACCGCCGAGCTCGTTGTTGAACACGGCCGTCAGATAGCCTGGCGCGAGGCGCTCGCGCAGCAGGTAGAAACCACCGACAAGGACAACGACAATCAGCCCGGCGAGCGCGTACCAGGGCGTCGCCAGCAGTCTGGGCCAGCGGCCCCGCGCCAGCACGTAGGCGAAGACGCCGACGCCCGGCACGACGCCGGCGACGCCCTTGGTCAGGCAGGCGGCGGCGACGAGCAAGCCCATGGCCAGCACCACCCAGGGCTTGGGACGTTTGCGATGGACGAGCTCGAACAGCAGCAGCACATAGGCTGTCGTGAGGAAGCAGAGCAGCGACTCATAGTCGCCCGAATGCGCCGCGTGACCGCCGAAATAGCCGGGGCTGAGCACGAGCAGAACCGGCGCCGCGAGCATGACGAAGCGCGAGCGGGCCAGCCGCCAACCAAAGGCCATAACCAGTGCGACGGTTGCGAGAGAGGCCAGGAACGAGGGCAGCCGAAACGCCCCCTCGCTTGCCCCGAGGAGGTCGATGGAGGCGGTCTCTAGCCAGATCAGTAGCGGCGGCTTGGTGTTCCAGAGGTCCGGCTTGAAGCCGTAGGTTGTCACCAAGCTGAAGCCCGTGCGGCTCATCTCGAGCGCATTCACCGCCAGGCGCGATTCGTCCCAGAGGACGATCGGCCGGCCGGGGATGTCGGCGCCGAGGAAAACGGCGAGCGCGACGAAGACCACCGTGGCCCAGACCCAGGGCGTCGAACGCCTAAACCGGTCAGCGCCGGGCGCGGTTGGCTCCACGTCTCAAATCCGTTCCCGTTCCTTAGCCGACCGCTAACCAAGCCCGCCGATTCTACCAAGCAAGTTTGCGTTTGTGCGCGTGGGACCAGGGCATGGCCGAGAGCGACGAACTGCTGTTGCGAGACCAGCGGGCAAAGCCCGCTCCGCCGGACATGGGGCGCCTCGATGGCGGTCAGGCGAGCGAGATCGGACGGCTGCGCGCCCGGCTGAACGCGGAGACCAACGGCGACTACCGGCGCCTGCTCTCGAATCTCAGACCCGACTATGGGCGGGTCTGGCGCGACATCGGGTTCGGCTATGCGGCGCTGGTCTTCGTCCTCGCACTGGCCGCGCTACCTGTGCCGCTGGCCTGGAGCGCGCCCGTTGTGCTCGCCGCCGCGCTGCTCGTCGGTTACGCGCTCGCCTACCTGCAGCTCTTCATTCACGAGGCGGCGCACCACAATCTGGCCGCCGACCGTGCGCTGAACGACCGGCTGGCCAACGCCGCCATCGCCTGGCATCTCGGCGCCGACACGGCAGCCTATCGCGTGACGCACTTCGCGCACCACCGCAATCACGGCCTGACCACCGACACCGAGCGTTCCTACTTCCGCGCGCTCGACGGCCGCTTCATGCTGGAGATGTTGAGCGGCGTGAACGCGCTGCGCACATTCCTTGGCCGGCGTCGGGAACAGGCCAGGGCGGCGAAGCCGCCGCGCGGGCTCACGCCGCTGGCGCGGGGGCTTGTGGCGCACCTGGTCATCGTCGGCGGGCTCTATGCCTGCGGCGCCTGGCGCGCGGCGATCGCCTGGGTGATCGGCGTCGGCGTCTTCCTGCCCTTCTTCGGCGCGCTCAGGCAGATCCTCGAGCACCGCTCGCCCGAGGCGGACCCGAACGTCGACTACGCACGCCAGCCGCATGGCGCTTACACCCGGATCTTCAAGGGCGGCCTCTTAGCGCACACGTTCGGCGGCGCCGGCTTCGACCGGCATCTGCTGCATCATTGGGAGCCGCAGGTGTCCTATACGCGCCTTGCCGAGCTCGAGGCTTACATGCGCGGCACGAGCGCCCGCGCGATCCTCGAGGCGCGCACCACGACCTACTGCAAGGCGCTTGGCGCGTTGATGAGGCGCGCGACGGTTCGCGTTCGCGCAGCGGATGCCCCGAGCGGGCTCGCCTGCTACGCCTGCGGCTCCGCGAAACTCAGCTGGTGGTGCGCGGCGGCGGACCCCGAATACCGCAGCACGGAGGACCGGTTCGACTACTTCCGCTGCGCGGACTGCGGGGGGCTCTCGATCAGTCCGTGCCCGGAAGACCGGCTCAGCGAGATCTACCCCGAGACTTACTACAGCTACGCGGGGGAGTCGTTCTCGCTGCTCGGCGCGGTCAAGCACTGGTTGGACCGGCGGCTGTTCAACAGCGTGTTCGCGGGCATTCCCGGCGAACGCCTGGCCGCGCTCGACGTCGGCGGCGGCTCGGGCTGGTTGCTCGACCAGGCGAGGCAGGCGGAGCCCCGGCTCAGCACCACCGTCGTTGTCGACGTCAACCCAACGGCCGAGTCGAGGGCGCGGGCGTCCGGCCACGACTTCGTGCTCTCGCGCATCGAGGACTTCAGCGATCCGCGGCGGTTCGACCTCATCACCATGCTCAACCTCATCGAGCACGTTCGACGCCCGGGCGAGGTGCTGGCGAAGGCGCGCGACTGCCTGACCGACGACGGCGTGCTGCTGATCAAGACCCCGAACTGCGACAGCCTGGACGCCCGCCTGTTGCGAAAGAGCTACTGGGGCGGGCTGCATAGCCCGCGGCACTGGGTGCTGTTCACGCCGGAGGGTTTCCGTCGCGCGGCGGCTGAGGCCGGCCTTAGGGTCGAACGGCTGCAGCTGACCCAGGGCGCGCCGTTCTGGGCGACCTCAACGCTGGCCTGGATGGAGCGCCGGGGGCTGGTCCGCTTCAGCCGGCAGGCGCCGATGTACCGGCATCGGCTCTTTGCGCCGTTGCTCGCCATCTTCGCCGCGTTCGATTACGCGCGACGACCTTTCATGCGCACATCGCAGATGTTCGTGGTGCTGAAACGCGCCTAGACGGTCAAACGGCGCGGCCGCCTCGAGCGGCCTTGTTTGAGCCGCAGCCAAGCGGCGCCGTCGCCGCCAGGGCCGGCCGGGAGGCGTGATGCGCGAGCGGGCGGCCAGCGCGGCGAGACGGAACGGCGGCGCCGGCCTGGCCGCCTCGGCGGGGTTCCACCTGCTCGTCTTCGTACTGTTGGGCCTCGCGTTGCGCTACACGCCGGTCTTTCCCGTCGCGCCCATCCTCGAGGTCCGGTTGGTGACGCTCGCCCCCGGTCATGCGGAGGCCAAGCGCCCGCCGCCGCGCACGGCGCCGACGCCGGCCGCCGCAACCACGCCGGCCCCGCCGCTCGCGCCGCACGTCCCGCTATCGATAGCACCTCCGGCGCCGCCGATTGTGGCGCCCGCGCCAGTCCTGCCGCCCGCCCAACCGGGGGCGGAGGCGTTGCGGCGAGGCATGCGCCTTATGCTGGGATGCGCGCACCCGGACGATTTCGACTTAAGCCCATCCGAGCGCGAGGCCTGCCGCCAGATGACCGCGCGCACGCAGGCGGCCGCGCCGCCCCTGCCCCCCGGAGCCTGGCATCCTGACGCCAAGACGGAGCAAGCGTATCGCCGGGCGCTGCGGCGTGATGCTGCGGAGGCTGCCTATCAGGGCTCGACGAGTCTCGACGACTACCCCGGCCTGCACTGCGCATTCGGCCGCGATTGCGAGCCGGACGCGCCGACGCCGCGCGCCGAACCCGGGCACGAGGATTGCCCCTGGGCCTGGTGCAACATGGTCGGGCGATGAGCTCTGCTCCCGCCGCCTGCCCCCTCCCACCCCCTGTGGCGGGGAGAGGGTGTGGCTGTGCTATTCCGCAGGCGCCTGTTCGGCTTCGGCAGCTGCGGCGATCTCCGGCGGCAGGGCCTCCTCGATGACCTCGACCGCGCGCGCGGCGGCCAGGACCTCGTCGCGCTTGGTGGCGATGCGCTGCAGACCGCGGAGATAGGCGCCGGTGCCTGCCGGAATGAGGCGGCCGACGATCACGTTCTCTTTCAAGCCCTCGAGCGTATCGATCTTGCCTTGCACCGCCGCTTCGGTGAGCACGCGGGTGGTCTCCTGGAACGACGCCGCCGAGAAGAAGCTGCGCGTTTGCAAGGACGCCTTGGTGATGCCCAGCAGCACCGGCTGGACGATGGCCGGACGGCCGCCGCGCTGCTCGACCTTGGCCTGCTCTTGCTCGAAGTCGAGCTTGTCCAGCTGGTCGCCCTTGATCAGGCCGGTGTCGCCGGGCTCGAGGATCTCGACCTTCTGCAGCATCTGACGAACGATCGTCTCGATGTGCTTGTCGTTGATCGGCACGCCCTGCAGCCGGTAGACCTCCTGGATCTCGTTGACCAGGAACTCGGCCAGCGCCTCGAT
>DATNJB010000016.1:0-23731 GCA_035604135.1 Caulobacteraceae bacterium | reverse complement strand
TGAGCGAGGCGGTCGCCGACTTCTCGGGCTTCCTTGCCCACGACCGCGAGGGCCGCGGACGGCTGGAGCTCCTGGTGCGCGGCGCGAAATGCGCGACCTGCCTCGCCAAGGTCGAGGCCGCCGCTGGCGCCGCCCCCGGCGTCGAGCAGGCGAGGCTCAACCTGACCACCGGCAAGCTCTCGGTGACCTTCAAAGGCGAGCGCGGCGATCCGGCCGCCGTGATCGGCGCCGTCGAGAGGGCCGGCTACCCGGCGACCCTCTTCGATCCCGCCACCGCACGGGCGGCGGAGGACGCGGAAGGCCGCCGGCTGACACTGGCGCTCGGCGTGGCGGGCTTCGGCGCCGGCAACGTGATGATGTTCTCCGTGCCGATCTGGGCCGGTCTCTTCGGCCAGGAACTGGATGGCTCGACGCGGGCGATCCTGTACTGGCTCTCGGCCATCGTCGCGACCCCCTGCGCGCTCTATGGCGGCCGCATCTTTTTCGAATCCGCCTGGCGTTCGCTGCGACGCGGCAAGGCGAACATGGACGTGCCGATCTCGATCGGCGTGCTGCTCACCCTCATCGTCAGTTTCTCCGAAACGATCCAGGGCGGCCGGCACGCCTATTTCGACGCGGCCGTGAGCCTGGTCTTCTTGCTCCTGATCGGCCGCTGGCTGGACCATCAGCTCCGGGCGAAAGCGGCGAGCGCGGCGCGCGATCTGCTCGCGCTGCAGGCGCCGGCGGCCAGCCGGCTCGACGAGCGCGGTCTGGAGCACGTCACGCCGGTTGCGCGGGTCGCCGTCGGCGATCGCATCGCGGTTGCGCCCGGCGAGCGGGTCCCGGTCGACGGCCTCGTCATCGAGGGCGCGTCCAGCCTCGACAACGCCATGATCACCGGCGAGACGACGCCCTGGCCCGTGCGCGCAGGCGCGGTCGTGCGGGCGGGCGCGCTGAACCTCGACGGGCGGCTGATCATGCAGACGCTCGCCCGCGCCGAGGACTCGGCGCTGGCCGGCATCGCGCGGCTGATGGAAGCGGGCGCGCAGTCGAAGTCCGCCTACGTCCGCCTCGCGGACCGGGCGGCGCAGGTCTACGTGCCGGTGGTGCACACGCTGGCGCTCGCGACCTTCGTGGGCGCCTGGGCGATCGGGCTTGGGCCACGCGAGGCGTTGCTGCGCGCGGCGGCCGTCCTCATCATCACCTGCCCCTGCGCCCTTGGCCTCGCCGTGCCGGCGGTGCAGATCGCGGCGTCCGGCCGC
The DNA here is from genome assembly GCA_035604135.1 of Caulobacteraceae bacterium. Lineage (GTDB taxonomy): Bacteria > Pseudomonadota > Alphaproteobacteria > Caulobacterales > Caulobacteraceae > Poindextera. The sequence continues at coordinate 22,490 of DATNJB010000016.1, read as the reverse complement.
CTTTTCAAGAAAGGCGTGCTGGTCAAGTCGGGCGCGGCGCTCGAGCGGCTGGCCGAGGTCGACACCGTCGTCTTCGACAAGACCGGCGTGCTCACCGAGGGGCGGCCGAAGCCGATCGATGCGCCCGCCGCGCACCTCGCCGTGGCCGCCGAACTCGCCCGCGCCTCGCGCCACCCGCTGGCGCAAGCGCTGGCGCGGGCGGCAGGCCCAGGACCCGTGGCCACCGACGCCAAGGAGACGCCCGGTCTAGGAATCGCCGGCCGCGTCGCCGGCCGCCCGGCCAGGCTCGGCCGAGCCGCGTACGTCGGCGTGGCCGACAGGTCGGCTCCGGAGACGGAGCTCTGGTTCGCGTTCGACGGCGAAACCGCGATCCGCTTCGGCTTCGCCGACAGGCTGCGCGCCGATGCCGCCCAGGCGGTCGCGGCGTTGAAGGCCCGCGGGCTCTCGGTCGAGGTGCTCTCAGGCGACGTCGCGCCGGCGGTGCGCGCGGCGGCCGAGGGCGCCGGCATCCAGCGGTGGCGCGCCGGCGTCACGCCGTTCGAGAAGTCCGACGCAATCGATGCGCTCAAGGCCGAGGGCCGCAAGGTGCTGATGGTGGGGGACGGCCTGAACGACGCCGCGGCGCTCGCCCGCGCCAACGCTTCGATGGCCCCGGGGGCGGCCCTGGATGCGAGCCAGAACGCGGCGGACCTGGTGTTCGAGGGCGAGGGCCTGATGGCCGTCGTCGACGCGATCGACGTGGCGAGGGCCGCGCGGCGCCGGGCGCTGGAGAACTTCGGCTTTTCCGCCGCCTACAACGCGCTTGCAGCGCCGGCGGCCATCTTCGGGTTGATCAACCCCTTCGTTGCCGCGCTCGCGATGTCGGGCTCTTCGCTGGTGGTGACGCTCAACGCACTGCGCATGAACCTGGCGGCGCGGCGATGACCATCATCCTCGTGCTCGCGCCGATTTCGCTTGGCATCGCCTTGATAGGGCTCGGCGCCTTCTGGTGGTCGGTGCGCAGCGGCCAGTACGACGACCCGGCCGGCGACGCCGCCCGCATCCTCAGCGACCGCTACGACGACTCGCCGGACGGGAAGGCGCCATGACCCTCGCCGACGCCACCTTAAGAGCGCCCGACCGGGCCATGCTTCTCAGCCGCTACGGCGGCCGCGCGCCGCGCTACACGAGCTACCCGACGGCGGCGCAGTTCACGCCCGCCGTCGACGCCGACGTCTGCGGCAAGTGGCTTTCCGTCCTGCCGACGACGAAGCCGGTGTCGCTCTACGTCCACATCCCCTTCTGCGCGCGCCTATGCTGGTACTGCGCCTGCAACACCCGCGCCGTGCACAGGCGGGAGACCATCAGCGACTACATCGGGCTGGTGCGCGACGAGCTTGCGCTGATCGAAGCGCGGCTGCCCGCGCGGCCGGTCGCCAACGCGTTGCACCTGGGCGGCGGCACGCCGAACATGCTGTCGCGCGACGACCTCACCGCCCTCTTCGGCGCCATCCGCCACGTGTTCGACCTGCAGCCCGGCGCCGAGATCGCCGCCGAGATCGATCCGTCCCAGCTGACGCGCCAGTGGGTGCAGGCGGCGGCTTTCCACGGCCTGACCCGCGCCAGCCTCGGCGTGCAGGACCTGTCCCCGGCGGTACAGGCGGCGGTGAACCGGCCCGAGCCGTTCGAGGTCGTCGCCCGCGCCGCCGGCTGGCTGCGCGAGATCGGCGTCCGCTCGCTGAACCTCGACCTGATGTACGGCCTGCCGCGGCAGACGACGGCGGACGTCCTGGGGACGCTCGATCGGGTGCTAACCCTGGAGCCGGAGCGGCTGGCCCTATTCGGATATGCCCACGTGCCCTGGATGAAGCCGCACCAGAAGCTGATCGACGCCCAGGCGCTGCCCGGAGACCTGGAGCGGATCGAGCAGAGCGAGGCCGCCGCCGAGCGATTGAAAGCGGCCGGCTACGTGCGCATTGGTCTCGACCACTATGCCCGCGAGGACGACGAACTGGCGCTGGCGGCGAAGAGCGGCCGGCTGCACCGCAACTTCCAGGGCTACACCGTCGACGAAGCCGAGACGCTGATCGGCATCGGGGCCTCGGCCATCGGCCGGCTGCCGCAGGGCTATGTGCAGAACACGGCGGAGGAGTTGGCCTGGCGCAAGGCCGTGTTGGCGGGCGTCCTACCCACGGCGCGCGGCGTCGCCCTGACCGATGACGACCGCTTCCGCGCAGAGATCATCGAGCGGCTCATGTGCGACCTTGCCGTCGACCTCGCAGCCATTGCCGCGCGCCGGGGCCGAACAACCGCCGAGCTCGCGCCCGCGATCGAGCGGCTGCGCCTGCTGGAGGCGGACGGCCTGGTCGTGGTCAGCGCCGATCGGCTGACGGTCACCGAGGCCGGACGGCCGTTTATGCGCGCCGCCTGTGCGGTGTTCGACGCCTATCTCGCGCCGGATGCCCAGCGGCACTCGAGCGTGGTCTAGACCTGCCGCCGTAGGTTGCGACCGGGGCCTGCTTGACGCGCGGAGCGGCCGCCGCCAATGGTCCCGCTCCATGAGCGCGCCCGCCCCCCAGCACGACCCCTACACCCGCGTTTCTCATCGGTTCCAGCTCGCCGGCAAGCTCGACGGCGCCCGCTCGATCCTCGGTTGGGACGCCCAGACCAACATGCCGCGCGGCGGCGCCTGGGCCAGGGGCGAGCAGATGGCTGCGCTGACCGAGGTCTCGGTCGACCTGATCGGGTCGGAGGCCGCTGGCGCGGAGATCGCCGAGGCCGAGGCGATGGCGAGCGCGCTCGAGCCGGCCGAGCAGGCGGACGTGAGGGAGATGCGTCGCCATTGGGTGCACGCCGCGGCCGCGCCCAAGGACCTGCAGGCGGCCAAGGCGCGCCTCGCTGCCCAGCTGCAGCCGATCTGGGCCCGCGCCAAGCCGGAGAACGACTACAAGAGTTTCGCCGGGCCGTTCGCCGAGATGCTCTCAATCATCCGCGAGATCGCCCACGCCAAGGCCGAGGCGCTGGGGACGACCCTCTACGGCGCGATGCTCGACGAATACGACCCCGGCGTCAGCGAATCCATGATCGACCCGATCTTCGCCGAGTTGGCCGCGTCCCTGCCGCCCTTGATCGCCGAGGTGCGCGAGCGGCAGGCCGGTTGGTGCAAGCCCATCCCCTTCCCGCCGGTCCCGACCGACAAGCAGGCTGCGCTCTCCCACCGGCTGGCGCTCACGGTCGGACACGACCCCGACCACTTCCGCATCGACCAGGCGCCGCACCCGTTCTCGTCGCCGCACAGCCCCGGCGACGTGCGCTTCACCACGCGCTACGACGTTCAAAACGTGGCGTTCTCGATCCACGCGACGCTGCACGAAGCGGGGCACGCGATGTACGAGTACAACCTGCCCCGCGCGCTGGCGTTCAAGCCCGCCGGCCAGGCGCGCGGCATGACGGTGCACGAGAGCCAGTCGCTGTCGCTGGAGATGGTCGCCGGCCGGAGCCATGAGTTCCTCACCTTCCTCGCGCCGCTGATGGCCGAGCACCTGGGCGGCGACGCGAGCGTCTGGTCGTTCCAGAATGTGCTCAACAACTGGCGCCGGCTGGATGACGACTACATCCGCGTCGAAGCAGACGAGATCTCCTATCCGCTGCACGTCATCCTGCGCTACCGGCTGGAGCAGGCGCTGCTGAAGGGCGACCTCGGCGTCGCCGACATCCCGACCGCCTGGGACGAGATGTTTGCGAAGATGTTCGGCCGCACGCCGCCCGACCTCGCCCACGGCTGCCTGCAGGACATCCATTGGTCGGCGGGCCTGTTTGGCTACTTCCCCAACTACGCCATGGGCTCGATGCTGGCCGCGCAGCTGTTCGAGCGGGCGACGGCCAACAACCCGGAGATCCGACCTGGGCTTGGGCGTGGCGACTTCACCCCCTACTTCGCCTGGGCCCGCCCGCGCGTGCACGAGCGCGCCAGCCTGGTCGACTTCGCGACGCTGGTCGGCGAAGCCACCGGCGCGCCGCTGTCGGCCGGCGCCTACAAGCGCCACATCCGCCGCCGCTACCTCGAAGAAGCCGCGCCCTGAAGCGACGAGCGGCCGGCGTCGGCGGCGAGCAGCTGACGCGCTAAGTGACTTGCTGAGGGGCTCGCGGAGGGCTGGTTCCTCAGATCTGCTTGACGCGGCCGGCCCAATAGGGCGCGCGCACCTGGCGGCGCTGGACCTTGCCCGCCTCGGAGCGGGGGACCTCGTCGACGAAGTCGATGCTGCGCGGCATCTTGTAGCCGGCGAGATGCGGGCGGATGAAGTCGAGCATCTCCTTGGCGAGCTCCGGCGAGGCCCTGTAGCCGGGGTGCAGCGCGATGACCGCCTTCACCTCCTCGCCCCATTCGTCGTTCGGCACGCCGACCGTGCAGACGTCCTTCACGGCCGGATGCTTGGTGAGCTCGTTGTCGATCTCCTGCGGATAGATGTTCACCCCACCGGAAATGATGCACTCGGCCGTGCGCCCGGTGAGGAAGAGGTAGCCGTCCTCGTCGACGTAGCCCATGTCGCCGACGGTGAAGTGCTCGCCGCCCGGCAGCTCGGCCGCCTTCGTCTTTTCCTTGTCGTTGTAGTACTCGAAGCGCGCGATCGGGCTGTGCGGGAAGTAGATCACGCCCACCTCGCCCTGCTTCACGTCGGCGCCGTGGTCGTCGACGATGCGGGTGCCCGAACCGGACATGAGCTTGCCGACGCTGCCGGGCTTCTTCAGCCACTCGTGGGAGTCGATCATGAAGTTGCCGCCGCCTTCGCTGGCGGCGTAGTACTCGTAAAGGATCGGGCCCAGCCAATCGATCATCGCTCGCTTGACCTCGGGCGGCGTCGGCGCGGCGCCATGCAGGATGTGGCGAAGGCTCGAGATGTCGTACTTCTCGCGCACCGCCTTTGGCAGCGCCAGGATGCGCTGGAACATGGTCGAAACCATGTGGGTGTGGGTGACGTGGTGCTTCTCGACCGTGGCGAGGAAGCCCTCGGGATCGAACCGCTCCATCAGCACGATGGTGATGCCCGAATTCAGCGGCTGGGCGATGTCGAACGCCAGCGGCGCGGCGTGATAGGCCGGCCCGCAGCACATGTTCACGTCCTCGTGGAACTTGTAGCCCTTGGGCGAGCCCTCGCCCCACGACGGCGGCATGGCCATGGTGCGTGCGCGGTAGACGCCCTTCGGGCGGCCCGTCGTGCCGGAGGTGTACATCATCGTGTTGCCGTGGACGGGATGAACCGGGTCGGCGTCGCTCTCGGCCGCAAGCGCCTGTTCGTAGCTTCCGAACCCGTCGATCCGGCCGCCGATCGCGAGTTTGCAGGTGAGATTGTCGTTGAGCGAGGCGGTCGCGGCGGCGGCGAAATCCGCGTCCGCGATCAGCGCCTTGGCCCGGCAATCGCCGACGATGTAGGCGACCTCGGGCGGGCTCAGGTGCCAGTTGAGCGGCGTAAGGCGCAGGCCCGAGCGCCAGGCCGCGGCCAAGACCTCGATGAACTCCGGCTTGTTGCCGCACAGCAGTGCGATGTGGTCGCCGGCCGTGACGCCCGCGCGGGCGAGCGCGGCGACCAGGCGGTTGGCATTGCCGTTCAGCTCGGCGAAGGTCCGCTGGCTGTGCGCGCCGTAGACCGCAATCGCGTTCGGTTTCAGCCGAGCGTAGAGCGATGGCAGCATGCCAACCGCCGCCAGCTCGGCGATCTTGCCCGCATCGGGCAGCTCGATGGTTTCCGTCATATCTTGTTTCACTCCCGTGCCGGCTCATAAGCACGTGAGCGCGGGCGGGCTCAAGACCGCGTGGAGCGCGATCGTCGCCGCCGACCGCTCAGCCAGGGAACTCCAGACGGCAAGAGACGCCGTTGTCGGCCGTGGTGCTGAGGTCACCGCGCACCTGGGCGGCGAGCCCCTTGATCAGCCACAGGCCGAGCCGGGCGTCATCAACAGTCGCCGGGTCGTAGCCTATGCCATCGTCGGTCACCGACAGCGCAGCGCGATCGTCTCCCGCCCGCTCGAGCGCCACGCGGATCACCCCTGCCCGCTCGTCCGGAAACCCACGGGCAAGCGCGTTGGCGACCAATTCGTTGGCGATCAGCGCCAGGGCCGAGGCGTGGCTCTCGTGGACGGCGAGCGGCGCAGCCGTGAGCTCGATCGCGATCGGCCGGCCGGCGCACCGGCGCCGCCAATGGTCGGCCATGTCGCCGAGACAGAGCGCGAAATCCTCGCCGCCCGGGCTCAGCACCCGCTGGTGCACCAGCGCGAGCGCCGAAACCATCTCCAGCAGCGAGCCCAAGTCGCGCCGGCTTTCGGCCTCCTGCGCCCGCTGCATCCGCAGCCGCGTGAGCGTGGACAGCAGTTGGAAGAGATTGGCGATCTTGTGCCTGACCTCGGCCTGACGCTTGGGGTCGTCGCCGTTCGTCTGCGCCACGTTCGCGCCCCTCGCCCGAAACCCGCCAACCCGCGACGGATGCTAGCCTTGCCGCCAACACTTTTCCATGAACGTTGCGGAGCGCGGTCGTATCATCTGTCTGACGTCGCTTTCGCTCCAACGGCGGCCATGGAGACTCGATGCATCGCGCCGGCACTGAGGGAGCGGGTCCAGCGGTGAGCGTACGCCCTGCGCCGGCGCCGCTGTCGCTGGCCGGGACAGCGCTCTTTCTCGACCTCGACGGCACGCTTGCGCCAATTTCGCCGCGGCCCGAGGACGTCGGCCCCGAGCCGGAGCGCACCGCGCTGCTCCGCGCGCTGGCCCAGGCCCTCGACGGGCGGTTGGCGGTGATCAGCGGCCGCACGCTGGGCGAGGTCGACCGCATCCTCGATCGCAGCGTTGCGGCCGTGGCCGGTGTGCACGGCCTGGAGCGACGCTTCACCGATGGCGCGGTCTGGCGCGCCGAGGCGAGCCCCAATCTGGCGGCCGCGCGGAGGGCGCTCGCGCCGCTGACCGACGCCTGGCCGGGCGCGTGGCTGGAAGACAAAGGGCTGAGCCTAGCCGTGCACTATCGCGCGGCGCCGGCGGCGGCCGAGGAAGTGCGCCACGCCGCCGAGGCGCTGGCGCGGGCTGGCGCGCTCGTCCTGCAGGCTGGCGACATGGTGCTCGAGCTGCGCACCCCGGGGCCAGACAAGGGCGACGCCGTGGGCGCGTTCATGGCCCAGGCTCCTTTCGCCGGCGGGCTGCCAGTCTTCGTGGGCGATGACCTGACCGACGAGCGCGGTTTCGCCGCGGCAACCGAGATGGGCGGCTTCGGCGTCCTGGTCGGCAGCGGCCGCAAGACAGCCGCCTTGGCCGGCCTGACCGACGTTGCGGCCGTGCGCGCCTGGCTGCGCGCTTCGCTCGCGGCGGGGCGAGCGCCGTGATGCAAGCGGGCGGCGATCTGGATCTTGCGCCGATCGGCAATTGCGCGGTGAGCGCGTTGATCGATCGCATGGGCCGCTATGTCTGGGCCTGCGCGCCGCGCTTCGACTCCGACCCTGTGTTCTCGTCCCTGCTGAGCGACCGCGACCCGGGGGAGCAGACGACCCACGGCCTGTGGGCGGTCGACATGATCGACGTCGCCGAGACGGCCCAAGCCTATCTGCGCAACACCGCGGTTCTTCGCACCGAGCTCACCGACAAGAACGGGGCGACGCTTGAGATCCTGGATTTCTCGCCGCGCTATCCGCAGTTCGGCCGCGTCTATCGACCGACAGCGTTTATCCGCCTGATCCGCCCGCTCGAGGGGGCGCCCAACGTCCGCATCCGCCTCACACCGACCGCGGACTGGGGCCGGCGGACGGCCGAGGTGACGACCGGCTCAAACCATATCCGGTTCCTGTGCTCGGAGCTGGTGGTGCGGCTCACGACCAACTGCCCGGTCTCGCATATCGTGGGCGCACGGACGTTCCGCCTCGAACAGGATCTGGCGTTGTTTCTCGGGCCCGACGAGCCGGTGAACGCGGACGTGCTGACCACGGCCGAGCGCATGCTTTGGGAGACGACAGCCGCCTGGCGCGAGTGGGTGCGCACGCTGTCGGTGCCGCTCGAGTGGCAGACGGCGGTGATCCGCGCCGCGATCGCGCTCAAGCTCTGCGCCTACGAGGAGACCGGCGCTATCGTGGCGGCGATGACGACCTCGATCCCGGAAGCCCCGCACTCGGGCCGCAACTGGGACTACCGCTACTGCTGGCTGAGGGACGCCTACTACGTCGTGCAAGCGCTGAACCGCCTTGGCGCGGCCGACATGCTGGAGAACTACCTCCGCTATCTCAGGAACCTGATCGACCAGTCGAGAGGCGGGCATATCCAGCCGGTGTACGGCGTGGGGCTCGAGCCAGCGCTCGGGGAACGGATCATCGACGCCCTGCCCGGCTTCCGCGGCATGGGACCCGTGCGGGCGGGCAACCAGGCGCACGAGCATCTTCAGCACGACGTCTACGGCCAGATCATCCTCTCCGCGGCCCAGGCCTTCTTCGACGAACGACTGCTCAGGCCAGCGACCGTCGAGGACTTTCGCGCGCTGGAGCAGGTCGGCGAGCGCGCGTTCCTCATGCACGACCAGCCCGACGCCGGCCTTTGGGAGTTCCGCACGCGCGCGCGGGTGCACACCTATTCGGCAGTCATGTGCTGGGCCGCCTGCGACCGGCTGGCCAATGTCGCCGAGGCGCTGGGTCTTGCCGAACGCACCACCTACTGGCGCGCGCGCGCCCAGACCGTCCGCACCCGCATCGAGGCGGAGGCGTGGAACGTTGAGAAGGATCGCTTCGCCGCCAGCTTCGGGGGCGACGAACTGGACGCGAGCCTGTTGCAGATGGTCGACGTACGTTTCATCGGCCCGAACGATCCGCGCCACCAGAAGACGCTCGCCGCCATCGAGCGGGACTTAAAGCGCGGCCCTTATCTGATGCGCTATGCGGACGACGACTTCGGCGAGCCGGAGACGGCGTTCAACGTCTGCACCTTCTGGTTCATCGAAGCGTTGCACCTCTCAGGACGTACAGCGGAGGCGCGAGCCCTGTTCGAGCAGATGCTGAGCCACCGGACGTCATCCGGCCTTCTGTCGGAGGACATCGGGCTCGAGGACGGGCGGCTCTGGGGCAACTATCCGCAGACCTACTCGCTGGTTGGGCTGATCAACTGCGCCAGCCTGCTCAGCCGACCCTGGAGCACGGCGCGATGAGCCGGCTGGTCGTGATCTCCAACCGGATCGGGCGCCCCGCCGGCCGGGGCGCCGCGCAGACCGGCGGTCTGGCGATGGCGCTGACCGCGGGCTTGCGCGCCGGCGATGGGCTCTGGTTCGGCTGGAGCGGCCGCACGGTCCCCGTCTTCACCGGCGAGATCGCCATGAGCCGGACCGAAGGGGTGACCGTGGCCGCCGTCGACCTCGAAGAGGAGGACGTCCGCCTCTATTACAACGGCTTCGCCAACAAGACGCTCTGGCCGCTGTTCCACTACCGCATGGACCTGGCGGCCTACGACCGCTCGTTCAGCGAGGGCTATGAGCGCGTCAATCGCCGGCTCGCCGATTGCGTCCGCCCACTGATCGAGGACGAGAATCTTGTCTGGGTGCACGACTACCATCTGATCCCACTGGCGCGGGAGCTCAGGCGGCTCGGGGTGAAGAACCGGGTCGGTTTCTTCCTACACACGCCTTGGCCGGCCCGGCAGCTGGTCGTGACCCTGCCGCGGCACCGGCAGCTCGTCGAAGCCCTGTTCGCCTACGACCTGATCGGTTTCCAGACCACCGAGTGGCTCGAGGCGTTCGAAGATTACCTCGTGCATGAGGTGGGTGGGCGGAGCCTCGGCGACGGGCGGCTGGAGGCATTCGGCAAGACCGTTCTCGCCGGCGCCTTCCCGATCGGCATCGACGCCGCCGACTTCGCCGAGCAGGTGCGCTCGCCGGCCGCGACCCGCATGTTCGACCGCATGGCGGCCCAGGCGGTGTTCCGCTCAATGTTGGTCGGCGTCGACCGGCTGGACTATTCGAAGGGCCTCGACGACCGTTTCCTGGGCTTCGAGCTCTTCCTGCACGACAATCCGGACTTCCACGGAAAGGTCTTCCTGTTGCAGATCGCGCCCGTCTCGCGCGACGAGGTCGACACCTACCAGGACATCCGCGCCCGGCTGGATACGCTCTCGGGGCGGATCAACGCCGCCTTCGCCGACACCGACTGGTCGCCGATCCGCTACGTCAACCGCAACTACCGCCGTGACGAGTTGGCGGGGGTCTACCGCGCCGCGCGCGTCGGGCTGGTGACGCCGCTCAGGGACGGGATGAACCTGGTGGCGAAGGAGTATGTGGCGGCGCAGAACCCGGAGGATCCCGGCGTTCTCATTCTCTCGCGGTTCGCCGGCGCGGCGCTGCAGATGCGTGAGGCGCTGATCGTCAATCCGTTTAGCCACGAAGAGCTGTCCGAGGCGCTGAAGCGCGCTCTGACCATGGACCAGGCGGAACGGCGGCGGCGGCACGCCGCCCTGCTCGAAGGCGTGACCAAGAACGATGTCAACGTCTGGCGCGAGTCGTTCGTGAGCGCGCTCGAAGCCTGAGGCGGCTCTGGCTCAGCGCGCTAGACTTCCTTGAGGTCGTCCGCCGGTTCGGGCTGCGCGGCGCCCTTGGCCGGGAAGTGCTGGGCGAGGGCCGCGCCGCATCGCTCGATTGCGGCGATGAGGCCGCCGGCCGCATCGCCGGCGCGGATCTTGGCGAGCGCCGCCTTGATCGCGTCGTTCCAGACGCCGTCGCCCGTCTGCGCATGGATCGCCTCGTCGGCGATGATCTCGACCTGGCGCTCGGCGGTCGAGGCATAGATCAGCACGCTGGCCGGCGCACCGCTCACGTGGCGGCGATGGGCGAACTGCTCGAGCGCGCGCGCGTGCACATGATTGCGCTTGAGGAACCCCGGCGTGAGCAGCCGCCGCACGGGAGGGATCGCAGCCAGGATGAGGACTACGGCGAACAGCGCCGCCTGGACGACCGCATAGCCTATGACCGCGCGCGTCATCGCCCCTTCGAGCGCGTGGGCGTGGCCCGCCACCCAGCCGCCCTCGAGCGCCGCGAGCAGCATTCCCGGGCGGACGCCGAAGACGAGCGCGACCGGCGGCCCGAGCAACGCGACGCCCGCCGCCCAGGCGAGCGGGACCTCGCGATAGGACGCGCTCTCGGTCGCGACGACGCAGAACAGCTCTCCGGCGGTCTTGGCCTCTGCTGCGGCGATCGCGGCGTGCACGCGCTCGTGGTCGGAGGGATTCAGCATCTACCAGCTCCCCGACGCGCCGCCGCCGCCGAACGACCCGCCACCGCCGCTGAACCCGCCAAACCCGCCGCCGTCGCCAAAGCCGCCGCCATAGGAACGGCCGCCGCCGCCCATGAACAGGAAGGGCGCCGCCATCCAGAGCCCGCCGCCGCCCCCCCAGCGGCCGAACAGGCCGCGGATGATGAAGAAGAACAGGACAAGCAGAATGATGATGGGGATCGGGTTGGGCCGGCCGGCCGGCGGCTGCTGTTCCGCTGCTTGCGCGTTCGCCTGCGCCTGCGCCGGGTCGAGGCCGAGCTGGCTGATGATCGCATCGGTCCCCGCCACGACGCCGCCCTCGACGTCGCCCGAGCGGAACTTCGGCAAGACCTGCTCCTGCAGGATAATGCTGGAGAGGGCGTCGGTCATCACCGGCTCCAGGCCGTAACCGACCTCGATCCTGACCTTGTGCTCGTTAGGGGCGACGATGAAGATGACCCCGTTGTCCTTGCCTTTCTGGCCGATGCCCCAGGCGCGGCCCAGCTGATAGCCGTAGTCCTCGATCTCGTAGCCCTGCAGGGACGGCAGCGTGACGACGACGACCTGGTCGCCGTTCTTCTGCTCGAGCGCGGCGAGCTTGCCGGTGAGGTCGGAGACGGTCGCCGCCGATAGCACGTGCGCGTCATCGACCACCCGCTGGCCGTTCAGCGCCGGAAAGGTGGGCGCCGCCCGACCCGGGCCAGCCATAGCGAACAGCAGCGCCACGGCCAGGATGAAGAGGCGAGCCATGGGCCTACGGCGAGGGCGCGGGCGGCGGGGGCGGGAAGCTCACCGTCGGCGCCGCCTGCGCCCCCTCGCTGGCCGCGAACTCCTGCATCGGTTTTTCCGACTTGTAGAGCGTCCCGGCCCAGATGACGCCGGGAAAGGTGTGCAGGTCGGTGTTGTAGACGCGCACCGCCTCGTTGTAGTCGCGCCGCGCTATCGCGATGCGATTCTCGGTCCCCTCGAGTTGGGATTGGAGCGTCAGGAAGTTCTCGTTCGACTTCAGGTCCGGATAGTTCTCGGTGATGGCGAGCAGGTGGCCCAGCACGCCGGACAGCTGGTTCTGCGCCTGCTCATACTGTTGGAACTTCGCCGGGTCGGTCAGGGTGGAGGCGTCGACCGTCACGTGCGTGGCCTGGGCGCGCGCCTGGGTGACCTGCACGAGCACGGTGCGCTCCTGGACCGCGTACCCCTGGACGGTCGCGACCAGATTGGGGACCAGGTCGGCGCGGCGCTGGTAGTCGGCCTGCACGTCCGCCCAGGCCGCCTTGGCCTTCTCCTCGTCGGTGGGGATGGTGTTGACGCCGCATCCGGCGAGCAGGACCGGCGCGGTGAGCGCGACCAGCCAGCCCTTGTCCCTCAATGGCATCACGCTCGCCTCCCTCGTCTGCGCGCCAGGGACCCTAGCAGGAAAAGCGCCCGGCGACAGACTCAGGACTTCGGCAGCTGGCTCGCCGACCAGCCGCCGCCCAGCGCCTCGATGAGGGTGACGGCGGTGGTCATACGCTGGACCCGGAGGTCCAGGAGCGTCTGGCGCGCGCTCAACGCCGCGTTCTGGGCGGTCACGACCGTCGTATAGTCGACGGTGCCCGCGCGGTACTCGTTCAGCGCGACGGTTTCGCCTTGGTCGGCGGCCTGTGAGGCCGCGAGCCTGAGCGGCTCCTCGGTCTGCAGCACGCGGGCGGCGGCGAGATCATCCTCGACCTGCTGGAAGGCGGTGAGCACGGTCTGGCGATAGTTGGCGAACGCCTGGTCACGGGACGCCTTGGCCTCGCGGACGAGCGCCGAGGTCTGTCCTGCGTTGAACACCGTCTCGACCGCGTTCGCGCCGATCGACCAGAAGGCGTTGGAGGCGTTCAAGAGCCCGCTCAGGCCGCTGCTGGCGAAGCCGTAGTCGCCGGAAAGGGTGATGTCCGGAAAGTAGCCCGCGGTCTGCACGCCGATCTGAGCGTTGGCCGCCTGGGCGAGGCGCTCCGACGAGGCGATGTCCGGCCGACGCTCGAGCAGGGTCGAGGGCACGTCGATTGGCGTCTCGGGCACGCTCGGCGCCCAGTTCGGATCGGGTGCGATCGTGAGATCCGCCGGCGGAACGCCGGTCAGGACGGCGATGGCATGCTCGGAGGCGGCGCGCTGGCTGTCGAGATCGACGAGACTGGCCTTGGCGTTGTCCAGCGTCGTCTCCGCCTGCAGCTCGTCGCTCTTGGGGACCGTGCCGGCGTTATATTGGTTGCTGACCACCGTGAGCGCCTTGGCGTCGCCGTCCACGGTCGCCCGCAAGACCGCCTTCTGCGCGTCGAGCAAGCGAAGCTCGAGGTAGTCGACGGCGAGCGTGCTCTGGGCCGAAAGCCGCGCGTTGGCGAGATCGGCGGCCGAGGCTTGCGCGGACGCCTTTGCGCCTTCGACCTGGCGGCGGATCTTGCCCCAGACGTCGAGCGCCCAGCTCGCGCCGACCTGCAGCTGGTAGCTGGTGGTGGCCCTGCCGGTCGCGCCAGCGGTCCCGGTCCCGGTTCCCGTCCCGCCACGGCTGCCTTGCTTGGATTGCGTGGCCGAGCCGGTCAGGTCGACGGTCGGGAACAGCTGCGCCTGGTCTGCGGCGACCACCGCGTGCGCCTGCTCGTAGGCGGCCAGGGCCGCGGCGAGGTTCTGGTTGGAGACCTCGACCTTGGTCTCGAGGCTATTGAGCAGCGCGTCGTTGAAGATGGTCCACCAGTCGCCGCGGTCGAGCCCGTCGGCCGGCTGGGCCGGCGTCCAGCCCTCCGCCTCCTTGAACGCCGGCGGCGTCTCGACGGCCGGGCGCTGGTAGTTCGGCCCGACCAGGCAGCCACCCAGCATCGAAGCGGCGAGGAGGCCGGCGAGCCTCGCCGATGCACGGGCGGTGCGGAACGGGCGGGTCTTGCTGGGCGGATGGGCGAACATGCGATGCGTCCTTGACTATACAGGCTCCGGCGCCGGCGGCGCCATGCCGCCGCTGGCAAGTTGGAGCTCTTCCGATGAGCGGCGGCGGAATCGATCGAGGTAGAGGTAGATCACCGGCGTGGTCAGCAGCGTCAGCACCTGGCTCACCAGGAGGCCGCCTATTATGGTGATCCCGAGCGGACGGCGAAGCTCAGATCCCTCGCCCCAACCCACCGCGAGCGGCAACGCCCCGAGCATCGCGGCAAAGGTGGTCATCATGATCGGGCGGAAGCGCAGCAGCGACGCCTGGTAGATGGCGTCGCGCGTCGAGAGCCCGCCGGCGCGCTCGGCGTCGAGCGCAAAGTCGATGATCAGGATGGCGTTCTTCTTCACGATGCCGATGAGGAGGATGACGCCGATCAGCGCGATGATGCTGAACTCGGTCTGGAAGATCAGGAGCGCGATCACCGCGCCGACGCCCGCCGACGGCAGGGTCGAAAGCACCGTCAGCGGGTGGATGTAGCTCTCGTAGAGCACGCCCAGCACGATGTAGATCGCGACCAGCGCCGCGAGGATCAGCACTCCTTCGCTGCCGAGCGACTGCTGGAACACCTGGGCCGTCCCCTGAAAGCTGCCGTGCACGGTCGCCGGCATGCCGATCGCGGCCTGCGCCTGGTCGATCGCGCGGGTCGCGTCGCTCAGCGACTTTCCGGGCTCGAGATCGAACGAGATGGTGGTCGCCGGTGAGACGTCCTGGTGATTCACCGAGGTGGGCGCCGAGGTTTCGCTGAAGGCGGCCACGGCCGTCAGCGGCACGATCTGCTCCTTGGTCGAGGTGACGGCCACCCCGGTCGACGCCGCGCGGCCGGGCGGCGCGACCGGACCGCCCAGCGCGCTTACCGGCGCCGCGCCTGGCGCGCCGGCTGCGACCACCGAGACCCCCTGCAGGGCGAGGGTGTTGACGCTGGCTGTCGTCGACTTGCCCGCGCCGGAAGCCGCGGCGACCGCCGGCGCAGGGGTCTCGGTCGAGAGGTAGACGTTCGACAGCGCGGTCGGATCCTCGGCGTCGGCCTGCGGGATCTCCATGATCACATGGTACTGGTTGAGCGCGTTGTAGATGACCGAAACCTGTCTCTGGCCGAAGCTGTCGTAGAGCACGTTGTCGATGGCCGCCGAGGTAAGCCCGAGCTGCGAGGCGGTGTCGTGGCCGATGTTCACGAACGCCTGCAGGCCATGGTCCTGCTGGTCGGTGTTGACGTCGGCGAAGGTCGGATCCTGCTTCATCTGCGCCGCAAGCTTCGTCGCCCAGGTGCGCAGGTCTGCGATCGAGTCGGCTTCGAGCGTGTACTGGTACTGGGCGCTCGACTGCCGGCCGCCGAAGCGGAAGTCCTGCACCGACTGCAGGAAGAGGCTGGCGCCGGTGACGGTGGCGAAGCGCACCCGCAGACGCGCCATGACCACGTCGGCGCTCGGCCGTTGCGACTTGGGCTTGAGCTCCATGAACACGAACCCGCCGCTCGAGCCGCCGCCGCCGGTGAAGGCGACCACCGACTTCACCGCCGGGTCCTGGTCGATGATGTTGACGAACCGCTGCAGCCGCGAGCGGGACACCTGGAACGACGTGCTCTGGTCCATCTGCATGCCGCCCTGCAGCAACCCCGTGTCCTGCTGCGGGAAGAAGCCCTTGGGCACCACGACGAACAGGTAGACGTTCAACAGGATGGTCGCGACCAGGATGGTCAGGATGATCGGGCCGGAATCGAGCGCCCAGCGCAGACCGCGCTCGTAGACAGAGGCCATCACTTCGAATGACCGTTCCGCCCACCTGGACCACCACGGCTGGCCGGCGCCGCGCGACGGCCGTCCGATGAAGTAGGCGCAGAGCATTGGCGTCGTGGTCAGCGAGATGGCCAGCGACACCATGATCGCGGTCGAGAGCGTGATGGCGAACTCGCGGAACAGCCGCCCGAGGATCGACCCCATCAGCAAGAGCGGAATGAACACCGCGATCAGCGACAGGCTGATGGAGAGCACGGTGAAGGCCACCTCGCCCGCGCCCCTCAGCGCCGCCTCGAAGCGGTCCATGCCCGCTTCGAGATGCCGGGTGACGTTCTCGAGCACGACGATGGCGTCGTCGACGACGAACCCGGTCGAGACGGTGAGCGCCATGAGCGAGAGGTTGTCGAGGCTGAAGCCCAACAGGAACATCACCGCCAGCGTCCCAAGCAGCGAGACGGCGACCGCGACGGCCGGCACGACGGTCGCGCGTCCGTTGCGCAGGAAGACGGCGACCACCGCCACGACCAGGAGGATGGCGATCAAGAGCGTGCGCTCGACGTCGCCGAGCGAGGTGCGGATGGTGTTGGTGCGGTCGACCGCGACCTGCATGTTGACGTCGGCCGGGAGCTCGGCCTGCAGGATCGGCAGCTCCTTCTCGATCGCGTCGACCGTGGCGACGATGTTCGCGCCCGGCTCGCGGGTGATCTGCACGATGATGGCCGGCTGGCCGTTGTAGAGGCCGAGGTTGTGGATGTCCTCCTGGCCGTCGGTGACCTGGGCGATGTCGCTCAGCCGCACGGCGGCCCCGTTGCGGTAGGCGATGACCAGGGGCGCGTAGTCGGCCGCGACGGCGCCGGAGTCGTTGGTGTAGATTTGCAGCCGCTGGTCGCCGCTCTGCACGATCCCCTTGGGCCGGTTGGCGTTCGCCGACGCGAGCGCCGCGCGGACGTCCTCGAGCCCGATGCCGTAGCGCGCCAGCGCGAACGGATCGACGTCGACGCGCACCGCCGGCAGCGAGCCGCCGCCGATGTTCACCTGGCCGACGCCTTTGATCTGCGAGAGCTGCTGCTCGATGATGTTGGAGGCGGAGTCGTAGATCTGGCCCGGCGTCTTGGTCTTCGACGTCATGGCCAGGATCAGCACCGGCTGGTCCGCGGGGTTGGCTTTCCGATAGGTCGGGTTGGAGCGGAGAGTGGCGGGCAGGTCGACGCGCGCGGCATTGATCGCCGCCTCGACGTCGCGCGCCGCGCCGTTGATGTCGCGATCGAGATCGAACTGCAGGACGATGCGGGTCGACCCGACGCCGCTGTTCGAGGTCATCTCATTGACCGAGGCGATGTGTCCAAGACGACGTTCCAGCGGCGTCGCGACGCTGGTCGCCATGGTCTCGGGGCTGGCGCCTGGCAGTGATGCTTGGACCTGCACCACCGGGAAATCGACCGAGGGCAGCGGCGCGACGGGCAGCAGGAAGTAGGCCCCGACGCCGGCCAGCGCGACGCCCAACGTGAGCAGCACGGTGCCGATCGGGCGGCGGATGAAGGGCTCGACCAGGTTCACGACGGCGCGCCTTCCGGGCCGGAGCCCGTGTCGGGGGCGGCCTCGTCCACCGCCGGGTCGCTCTCGCCCTTTCGCTTGTTGATGCCCCACCCTAGGCGGCCGGCGAGGCGGTCGAAATAGAGGTAGATCACTGGCGTGGTGAACAGCGTGAGCAACTGGCTGACGATCAGGCCGCCGACGATGGAGATGCCGAGCGGGTGGCGCAGCTCGGAGCCCTCGCCCCAGCCCAGCATCAGCGGCACGGCGCCGACGATGGCCGCGAGCGTCGTCATCAGGATCGGGCGGAAGCGAAGCAGCGCGGCCTGATGGATGGCCTCCCGCGGCGACTTGCCCTCCGCGCGCTCGGCGTCGAGCGCGAAGTCGATCATCATGATGGCGTTCTTCTTGACGATGCCGATCAGCAGGATGATCCCGATGATGCTGATCACGCCCAGGTCCTGGCCAGCGAGCATCAACGCCACAAGCGCCCCGACCCCGGCCGAGGGCAGCGTCGAGAGGATCGTCACCGGGTGGATGTAGCTCTCGTAGAGCACGCCGAGCACGATGTAGACGCAGGCGATCGCCGCCAGGATCAACCAAAGCTCGTTGGTGAGCGACGCCTGGTAGGCGCGCGCGGCGCCCAGGAAGGCCGTGGTGATGTCGGCCGGCATCCCGATGGCCGCCTCGGCCTTCTCGATCGCGCGCACGGACGCCCCGAGCGACACGCCGGGCGCGGTGTCGAACGACAGGTTCGCCGCGGGGAACTGGGCGACGTGGTCCACTTGCAGCGGCGCGGGCTGGACCGTGACGGTCGCGAACGAAGCGAGCGGAGTTGAGCCGCCGCCGGTCGTCGGCACATAGATCTGCCCAAGCGAGCTCGGGTCCTGCAGGTAGCTGGAGTCGGCCTCCAGAATCACCCGGTACTGATTGGTGTCGGTGAAGATGGTCGAGACGATGCGCTGGCCGAACGTGTCGTAGAGCGCCTCATCCACCGTTTCCGCAGTGACCCCGAGCCGCGCCGCCGTCGCCCGATCGATGTTGATGGTGGCCGACAACCCCTCGCTCTGCACGTCGGCCGAAACGTTGCGGACCTCGGACGTATTGCTGAGCTGGCCGACGAGCTTGCCGGCCCACTGATTGATCTCGTCCTGGTTCGAGCCCTGCAGGGCGAACTGGTACTGGGTCGGGCCTACGTTGGCGTCGATGGTCAGGTCCTGCACCGGCTGCAGGTAGAGGGTGATGCCGGCGACGGCGCGCGCGCGCTCGGCGAGATCCTGCATGATCTTGGCCTGCGAACCCGTCCGCTGGTTGCGCGGCTTGATGTTGATCAGCATCCGCCCGGCGTTCAGGGTGTCGTTCGCGCCGTCGACGCCGACGTAGGACGAAAGGCTGGCGACATCGGGATCCTTGAGCAGCGCCTGCGCCAGCTGTTGCTGCAGGGTCGCCATGCGCGCGTAGGAGATCGACTGCGAGGCTTGGGTGACGCCCTGCAGCAACCCGGTGTCCTGGGTCGGGAAGAGACCCTTGGGGATCGCGATGTAGAGCACGATCGTGAGCACCAGCGTCGCCACCGCAACCAGCAGCGTCGCGGGCTGGCGATCGAGCACCCACCGAAGCGCGCGGTCGTAGCGGTCGATCAGGTCGTCGAACAGCTGCCGCGCGCGGCGCTGGAAGTCCGACTCGTGCGACTCGGCGCGCGACTTGAGCCAGCGCGCGCCAAGTGTTGGGACCAGCGTAAGCGACACCACCGCCGAGATGACGATCGTGACCGCGAGCGTGATGGCGAACTGGCGGAAGAGCCGCCCCACAACGTCGCCCATGAACAGCAGCGGAATCAGGACCGCGATCAGCGAGACCGTCAGCGAGATGATGGTGAAGCCGATCTGCTGGGCGCCTTTCAGCGCCGCCGCCATCGGGCGCTCGCCCGCCTCGATGTAGCGGGAGATGTTCTCCAGCATCACGATGGCGTCGTCGACGACGAAGCCGGTCGCGATGGTCAGCGCCATCAGCGTCAGGTTGTTGAGGCTGAAACCCAGGAGGTACATGGCGCCGAACGTGCCGACCAGCGACAGCGGCACGGCGACCGAGGCGATGAAGGTGGCCGGGATCGAGCGGAGGAAGATGAAGATCACCGCTACGACCAGGGCGACGGCCAGCATCAGCTCGAACTCGACGTCGGTGACCGAGGCGCGGATCGAAGTCGTCCGGTCGGTCAGCACCTCCACCTGAACGCCCGCCGGCAACGCGGCCTCGAGCGTCGGCAGCTGCTGCTTGATCTGGTCGACGGTGGTGATGACGTTGGCGCCGGGCTGGCGCTGCACGTTCAGGATGATGGCGGGGGTCGCGTTCTTCCAGGCGGCGAGCTGGGTGTTCTCCGGGGCCTGGATCGCGGTCGCCACGTCGCGCAGCCGGACGGGCGCGCCGTTCTTGAACGCGACGATCAGGCTCATGTAGTCGTCGGAGGTGGCGAGCTGATCGTTGGCGTTGATCGAGAACGAGCGGGTGGGCCCGTCGAAGGAGCCTTTGGCGCCGTTGGCGTTGGCATTGCCGATCGCCGTGCGCAGCGTCTCCATGCTCATGCCGTAGTTGGCGAGCGCCTTGCTGTTCACCTCGATCCGCACCGCCGGACGCTGGCCGCCGGCGACGGTGACCAGACCGACGCCGCCGATCTGCGAGATCTTCTGCCCGAGCTGAGTCTCGGCGATGTCCTCGACCTGGGTCAGCGGCAGGGTCTTGGACGTCAGCGCCAGCGTCATGATCGGCGCGTCGGCCGGGTTGACCTTGGCGTAGACGGGCGGCGCGGGCAGATCCGAGGGCAGGAGGTTGCCGGCGGCGTTGATCGAGGCCTGAACCTCCTGCTCGGCGACATCGAGGCTGAGATCGAGGTTGAACTGCAGCGTGATGACCGACGCGCCGCCCGAGCTGATCGAGCTCATGCGGTTGAGGTCGGTCATCTCGCCGAACTGGCGCTCGAGCGGCGCGGTGACAGTGTCGGCCATCACCTGCGGACTGGCGCCAGGATAGAAGGTCTGGACCTGGATGGTCGGATAGTCGACCTCGGGCAACGCCGAGAGCGACAGGAAGCGGAACGCCACGATGCCAGCGAGGAGGATCGCGGCCATGAACAGGCTGGTCGCGACCGGTCGTAGGATGAACGGGCGGGAGGGATTCATCCCGGGCTAGCGTCCAGGCGTGATCGCCACGGGCTCAAACTAGCCCCCGCCGTTTCCACTGCCCCGGGCCTGGGCTCGGAGAGCGGCGAGCTTCGCCTTCTGGTCGGGCCTCAGGATCGCATCGAGCTTTTCAAACGCCTGGCGCATGGCGGCGCGCCGCGCATCCGGATCGGTCGAACCTTGCGACTGGGCGCGGGCGGCGGCGAAGATCTGGTCGGCCTGCGCCTTCTGCGCCGCATCAAGTCCGAGCGCGTCGATGAAGCGAGCGCGGCCACCTGGGCCGCCCGGCCCGCCTGGACTTGGCGCCGCCGGCGCCGCCACCGACGGCGATTGGCCGGACGCGGCGGTCGCCTCGGCACGGCCCGTATGACGCGCCGATGAGGCGGCGGCAGCCGGCGGCGGCACCGAAGGCGGCTGACTGCTCGACGGCGCCGACGATCCGGCGCCGCCTGGCCGCAGCTGCGCGCGCCCCGCCTCGAACTTGGCCTTTTGTTCCGGCGTGAGGATCGCCTCCAGCTGGTTGTTGGCGTCCTGCATGATCTGCCGGCGCGCCTGGAAGTCGTCGCCGGCGGCCTCCGACTTGGTCCGCGCGTCGGCGAAAATCTGGTTCGCCTTGGCTTGCTGATCGGCGGTGAGATCGAGACTGGCGAGGAGCGCCGCCCGACGGGCCGCGCCCTCGCCGCCGGCGCCGCTCTGCGCCCCACCGGTGTTGTCAGCGGTCTGCCCAGCGCCGGCGCCTGCAGCCGGCGCTGGCTTGACGCCGAACAGGCCCTCGATCCAGCCCAGGATGCCGCCGGTCGGCTTGCGCTGGCGCGCCATCGTCTGCGCGAAACGGGCGGCGTCCTTGGGCTGAATAACGTGGGCGCCGTCGCTCAATCGGTCGCCGCCATCGGTGACCACGACGTCGCCGGCATTCAGTCCGGATTGGATCGAGGCGGTCTCGCCCTGCGCTGGACCGACTTTCACCGGCGTCACCTTCACCGTCGAGTCCGACTGGATCACATAAACGAAGTCGCCCTGTGGCCCGTGCCGGATGGCGACGGCCGGGACGGTCACGACGTTGGTGAGCGTGTCGACGAGCAACGTCACGTTGACGAACTGGTTGGGGAACAGCGTGCCGCTGGGATTGGCGAAGCGCGCCCGCGCCTTGACCGTGCCGGTCGAGGTGTCGATCTGGTTGTCGAGCGTGTAGAGTTCGCCCTGCGCCAGCACGGTCGCCGCTGTTCGGTCGTACGCGGTCGCCGGCAGCCCGCCGGCCGCCGCCATGCGCTGGGCCACTTGTGGAATCGAGTCCTCCGGCAGCGTGAGGATGACGGTTGCTGGATCGAGCTCATTGATGACGACCAGGCCGTTGGGCTCGTTGGTGTTGACCAAGTTGCCCGGGTCGACCTCGCGCAGGCCGACCCGGCCGGAGACCGGCGCGACGATGTGGCAATAGGCGATGTTCAGCCGCGCGCTGGCGATCGCCGCCAGGTCGATGCGGACGACGCCCTCGTCCTGTTTGACGGTCGCGACTTCCTGATCGTAGGTCTGCCGGGCGATGGAGTCCTGGGCGACCAGGGTCCTGTAGCGCGCGGCGTCCAGCTTCGCCTCGTCGAGGGAAGCCTGGTCGCGCATCAGCTGGCCTTCCGCCTGCTGCAGGCTGACCTCGTACGGACGCGGATCGACCAGCGCCAGAAGCTGGCCCTTGCGCACGGCCTGCCCCTCCCTGAAGTAGACGGCGATCAGCGTGCCGTTGATCTGCGACTGGACGGTCACGGTGGCCTGCGGGGTCACTGTGCCGAGTTCGCTGAGCTGGAGCGGGATGTCGCCCAGGGACGCCGTCGCCACGCCGACCACGCTCGGCGCACGGCCCGCAGCGCCCGCGCCGCC
>DATNJB010000015.1:0-38721 GCA_035604135.1 Caulobacteraceae bacterium | reverse complement strand
GGCCACTACGAGCGGTTCACCGGGGTCTCGGCCACGAAGGCCGACAACATCACGACCGGCCGCGTCTACCAGACCATCCTGGAGAAGGAACGGCGCGGCGACTATCTGGGCGCGACGGTGCAGGTGATCCCGCACGTCACCGACGAGATCAAACGCTTCATCCTCTCTGACGCGCGCGACGCGGACGGGAGGGAGCCGGACTTCGTGCTGGTCGAAATCGGCGGCACTGTCGGCGACATCGAAGGGTTGCCCTTCTTCGAGGCCATCCGCCAGCTGGGGCAGGAGCTGCCGCGCTTCCACGCCTGCTTTGTCCACCTGACGCTGTTGCCGTTCATCAAGACTGCCGGCGAAATGAAGACCAAGCCGACGCAGCACTCGGTCAAGGAGCTGCGGTCGATCGGAATCCAGCCCGACATCCTCCTTTGCCGCTGCGAACAGCCGATCCCGCCCGGCGAGAAGCGCAAGATCGCGTTGTTCTGCAACGTGCGCGAGAGCGCGGTCATCCAGGCGCAGGACGCCAAGACGATCTACGCCGTGCCGCTCGACTATCATCGTCAGGGCCTCGATGCCGAGGTGTTGTCGGTTTTCGGTATCGACGACGCGGCGGCGCCGGATCTGTCGCGCTGGGAGGCGATCGCCGAGACGCTCTCGCATCCCGACGGCGACGTCAGGATCGCGATCGTCGGCAAGTACACCGTCTTAAAAGACTCATATAAGTCTCTGATTGAAGCCCTCATTCATGGCGGCGTCGCCAACAAGGTCGGCGTGGAAATCGACTGGGTGGAGTCGGAGGAACTCGAGGCTGACCCCGAAGCGGCGTCAGAACGTCTGCAGGCGGCCGACGGGATTCTCGTTCCTGGCGCCTTCGGCGAGCGCGGCGCGAACGGCATGGTGCGGGCCGTTGCGTTCGCCCGCGAGCATGGAGTGCCGTACTTCGGCGTCTGTTTCGGCATGCAGATGGCTGTGATCGAGGCGGCGCGTAATCTCGCCGGGATCGCGTGCGCCTCGTCGAGCGAGTTCGGACCGACAACTGAGCCGATCGTTGGCCTGATGACGGAGTGGACGCAGGGCAATGAGCGGGTGCAACGACAGGAAGGCGGCGACCTCGGCGGCACAATGAGGCTCGGCGCCTATGACGCCATCCTGGCGCCGGACTCGATGATCGCGCGCATCTACGGTGCGGCGGCGATCTCCGAGCGGCACCGGCACCGCTATGAGGTCAACATCCGCTATCGCGACACCCTCGAGCGCGTGGGCCTGCATATCGCAGGGCTCTCGCCAGACGGCGTGCTGCCCGAGACCGTGGAGCGAAGCGACCACCCTTGGTTCGTTGGCGTCCAGTTCCACCCGGAACTCAAGAGCCGCCCGTTCGCGCCGCATCCGCTCTACGCGAGCTTTATCGGCGCCGCGAAGACGAAGAGCCGTCTGGTGTGACCGGGGTCGCACCTGCGCCCGAGGCGCCCAGGGTCCACGCCATCATCTATTCCTGGCCGAAAGTGCACGAGAACGCGTTCGCGATCGCAACTGCGCTCGCCGGCGACGCCGCGCGGGTGTCCGTCGTTGCCTGCACGGACGAGCCGCTCGTCCACGACCCCGGGATCGAGGTCTTCCTGCTGGACAACAGCTGCTATTTCGGCCGGCAGTTCGAGAAGACCATCGAGGTTTTCGACGGCGACATCCTGCTGCAGATCGCGGCGGACACCACCACGGCGTCCTGGGGCGCGCTCGCACGACAATGCGCGCAACGCTTCCAGGCCAGTCCCATCCTGGGCGTTTGGACGCCGGACATCGACGGGACGACCTGGCCGAACGAGCGCGTGATGCTCTACCAGACCCAGGACCCCACCCTGATCGGCGTGGTGCAGACCGACTGCATCGTCTGGGCGATGCGAAGATCGATCGCGGAATTTCTGAAAACGCTGGACTATTCCGCCACGCCGCTTGGTTGGGGGATTGACTGGGCGGCGATCGCCCATGCGCATGCCAACAAGCAGCGCGTGGTGCGCGACCTGGGTGTGAAGGTTCACCACCACATCGGCGGGTCCGGCTACGACCGCCTCGAGGCCGATCGGCAGAGGAACCTGTTCTTGAGCAGCATTCCCGACGAGGACAAAGTCCAGCTCTACCTGCTTTACGCCCTGGTCAGCGCACGGGCGCTCGCGGCGCCGCGGTGACCGGCGCCCGTCCACGGATGGCCCGGTGAAACTCCACGCCATTCTTTACTCATGGCCGGCCGTGCACGCGCGGGCCTTCGAGATCGCCCGTTCGCTCGTTGGCCACGCCGATCGGGTCACGATCGTCGCCTGCTCGGACGCTCCCCTCGACGACGACGACCAAGCCGTCGAGGTCGTGCGCCTCGACAACAGCCAGTACTTCGGCGGGCAGTTCAAGAAGACAATCGAGGTCTTCGAGGGCGACGTCCTCCTGCAGATCGCCGCCGACACGTGGACCGACTCGTGGCCGGCCGTAGCCGACCGGTGCGCGGCGCGCTTCCAGGCGTCACCCCAGCTCGGGATATGGACTCCGCACATCGATGGCACCGGCTGGAGCACGGACCGGGTCTTCCTGTTCGGGACCGACGACCGGGACCTGATCGGCGTCATCCAGACCGATTGCATCGTCTGGGCCCTGCGCCGGCCTATCGTCGACTACCTGAAGACGCTCGACTATGCCTGCACCCCGCTCGGCTGGGGCATCGATTGGGCGGCGGTCGCCCACGCCTACGCGCTGAACCTGCGCGTGGTGCGCGACAACACGGTCAAGGTTGGCCACCGGCTGGGCGGCTCAGGCTATGATCATGCCGAGGCCGACAGGCAACAGCAGATGTTCCTGCAACAGATGCCCGACGACGACAAAGTCCAGTTCGCGTTGCTGAACGCGCTATGGAACTGGCGTCTCAACCGCCCGTCCTGAGGCGAGCATCGGCCCCTCGCTAGGTGGCCGGTTTCGCGCCGCCAGCCAGCACCAGCGCATAGGCGTCCGCGACCAGCCCGCTGGTCACGCCTCCATCGGTGCGGGCTTTGAGGCTGTCGATCTCGCGGCGGATCGCGGCCACGTCCCGGTCCGCGAACAGCGCGGTGTCGACGAGCCGCAGCGGCGCATAGAGCGGGTTCGGGGCGGCCGGATCCTGGATCATTGAAGCCGCTGACACCTCCGGCACGGTGAAGAACGGAATGGTGCAGCCGATGGCGAGCGCCCCAGCGCGCGAAAGGGCCGAATAGACGTGGTCGAGCGGCGCGAAGGGGCGCGTCTCGAGCACGCTCTGCAGCAGGTTCACAATTTTGGCGGTCGAGCCTGGATTGACCACATAGGCCGTCGTTTGCACGAAATCCTTGCCCGCAAGCGGCAGGACGGTGATCTGGACCCGTTCGACCTGACCGTCGGCCCCGTAGGCGACGTTCTCGTCGAACTGTCGGCATACATCAGCCATCACCGGCGCCGAGACGTGCAGCATGACGTTCGTGAAGACGATGTCGTACCGGGCGCAGTCGGGGTGGCGGCTTATGAGCTCGATCGCCTCCGCCGTATGGCGGCTCATGACGACGTCATCTTCCATGACGTGGGTCCAGGCGCCGGAGGCGGTCCGCTCGCGGATCAGCTCGAAGTGCGAAAGATAACAGGCAAGCTCGAAGGGATTGGCCACGCCCGCGCGCGGCGGCAGATCCTTGCCGTCGACGGCTGGGAACCGGTGATATTTGCCGGTCAATGCCAGCCGCGACAGCTGCCGCTCGACCGCGTCGCGGCGCGCCTGGGCGCGATCGAGATTGATGTAGAAACCTTCCCAGGCCATCCGGCTGTCCCGAGCCCATTCAGCGGGCGCGAGCTAATAGCATGGGCTCCGGCGCGAAGTCCCCGGCGCTTCCGCCTTCGGTCGTACGACCTAAGCGACAGTCGGGTCGAGCTCGGGGAGTTGGGCGCAGAAGGCGTCGAAGACCGCGCCGGACGGCTCGGGAAAGAACGCAATTTCGATGTCGCGCAGCGGGACGTCCGTGTACGGGACGGCCCTCGCCGCAGAGCGATAGCGGCGGGCGAGAGAGATGAGCGTCGCGCAGGCCGCGGCTTGATCCGCCGCCTCGCCGGCCAGCAGGCAGAGACCGGAGTTGTCGAACGCCGCCAGCCGCGGCCAGCGCGCGGCCATGGCCTCGATGCGCGCGCGCCAAGCCGCGTCCCCGGCGGATGCGTCCGAGGTCGCCCGCATCCACACGAGCGGCGGCGCGTCGCCGAATGCTTCCAGACTGTCGTCCAACATCGCCGTCTCAAAGCCGGCGACGTTCAACCGCACGAGGGCCGCCCCCGGCGCGAGATCTGCGAGCGATGTGATCGGCGCACGGTCCATCCAGGCGCCGAGCATCAGCGCCTCCGACCGCTCGACGAGCGCGCGCGCCTTGCGGGCCTCGATCAGAGCCTCGACCTGTTCGCCGCCAGCGAAAGCCCAGACCGGGTGGACGGCGCCCAGTGGACATCGCTCGAGATTGAGCATGAGCAGCTTGAAGAGATTCAGTGACGGCTCGACGGCCGTGATGGGCGCCCCGCAACCGGCCAGGCGGCAGAGAGCGATCATGTCGCCCATCTCAGCGCCCGCATCGAGAATGTTCGCCCCCGGTCGAGCCTCGGCGAGCAGGCGGGCCAGCACTGGGAAGCGCTTCTGGTACAAAGGAAATTGGCGTCTCAGGAAGGTGCGCGGGTACCCGGCCGGCACCGTCAACTTGATGGTCGCCCCGCCTTCGGTCAGGGCGACCGGGCGCAGCCGCCCGGCGAAGACGGCCAGCACGTGCTCCCACGGCGTGCGGTTTACGAGCGCTGGATAGATGGCGAATGTCCCGCCCTTCGCCGCGAGTATCGTCTCGTGAAAGCGCACGTGCTCGCACTGGCCTATGCCGCCGGCGGGAGTCGGATCCTCGTAGGTCCCCGCCAGCGCGCTCCGCATACGATAGAGCCCCAGGCCCCCGAAGGCCGAGCGCACGTCGATCGGCGCCGCCGTCGGATCCAGCGGCATCGTGCGACGGTGCACGAACTCCTGGAAGGCGTCGGGTCGGGCCGCGGCGTTGGCGTGGAACTCGACGAGGCAGTCGCCGGGACTCCAGTCCGCATGCCGAAGCGCCCAGATGTCGTAGTAGAAGGGTTGCGCGTTCGCGAAGACGCCATGCAGGTCGGCCCGAGACTGCAAATAAGCTCGCGCGGAAGTGAACTGGCCGAGGTCGATGTCGAGCTGATTGACCTCGTCGAAGTCGATGACCAACAGCTCGTCGTACGAGTGGTAGGGCGCACGCCGCACGAACTCGAGGCAGGCGTTGCGGGCCGCGGCCAGGCGTTTGGTGCGGTCCGGCAACGCCGCCGCAAGCCCGTTCTGTGTCAATAGGTGCGCTTTGGGACGGCTCGCGACGTAGGCGGCCAGCCGGGAGGCAGTGTCGTCGGTCGAGTCGTTCTCGAAGATGACGACAGCGGAGTCGGCGTAGAGGGAGCACAGCCGATCGATGTTGTTCAGCACCTGGTCCAAGTGGGGGGCGCAGGAACGTGCACATCCGACGACGACCACCGAACCGTGCGGCGCGAAGCGCTCAGCGGCCTTTCTGGCCGCGCGCGCCAACTAGGCGATCCTGTAGGCGACGGTGTGCACGATGCCGCCCGCCTCGGGCGCGGTGGCAATCACGAACTCGTCGGCGATGGGCAGGTTGAAGGGCGGCGAGGTCAGCACGACGCCGCTGTTGAGGTTCAGCCGGTTATGCTCGTCCGACGGCTTGTTGAGGTTCGGAACGAACGCGCCGATCGGGACATGCTCCGTGAGGACCAGCAGCTGGAACTGACTTCGCAGCGACGGCAGCACGCTGGCGATGTCCTCGTTCGAGAGGTGCTGAAGCACCTGCCGGATGGTTACAATGTCACCGGCCGGCAGCTCGTCACGGGTAATGTCGACGACCCGAAAGTCGACGTTCAGATGCGCATAGGCGGTGCGATTGTACTCGACGAGCGGAGCGACAATGTCGCAGGCGGTGTATTGCGCGCAATGCTCCCTGAGCTGCGCGCCCACGAAGAAGTCGCCACAGCCCAGATCGACCACGTTGGGCTTGCGTCCGGCGTACAGCTGGAAGAACCTTAGCAGCGTAAGCATCGCGGAGAGGTAGTGCGACAGAACCAGGGGGTTGTGCGATCCGTCGCCAGAGAAGAACGGAGACTGCGCGCCCTCTGCAGAACCCCAGATCTTGTCGTTGTAGATGCGCGTAAAGGTCGCCGCGAGTTCGCTATTCAAGAACGGAGGCTCCGGGGCGCTGGCGGGCGACGTTTGCTTCAGCCGATCGAGCGGCGCGCCCGAGCTAGCAGATAGGCGGGCCGCGCGCGAGACGCATTCGCGGGATGGTCAGCCTCTGGCCCGATCGTCTATTTACCCTCGGCGCCGCCAGGCAAGTCGGGCGCTTTGACGATCGGCGGGGGGCGGCGGCGCAGGCATGGCGACGGTTGAAGAGGCGCTGAAGCTGGCGCGCAGCCAAGGGCCGAAGGCGAGAGCCGCCATCGATGCCCTGGCAACGCAGCGACGTGTCGTCGCCGAAGAGTTGCTGCAGGCGCCGGACGCCGAGGAGGCGCTGACCGCCCGCCTGAACGAGGTTTCCCCGCTGGCGCTGTCCGGATTCCCGTGGGATCCGGCGGCCGAGGACTACGCGCTGGCGCAAGCGGTCGCGGCCGCTTGGCCGGTGCCGAGAGCTCTGATGGCGGCGATGGCGCTGGCGCCGGCTCATCACTGGCCCTCGCCGCCGAGGCTGGCCCAGGTCCCTGAGTGGCTGCGGACGGTCTACGCCGGCCACCTCGTCACGCAGCCGCCGCTCTTCCTCCATCACGGCGAAGCCGACCGCTACGCCGCGCACGGGGTCAAAGCGATGGCCGCGTTAAGCGCGGCGATCTTCGAAGATCGCCTGCCGGACGCGCCGGCTCTCGCGGCCGCTGTCCGGGGCGCCAACGCATCGATGATGTATTTCAACGAGTTGCGGCTGAGGCCCTATTTCAGGGACCGGGCGCACATCCTTGAGTGGCTGCTTCTGAAGCAGGGCCGGCAGCTTGGTTGGACGTTCCCGCGACGCACAGGCGACGGCGGCAAGATCGGCATTCTCAGCCGGTCGCTGGAACCCGGCACCGAAACCTTCTTCCTGCTCGCCCACCTCGAAGGACGCGAGCGCCGTCACCCGGTCGTCCTCTATTTGTTGGACGCCAAGCCCACGAGCCTTTCGGCGGCCTTCGCGCCTTGGATCGACGACATCGTGCAGCTTCCTTCCGACCCAGGCGCCGCCGTCGCCCGCATCCGGCAGGACGAGCTCGACGTCTGTCTGATCAACAACAACATCACCTGGGCCTTCCCGCCGGAAACGCAGATCAGCTTGCATCGGCTTGCCAGAGTGCAGATCACGACCGGCGGGTCGCCGGTCACGACGGGGGTCTCGAGCGCTGATCTCTTCATTTCGAGCGAGCGCAACGATCCAGCGCCGGACGCTGCCGATGACTATGAGGAGCAGATCGTCCGCATCCCCGGCGGCGGCGGATACTTCGCCTTTCGGCACGATCGCGAACCTCAAACGATCACGATCTCGCGGGCCGAGCTCGGCGCCGCCGAGGGCGCCTTGGTGTTCTTCTCCAGCGCCAACTACTACAAGATCACGCCAGAGATCCTGACCGCCTGGGCCGAAATTCTCGCCCGTGCGCCCACGGCGATCCTCGTTCTGATGCCGTACAACCCCAACTGGGGCGATGACTACGCGGTGGCCTTATTCGTGCGGCGGCTGCAAAGGACGCTCGTGCGTCACGGTGTCGGCGACCGCGTGCGGATCGTCGAAAGGGTGCCGGCGCGAGCGGACTTGCACGCGATCATGGCGCTCGCCGATGTCTACCTGGACAGCCATCCGCTCCCGGGCGCCTGTTCGCTGGTCGATCCTATGCTGGTCGGGTTGCCAATCGTGGCGCGCGACGGCCGCAAGTTTCGCACGGCGCTCGCGGCTGCCATGTTGGAGACGGAGGGTCTGGAAAGCTTGGTTTGCGCCGATGCGACGGCCTACGTCGAGCGGGCCGTGCGCTTGTTTGAGGACCCTGCGTTCCGCGAGGCGGAGGCGGCCAGGGTGCGCGCGGCGGCGCAAAGCGGCCTGAAATGCCTCGACGGCGCCGGGTACGCCGCGTCGGTGATGGGGCTGTGCGCCGACGCGATCGACGCCCTTACACTAGACGCAAAGCGAATGCTCGGCATGGACGCCGAAGCTTTACGAAAGCTGGCGCTGACCGCGGCGGGCGAGGCGCTCGTCGATCCGCCGCCAGCGCTCCGTCGGCTGCTCGACCTCGACATCGTCACCCAGCTTCTGGTGCCCTACGTGCGCACCCTGGCGGCCGCGGGTGGCGCCCATGGGCGGACCCTGGATGTGGGTGCGTGCGTCGGCGCGCTTTCGACGCCGTTCCTGGAGGCAGGGTTTGCCGTCGACATGTTCGACGCGGACCCCGGCTGCGCGGCGCCGCTGAAAGCGGTTGAGCAGCGGTTTCCGGGCCGCGCCAGGCTCCACGCGCTCGCCGTTGTCCACGCGCCGGCGGCTTCCGTGACCTTCAACAAGCGAGAGCGCGGGTTGTCCGGGCTGGGCGAGAGCCCTCTTGGCGGCGCGGGCGAGCCCATCACCGTGCGGGCGATCACGCTGGACGCCTTCCTGGCCGGGCGGCCCGGCGTGGATGTGATCAAGATCGACGCGGAAGGTTCCGATCTCGACCTCGTGCTCAGCATCGACGTCGGAGCCTCGGCGCCAAAAGTCGTGATGCTCGAGTATGGCGTCGAGTTCCCGCGCCAGTCGCCGCAGGCGATCGGCGCCGCCATCAGGACGATGGGCGAGCGCGGCTACGCCGCCGTCGTGTTCGAATACTGCAAGCTTCCGGGGTTCGCGGTCGCCAACTGGGACTACGAGCTCGTCGGCGTCGCCTTCGACGCCTATGATCTGGGCAAGCGCGGCGACGGCTTCGGCTCCATACTTTTCTACCGGGAGGACGACCGGACCTTCCTCGCCGTCCTGGCGCAGATGTTCAGCCTCTATCGCCCGGCGCGTCGCCGCCCGATCGCGGCGCTGGCCGCGCCCGCCGATCGGGCGCTTACGGCGGGCGCCTAAGCGCCTCGGTTGCGCCGAGGTCCGCGGCTCAGCCGAACAACTCCATCTGGTTGGGGTCGCCAGACGGCCTCAAGAACCGCGTGAGGTCGAGCGGCGGCGGCCGCTGGTCCAGGCCGAGCTTACGCGCCGCCAAACGAAAGCGCGTCGCGATCATGTCGGCGACCGGGCCCTCGCCGCGCATGCGCTTGCCCCACTCGGGATCGTAGTCGCGGCCACCCCGCATCTGGCGGACCAGCGACATCACGCGCTGGGCGCGATCCGGCCGCTCAGCTTCCAGCCACTCGCGGAACAGATCCTTGATCTCCAACGGCAGGCGCAGGACCGTGAAGTGGGCGCACACCGCGCCGGCGTCCGCCCCCCTTGCGAGCACCGCTTCCAGCTCGTGGTCGTTCAGGCCGGGGATGATGGGCGCAAAGCCGATCATCGCCGGCACGCCCGCGGCCGCCAGTTCCCGGATGGCCGCGATCCGCCGCTCCGGCGTCGAGGCCCGGGGCTCCATGGCGCGGGCCAGCTTCCGATCGAGCGAGGTGACCGAGATCGAGACGGCCGCCAGGTTTTCGGCCGCCATTGGCGCCAGGATGTCGATGTCGCGCGTGACCAGCGCGCTCTTGGTTGTGATGCCGACGGGATGGCGGTAGCGGGCGAGCACGCCAAGGATCGCGCGGGTGATCTTCAGCTTGCGCTCGATCGGCTGGTAGGGGTCAGTGTTGGCGCCGAGCTGGATGCGCGCCGGCTGGTAGCTGCGCTTGGCAAGCTCCTTCTCCAACAGATGCGCCGCCTCCGGCTTGAAGTAGAGCTTGGTCTCGAAGTCGAGGCCGGGCGAGAGGCCTAGGTAGGCGTGGGTCGGGCGCGCGTAGCAATAGATGCAGCCGTGCTCGCAGCCGCGATAGGGGTTGATGGACCGGTCGAAGCCGATGTCGGGGCTGTCGTTGCGGCTGATGATCACCCGCGCCGTCTCGGCCGTGAGCGTCGTCTGGCGCCGCGCCGGCTCGCCGTCGTCCGCCGTCCAGCCGTCGTCGAACTCGGAGCGCGTGAAGGCCTCGTATCGGCTGGACTCGTTGGACCGCGAAGCGCGCCCGCGCGCGTTGACCGGTAGGTGGGCCATGTCGCCACCCTAGACCGACGCATGGAACAAAACAAGAACTGTTGACGCGAGCAAGCTGGGCCGGTTGATGCGCCCATGCTCTCGGCCATCATCGATGTCGCCAACGGTCTAGACCCCATCGCGACCTTCGCCTCGCTGACCGACGCCGCAACGGACGGCTTCGTGGGTGAAGTGATCGTCGCCGATCCGCGAGCGTCGGCGGCCATCGCCGAGATCGCGGAGGAGGCGGGAGCGCGCCTGGTCAGTGTCGGCGACGGGTCATTCGCCCGGGCGTGCGCCGAGGCGAGGGGCGACTGGCTGTTGTTGCTGCGGTCCGGCGCGCGGCTGGAGACCGGCTGGCAGCGGGCCGCATGGCGGCACATCAACGCTCACGGCGACCACGCGGGCTGGTTTCGTCTGTCGCTGAAGGCGAGCGGGCTTGGCGCGCGGCTGGAGGAGGCGAGGGCGAACCTCGGCGCCAGGCTGTGCGGCCGCGTCCGCGCTGAGCAGGGCTTGCTCATTTCGCGGCGCGTCTATGACGGGGGGTCCGCGCCGGGGCCCCGGCCATTCGGCGCGTGGCCTCTGCGCCGGGTCGAGGCGCGCATCCTGGCCGAACGCCTCGCCCTTCAGAAAGTGTACTGGAACCCCAGGTAGTAGGTCGTCGGATACTTCACCGCGCCGGCGTCGACCGCGTAGGCGAGGCCGCCGCGGCCGGCCGAGAACAGCAGGTGGTCGTGGTCGGTGAAGTCGTACTGGCCGCCAAGGTTGAAGCCGGTCGAGTCGCGCCGCCCGACCATGCTCGCGGTCTGATGGAAGACTTCGGCGCCCAGGGCGAGTTGCTTGGTTACCCGCCGCTGCAGGAGCCAGCCGGCGAACCAGTAGTTGCGATTGCCCGGGCCCGGATTGATCCAGTAGCCACCGCCGCCGTATGTGGTCCAGTCTCCGAAGTCCTTCTGGAGCCAAACTGGGATAAAGGCCGCCACATAACCGCCGCCCAATCCGCGCTTGGCATTGCCGGTGGGAAGCTCGACCAGGGGGAAGATCCCGACCTCCGGGCACCAGTCGTCCTTGCCGGGGTTGTTGAAGCGGTACTTCGCGCCGAGCTCGGTGTCACCCAGCCCGTATTGCCGCGGCTGTCCGGCTGGTGCGTCGTACGCCAGGTTGCCGATCAAGTGCAGCTGCAGGCCGGGTGCCGCGCCGTAGTTGACCTCGATCGAGGGCCCGACGCCTGTCGCCGCGCCCGCGTCGAAGGCGCCGTCTGAGAAGGCGTAGACCTCCCAGTGGCCCTGGTCGACCGGCTCGGGATCGTCGGTGATGAAAGGCGGCCCCGCCAACGCGACCCTCGGCGCGGCAAGGGCAAGGAGGACCGCAAACCCGCCCGCAACGCCGAGCCGTCCGCCCATTGCCGTCCTCCAAACGCGAGAGTGCACCCAAATTTCAGGATGCGCGCGGCTTGGCAACGGGCCTTGAGACGCCAGCCCCTCAGGAGCGCTCGGCGCGGTCGAGCCGCTCGGCGAGCAGCATCAGGTCCGCCCAGGCGCGCTTCTTCGCCGCCGGCTGGCGGAGCAGGAACGCCGGGTGCAACGTGGGAAGCGCCGGCAACGCAAGCGTCCCGTCGCCAGAGGTCCAGTCGAACCAGCGGCCGCGGAGCGCGAGGATCCCCTCGGGTCGGTGCAGGAGCGCCTTCGCCGCGGCGCCGCCGGCCAGCACCAGCAGCTTGGGGCGGACCAGCGTGATCGCGCGCTCGAGAAACGGTGCGCAGACCAGTTGCTCCTGCGGCGTCGGATTGCGGTTGCCCGGCGGCCGCCAGAAGACCGTGTTGGTGATGAAGACGCGGCCCTCGAGGCCGGCGGCGGCCAGCATCCGATCCAGGAGCTTGCCGGCGCGGCCGACGAACGGCGCGCCCTGGGCGTCCTCTTCGGCCCCAGGCGCCTCGCCGATCAGCATCACCGGCGCGTCGGCGGCGCCGCGAGAGAACACCGCCTGTCGCGCACCTTCCCGTTTCAGCCCGCAGCCGTCGAACGCGGCGATGGCCGCGGCCAGCGCTTCGAGATCGCCGGCGTCGGCGGCCGCCTTGCGGGCCTCGGCGATCGCGCCAGAGACGTCAGGCGCCACAGGGCTTTGCGGCTTCGCCGCCACCGGCGCAATGCGCTGGGGCGCTGCGCGCGGGCGCTCCGTGAGGCGATCGACGGGCGTATCGAGCACGATCGCGTCGACGCCGGCTTCGGCCCAGAAGCCGAGCAGGCTCTCGATGGCGCGCGGATCAGAAGGCATAGACCAACCCTTAGCACCCGATCGCGCGCAAGCGGACAAGTCTTGACCCAGCCGGCCGGGCCTTCGAATAAGGCTCAATGATTTGGCCGCGGGCCGGGACGGTGAGGCGATGAGCGAAGACGTCGAACGCGAGTCGATGGAGTACGACATCGTCATCGTCGGGGCCGGGCCCGCGGGCCTCGCCGCTGCGATCCGGCTGAAGCAGCTGTCAGCTGATCTCAGCGTAGCGGTGCTGGAGAAGGGTTCGGAGGTCGGCGCCCACATCCTCTCGGGCGCGGTGATCGATCCGAAGGCGCTCTCCGAGCTGATTCCCGACTGGAAGGACAAGGGCGCGCCGCTCGAGACCGCGGTCACCAAGGACACGTTTCTCTGGCTAGGCCCAGCGGCCGAGATCGACCTCAGCATCCTTGGTCCGCTGATACCCCCGCTCATGCGAAACCACGGCAATTACGTGGCCTCGCTCGGGAACGTGTGCCGTTGGCTGGCGGGCGAAGCCGAAGCGCTCGGCGTCGAGATCTACCCTGGAATGGCCGCCTCGGATCTCGTCTTCCGAGAGGACGGATCGGTGAAGGGCGTGGTCGCGGGCGTGTTCGGGGTCGGCAAGGACGGGCAGAGGAAGCCGGACTATCAGCCGGGGCTGGAGCTGCATGCCAAGTACGTCTTCATCGCCGAAGGCGTGCGCGGGTCGCTCGCCAAGGTGTTGCAGTCCCGTTTCCACCTGACCGACGGGCGCGAGCCGCAGAAGTTCGGCATTGGGCTGAAGGAGCTGTGGCAGGTCGCTCCGGAGAATTTCCGGCCGGGCGTCGTCCAGCACACGTTCGGCTGGCCGCTCAAGAACGACACCGGCGGCGGAAGCTTCCTCTATCATTTCGGCGACCACTACGTTGCCATCGGTTTCGTTCTGCACCTCAACTACAAGAACCCGTGGCTCTCGCCGTTCGACGAGTTCCAGCGTCTCAAGCAGCATCCGTCGATCAAGGCCGTGCTCCAAGGCGGCAAACGCGTCGCCTACGGCGCCCGGGCCATCACCGAAGGCGGCTATCAGTCGGTGCCGAAGCTCGCCTTCCCGGGCGGCGTCCTGATCGGCTGCTCGGCGGGCTTCGTGAACGTGCCGCGCATCAAGGGCAGCCACAACGCCATGAAGACCGGCATGCTGGCGGCCGAGGCGGCGTTCGCCGCCATCTCCGAGGGCCGCGCGGGCGACGAACTCGCAGCCTACGAAGAGGCCTACACGGGCTCATGGGTTGCGCGCGAGCTCAGGCTGGTGCGCAACGTCAAGCCGCTCTGGTCGAGGTTCGGCACCCTGGTCGGGGTCGCCCTTGGCGGCGTCGACATGTGGGTGAACCTGCTGACCGGCGGCTTCTCCTTCTTCGGCACCATGAAGCACGGCAAGACGGACGCAGCCTCGACCGGGCTCGCCGCCGACTACAAGCCGATCGCCTATCCCAAGCCAGACGGGGTGATCAGCTTCGACAAGCTCTCGTCGGTCTTCCTCTCGTCGACCAATCACGAGGAGGACCAGCCTGCACACCTGAAGCTGACGGACCCGTCCGTTCCGATCGCCATCAACCTGCCGGAGTACGGGGAGCCCGCGAGGCTCTATTGCCCAGCCGCCGTCTACGAGGTGCTCTACGACGAGAACGGCCAGAACCCACGCTTTCAGATCAACGCGCAGAACTGCGTCCACTGCAAGACATGCGACATTAAGGATCCGTCGCAGAATATCACCTGGACCACGCCGGAGGGCGGCGGCGGACCGAACTACCCCAACATGTGAGAGGGGCGGTGGGCGCCGGCGCCCTTGTCGTCGCCATATTTCAGGGCCAAGGGTTGCCAGCGATGCCCCGACTTAGCCTTCTCGCCGCCTGCGCCATGCTCGCCGCACTTGCCGCCTGCGCGTCCCCCTCTGGGAGCGGGCAGCCGACCGCCAGCGCGGACGTCGGCCCAGCCGCACCCGTCGTCGACGGCCACGCCTCGCCGCTCGGCCTCTATCTCGCCGGACAAGCGGCGCTCAATGAGGGGAAGGGCGACGTCGCGGCCAGCTATTTCGCGCAAGCCGCAAACGAAGATTCTGACGCAGGGTTCCTGAAGGACAGCGCCTTCCAGGCGGCGTTGATCGCCGGCGACGTGCGCCGGGCGGCGCAGCTGGCGCCGGCGACCGGAGAGGGATCGGCCGGCGCCGTCGAGCTCGGCCAGTTGACGCGGGCGGTCGAAGACCTGGCCGAGAACCGCGGCCGCGATGCCCAGGCGCTGCTGGCCAGCCATCCGCTGACGTCTCCGCTCGACGTCGCCGACAAGCTGCTCCTGCCCTGGGCCGCGGCCGCTGCCGGCGACTGGAGAACGGCGCTCGCCGCACCCGACACCGGCGGCGACCATCTGGTCGGCCAGATCGCGTTGTTGGACCAGGCGCTGCTGCTCGAAAACCGCCATGAGATCGACGAGGCGGATCAGGCGTTCCACAAGCTGTTGTCGATCAGCGACGGCGCAGGGCTCTACACGGCCGCCTACGGCGAGTTTCTACAGCGCCATGGCCGCACGCCGGATGCGATCAAGCTCTTCCAGTCGGGTCTGAAGGCCGAGCCGTCGAACGCCCTCCTGCAGGACGCGCTGGCCAGCGCGCAGGCGGGCCATCCGCCGCCGCGCGCGCCGACCCTCCAGCAGGGCGCCGCCAACGCCCTCTTGCCGCCGGCGGCTTTCCTGCTGGCCGAGAAGCAACCCGAGCTCGGGCTGGACTACCTGCGTCTGGTGCTTCGGCTCGATCCCAAGCGCGACGAGGCTTGGCTGCTGATCGGCGACACTCTGAGCGCCGGCGGCCAGGTCGACGACGCGCGGGCGGCCTATGCCGCGCCGCAACCCGGCTCGTCCGCCTACGTCGCGGCGCGCACGCGTCTGATCGCCACCTACGACGACAGCCCGAAGGATGCGCCGACCGAGCTTGGGCTTGCCGAAGAAACGGCCAAGGCGGCGCCGACCGATCCGGACGCGTTGGAACTGCTCGCCGACGCGCTGCGCATCAACGCGCACTATCAGGAGTCCGCCCAGGTGCTCGACAAGCTGATCGTCCAGCTTGGCCCGCAGGCGAGCTGGAGCCTCTACTACATGCGCGGCGTCGCCCTGGATCAGGCCGACGACTGGCCAGGAGCCGAGCGGGATTTGAAGCAGGCGCTGGCGATGAGCCCCGACGAGCCGGACGTGCTCAACTACCTTGGCTATTCCTGGATCGACCGCGGCGTCGACCTTAAGGACGCCAAGGCGATGATCGAGAAGGCGGTCGCGGCGAAGCCGGACTCCGGCGCGATCGTCGATTCGCTGGGCTGGGCCGACTACAAGCTCGGTCTCTACACCGATGCGGTCGAGCAGCTCGAACGGGCGACGGAGCTCGAGCCGGCCGATCCGGACATCAACAACCACCTCGGCGACGCCTACTGGGCCGTTGGACGCAAGCTCGAGGCGCGTTTCCAGTGGGAACAGGTGCTGTCGCTTGAACCGAGCGACAAGCTCCGCGCCGAGGTCGAGGCGAAGCTCAAGTCCGGGCCGGATAGCGGCCCGCGATCCGCCATCGCCGAGAAATGAGCCCAGCCGGGTCGCGGACGGCGTTCGCCGCGGCCAAGATCAACCTCTTCCTGCATGTCGGGCCGCGTGGCGCGGACGGCTTCCATCCGATCGCGAGCCTGATCGTGTTCGCCGACGTCGGCGATCGGTTGAGCGTCGCCCACCCGGGCGCGCCCGCGCTTGCGATCGAAGGCGCATTCGCGGCCGGTCTGAGCGCCGGGCCCGACAACCTGGTGGCCAGGGCCAGCGCGGCGCTACACCCGGAGCGCCCCGTCGCGCTCGTGCTCGAGAAGGAACTGCCGCTCGCCTCCGGCCTCGGCGGTGGGTCGGCAGACGCCGCCGCCGCGCTGCGCCTGGTCGACGCGCACCAGCCTGCGCCGGCCGGCCCCGAGCGCTTGCTCGCGGTCGCCCGCGGGCTCGGCGCAGACGTTCCGGCTTGCCTGCTCGGCGCGCCGGTGATCGCAAGCGGGCGAGGGGACGCCCTTAGCCCGGCGCCGGGGTTGCCATCGCTGTACGCGGTGCTGGTGAACCCCGGCGTCGCCGCGACGACGCGCGAGGTCTACCGGCTGTTCGACGAGACGCGCAGCGCAAGCCGCGCCGACCTGCCGCCGCTCCCGGCGCGGTTCGCCAGCTTGAGCGACCTGGCGCGCCTGATCATGACCACGCGCAACGACCTTGAGGTTGCCGCGATCCGCTTTGCGCCGGAGATCGGGGCGGGCTTGCTCGCGCTGCGCGCCGAGCCTGAGGTTCTCGCCGCGCGTGTGTCCGGATCGGGCTCGACGCTGTTTGCGATCTGCAGCGACGCCGGGGCCGCCGGGCGCCTCGCCGCGCGCCTCGCCGCGCGCCACGCCGACTGGTGGGTGCGGGCCTGCCGGCTGGGCGCCGCGCCCAAATAAGTGAAGGCGGCGCTCCTTGGAGAGGGGGCCGCCCTCGGAAACGCCAGGGCCGGCCCGCCCCTCGGCAAGCCGGCCCCAGTTATTACGCTTACCCCTGAACGACTTCGCCGTGGAGGTTGATATCGAGACCTTCGACCTCGACCTCTTCCGACACGCGGATGCCGATCGTGTACTTTAGCACCGCCAGGATCAGGAACGTCACGACGCCGCAGTAGGCGAACACGGCCAGGACGTCGATGCACTGGATCCCCATCTGAGCGAAGTTGCCGTCGATCAGCCAGCCCTTGGAGGTCGAGTTGATCGCATGCGAGGCGAACATGCCGGTCATGATCGCGCCCAGCGCCCCGCCGACGCCGTGCACGCCCCAGCAGTCCAGCGCGTCGTCGTAGAAGCCAAGCCACTTCTTCACGTGCGCCGAGGCGATGTAGCAAACGGCGCCGGCCGCGAGACCGATGATCAGCGCGCCCGTCGGGTTCACGAAGCCGGACGCTGGCGTGATGGCGACCAGGCCCGCAACGGCGCCCGAAGCCATGCCGATGACCGTTGGCTTCTTCACGATGAGCCACTCGGCGAACATCCAGGAAAGCGCAGCGGCGGCCGTGGCGATCTGGGTCGCCGCGGCGGCCATGCCCGCCTGGCCGTCATGCGATTCAACCGCCGAACCGGCGTTGAACCCGAACCAGCCCACCCACAGCAGCGAGGCGCCGACGAGGGCATAGGCGGGGTTGAACGGCGCGAAGTTCTCCGTGCCAAGGCCCTTGCGCTTGCCGAGCATGATCGCAGTGACCAGGCCGGCCGTTCCGGCGTTCAGGTGCACGACCGTGCCGCCGGCGAAGTCGAGGGCTCCGAGGCCCCCCGCGCCCAGCCAGCCCTTTGCCGACCAGACCCAGTGCGCGATCGGGCAGTAGACCAGAAGCAGCCACGCGCCCATGAAGATCAGGAACGCCGAGTACTTCATGCGGTCGGCCAGCGCGCCAGCGATGAGCGCCGGCGTGATGATCGCGAACGTCATCTGGAAGAACATGTAGACGGTCTCTGGGATGGTCGGCGCCAGATCCGTGTTGGCGATGTTGATGTCGGCGTTCAGCGGCGCGAGCAGGATGTACTTGAAGTCACCCAAGTAGGGTCCGTGGCCGGTGAAGGCGATCGAGTAGCCGATGATCATCCAAAGCACGGTGATCACGCAGGTCGCGCCGAAGCTCTGCGCCAGCGTGGCCAGGATGTTCTTCTTGCGCACCATGCCGGCGTAGAAGAGCGCCAGCCCCGGGATGGTCATCATCAGGACCAGCACCGAGGACGTGAGCATCCAGGCAGTGTCGCCGGAGTTCACGGAATCCTTGGGGTAGCTCTGAGTGGCGCAGTTGTTGGTCGTCACGCAGGGCGAGGCCGGCGCGGCCGACGAAGCCGCCGGAGCGGCCGACGCCGCTGGAGCGGCCGATGCGGCTGGAGCCGCCGACGATGACGAGGATGATGCCGCAGCCGCTGCCGAGCTCGGCGCGCCCGATGCGGACTGGGCGAACGCGACGCCGCCGAGAGCAGCCCCCGCGATCACCATGGCGAACGCGAACGCCGCCAATAGCTGAATACCAACGCGTTTCATCGTTCTCTCAAGTCCCCTCATCTTGCTGATGTGATCGTTCAAAGCGCCGCCGAGCCGGTTTCGCCGGTGCGGATGCGCAACGCGTCTTCGACGTTGAGGACGAAGATCTTCCCGTCGCCGATCTTGCCGGTGGCGGCCGCGGTCTTGATCGCCTCGACGGTCTTGGCGACGCCGCCGTCGTCGATGACGACGGTCACCTGGACCTTGGGCACGAAGTTCACCGCATATTCGGCGCCGCGGTAGATCTCGGTCTGGCCCTTCTGCCGCCCGTAGCCTTTCACTTCCGAAATCGTCATCCCCTCCACGCCCGCGGCGCCGAGGGCTTCACGCACCTCGTCGAGCTTGAACGGTTTGACGATCGCCATGATCAGTTTCATTCGCTCGCTCCCGCGCCGCGGATCGCCACGCACGCCTCAGGTTGTCGCTTGTCGCGAGGGGGGGGACTCAGAGAAGCCCGGACCCGCCCGCGGCGAAGGCAGCCTTAAGCGGCGCTCCCGGCGCACGTCGGCGGCGGCGCTGCGCCGCGACGCGGATTGCCCGCGATCGCCCAGAAAAACGGCAACACAGGTCACCGGCGCCCGCCGATTGGGCAAATGGCCGGAGCGGCGGGCTCTGTCGGCGCGCAAAGAGCCGCTGATCACGGAACCGTGATCGCGGCCGCGCAACCTATGGCCGCGATCGACGTATAGGCGATCGGATGACCTCGGTGCTGGGGGCGCGCCTTGTCCTTAACCGAGAGGGTCTAATGCGTTTCGCTCCCCTCCTACCGATCGCGGCCCTGGCGGCTCTTGCCGCGGGCGCCGCCGCCGCGCAGACTTCGACGTCGGGCGGCATGAACGATCAATCGACGCCGACCGCCCCCTCAGCCGCACAGGCTGCGACGCCCGCATCCGCCAGCATCGGCGCCGGCGGCGTCACGTCGTCGCCGACCCCGGCGGACGACGCCTACAAGCTGAAAGCCGGCGATCCGACCGTCGTGAGCAACAACCCGATCCCCGACACGCCCGCCAACCGCCGTCTGTACGGCGGGCCGATGAGCAATGGGGGCCGGCACACCGCGGCCTCGGGCGACTGAACAAAGGCGCCGCGACGTCTGGTCGCGGCGCGGCGGTTGAGTGTGCTTGATGCGCGAGCCGGCGGCCCCTATGGTCCGCCGGCTTTTTTCCGCCCCACACAAGAACCGACCCAAAACG
The DNA here is from genome assembly GCA_035604135.1 of Caulobacteraceae bacterium. GTDB lineage: Bacteria > Pseudomonadota > Alphaproteobacteria > Caulobacterales > Caulobacteraceae > Poindextera. The sequence continues at coordinate 19,006 of DATNJB010000015.1, read as the reverse complement.
GCCTTCTTACAAATGACACAAGGCGGCTGGATAACGCGGGCGCGGCTCTGGACCAGACGAGGACCCCGAACACCTATGATGCACCGACTGATGTTGGCGGGCGCCTTCGCGCTCGTGCTCGCTGCGCCCGCGTTGGCCCAGGACGCCCAGCCGGCAGCGCCGGCCGCACCGCCGCCGCCCGCCGCCGCCGCGCCGGCGGCGCCATCGATCCAGTTGACGCCCAGTGGCGACATCATCGGCACGCTGAAGGCCTCCGGCCAGTTCACCATCCTGCTCAAAGCGCTGGATGCGGCCAACCTGACGGCCTTCCTGCAGGGCGCGGGCCCCTACACGCTGCTCGCGCCGACCGACGACGCATTCAAAGCGTTGCCGGCCGGCCAGCTCGACAGCCTGATGCAGCCGGCCAATGCCGCGCAGTTGCAGGCTCTGCTCGCCTACCACATCATCGCCGTCGGCGTGCCGCCCTCGAAGGTGCAAGGAACCAAGGGCCCGATCCCGACCGCGGCCGGGCCGGACGTGCAGATCGACGGCAGCGCGACGCCATTCAAGGCCAACGACGCCGACATCGTGGGTCAGGCGACGGTCTCGAACGGCGACGTCTATGTGGTCGACAAGGTCCTGATGCCGCAAGCGGCTGCTTCCGCGGCCTCTTCGGCGGCGCCCGCCGCCGCGGCGACGCAGTAGGCCACAAGCGCGAAGCTTGAAGGCAAAGCCGGCGAACCCTATGGTCCGCCGGCTTTTTCGCGCCCGCGCAACCCCCGCATGACCAGCCGCACGCCTTTATCCTTCCAGGACATCATCCTGGCGCTGCACGCCTATTGGAGTCGGCAGGGCTGCGTGATCCTGCAGCCCTACGACGTCGAGGTGGGGGCGGGGACCCTGCACCCGATGACGGTCCTGAGAGCGCTCGGGCCGAAGCCCTGGCGCATCGCCTACGTGCAGCCGTCCAGGCGGCCGGCGGACGCGCGCTTTGGTGAGAACCCCAACCGCTATCAGCACTACTACCAGTACCAGGTGATGCTGAAGCCCAATCCGCCCGACATGCAGGCCCTTTATCTGGGCTCGCTTGAGGCGATCGGCATCGATCTATCGCTGCACGACGTGCGCTTCGTGGAGGACGATTGGGAGAATCCCACCGTGGGCGCCTGGGGCCTCGGCTGGGAGGTGTGGTGCGACGGCATGGAGATCAGCCAGTACACCTATTTCCAGCAGGTCGGCGGACTGGACGTCGACCCGGTGGCGGGTGAGCTGACCTACGGGCTCGAGCGGCTGGCGATGTATGTTCAGGGCGTCGAGGATTTCCGCGACATCGCCTTCAACGACCCGCGCAGCGCGGACTTCAAGACCTACGGCGAGGTCTTTCTGGAAAGCGAGCGGGAGTTCTCCGCCTTCGACTTCGAAGCGGCGAACGTCGATATGCTGAAGCGCCAGTTCGAGGACATGGAACGCGAAGTGCCGCGTCTGCTGAAGTGCCGCGGCCGGCAGGGCCAGCCGCTCGTGCTGCCGGCCTATGACTATGTGCTCAAAGCCTCGCACCTTTTCAACCTGATGGACGCGCGCGGCGCGATCGCGGTCGCCGAGCGGCAGAGCTACATCGGGCGCATCCGCGACCTGTGCAAAGCCTGCGCGGAAGCCTGGCTGACGATTGAGGGCGAGAACGCGGCCGCCCCCGCGCTCGGCGCCTGATGCCCCAGCTTCTGCTTGAGCTCTTCTCCGAGGAGATTCCCGCGCGCATGCAGGGCGGGGCCGCGCGCGACCTCGAACGCATGGCCGGCGAGCGGCTCTCCGCGGCAGGCCTTGCGCCGGAATCCATGCGCGCGTTCGCTGGACCGCGGCGCCTGACGCTCGTCGTCGAGGGCCTACCCGCCGCCCAGCCCGACCGCAGCGAGGAGCGCAAGGGCCCGCGGCTCGGCGCCCCAGACGCAGCGATCGACGGCTTCCTGCGTTCCACCGCCCTGACGCGCGAGCGCCTGGTCGAGCACGATGGAGCCTACTTCGCCCTGATCGAGACCAAGGGGCGGCCGACCGCGGCGATCATCGCCGAGATGGTCCCGGAGATCGTACGCCAGTTCCCGTGGCCGAAGTCGATGAAGTGGGGGAACGGCCAAGTGCGCTGGGTCAGGCCGCTGAAGCGGATCCTCTGCGTCTTCGACGGCGCCGTCGTCCCGTTCAACGTCGAGGAGGTGAAGAGCGGGGAACTGAGCGAGGGCCATCGCTTCATGGGCTCGAAGCAGCCGTTCGTGGCGCGAACCTTCGACGCCTACGCGCAGGCGCTGGCGGCCAATTTCGTCGTCCTGGAGACCGAGGTGCGCAAAGCCCGCATCCTCGCCGGCGCACGCACGCTCGCCGCGGCGCGGGGGCTCGAACTGGTCGATGACGAGGGCCTCCTGGACGAAGTCGCGGGCCTGGCCGAATGGCCGGTCGCGCTCATGGGCGACATGGACGAGAGCTTCCTCGACTTGCCCGACGAGGTGATCCGCACCTCCATGCGCACACACCAACGCTACTTCGCGGTGCGCAATCCGCTGGGCGATGGCCTCGCGCCGCATTTCATTTCGATCGCCAATATCGAAGCCAGCGACGGCGGCGCCGCTATCGCCGCCGGCAATGCACGGGTGCTTTCCGCCCGCCTGAACGACGCCCGCTTCTTCTGGGACGAGGACCGCAAGGTCCCGCTGGCCGAGCGGCTGGAGCGCCTCAAGGGCGTCACTTTCCACGCCAAGCTCGGCACGATGTACGAACGCGTGGAGCGGATCGAGGCGCTCGCGCGCGAACTCGGCCCGCTCGTCGGCGCCGACCCGGACCTCGCCGCGCAAGCCGCGCATCTCTGCAAGGCCGACCTCGCCACCGGCATGGTCGGCGAATTCCCCGAGCTGCAGGGGATCATGGGCGGCTACTACGCCCGCGAGGAGGGCCTGCCGGGCGCCGTCGCCGAGGCCATCCGCGACCACTACAAGCCGCAGGGCCCAAGCGACGATGCGCCGACCGCGCCGGTGTCAGCTGCGGTGGCGCTGGTCGATAAGCTAGACACACTGGCCAGCTTTTTCGCGATCGACGAGAAGCCGACCGGTTCGCGAGACCCTTTCGCCTTGCGGCGAGCGGCGCTCGGGGTGATCCGCATCGTCCTTGCCAATGGACTTCGCCTGCCGTTGCGCGCGCGGTTCAAGCGGGCCATCGCCGACGATCTCGTCGGCTTCTTCGCTGACCGGCTGAAGGTTGCGCTGCGCGAGCAGGGGAAGCGCCATGACCTGGTGGACGCTGTGTTCGCGCTTGGCGACGACGACCTCCTGCGCGTCGTGACCCGGGTCGACGCGCTGGACATCCTGCTGACCAGCAAGGATGGCGCGAACCTGCTGGGCGGCTACAAGCGGGCCAGCAACATCCTTAGGGCCGAGGAGAAGAAAGGACCGCTGCCCTCGGGCGTTGCCGAGCGGGCGGCCGACGCTCCGCCCGAAGAGACGGCGCTGATCAACGCGCTGGCCTCGATCGCGCCGCGGGTTGAGGCGGATCTCGCCAAGGAGGATTTCACCGCGGCCATGCGGGCGCTGGCCGGCCTGCGGGCGCCGGTCGACGCCTTTTTCGACCATGTGCTAGTGAACGACCCGGATGCTGCAACGCGGGAGAACCGATTGTCGTTGTTGATCCAGGTGCGCGATCTGATGGGCGAGGTCGCCGATTTCTCGCAAGTCGCGGGATAGGAACGAGGATGGCGGCCGACGGCGCGGCAAGGATGAATTGGGTTTACGCCTTTGGCGGCGGCCAGGCCGACGGCAACGCTTCGATGAAGGATCTGCTCGGCGGCAAGGGCGCGAACCTTGCCGAGATGAGCGCACTCGGCCTGCCCGTGCCGCCCGGCTTCACGATCACGACCGAAGCCTGCACCCACTTCTACGCCAACGAGCGCAGCTACCCGCCGTCGCTCGCCGAGGAGGTGACGCAGGCCATGGCGCGCCTGGAACAGCTGATCGGCAAGCGCTTCGGGGATGCTGACAATCCGCTCCTGGTCTCCGTGCGCTCGGGCGCGCGCACGTCGATGCCGGGCATGATGGACACGGTGCTGAACCTCGGCCTGAACGATCGCACGGTCGATGGCCTGGCCAAGCTCTCGGGCGACCGCCGTTTTGCGCTCGATAGCTATCGGCGCTTTATCCAAATGTACTCGAACGTGGTGCTTGGCCTCGACCACCACATGTTCGAGGAGATCCTCGACGACCACAAGGACCGGCTGGCCGTCACCCTGGATACCGCCTTGGACGCGGACGCCTGGACCGCCGTCGTCGCCGACTATAAGCAGGCGGTCGAAACCGAACGCGGCGCGCCGTTCCCGCAGGATCCGCACGAGCAGCTCTGGGGCGCGATTGACGCGGTCTTCTCCAGTTGGATGAACGAGCGGGCGAAGTTCTATCGCCGCATGCACGACATCCCGGAGGCCTGGGGCACCGCAGTCAACGTGCAGTCGATGGTGTTCGGCAACATGGGCGAGACCTCGGCCACCGGCGTCGCCTTCACCCGCAACCCATCGACGGGCGAGGCCAGGCTCTACGGCGAGTTCCTGGTCAACGCCCAGGGCGAGGACGTGGTGGCGGGCATCCGTACGCCGCAGGCTCTCACCAAAGCCGGCCGCGAGGAGATGGGGGAGAAGGCGGCCTCGATGGAAGAGGCCATGCCCGAGGTGTTCGGCCAGTTCCGCGGGGTCGTCGAACAGCTCGAGCGCCACTACCGCGACATGCAGGACATCGAGTTCACGGTGGAGCAGGGCGCGCTCTACATGCTGCAGACGCGCAGCGGCAAACGGACGGCCAAGGCGGCGCTGAAGATCGCCGTCGAGATGGCCGCCGAGGGCGTGATCAGCCAGAACGAGGCGGTGGCGCGGATCGATCCGGCGTCGCTCGACCAGCTGCTGCATCCGACGATCGATCCGGACGCGCCGCGCGAGATCATCGCGACAGGGCTGCCGGCCTCGCCCGGCGCCGCCACCGGCAAGGCAGTGTTCGACTCCGGCGAGGCCGAGCGGTTGGGCCAGGCCGGCGAGGCGGTGATCCTGGTGCGCGAGGAGACGAGCCCGGAAGACATCCACGGGATGCACGCGGCGCGCGGCATCGTGACCGCCCGCGGCGGCATGACCAGCCACGCGGCCGTGGTCGCTCGCGGCATGGGTCGTCCTTGCGTCTCGGGCGTCGGCGAGCTCCTCATCGACGCCAAGGGCCGGACCTTCAGCGCCCGCGGGCGCACCATCCGCGCCGGCGACATCATCACGATCGACGGCTCGAGCGGCGAGATCCTGGCCGGCGCGGTCCAGATGGTCGAGCCGGAGTTGACCGGAGACTTCGCGACGCTAATGGGCTGGGCCGACCAGGTCCGGCGCTTGCGCGTGCGCGCCAACGCCGAGACGGCGCTCGCCGCCAGGACCGCGCGCCGGTTTGGGGCGGAGGGGATTGGCCTCGTACGCACCGAGCACATGTTCTTTGACGCCGAGCGTATCGCCGCCGTGCGCGAGATGATCCTGGCCGACGACGAGGCCGGCCGCGGGCCGCCGCTGGCGCGTATGCTGGAGATGCAGCGCTCGGATCTCGTCGAGATCTTCGGCATCATGCACGGCCTGCCGGTCACCATCCGACTGCTCGACCCGCCGCTGCACGAGTTCCTGCCGCATAGCCGCGAGGACGTCGAAGCGGTGGCGAAGGCGACCGGCCTCGACGCGGGCAAGCTGATGCAGCGGGCGCGCGATCTCGCCGAGACCAACCCCATGCTCGGACACCGTGGCTGCCGGCTGGGCGTCTCGTATCCCGAGATCTACGAGATGCAGGTCCGCGCAATCATCGAGGCGGCTCTGGCAGTCACGGCCTCGGGCGCGCCGGCCCCGATCGTCGAGATCATGCATCCGCTCATCGCCAAGGGCGAAGAGATGCGATTTCTCCGTATACTGACGGATCGCGTCGCACGGCACGTGATGGAGGAGCAAGGCCGAGAGGTCGCCTACAGCGTCGGCGCCATGGTCGAGCTGCCGCGGGCGGCGCTCTGCGCCGGCGAGCTGGCCGAGACGGCCGAGTTCTTCTCGTTCGGCACCAATGACTTGACGCAGACTACCTTCGGGATCAGCCGCGACGATTCAGCCCGCTTCCTGGGCGCCTATATGGACAAGGCGATCTTCGAGAAAGACCCCTTCGTCAGCCTGGACATCGACGGCGTTGGCGAGCTGATCCGGATCGCCGCCGAGCGCGGGAGGGCGGTGCGGCCTGACATCAAGCTCGGGATCTGCGGCGAGCACGGTGGCGATCCCGCATCGATCGCCTTCTGCGAGGAGGTGGGGTTGGACTATGTGTCCTGCTCGCCCTATCGAACGCCGATCGCGCGCTTGGCGGCCGCGCAGGCCGCGCTGGCCAGGCGGACTTGAGAGGGATCCATCACCGCGTGAGCGACCCGACGCTTGAGGCGCACGAGCACACCGAACACGCCGAGCACGCCGCGCACGAGCGAGATCCATTCACGTCCATGGTGTCCATCACCATCGCCGTTCTGGCCGTTGTCGCCGCGGTCGCCTCCAGTCTGGAGACCTTCGAAAGCGGCAGCGCGATCATTGCGGCGAACCAGGCGGTGCTGGCGCAGGAGCGCGCGACCGATCAGTGGAACTTCTACGAGGCCAAGAGCCTGAAGAAGAACCTCTATTCGATCGCCGCCGACCAGGGCGGCGCGCGTGGCGACGACTACCGCAAGAAGGCCAAGACAGAGGGCGACGGCCAGGATCAGGCGCAGGCCGACGCGAAGAGCCTCGAGCACGCCCGCGACCAGGCGCTGGCGCTCAGCGAGGCGCACGAGGCGCGCCATCACCACCTGTCGATCGCGGCCACGCTGCTCGAGATGGGCATCGCCGTCTCCACGATCGCGATCATCACCAAGCGTCGCTGGCCGTGGATCGGCTCGGGCCTGCTTGGCGGGGCGGGCGTGATCGTGGCGGCGCTGGCGTACCTTAGCTAGCCGCCGACGCCTCCATCGCCGACGTTGCCGTCGCGCCACGCCGCCCACATTCCGGCCGCATCGCCGACCCGAAGCGGACACCTGCGCGTTTCAGGGTCGCTGTCGGCTGGGAGGGCGAGAACGAAGTCTCTCATCTCTTGGAGTAAAACCTCATGAAATCACTGCTTTTCGCGGCGGCCGCGGTGGCCGCCTTGATCGCCGCCGCGCCGGCGCTCGCGCAATCGACCGGCGCGTACGGAACAGTCGGCGGCGAGGACCTCAACAGCGACTCGGCGAATGGCGGCGCCATCACCGGGCGCCTGGGCTACCGCTTCATCCCATACGTCGGCGTCGAGGGGGACTTGTCGGCCGGAGTGGGCGATGACCACATCAATGTCGCCGGCGCGCGCACCGGCGTGCACGTGAACGACCAGTACGCCGGCTACGCGGTGGGTTTCCTGCCGGTCATGCCGAATGCCGATCTCCTGGCGCGGATCGGCTACGGCGCGACCGACCTCAACCTTTCGAAGCCGGGCCACAGCTTCCACGACTCTGTGACCAGCTGGAATGCCGGCGTCGGCGGCCAGTATTTCTTCGGCGCCAAGGACGGGATTCGCGCCGACTACACCCGCGAGACCGCCGACCGGTCGGACCTTGACGCCAACGTCTGGTCGCTGGCCTACGTCCGCAAGTTCTAGACTTCGGGGCCCTCTCTTCCCTGTGCGGGGAGAGGGCTTCCGCTACCGCGGGAGCGCCAGCCCCGGAGCCGGCCCCTCCAGCAGGCGTTCGCGGCGGAAGCGGAACAGCTCCGCCGGCCGCCCGCCGGTTTCGGCGTGCCAGCGGCCGAGCCCTTCGACCAGATCGGTGCGTTCGAGGCCGCGGCGAAAGTTCTGCTTGTGCAGGGCGACCCCGGCGACCGCCTCCACCGTTCGCTGAAGCTGCGAAAGCGTGAACTCGGGCGGCGTGAGCTGGAAGGCGACCGGCCGGTATCTGAGCTTGCCGCGCAGCCGGCCGAGTCCAGTGGCGAGGATGCGCCGGTGATCGGAGAGCATCGGCTCGCCTAGCGCCGCGTCGAACGCTTCCGGCTCCGTCGCTGCACGGGAGCGGTCGCGCTGGGCCTCGGGCGCCAGTCCGGCTTCGTACAGCAGCTCATAGCGCTCCAACACCCGCTCCTCGTTCCAGGGCGCGCCGTCGAGGCCGAACAGCAGCCGCGCCCGAGCGCGGCGCTCGTCCGACCCGGCCCACTTCGCCAGCCGGGGCGCGATCACCTCGTCGATCACCTGCGGGCGGCCTTTCCGCCAATCCTCCCAGGGGAAGAAGCGCGTGTAGGGCGTCCAGACGGTGTCGGGCGCTAGCGACTCCACCGCCTTCGGCGTCAGGGCCAGGTAGCCGACCGAGATCACCCGCGCCTCGCCCGCGCCGACGTCGGCCCTGGGCGCGTCGCGCCCGCGATCGCCGAACGTGTAGAGCTGTTCGACGTAGCCCAGCTCGAACCGGGTCTGCTCGGTCACGAACGCGCGCATGGCGAGCTCGAATGTGCGGTGTGCGTCGGGGTCGAATGGGCCGAAGGGCAGGCCGAGCAGTCGCGACGCCTCGCCGGTCCGCGGGTCGTGTGTGCGGACGGTCAGGACCACCGCGTCGCGGTCGCGCACTGCGACCACCACTGCAGAGAGACCGATAACGACGGTGGTCATCGCGGCGACGCGAACACGGCGAAGTCGGACGGCAGCTCGACCGGCCGCTTGGGCGCCTCGAGGTCGTCGCCGCCCATCGCTTCGACGGCGGCGATCAGTCGGCCCTGACGGTCGAGAAGCGAGTCGGCGATCGCGGTGATGCGCCGGTTCGGGAACACATGCGGCGCGCGCCGCCGCAACGTCATCGCGATGAGGCGTTCATCGACGTCCGGATTGCGCGCGCAGGCGATCGCGAGCGCAGAGGCGGACGAGCGGCTCACGCCTGCGAAGCAGTGCACGACCATCGGCGCGCTCCGATCCCAACCCTCGCCGAAGGCAATCACGCGTTGGACCGCCGACTCGTCCGGGACGATGAGGCCTGGGACAGGCTCGTGGATGTCGTCGAGGGTCAGCCGGAGGTGGCGCTCAGGCGCGACGCCCACCAGCGGCTCGATCATCAGGTCCGGGCTGAGCAGCGTGAGCACGTGCGACGGCCGCCGCTCGGCGATCACGTCGGCAAGGCTGGAGAGCGAACAGACGATCAGCGTCATGGCTACTCCGTATCGAACGCCTGCTCGGCGCGCGCAAATCCCGCCGCGTCGGAGAGGACGTGGAAACGGCCGACATAGTGGGTCTGCGCCTCGGTCGGACTCATTGGCTCAAGCGTCAGGAGATGACCCTTGGGCGGGCGCCCGAAGAAGGCGAGCGCCTCGTCGCGCGTGAAGCCGGCCAGTTGCGTCGCCTCGAAGAAGGCGCTGGCGCGGTCGGCTTGCTTGATCAGCGCCTTCACCCGCGCCGGCAGGTGCGCCGGCAAGCCGAAGCGGAGCGGGACCGCAGTCTCCAGCCGCTCCTCGAACGCCCTGTAGTTGAGGCCGAGCGCCGCCTTGAACGGCGAGATCATGTCGCCGATCACATACTCGGGCGCATCGTGGAGCAGCGCCGCCAGTCGCCAGCGCGGGGCGAGGCCAGGCTCGATGAGCGCGGCGATCTCTTCGACCACCAGCGAATGATGCGCCACCGAGAAACCGTGCTCGCCGGTCGTCTGACCGTTCCAGCGGGCCACGCGCGCCAGCCCATGGGCGATATCCTCGATCTCGATATCGAGCGGCGAGGGGTCGAGCAGGTCGAGCCGCCGGCCGGACAGCATGCGCTGCCAGGCTCGCGGGATCGGCTGGGCGCGCGCGGCGCGGGGCGGCCCTTTCGGCACCGTTCGCTTTCCCTTGCTGTGGACCGGCCTCAATTTGATCTATCGTAATTCCAACGCCGCGGAATTGACGTCAAGAAAGCCTTAGGAGCGCGAGGACGATGGCGGGCTTGAGCATGAGCTGGGCGAGGATCATGGCGCCCGTCGCCGGCGGTGACGCCGATCCTGGCGTGCTCGCCGCCGCCGAGGCCGTGGCCGCTCCGTTCGAGGCCGAATTGGCCTGTGTCTACGCTCCGGCCGACGTCGCCGACCTGATGCCCTGGATGGGCGAGGGTTTCATGGGCGGCGTGCAGGTGACCGCCGTGCAGAGCTTGAAGGACGCCGCGGCCGAGGGCGAGAGGTCTGCTCGCGCGGCCTGCGAGGCCGCTGCCTACGGCAAGAAGTCGTTCACGGCCTTGGCGTCGCCCGTGTGGTCGGCGCTGTCGATGGAGGGCCGGCTGTCGGATGTGGTGCTGTTCGATGATGCGACGGCCAAAGGCAAGGGCCCGTTGGCCGAGAGCTTCCAACAGATTGTGGCTGACGAGCAGCGGCCGACGATCGTCGCCCGCCCCGGCCTCAGCGTCGGCGGCGTGCTCGCCGTCGCCTGGGATGGCGGCAAGGAGGCGAGCCGCGCCGCACGCACGGCGCTGCCGTTGTTGCAGCGCGCCTCGCGCGTCGTGATCCTGGCCGCGCCGGCCTCTTCGGCGCGCTACTTCGATCCTGCCCGCCTGCAGTCGTTCTTCCAGGTGCGTGGTATCGCTTCCGACCTGCAGACCCTGACCGAGCCTGGCGATCCAGGGCAGGCGCTGATGCGCGCGGCCAAGCAGGCCGGCGCCAACCTGCTCGTCGCCGGCGCCTTCGGGCACCCCCGGCTGCAGGAGTATATCTTTGGCGGTACGACCCGCGCCTTCTTGAACGCGACGGACGCTCCGTCCCTCTTCCTGTCGCACTAGCTCAGAGCAAAAAAGAGAACCCCATGGCCCTAAGCCGCATCGTAGTGCGCCTGGCGCGGAACCCCGGCAGCGAGTTCGCCGATGGCGACGACCATCGCGGCTATTCGCTCGTGGCGCCACTCACGCCAGACGGGAAGCTCGATGAGGCCGCCTTCCGGGCCGCCAAGGGCGACTGCGCGGTGCGGCGCTTCCTCCCCGGCGAGGAGCCGCAGGAGGGAAAGCTGGTGCACCGCAACGGCCGCTGGTTCTTCGACTACGGCGACCAGGGCGATGCGGAGGAGCCGCTCTATCGGCTCGGCGAGCACCGGTTCGCGGTCGGCGAATACGTCTCCATCACCGACGAGGACGGGCGCCTCCTGACCTACAAGGTGACCGAGGTCCGGCGCGCCTGAGCGCCGCCATTCAGCGCTTCAGCGTCGCGAGGTAGGCGATCAGGTCTCGGCGGTCGTTCGGGTCGGAGACAACGACCCGCATGGCAGTGCCGGGGACGAGGTTGGTCGGCCCCTGCACGAAGGCGTCGAGATTGGCCGGCGTCCAGGTGAGGCCCGACGCCTTCAGCGCATCGGAATAGGGATAGCCGGGCAGAGCCGCGGCCCTGCGTCCGACCACGCCGATCAGGCTCGGTCCCTGACCAACGCCGCTCAGCACGTGACACTGGCTACAGCGGGACTGGAAGACGTCCGAACCCTTGGCGACGTCTTGCGCCAGGCACGGGCCGGCGGCGAGCAGCAGGCCCGCCACGGCCCCGACCGTGGCGGCGCGGTCGCTAGCGCTTGCCGGCATAGGCGACCCGCCAGATTTCGTCCGAGCCGTCATCGGCCACCAGCAGCGCGCCGTCGCTGGCGACGGCGACGCCGACAGGCCTGCCCCAGACGCTCTTGTCGCTGATGACGAAGCCGGTGAGGAAGTCTTCGTAGGTTCCGTCGGGGACGCCGTTCTTCAGGCGCAACCGCACGACCTTGTAGCCGGTGCGCTTTGCACGGTTCCACGAGCCGTGCAGCGCCACGAAGGCGTCCCCGCGATACTCGGCCGGGAACGCGGCCGGTCCGCCGTGCGCGTCGTAGAAGGTCATTTCCAGCGGAGCCGAATGGGGCTGAATGAGGACGTCGGGGACGGTGATCTTGTCGGCGAGATCCGGGCGTTCGCCCTTGTGTCGCGGGTCCTCGTGGTCGCCGATGAAGTACCAGGGCCAGCCATAGAAGGTGCCCTCGCGAACGCGGGTCACGTAGTCGGGGGGCAGGTCGTCGCCCAAGAGGTCGCGCTCGTTGGTTGAGCACCAGAGCTCGTGGGTCCGCGGCTGAAGCGCCATGCCGACGCAGTTTCGGATGCCGGCGGCAAACACGTGCGTGGCCTTGCCGTCGGGATCGCCGACCAGCACGTTCGCGCGCCCGACCTCGGCGCCCCAGGCTGCGCCCAGCGCATGGTCGGCCTGCCAGGCGCGCACCTCGTCGGCGGTCTTCTTCGGCATCGCCTCCGCGGCGTTGGAGCCGGAGCCTACAGAGACGAACATGCGCCTGCCGTCCGGCGAGAAAAGGATGTCGCGGGTCCAGTGGTCCGAGTGGGTCTGCGTGAGCTTGGCGATAACCGTCTCGGGCGCCCCCCGCGCCCTCAGGTCCCCGTTGCGATACGGGAAGCGCACCACAGAGTCGGTGTTGGCGACGTAGACCCACTGCGGGTTCGGCCCCGGTGGGTAGAAGGCGATGCCGAACGGCTGCGACAGACCGTCGGCGAACGTCGAGACCGTGGCGGCCTTGTCGGCCCCGGCCGCGGCGCGCAACACGTCGACGCGTCCCACATCGCCTTCGGAGACGAATATGTCGCCGTTCGGCGCGACCCGAATCAGCCGCGGGGCGTCCAGCTTGGCAAAGGCGCTGACCTGGAAGCCGGGCAGGGTCTTCAGCTCCGCGCCGGCCGGGCGGGCGTCGACGCTGGGCGGGGCAACGCCGATCGGCGAGATCCCGGTCGTCGGCATGTCGGCGACCGTGATCTTGCGCGCGACGCCAGGCGCGTCCGTGCGCCAGTCGCCATAGGCCTGGGCTCCGGTGAGCACCGCGGCGCTCGCAGGCAGCGCGGCCAAGGTCATCAGGGCGGCGGCAAGCGTCGTCTTCATCGACGGTTCCTTCCAGTGTCTCGTCTTCATTGATCCGGAACGCGACGTCGTCGCCGTTCGTTCGGCCCGCTTATTCCTCGCTCGGCATGTGCAGGTACATCGACTGGATGCCGATGCGGCCGGGGCCGGTGAAGCGATTGACAACGAAGTTCACCGCCGCGCCGAACATGCCACTGGTCAGCCGATCGACCACGGTGTCCATCTTCACGGTCGGGTCCTTGTAGAGCCATCCGCCTGGCTCGACGTCGATCTGTTCGCCTGGGCCAAGCACCTTTTCGAACACGTTGCCGTAGCCGTGCAGCCAGAGCACGCCCTCGCCGGTGTGGCCGTGGAACTTGTCGATGAAGAAGCCGCTCTGCCCGAACATCATGGTGGCCAGGCCGCGCGCACGCTCGAAGCTGTAGTCGATGTTGCCGGTGGCGGCGAGGAACTGGTGCTCGCGCACGTGCAGCTCTTCGCCGTGCTTCAGGTGGATCGGCACGATGTGGCCCGGCCCGTCGCGGCTGAAGGCGATGACGCCCTGGCCGGAGGCCTCGGTCACGAACACCTGCATGCCGGCGATCATCCGCTTGAGCGCGCCCTTCAGCGCCTTCAGCTGGACGCGCACGGTCGGATTCTTCCAGAGCAGGATGTGGTGCTCGAAGTAGACCGGCATCTGGGTCACGTCGACCGAGAGCGCCGGCACCAGTTCGCCGTCGATGTGGTAGGTGACGCCGCCGAACGTCTCGGCCGTCGCCTTCGTGGGCATCAGGGTAGGCAGGCTGCTCATGGCGCGACCGACTCCGACTGCTGGTTGCAGACTCGAACCCTAGGCCGCGCCTCTGCTCAGGTCGAGCGGGCTACTGCTGTCCGGGCCGGTTTCCGGCGCCTTCGCGTCTTGCGAGGAACGCCAGGCGCTCGAACAGGTGCACGTCCTGCTCGTTCTTCAGAAGCGCGCCGTGCAGGGGCGGAATGAGCTTGGTCGGATCGCGCTCGCGAAGCGCCTCGTCGTCGATGTCCTCGACCAGGAGCAGCTTCAGCCAGTCGAGCAGCTCCGATGTCGACGGCTTCTTCTTCAGGCCCGGCACCTTGCGCATGTCGTAGAAGATGCGCAGCGCCTCGGCGACCAGCTTCTTCTTGATGCCGGGGAAATGGACGTCGACGATGGCTTCCATCGTGTCGGCGTCCGGGAAGCGGATGTAGTGGAAGAAGCAGCGGCGCAGGAAGGCGTCGGGCAGCTCCTTCTCGTTGTTCGAGGTGATCAGCACCACCGGACGAATCTTGGCCTGAATCGTCTCGTTGGTCTCGTAGACGTAGAATTCCATCCGATCGAGCTCCTGCAGGAGGTCGTTCGGGAACTCGATGTCGGCCTTGTCGATCTCGTCGATAAGCAGCACTGGCCGCTCGTCGGCCTCGAAGGCGTCCCAGAGCTTGCCCTGGCGGATGTAGTTCTTGACGTCCTTGACCCGCTCGTCGCCGAGCTGGGAGTCACGCAGGCGGGTGACCGCGTCGTACTCGTAGAGTCCCTGGGCGGCCTTGGTCGTCGACTTGATATGCCAAGTGATCAGCGGCGCGTTCAGCGCCTTGGCCACCTCGTAGGCCAGCACGGTCTTGCCGGTGCCGGGTTCGCCTTTCACCAGCAGCGGGCGCTCGAGCGCGATCGCGGCGTTGACCGCGACCTTGAGGTCGTCGGTGGCCACATAGTCTGCGGTGCCTTCAAAACGCTGCTGGCTCATACATCTCCTCTGGGCGCGCGCGAGGGCGCGTCTCTAACAACTGTTCGACTTGCTGCACAGTAAGGAGTGGGAGCCGCGCGTTGCAAGCGCCATTAGCGCCGCGGGCTGGCGCAGCTGTGGATGCCCGCTTCGATCGAGCGCGTCTCTAGCGCTTGCGGCGCAAAGGCTCGCTGCGTGCGTACCCCAGCGCCTCGAGGTCCGCGTCGCTCAGTGTCTTGGACTGAAAGTTGGTGAAGTCGTCCTCCCCGCCCTCGACCGAATCGGCATCGGCAACCTCGTCCAGGCCCTCGATCTCGTCCGGCTCGAGCGCATCTTCGACAGCCGACTCGGCTTCGAGCTCGTCCTCGCCGGTGGCTTCGGCCCACTCGACTTCCGGCTGGTATTCGTCGGGCCGATCGCCGAGCTCGTCATCCTCGACGGACTCCTCGTCGAGGGCGTCGACGTCGAGCTCCGCTGCGTCGGCGGAGAGCGCCCGCTCGTCGCCCTCGTCGCCTTCTCTCACGCTCACGTCATAGGTATCGGGCGCTTCCTCGAGCGTGGCGAACTCATCAGCGTCTTCGTTGATGTGGGTCTCGTCCTCCGCTTCGGCCCGGTCCTGCGGATCGGACGCATCGAGGTCGAATTCGGTACTGCGGTCAGGCATCACGATCTCTCCAACGAGGCGCGAGCGACAGGTCGCCGCCTCGGCGGAAGAACAACGCAAGCGCCGCTTAGTTGCCTTGACCTAGCGCAAGCGCGATCTCGCCCATCACCACGTCCCATTGGCCGTAGGCGTGCGCGATGAACGCCCGCACGCTCGGGTACCAGGGGTATCGGTCAGCCCCCAGCCTCGGCCAGGCCATCGGCGTCGAGATGAACCAGGTCACGGCACCGCAGGCTCCGGCGATGTTGGTCGTCGCGTTCGCCGGCCCGAGTACGAGATCCAGCGCGCAACAGAGCGCGGCGAGGTCGTCGAGGTCGTCCTTAAGGTCGATCCCCGGTGGTCGCCAGATGTCGACGCCGAACGCCTCGCGGGCGTGCGCGAGCTCGACGTCGCACTCGCCGTATTGCAAGTTGACGAAGGTGACGCCCGGAGCCTCGAGCACCGGCCGCCAGCCCTCGAACGGTGAGAACTCGCGCAACCGCGCGCCGTCCAGCTTGAGGCTCTTCCACAGGATCCCGACTTTGCGCCCTGGCAGACCGGAGAGCGTCGCGCGCCAATGCTCGATGCGCGCCGGATCGGGCGTCAGGTAACCGCCGCGGTTAGGGAACGACTCGACCGACGGGCGAAAACGGCGGAGCGGTGCGGCCAGCGGGGCCCAGAGATCGAACTCCGCCTCGTCCACGCCTTGCGCGATACGGTAGCTGTGGCCGTCCAGCGTGAGGTCGGCGTAGGTGGTGAACGCGACGCCAGGGAACGAGCGGCGAAATAGCGGGACCAGCCGGGGCTCCACCGCTACCGACAGGCGCCCGGCGGGGCCTAGCGCATCGATGACGTCCGGCAGAATGTTTGCGAACATCACCTCGTCGCCGAGCCCCTGCTCGCCGATCAGCAGCATGGACTTGCCTGTCAGGGCCGCCTCGGGCGCCCATCGAGGCCGGTCGATGAGGAAGTTCAAGCGGCTCGCGAATTGCGGCGCAAACCGCGCCTCGTAGGCGTCCCACCCTTCGGCCACGCGCCCGCCCAGCAGCAGCGTGTGCGCGCGGGCGAACCGCATCATGGCGCGGTCGCTCTCGAATTCGCTGGTGGCGATCGCATGGTCCAAGTCCTCAATCGCGCCATCGATGTCGCCGAACTCGACGCGCGCGTTGGCGCGCGTGTAGCGCGCCCTCGCGAAGCCGTGCTCGAGCCTGACCGCTTCGGTAAGGAACGGCACGGCGTTGGCGGTATCGCCGCGTGCGATGACCACAGTCGCCAGCGTGTTCCACAACATGGCCGAAGTCGGCTCAGCCTCGATCGCGAGTTTCAGGATATCGATGGCCGCCTGGTACTCGTGCAGATCGCGGAGCGCGCACGCGAGGTTGTTGGCCCCTTGAGGACAAGTGGGCCGAGCCTCCCGATAGAGTGCGAACAGCTGGGCGGCGACCTCGGTCATGCCCAACCGGAATGCAAGCCGGCCGAGGTCATTGGCGACGTCGGCGTGGTCGGGCAATAGCGCCAGCGCCGCCTCATAGGCCGCGATCGAGCTCCTGAAGTCGTCGCAGTGCTCGCGGGAGATCGCCAGCAGGTGCCAGGCGTGCCCGTTCCGATCGTCCAGGTTCAGCGCCTCGATCGCGATCTCGGAGGCTCGGGCGCTGTCGCCGGCCCGGATCGCGGCCACTGCATCCTGCAGCAGGGGCGCGACGCGCATCGCGCGCAGGCCGGCGATCGCCTCGTTGAGCCGCGCTAGCGCCGCAGCTGAGGCGGAGTCGCCCATGTCGACGTCGGCAAACCCGGCGGCTAGCGGCGGCGGCGCTTCGTCGCGGAGTGCGATCGCCGCGGCGCCGTCAAGGCCTCGTCTCACCTTTTGCGCGGTGGACATCTCAGGTTGCCTCCAGCGCCGACCGCACAACGGATTCGGGCTCGCGCCATCAGTGCGGCGAGAGCCTTAAGGGAGTGCTAAGCCCGCCCGCGCCCTGCACGGCGCCGGGCAACGACCCATTAACTGAACCGGCTTAGTCGTGACCCCCTCAGGCAGCCTCGCGGTTGGCGGCGTTGCTTCGTCCATCGGAGTTCGGGCGCGAAATGCCGCTTAAACTGTCGCTCAAGCCAGGCGAGAAGTTCGTTCTGAACGGCGCCGTTGTGCAGAACGGCGCCCGGCGCGGCGTGCTCCTCTTACAGAACAAAGCGTCGGTTCTGCGCGAAAAGGACATCATGCAGGCCGACGAGGCGAACACGCCATCACGGCGGATCTATTTCCCCGTGATGATGATGTACCTTGAGGAGTCGAACGCCGGGGCTTGGCACGAGGAGTTCGTGCGACGCCTGCAGGAGTTCATGGGCGCGATCGCCAACCCCGACGTGCTGGCTGACTGCGTCAACGTCTCACGGCACGTGCTGCAGCGGGAATATTACAAGGCGCTGGTCCTGTGTCGGCGGCTTATCGAGTACGAAGACGAGAGGTTGGGCCATGTCGCTCCAAGCCTATCAGCGGGCAGCCGAGCGGGCTGAGCACCCGCGCGATTCGGAATACCGCGTGTTCGGCGAGGTGACGCGGGCGTTGATGGACGCCGCCGCGCTGCCGAGCGATGCGTTTGTTCCTCGCATCAAGGCGCTCGACTGGAACAGGCGGCTTTGGATGACGCTCGCAGCCGACTGCGCCCGACCGAACAACGCGCTGTCCCCCGACCTTCGGGCGCAGATCATCTCCCTCAGCATGTGGGTCGGCCGCCACACCAACGCGGTCGTGCAGCAACAAGAGCCGATCGAGCCGCTGATCGAAGTCAATCGGATTATGATGCAGGGTCTTGGCGTCCGCGCCCCCCGGCAACTTCCCGCCAGCGCCGGGTAGAAATTTCCTGGTAACCACGGCCGGCTATGCCGGGGCCGGCCGCCGCCTTAGCCATAATGCATTGAAATACCGAGACTTAGTAGCCGGGCGCGCCACCGCGACAGCTTGGTCTGCCCCTTGCGTGGAGGACGATCGGGCAAAATGCCCCCGGCCGTAGAAACGACGCCGGACACCTGAGAAAAGGACGTTTTGTCATGCTTAGCGTGAACAACAATCCTGGCGCTTTGGTCGCGTTGCAGAACCTGACCCAGACCGCCAACGATCTCCAACAAACCCAAAACGAAGTCTCCACGGGCCTTGCTGTCGCAACGCCCCAGGACAACGGCGCGGTCTGGGCCATCGCCCAGAGCGAACGTGGGACCGCCGGCTCGCTCGACGCGGTGATCCAATCGCTGCAGCGGGGTGGGTCGACTCTTCAGGTCGCCACCGCGGCCGGGACGAGCGTCTCGAACCTTCTGAACCAGCTGAAGACGCTGGCTCTGGCGGCGTCGGACCCCTCGTTGGACGCGACCAGCCTTGCGGCCAACGACACCCAGTTCAAGTCGATCCTGACCCAGATCACCCAGATCGTGAACAACTCCGACTTCAACGGGGTCAACATGATCAAGACCGGCGGCACCAACATCATGGCGCTCGCCACGGCGTCCGGCAGCCAGATCACGGTCCTGGCGCAGAGCCTGACCCTGGGTGGGGCCAACATGGGCAAGGTCTCGGCGCATGCGTCGATCGGAACGACCGCACTGGCGGTATCGATGGTCGGCTTCGTCAACACCGCTATCAGCAAGGTCAACAGCGCTCTCGGCGTTCTCGGCAACGGGGCCACGGCCCTGCAGAACCAACTGACGTTCGTTCAGGACCTGCAGGACACCCTGGACACCGGCATCGGCAACCTCGTCAACGCCAACCTCGGCCAGGAAAGCGCTCAGCTGACCGCCCTGCAGACCAAGC
>DATNJB010000014.1:0-18316 GCA_035604135.1 Caulobacteraceae bacterium | reverse complement strand
TCCACCATGCTTCGCATGGTCCCCCTCCCCCAACGGGGGAGGATCCAAGTGACCACCACCCCCGAACCGGACGAGCTGGAAGGGCCGGGCCTGCCGCGCGATCCGCACGACTATGCGCTGCGGCGCCGCGGGCTGGGCTTGAGCTTCTGGGCCATGATGGGGTTCGCGCTCATCTGCGTGCTGGCCGGCGTCGCCATCGACCGCCTCGGTCCCAAGCTCTTCCCCGCCCGCAACGCCCAGTCCCCGCCGGCGCAGAGCGGCGCCGCCGCCCTCTCCACGCCCACGCCCTCCGACGAAGCCGCCGCCGAACAGCCCGCGCCGCCCTCCAGCGCCCCCGCCGCCCAACCCCCCGCGCTCGCCGGCCTCTCCACCCGCCTGGATCGGCTCGAGGCCAGCGACGAGCGCCTGCGCGAGGCCGCCGCCGAGGCGCTGGCCGCCGCCGACCTCGCCCAGGCCGCCCAGACCTCGCGCCCGTTCGCCGAGCAGGTCGACGCGCTTCGCCCGCTGCTCCCGCAATCGGCGGCGCTCCGCGCGCTCGCCGGCTACGCCCAGACCGGCGCCCCCAGCCGCGCCCAGCTCGCCATCCAGCTCGGCGCCATCGCCGACCACGTCGTCGTCGCCGCCCAGGAGCCGGCCAAGGACTCCGGCGCCTTCGCCCACCTCACCCACGTGCTGGCCGCCGTCTTCACCGTCCGCCGCGTCGACCGGCTGACCGGCGACGACCCCGACGCCATCCTCGCCCGCGCCCAGGCCAGAGCCGACGACGGCGACCTCGAAGGCGCCGTCCGCGCGCTCGACCAGCTCTCGCCCGCCGGCCGCGACGCCGCCGCGCCCTGGGCCGCCCAGGCCGCCCGCCGCATCGAGATCGACAGCCTCGCCTCCTCCTTACGCGCCGACGCCGAACGCGACCTCGCCACGAACGCCCCGCCGGCCCCGGCGAACTAGGACGCGCGTCCAGATGCAGCGGGAACCCAGCCTTTTTCAGCCACGGAAAACACGGAAAGCACGGACAGGGCTCGTTCTTCGCGCGCCTCCGGCGCGCATCGAAGATCGGCTGGGCTCCCGAACTCAGGCGCTGGCCTGCCGAGAGGATACGTCCGTGCTTTCCGTGGTTCGAAAGACGCGCCCTCGCGTCGGCGGGGCGCGATGAGAACGTACGCATGATCCGCGGCATCCTCATCCTCGTCGCGCTGGCCGCCGTCGTGGCGGCCGCCTTCGTGCTCGCCGGCGAGCCAGGGCGCGCCAGCGTCGAATGGCTGGGCTGGCGGGTCGACATGACCGCCGCCGCCGCCGCGCTCACCATCATCATCGGTGCCTTCCTGGCCGTCGGCCTCTGGCGCCTGGCGCTCTGGATCGTCGAGACCCCGCGCCGCCAGGCCGCCGCCCGCGCCGACCTCCGCCGCCGTCAGGGCCTCGATGCGCTGGGCCGCGGCTTCCTCGCCGCCGCCGCCGGCGATGGGTCCGAGGCCCGCCGCCTCGCCCAACAGGCCGGCGAGCTCGCCCCGGACGCGCCGGCGCTGGTCCGCATCCTCGCCGCTCAGGCCGCCGAGGCCGCCGGCGATCCCGCCGCCGCCCAGGCCGCCTACCATGCGATGCTCGGCTTCCCCGAGATGCGGCTGGCCGGCCACCGCGGCCTGATGCAGGCGGCCGCCGCCGCCGGCGACCACGAGACCGCGCTTCGCCACGCCAAGGCGGCCTATGGGCTCGCCCGCACGTCGCGCTGGGCCTGGCGCGCGCTCCTCGAGAACCGGCTGGAGGGCGGCGACTGGGCCGCCGCGCTCGAGCTCGTGCAGGGGGGCCTCGAGCGCAAGATCGTCTCCCCGATCAGCGCCGAGCGCGCTCGCGCCGCCCTGCTCGCGGCGTCGGCCGCCGCGCTCGAGGCCGATCCCGCCCCCGCCGCCCGCGCCCAGGCGCTCGACTACGCCACTCAGTCAGCGCGCCTGGATCCCGCCTTCCCGCCCGGCGCCACCATCGCCGCCCGCATGCTGATCGACGACGCCAAGCCCGGCCGCGGCGGGGCGCTGATCCAGCTCGCCTGGAAGGCCCGCCCGCATCCGGCCCTCTACCTGCTCTGGCGCGACCTTGCCCCGCGCGAGACGCCCAAGGACCGCGCCGAGCGCCTGGGCGAGCTCGCCGCCCTCAATCCCGAGGCGCGCGAGTCCAAGCTGGTCAGCGCCGAACAGGCGCTGCTGGTCCGCCAGCCCGCCGCCGCCCGCGCCATCGCCGAGCCGCTGGCCGGGGCCGCCCAGCCCGCCGCCCGTCTCTGCGGGCTCCTGGCCCGCATCGCCTTCGCCGAATCGAAGACCGACGAGGCGCGCGCCTGGATGGCGCGCGGCCTTGCCGCCCCGCAGGACCCCGACTGGACCGACATCGATCCCGCGGCGTGCGCCTTCGCCTATGCGCCGACCGATTGGGCCCGGCTCGTCTCCACCTACGCCGAGACCGGCGAGCTCATCCACCCCAGGCTCGAGCGCCGCGAAAAGGTGATGAGCGAGCTGCCCGAGCTCCCCCAGGCCTACGAGCCCGCCGCGCCCTTCCTCCTCGCCCCCGACGCCGTCGACGACGGCCCCGAAACCGACTGGGCCCGTGCCACCCCGCGGTGATCCCACACCTCTCCCATAGGGAGAGGGAGGGGCCCCGAGCGAAGCGATGGGGAGGGTGAGGGGTTACGGCCTCTCGGACGATCCTGAACGCCTAGTAGGCGTAGGCGATGCCCTGTCGCACTTGGTAGATCGCCTGGTTGACCAGGTTGATCGCCGCCACGCGGTGCCCACCCTTGTCGGCCTCCGCGATCTGCAGTTCGCTGCGCGCGGCCTGCAGATCGCCGAGCGCGTTCTGCATGTGGGGCTGGTTGATCTGGGCCACGGCGTAACCGGCGCCGGCTGATAGCGCCATGGCGCCGACGACGGCCAGAATCTTCGTACGCGTCTTCATCTTAGGCGTCCTCCTGTTCGGCCAGCGCACCGCAGCCTAGCGTGACGCCATAAATCACAACAAGCGCGAGCTTGAAACCGGCCGTGGGCGCGGGATCGCCCTTAGGTCCGATTGCCGCTCACCCCGTTCCGGTCTAGAGACAAGCCCCCTCGCCCCAAGGGCCGCCTTAGCTCAGCCGGTAGAGCGGCGCATTCGTAATGCGTAGGTCGGGTGTTCGAGTCACCCAGGCGGCGCCAGGGGTTTCAACTACTTAGAGACAGCTCGGACGGGGGCGGCCCCGCCTGGGGCACGTATGGGGCACAAGCGCGCTCGTTCAAAGTCATCAAACAGCGCCGTTAGGTATGCTGTCCGGTTCGCTCACCGGATCAACCTTTCTATGAGCAGCGGGGGCAGGGCCATCAACGCGGTCAGCGGTACGCTACCGGCTGCTATCGCACAGGTGAAGGAAATCGCATTGCCGAGCAGGCCAATCTGGTAGCCCCGCTGAATGTGATCCTGAGGCTCCTTAAATGATCCCCAGCTCCCAGCGGTCTTGAGGGCGACCCAGCCCCCGATGAATAGCCCCGTTTGCTCCGGCTTCGCCCAGATGACCAGCGATTTCGTGATCGCACGCTCGGCAAAGCCAATCAGCCGGGCGACAAACAGCGCAAACTTTCGTTCCTTCTCCGTTTGATTCTGCCCGAGCTTCGGCACGCGAGAGCGCAGAACGCGGACTGTAGGCTCCGCCAGGACCCGGCCGCCAAAGACGGAAAGCCCCAAACGCAGGAGTAGTTCTGGCAGGTGCATCAACGCTGCCCCCAGGTCGCACGCTCAGGTTATCAGCGGCCGATCCAACGCGGAAATTCGGAATGCGGTCAGCGGCCTGGGCGGTTGCGAGTTAGACTGCCCAAAAGCGGACTCTCGGAATGACCGCTATGGGGGGAAAGCGGACATTGGCCGACCCATGCTATGACCTCGCCATCCCGCGGTCTTGGCGCGCCGGCCACCAACGCTGCCGCCGCAGCGAACGTGCTAGGCGCCAAGGGCGGCGTGGCGCGGGCGGCGAAGACCACCCGGAGACCGGGCATGTACTGCCGTTAGAAGTGAAGCGACGGCTCACATCTACCAACGCGGTCAGTCGTCCCGCAATTGTGGAATCGAGCTCGTCGCCTCCCGCGCCGTTGACGCGGCCTCGGCGAGCTGGACGCAAGGTGCGCCGGGTCGGACGCTAGCCAGAGGTTCAAAACGAACTGCGACGTCAATGGTCAAGCGCTAATCCGAACCTCTCCGTCAGAGCACGACCTGAGCGCGCCGATGGCGGCTTTCAGAGGCGCCCTAGCCCAGCTCGCAGAAGTCGGTCTGGGTGATCCACATTCGATGAAGGATAACCGCAAGCCGGCGTGCCACGGCTACCGTCGCTTTCCGTCGACCCTTTCTCGCGACAAGGTCTCGACCCCAGTCGCCAAGCTGCGTTGCCCTCCTGCGGACCCGGATCAGGTTGAAAGCGGCCTGGAATAGCGCGGTCCGCGCGCCTCGCGCTTTCGATCAACACCCGTCCAGCGCGTCGACCCAGAGCGCGTGTCCAGGAAAACGCCCGGAGGCCCGCGGGCAGTCGCCGGACCGGTCTCATGACGAAGGCCCTCGATCCCGCTTGCAAAGGCGCCCGCCGCCTTGCTCCCGTGCCAACGTCGCCTCCATTCGCGGCCTACGCCTGCCCCGCTTCGGGGCTGTTGGCGGGCGCTGCGCCGACCACACCGGGCCCCTGGCGGCGGGCTGGCGTTCAGGCGGGGCGATCTATCCCACAAGTCCGCGGCGTCGAAACTGCCCTCCGCGCGTCAAGTCGCCGTCAGGCCGCGGGCCTGGAGCGCGCTAGCAGCCGTTCAGCGCCTGGATTGTCGATATCAGCTGCACCCCGCCTCGGCTCGTGGTCGTCACGTTCGCCGCGCCGTTGCAAGCGCGCCCGTTCGCATCGGTAAAGGTATAGCGCACGGCCACCGTATTTCCGGCCGCCGTCGCGGAGACCAGCTGCAGCGGTTGGGTCATCGACCCGTAGTACCGGGTGAGCGCCGCGGCGGCGTAGTTGCCCGATCGCTTTTCGGGCACGACGTCGACCGAGGCTTGCGCGCCATTGCCCTGGCCTAGCGCCTGGTAGAAGTCCTCCACCACGGCCAGGGCGTTCGGGTTGGCACCCGGCATGAGTTGGACAGCGGCTTGGGCAGCGCCGTTTCCGGCCGCAGGGTGCGGGGGGGCACTGTTGGCCGCGGCGGGCGCGGCGCTGCTGGTCGGCGGGTTGTCCGCCTCGTACCTCTGGATGATATCGCCCGCCAAAGGCCGAAGGTTGGCCGGCAACCGCACAACCGCCTCGCTGAGATCCGGCGCCTGGCCCGAGAGGATGACGACGCCGCTGACCGGGTCCGCGCCGGGCGCCATACGCAGGTTCAGGGTGTTGGTGTCGGTCCCCAGGCCCACCGCATTGGACGGGGTTTGGAACTCCACCACCTCGTTGCTCTTGGTGGTGATCTTGTCGCTGGCGTAGGGCCTAGCGGGAAAGCTGCTCGCCGGCTCGATCCCCTCGTTGATCACGCCCTGGGCAAAGGCCTGGTGGGCCGGAAAGACGCGCATGATCACCTGCGCCACCGTGAACCGGCCCGAGGTGTCGCCGCTGGCCACCCGGGCTTCGATAGCGTCGCCTGTCGCGCCCGACCAGCTGGTCCCCGCCAGGTCCGACGGCTGCAGCGGATTGGGCGCCACGACCAGCGTCGCGCCGTCCGAGCCGTAGATCCCCGCGCACGACCACCCGCGCGGCCCGATCACGCCCGGCCCATTCTGCATCACGTAATAGGCCAGCTGGGCGGCGTCGGCGGCCGTCATCTGCACGGCTTCGGGCGGGCCGCTCGGCGCCGCTTGCGGTCCGATCTGTCCATCCGAGGCACAGCCGACGAAGGGGATGGCGGTGGCGATCACCGGCGCCGCAACGGCCGCTGATGGCGCGCCGGTGCTGGCCGCCTTTCCGCAGCCGCTAAGTCCGGCAGCGAGTCCCAGGGCGACAAGTCCCGACGCGAGAAAGCGCGCGCCAATCGCGCAAGCCTCTTCCTTCGACGACCGATCTCGCACTGGCGTCCCCCCCAAGGTCGCAAACGCGGACAGGCTTCCTCCCTTGGGCCGCCGCGTCAAGCCGGCCGGGCCGCGCGCGCCCGGCTTCAGCTGTCCTGACGCGACGAGGGTGCTTCGCCGTCCAGCTGGCCAAGCAGGTGGGCGACGGCGGCGCCGACGCGGTCGACATCAGCCTTGGTCAAGCCGAAGAACGTGGGCAGGTTGAGCCCGATGCGCGCCTTTTGCGCCGTGACGGGCATCGGGGCCTGGGCGTACATCGGCATCGAAGAGAGGGGGCGGAAGTAGGGGCGTGTCTCGATCCCCCTGTCTTTCAACCCCTCCATGAAGCGGTCCCGCCGAGCCTCGTCGAAGGCGTCCACCTCGAGGCACACCATCCAGAACGCGCTCTTGGCCCAGTTCTTCACCCGATTGAGCCTTCTCTTGCCGGCGCCGAGGAACAGGAGGTTCATTGAAGTCGAGGTCGCTCGTTTGCGACTTTGAGCCGGACCTGATGCCTAAACCACGCCGTCGGCCGCCGAGCTCCCACGATCTCGCCGACGGAGTTGACCACCGGGCCGTTCGACAGCGCTTTAATCGCGGCATCTTCCTCTTGCACCGCCCCCAGAGCCGCCAGGACAGCGGCAATGGCCGTCTCCGAAGCCCGCACCGCCCCGTCGTCGATCTTCAGCGCGACGCCAAGGCCCAGGCTGCTGACGGCGGCGACGAACACGCCCTCCGCCCCGGTCTTCACGCTCGCCTCGCCGCCGGCGGCCTGGATGAGCGCGGTGCAGGCGCGGCCCGTGCCGGCGACGTAGAGGGGCCTGGCCTTGACGGCGGCGTCCAGGCGGCGGGCCGCGGCGGCGCGGTCGGGCGGCAGGCCGGAGGGGTCGGCGATGCGGGCGACGGCGGTCGCGAGCGCGCGCAGCGGCAGCACGACGGCCGGGGCGGTGCAGCCGTCGACGGCGACGGGCATGTCGTCGACATCGACGCCGGCCATCTCGGCCATCGTGGCCAGCACGCGCCGCTGCACCGGATGATCGGGCCGCTCGTAGCCCCGGGTCTCGACGCCGAGGCGCCGCGCGTCGGTGAGGAAGCCGGTGTGCTTGCCGGAGCAGTTGTGGTGCGCGCGGGTCAGCGGCCGGCCATCGGGACCGGCCGGTGCGCCACAAGCCAGCGCGGTTTCATCGAGGGCGATGCGGGCGAGCCAGCCGCGCACGGCCGCGACGTGGAACGGCTCGCCGCTGTGCGACGCGCAGGCCAGCGCCAGCTCCTCATCGCTCAGTCCATAGGCGTCGGCGGCGCCGGATTCGACCAGGGTCAACGCCTGCAACATCTTGACGGCCGAGCGTGGGTAGATCGGCCGCTCGACGTCGCCGCACGACCAGGCCAGCCTGCCTGACGCGTCGGCGATGGCGATCGCGCCGCGGTGGCGGCTCTCGACCAGCTCGCCACGGGTGAATTCGACCAGGATCGGGTTCACGCGGTCCACCCGCCGTCAATCACATGCACCTGGCCCGTCGTGAAGGCGCTCTCGTCCGACGCGAGATAGACGGCCAGCGCCGCCACTTCTCCCGCGGTACCAAGCCGACCCATCGGTTGGCGGGCGATGAAGGCTCGCTCCACCTCGGCCGGATCCCCGGGGAGCGCCGCCATGCGCTGGCGCAAAGACGGACTGTCGACCGTGCCGGGCGCGATGGCGTTACAGCGCACGCCGCGGGTTACGAAATCGGCGGCGATCGAGCGGGTCAGGCCGATGACCGCGGCCTTGGACGCGCTATAGGCGAAGCGCTCGGGCACGCCTTTCACCGACGAGGCCACCGAGGCGATGTTGATGATCGAACCAGATCCACGCGCCAGCATAGCCGGCAGCGCAGCCTTGCAGATGCGGAACATGCTGGTGACGTTTAGCTCCAACGACCGCGCCCAGGCCTCCTCGTCACAGTCCAGGATCGAGCCATGGGCTACACAACCAGCGCAATTGAACACGACGTCGAAAGACGGCCGCTCGGCAAACAGGCGAAGAAGCTCAGCCCCGTCGGTCACGTCGAGCACACGTGGCTCGACACCGCCAAGGTCCTCAAGGGCGGAGGGGTTGATATCAGTGGCGAGCACCTGCGCCCCTTCGGCGGCGAAGGCCTCGGCCGTCGCGCGCCCGATCCCCTGGCCGGCCGCGGTGACGAGGCAGACCTTGCCGGAAAGGCGGGCCGTCATCGGCTGAGGGCAATGGAGGTGGCGGGGCTCACTTCCCGGTGACCTAATGACTCGCGAGCGAAGTACCCGCGTGCTCATAGCACGACCTCCGGGCGGCGGAGGACGCCGAAGCCACGGGAGACAGACCGTGCGCACGATCGTCATCGCTCTCAGCGTAGTCGCCTTGGCCAATTCGGCCGCCCTTGCCGCCCCGACCAAGCTCGGCGTCGGTGGCGAGCGCTATGACGGTCACGGCAAAGTCGTCGGTTCGATCAAGTCACCCGTTCAGTGCGTCGCCGTGATGCACTCGAGAAGATTTTGGTGTTCTTCAGCTAGACGGTCGCTCAACGCGATTTCACCATCCCAGTCGATGTCCGCTTAGGGTCGAAAGCGGACTCTCACTACGCGCACCGAGAGCGGACCCTTGAGGTGAAGTGCCGGCAGGGCGCCACCGAGCCTTCGGCCAACCCAGCGCTGTCCGGGGGCAGGGGAAGCAACTCGGGTCGGCCCAGGACGTTGGTCACGAAGTGCTTCCGGGAAGATTGACTCAGATCAACGTCCAGACGGCCCGGGTACCGGAGTTTGCCTAGGGTCGAACGCGGACGTTGGCACGTCTCCGGACCACCGATCAGGTCGTCTCCCGGCTCGCGTTTCGCGCGGCCTCGGTCTTGCAGTCGTCAGACAACGGCTTCCATCGCTGCGTCCGTTCCAGAAGCTCTAGGTCCACCATCTCGCTCGGGTCCACATCGTCGAGACCAGCACGCCAGGCTTTGCGCGCGACAAGGCTGTGGGGGATCTTGGCGCCGCAGGTGCCGAAGCAGTGCCGGCAGGCGTCCAGGGGTTCGGTGGCATTGAGGAAGGCCAATAGCCTAGCCTGGAACTCGTCGTCGTCCGCGAGCTCGATCCCCTCCTGGGGCGCGCCCGGGGCGAACGACCGCACGTAGATACTCTGTGGACAACGATAGACGCTGCCCTTGTAGAGGGCGTGGCAGCCCCAGATCGTCGCGATCTTGCAGGCGGCGAAGATCTTGCGGACCTGGGCAGCGTCCGAGTTGGCGACAGTGGTGAAGGTGTAGCGGAAGGTGTCAAAGCTGTTGAGCACGACCGCTGTCCCGCGGTGCGCGCCTTTGTCGAACGCCAGTTCGATGGTCCGCTGGTTGAGATTGGCGTTGGGGTATCGCGAGATCTCGATCTCGTCCAGCAGGTCCCATGCCTCGTCGCTAAGCCGCGATATGAGGATGCCGTTGGTGACCAACGTGATGTGCTCGCAGATGCCGCTTGCGCGCGCCGCACGGACGATCTCGGCAAGCTTCGGATTGAGGAGGGGCTCGCCGCCGATCAGCTTCACGCGCCGGGGACGGTAGACCGTGGCTAGCCGCGACAGCTGGTCCAGTGCATCCGCGGGGTCGAGGTTCCATTTCGAAACCGCTGGCGAAGCGTGGTTGCATTGGCGGCAGGCGATGTTGCAGTGGTCGGCGACGATCAGCTCGAGCGCGTCGGGTGGCCGGATGCGTCCCTCGACCACGCGGCTCCATGCTCTGGTGATCGGCTCGATGCGCGTGGACGCGCGTTCACGAAGGTTCTCGGCCCCCATGAGAACGAGTAGACGCTGGACGCAGCCCACGGGCAACAGCATCCGCGGCAATGAGATGTCCGCTTTGGGTCGATAGCGGACGCCGGCTCCCGGCCAGAAAGCGGCCGTTCCTTGAATGGATCGCTAAGCCGCTGTTTCGGCGCTCGCCGCCCCAGGGTCGTCAACGGGGCGCTGGGGCGAGGCCCAGTGGTTGATGACCTCGAGCAAGCGTGAGGGGTTCATCGGCTTGCCGAGGTGATCGTCCATGCCGGCCTCGGAGCACTTGGCGATCTGCTCGGGCAGCACGTTCGCCGTCATCGCAATGATTGGGGTCGTCCTGGCGCTCGCCAGCCGCAAGTCGCGAATTTGCCGCGCCGCGGTCAATCCATCCATGGTCGGCATCTGCACGTCCATTAGGACTAGGTCGTAGCGGTTGGCGCGGAATGCATTAACCGCTTCGATCCCGTTCTCGACAGCGTCGATCTCGATGTCGAACGGTGCGAGCAGAGCACGCACCAGCTCGCGGTTCATCGCCACGTCGTCGGCTAGCAACAGGCGGACCGGCCGTTCCGGTCCCGTAGCGGCGATCGTAAGATCCTCGCGCGGAGGCAGGGCTGCGGCGACCGGCAACTCGATCTCGAACCAGAATCTGGAGCCCTTGCCCTGGACGCTGGTGGCGCCGATCCATCCGCCCATCAGCTCGACGATACGTTTGCAGATGGCCAGGCCCAGGCCCGTGCCGCCGTACCGCCGCGACACCGATGCGTCGGCCTGGGTGAAGCGCTCGAACACATGGGCGAGCTGCTCCGGCGACAGGCCAACGCCGCTGTCGATCACGTCGAACCGGAGTCGGGCTCCGCCCGATCCGCAAGGGTATTGAGACAACGCCACGGTCACACCGCCCTTGGGCGTGAACTTGATCGCGTTGGACAACAGGTTCAGCAGGACCTGGCGAAGCCGCTTGGCGTCACCGTTCAGCAAGCCTTCGCCATCGACCTGAAGGTTCAGCCAAACGCCCTTGGCGCGGGCCTGCTCCTGCAGGAGCTCGACGAGCGATCTGACTTCGGCGACCGGATCGAAAGGCTCGAGGTCGAGCACGACCGCGCCAGCTTCAAGTCGCGAGAACTCCAGCACCACATTGACCAAGTCGAGGAGCATGTTGCTGGCGTCGCTGACCAGCCGTGCATGCTTCGAGTCAGCTTCGTCGAGATTGGGCGAGTCCTTGAGGATGTTGGTGAACCCGATGATGGCATTGAGCGGCGTTCGCAGCTCGTGGGTCATGTTGGCCAGAAAGTCGGACTTGGCCGCGGCGGCGGACTCGGCGGCTTCGCGCGCTTCGATGAGCTGACTCTCCAGTTCCTTACGCCGCTGAATGTTGCGCGACACGCTGACGATCTGTGGGATGTCAGAATTGGCGCCGGCGCCGATGAGGCTGAAGTTGGTTTCGACCCAAATCACGGCGCCGTCAGCGCGGACGACGCGGTACTCGAGCGTCATCTCGCCGCCCCGGTTGACCAACTCTCCGACCCCCCGAAGCAACTCTCCGCGGTCTTCCGGAAAGATGTTCATGTCGTAGGGCGCGCGGTAGAGCGCGTCGGGCGAATAGCCGAGCGCCTGCTCAGCCGACGGGGAGATATAGACGCGCTCGCCGTCCAGGCGGGCGAGCGCAATCACGTCTTTGATGTTGTCAGCCAGGAGCCTGTAGAGCGCTTCGCTGTCGCGCATCTTCGCCTGGGTCTCGTTCAATCGCCGCCTCGCGGCCAGCATCCGAGCGACGCCTTCGCCTGCGAATAAGAGAGCGACCAGCAACACCAGGCCGACTGGCAACAGGCGCATGTGCAACGGGTTGGGGCCTAGCAGCACCACCGTGAGAACAGCCGTTGCGGGCAGGGCGCCGCCAACCACAAAGCCCAGCGGCGACTGATAGGCATTGGTCTGGGCGAAAAAGATCACCGAGAGCCAGAGGAGGACGGCGCACACCGCGCCCTCGACCGACCCTGAACCCCACAACATCGCCCCGGCGACTACCCAGGCAACGCTCGACGCCGCCAAGCCGCTCACATGCCAAAGCCGCGTTCGCCAGCCGACCGACTGCCTGAGGAACTGCCTGCGCGTGGCGAACCAGGCGATGATCTCGAGCGACGCGCTCACCGCCGCCCACACCAGAC
Organism: Caulobacteraceae bacterium; assembly: GCA_035604135.1. Lineage (GTDB taxonomy): Bacteria > Pseudomonadota > Alphaproteobacteria > Caulobacterales > Caulobacteraceae > Poindextera. The sequence continues at coordinate 6,379 of DATNJB010000014.1, read as the reverse complement.
AGATCCGCCACGGCAGCATGAAGGCGAAAAGCGCAGCGCACCCGACGGTCACCACAAACCGCGGTAGGAAGCCCGCGTGCGCGCTGTAGGCGAGTTCGTCGAGGCCCTCGTCGAGAATACCCTGCACCAGACTGGTCTTCCTCGGTTTGGGGCATTGTGGAGCCGTCGCCTTGCAACGAGGTTACCGCGGCCCGCACCGCGGCGATGAGGCGCGGCTAGGCAATGTCGGCTTTGGGTCGGAAGCGGACATAGGGAGGCTGCCGGAGAGCGGACGTTCGCACGACCGTCGAACAGCGGGCTTCTGAGGTGTCGGCACCTGATGTTGACGCGGGTTGAATCGCGCCTGGCAAAACGCGCCCAGCTCTGCGCTTCAGTGGCGGACGATCGATGAACAGGTTCCCCTGATGGTGTCGGCCGCGTCGGCTTCGACCGCGGCAAACACCGTCTTCGGGGAATCGCAGATCACCGTCTCCGGGCAGCCGTCCCACGATGTGACGACGACCGCTGGACCGCCGGGGCCAGTCTGGACCGTGACCGGCACCGGCGAGCAGGGGCCCGTGTGCTGTCCGCCGCCGCCCTCATAGGCCGACCAGGTGCCCCCCTTCTTAAATATGAAGGTGATCGAACTCGTCGTCGCCGGGCACTCGATTCCACTCGCCGCCATGTCGCCGCCTTGCTGGGCGGTGCAGCTGCCGCTCGCGGAAACCGGGATCCCGCCCGTGCCCACGCCGGCGCCGATCGTGAGGCACGGCGTATGCCCGTCGTCACAGCCCTCGGGCACGAAGTCGAAGTGGATGTTGGCGGCCTCGGTGCTGATGGTCACCACGAGACCGCCCGCGCTTTCGGTAACGTCGACGCCGTCGGCCAGCACGGGACTGGCGACGAGCGCGAACGCGGCGGCGAGCGCGACGGAAAACGACCATCGACGATGCTGCATGACCCGTCTTCCCCGCTCAGATCGGCCGACGAACTGTGAAGCTTGACAAGACCTATGTCCACATGGGCGCCGGTAGGCACTCAGAGCGCCGCGGCCGATGTCCGCTTTGGGTCGGAAGCGGACGTGGGGTGCCTGCCGAGAAGCGGACATTCGGCACGTTTCCCCTGCCGCCTTGGCAAGGCCTAGCTAGGGGGTCGCGCTCGACGATGCGGCTGATAGGAGATCGGCGTCATGACTTGGCAAGCAAGCGGTCGATCGCCGCCTGCGCGTCGTGTTGGATCTGCTGCAGATGGTCGCCGCCGAGGAAGCTTTCCGCATAGATCTTGTAGATATCCTCGGTCCCCGAGGGGCGGGCGGCGAACCATCCATTCTTGGCGATCACCTTGACGCCGCCGATGGGCTCGTTGTTGCCAGGCGCTCGCGTGAGCGTCGCCTCGATCGGTTCGCCTGCAAGGTCCGCGGCTTCAAATTGTTCTGGGTCCAGCGTTGCGAGCCTCTGCTTCTGATCGGACGAGGCGGGCGCGTCGATGCGTTGATAGAAGGAACTGCCTAGGTCGTGGGTCACCGCAGCATAGAATTGGCTGGGGTCCTGCTCGGTTCGGGTCGTGATTTCCGCGGCGAGCAGGCCCATGATCAGTCCGTCCTTGTCCGTGGTCCAGACCGACCCGTTGCGCCGCGAGAATGCGGCGCCTGCGCTCTCCTCGCCGCCGAAGCCAAGCGATCCGTCGATCAGGCCGGCGCTAAACCATTTGAACCCGACCGGGACCTCGATCAGCCTTCGCTGCAGCTTGCCCGCGACGCGGTCGATCATGCTGCTGGACACCACTGTCTTGCCGATCGCACTGTCGCTGCGCCAGCCGGGGCGATTGGCGTACAGATAGGCGATCGCAGCAGCGAGGTATTGGTTGGGACTCATCAACCCGCTCGACGGGCAGACGACTCCATGGCGGTCCGCGTCGGTGTCGTTAGCGAAGGCGATGTCGAACTTGTCGCCCATCGCAATCAGGCGCGTCATCGCATAGGGCGATGAACAGTCCATGCGAACCCTTCCATCCCAGTCCGCGGTCATGAAGCGGAACGTCGGGTCGATGGAGTCGTTCACAACGGTCGCATCGATCCCGTAGCGCTCGATAATTGGCGCCCAGTAATGAATGGCCGCGCCGCCCAATGGATCGATCCCGATGCGTACGCCCGCGGCGCGGATCGCTTCCATGTCGAGGACATTGGCGAGGTCGGCGACATACGGCGTGATGTAGTCATGCAGGTGCACGCAGGCCGCCTTGCGCGCCTGTTCGTAGGGGGTGCGCATCACGCCCTGAAGCTGCTTGACCAGGAATTGGTTCGCGGCGTCCTGAATCCAGCCGGTGACGTCGATGTCGGCGGGACCACCGTTGGTGGGATTGTATTTGAAGCCGCCTTCGTCGGGCGGATTGTGCGAAGGACTGATCACGATCCCGTCCGCCAGGCCGGTTCTACGGCCGTGGTTGTAGGTCAGGATCGCGTGTGAGATCACCGGCGTCGGCGTATAGCCGCCGTGCTCGTCGATCATCGTCTCCACGCTATTGGCGGCGAGCACCTCCAGGGCGCTGGCAAAGGCCGGTTCGGACAGGCCGTGGGTGTCCATGCCCAGGAACAGCGGCCCGTCGATGCCGACATGGCGGCGGTACAGGCACACTGCTTGGCTGATCGCCAGGATGTGCGCCTCGTTGAAAGCGGCGGCGAACGCCGAGCCGCGATGCCCCGACGTACCGAAAGTGACGCGCTGTGCGGCGACCGCGGGATCGGGAGTGAGGGCGAAATAGGCGGTGACCAGCCGCGGAATATTGACCAGCAGCGTTGCAGGGACGGGCTTGCCGGCGAGAGGGCTTATGTGTTCGGCCATGTCAGCCTTGCCTGCTCCCCAGGATGATCTGCACTCGGTGCGAGGCGCCGTCGTCTAGCAGCTTTCCGATGCGTGCGCGGGTCCGGCAGGCATGGCGCCTCCGCTCCGCTGCGACAACTGACGCCACTCTCGGGTGCCCACCAAGGGACCGCAAGTTGGTTCTTGGCTCGCGGTCCCCGGCTGGCCCGGCCCGCCTCCCAGGAGGCCCCGGCAGCGGATGTCGGCTTAGCGCGCGCCGCAAGACGCCACCGCCAGCTGCGCGCTACCAAGCTCGAACGAGGACCCTTGCATCGCCATATTGGCCAGTGGCTTTTCTTCGATGTGGAGATTCCGCCCCTGTCGACAACCGGCGCAATCGCGGCCACCGCGCTCATCGTGGCTGGCGCGCCCGCCCTTCCTCAACCGGAGCAGCCATCTCGGCCGCCTGAAGTGGTTGTGGTTGGAGGGCCCGCCCCCAAGGTCGTGGCGAGCTTTCCAGCCGACGGCGCCAGCGTCCCCGGCGGGGTGTTGGTGCTCACAGTCACCTTTGACCAGCCGATGACGCCGGACAGTTGGTCGTACGGTCCGTCCGGAGACGGCGCCTTTCCGCACTGCTTGGCGCAACCTCGCTTACTTGCCGACCAGCGGACGTTCGCGCTGCTCTGCACCGTCGCCGAACGCCAAGCCTATGCCGTCGAAGTCAACGCCACGCCTGTCTTCGCGAACGCGAAGGGGCGTCGCGCGAAGGCCGCTCTGCTGCACTTTTCCACGTCCGACACGGTTACCCGCTATATGCACGACGCCCTTCGGCAGGCCGGGCTGACCGATGTCGATGAGCCGATCATGAGTTGGCGAGACGATGGTGTGGGCGTCTCGCGCTCACCCCCTCCGCCCGACGCCGACGATTGATCGGCGGAGCGACGCCTCCGGCGTCGATCAATACGACTGGCCATCCGCTCCGCGAATGTCCGCTTGGGGTCGAAAGCGGACATAGGCTCCCGGCCGGAGAGCGGAATCGGCGGCCTCGTCGACCGCGCACTTTCTGACTCCCACAAACGGGAGTAGCGTTTTCGCGCGGTTCAAGAGCAATAGGAGAGGCGCTGATGGCGTATCACCTCGAAGGCCGTTTGCTTGAAGTCTGCGACTGCCGTGTGCTTTGCCCATGCTGGATCGGGGAAGATCCGGACAATGGCACGTGCGATTCAATGCAGGCCTGGCACTTCGACAAAGGCAGCATCGATGGAATCGATGTGAGCGGGCGTACGATCGCTGGGGTCTTCCACATCCCAGGCAATGTGCTGAAGGGCGGATTCCGGGGCGCGCTCTATGTCGACGACGGCGCCTCGGATGATCAGCAGCGAGCCATACTCGACGTCTATTCCGGCAAACAGGGTGGGCCGGTCGCGGAAGTCGCCAAGCTGATTGGCGAAGTCGTTTCGGTGGAGCGCGTGCCGATCACGTTCACCGTGAATAGGGGTCGCGGCACGCTGCGGATCGCTGATGTCGGCTTGGCCGAGCTGGAGCCGTATCTCGGCCCGAGCGGCGCGTCCACGACGCTCACGGACACGATCTTTTCGACTGTTCCGGGTGCGCCGGTGTTCGTTGGGAAAGCGACCCGCTATCGGTCGAAGAATCCTGCTCTCGGGCATGACATCGACCTCTCTGGCCACAACGCCCTGCAGAGCACCTTCGTCTTTGATGGCTGACGGCTCGCCGACCCGCGAGTGGATGTCCGGACGCGCGCCCAGCTTCTTCATGCTGGTGATGAGCGGCCTGATCGCCTTGTCGTGGGCGGCGTTGGTGCTGTGGCAGGTGAGCCCCTACGGCCGTTACCTGGACCATGGTCGATGGACCGAGGTCGGTTTGGTGGCCACAATTTGTGGCGGGCTGCAGCCGATGCTGCTGTACGCCGGCGGCTGGCTCTTGATGTTGACCGCCATGATGCTGCCAACGACGCTGCCGCTGTTGCAGCGATTTCAGATCATGGTGTCGGCGCGCACCGACCAGGGAAGCTTGGTGGGGCTGCTCATCGCTGGTTACCTGCTCGCCTGGACCGCCTTCGGAGTCGCGGCGCATGGGCTCGACTTTTCGCTGCACCTGGTCGTGCGCCACACGGCGTGGCTGACGTCACACGCCTGGTTGGTTGGCGCGGCCGTTCTCCTCATCGCTGGAGCGTTCCAGTTCACCGATTTGAAGTATCGCTGTCTCGATCGCTGCCGCACGCCCCTCGGCTTCATCGTCAAGCATTGGCGCGGCGTGAGGCCAGGATACGAGGCGTTCCGGCTGGGGCTGGACCATGGCGTGTGTTGTGTGGGCTGCTGTTGGGCGATCATGCTGCTGATGTTCGTCGTCGGAACAGGGAACGTCGGCTGGATGCTGCTTCTGGGCGCCGTTATGGCGCTCGAGAAGAACGCCGCTTGGGGCAGGAAACTCAGTCAGCCGCTCGGCGCCGCCCTGATTGGCTGGGCCGCCCTCATCGTGGTTGGCAACGTCGTCTAGGTAGCGCATCGGGCCAACATCCCCTTTGGGTCGGAAGCCGACACCGACGACGCCCGAAGAGCGGACATCGCGCAAGGCTGGTGTTGGCACGCGCAGCGAACCTGATACATCGCCGTCATGATGAGGGCCTGCCGAAGCTTGGTGGCTGCGCGGGACGGGTTCACCGCCCTCGCAGCGCTGGCCTTGGTAATGCAGGTCCTGGTCCCCCAGGGCTTCATGTTCAGCGGCAATCCCTCCTCGCCGGGATTGGTCATCTGCACCGGCCACGGCCCCCTGGTCCTCTCTGGCGACCATGGTCAGCCCGGCAAAGCGCCTAGGCCATCTCAAGACAGGCCATGCGGCTTCGCCGCGCACGGTGCGGCAAGCGAGCCGCCGACCGCCCTCAGCGCTTCGGCGATCGCGTTCTATGCGGCGGCGACTGAAGCCGCGCCGGCGCATGTCGTTGCTCCGGGCCGGGGCCTTGCAGCGCCTCCGCCACCTTCCCGCGCACCCCCAATTCTGACCTGAATGCGGGCGCCTTGCAGGCGCTCCGCAACCGTCTCGTCGCGGCGCTTTTCGGGTGCCGCTTGTCCAGATCGGATGGAGGCGCCGCGCCCGCGGGACGGCGGTGCCTCTTGGGGCTTTCAGCATGAACCTGAACCAATCTCACGCCGCGTTTGCCGCGGCAGCGCTCGCTACTCTGCTCGCGCCCGGCGCCGCGCTCGCCTGCGCCTGTGGGTGCGACATCTTTGATGTGGGTGGAACGCAGATGATGCCCATGCAGATGGGGGGCGAAATCTACCTTGAATACAATTACATGGACCAGACCCGAAACTGGTCCGGGAACTCAGCCGCGCCGGCGGCCAACAACAGCGACAAGGAGATCAGGACCAACTTTCTCACTCTCGGGCGACCTACACGATCAATATGAACTGGGGCGTGATCGTCGAGGCCCCAGTCTGGAACCGGGACTTCCGGACGGAGAACGACGCCGGCACCGCCGTCGATACCTTCAGCCACACCGCGATCGGCGACGTTCGGTTGATGGGCGTCTACACAGGCCTCTCTAAGGACATGTCGACCGGTCTCGTTTTCGGGGTGAA